>NZ_JBBOYZ010000002.1:0-426259 GCF_038008345.1 Psychrobacillus sp. FSL H8-0510
GAACGCACTTCCAACTGGCACCGAAAAGACTAGCTTGACGAATCGGTTGAACGTAGTACAAAAAGCAATTGACGATGGACAAGCATTAGCCAACCAAATTGCAACAGCAACGGCATCCGTATTGAAAGCAGAAAGTTCAATGATGCAAGTAGACGTGACATCGGCACTTACGCTCGTAAATGCATTGCCTACTAGCACAGAAAAAACGAACTTAACAGCTCGTTTATATACAGTTCAAGAAGCTATTGATTTAGCGAAGCAGATTGCAACAGCTACGACATCGGTAATCAAAGCAGAAGGAACGAAACAACAAGTGGATGTAGACGATTCTCGTTCACTAGTCAACGCTTTGTCGGCTAGTACGGAGAAAACCAACTTGACGAATCGTTTGAATACCGTGCAAACAGAGATCGATGCATCCAATGGGGTGTATACCGATATGATGACTGAGCTTGCAAATATGAAAGATTACTTGCTCACTGGAGAAGGAACGAAAGAAGATGTACTAGCAATGAGAGATGCACTGAATAGCATCTTTGATGATTCGACAACTCTGTTAAATGGGGCACACCGTGCAAATGTTGCCCAATATGTACAAGATGTACTAGACATCATTGAACTCCTTGAAACAATATGGGAAAAGATTGAGAGTGGTGAACTTGCTGGTGTTACTGACCTAGTTGAACAATTACCAGAGTCAGATTTGAAAAATGATACAGAAGAAAATCTTTCAGACGCCATTGCATATGAGTATCAATTAGAAGAAGCAACAAAAGCGGTTGAACTGGCGGAAAGTACAAAACAACAAGTTAATGTGAACAATGCTCGCTTACTTGTGAATGAATTGGCCAAAGAAACAGACCGGAATAGGCTTTCTTCTCGAATAGATGTTACACAATCAGAAATTGACCTTGCTAACTTAACTGTAGCAACATCTTCAGTTGTGAAAGCGGAGAAATCTAAACTGCAAGCAGATTTAACAGCTGCACGTACGCTAGTAAGTGCATTAAAATCAAGCAAGGAAAAAAATAGCTTAATCACTCGCTTGGATACAGTACAAAAAGCAATTGATGACGCAAAAGCTTTAGCAGAACAAATTGCAACAGCAACGGCATCAGTAGTAAAAGCGGAAGGATCTAAGCTCCAAGTAGATGTGACAGTTGCACGATCACTAGTTAGTGCGTTACCGACTGGAATAGAGAAAACGAACTTAACAACTCGCCTGGATACAGCACAAAAAGCAATTGATGACGCAAAAGCTTTATCAGAACAAATTGCAACAGCAACGGCATCAGTAGTAAAAGCGGAAGGATCTAAACTACAAGCTGATGTAACTGCGGCACGTACGCTTGTTAATGCATTGCCAACGGGAGCAGAGAAGACAAACTTAACAACTCGCTTAGACACTGTGCAAGGGGCAATTACACTTGCGGATAAAATAGCTACAGCAACAACTTCTGTCGTGAAAGCAGAAGGATCTAAGTTGCAAGCCGACCTAGACGCATCTCTTTTACTCGTCAATTCTCTACCAACAGGTACGGAGAAAACGAACTTAACAAATCGCTTGAATGTCGTGCAAAAAGCAATTGACGATGCGAAAGCATTAGCTACTCAAATCGCAGTTGCTACTACAGCAGTCTTAAAAGCAGAAGGTTCGAAGTTACAAGCAGATGTAAATTCAGCTAAAACCCTTGTAAATGCACTTCCTACTGGAACAGATAAAACGAATCTGACAAATCGTTTAGATACTGTACAAGCGGAAATTACACTTGCTGAGAAGATTGTAACAGCAACTGCATCGGTAACAAAAGCAGAAGATTCTAAAACACAAGCAGATGTTAATGCATCCCGTTCACTAGTGAACAACCTTCCTGATGGTACCGAGAAAACCAACCTGAATAATCGATTGGATGTCGTTCAAAAAGCAATCGAAGATGCGAAAGCTTTGGCTGAACGAATCGCACTAGCAACAGCAGCTGTTATCAAGGCTGAAGAAACAAAACTGGATGTGGATATACAAACAGCACGTCATTTTACAGAGGCGTTGCCAAATAGTCAAGTGAAGACTGAGCTGCTCGACAGAATAGCAGTAGTAGAAAAGGCAAACAACGAAGAGGTACTTTTGAAAAATGCGAAAGAAGCTGTGGATAATTTAGATGATAACTCTACAAAAGCAGAAGTTGATTCAGCAAAAGAGCTTGTTTCTCTGCTTCCAGACAGTATAGAAAAAAATAAATTAATCGACAGAATCACAAATATTGAATTGGTTCAAAAAGCAATTAGCTCAGTGGAACAGGCTGAACGCATGCAAACGAACTACAATATTTCGCTTGCGGAAAAAGCAATTCTGCTGTTACCAGACGGTCTGAAGAAAACCGAGCTTGCGGAAAGAATCACAGAGCTAAAACTTACGCTGGAAGCGGAAAGTAAAGTGGTTTCGGCTGAAACAACTAAACGCGAACCATATCTCACAGAGGCTTACGTAAGTGTGAATAAACTCAAAGATGGTCTGAAGAAGACTCAGCTTATGGGACGTTTACAAGCAGTCAAAGACGCAATAGAGATTGAAGCAGAAAAAGCACTTCTGACGGAAGCAACATCGCTTGTAGTACTTGCGGAATTGCATCAGCGAGAACCATACCTAACAGATGCTAAGGAGAAGGTTTCCAAGCTGAAAGATGGTCCAGATAAAACGGCTCTTGAAGCAAGGATCCAATCGGTTGAAGATGCAATCGCTACGGGACCTGAAGCACCAGTCGTGGATCCAGCACTTCTAAAGGCTGCCGAGCAACAAGTTACTTTCGCAGAACGCTACAAGCGTGACCCGTACTTCACGCGTGCACAGGAGGCTATCAATAAACTTCCTAATAGCAAAGAAAGAACGGAACTTCAAGCAAGACTCGATGCGGTTATGAACTAAACAACACACTTTGACCATTCCTCCAGGAGTGGTCTTTTTCATTATGAAGTCTACTCCTACTGCATAAGATAAGTGATTACACAAAAAGGAGATGACTTGTTCATCCATTAAGGAGGAAATTGTATGAGTAGAAATGACAGCTCGTTAATTGCAGGAAAGGTCTTTGTGATTACCGGAAAGCTTTCTCGACAACGTATGTACTTTGAAGAAGAAATCCAATCGCTTGGTGGCATTGTGAACAATAAGGTAAATAGAAATACCGATTATTTAATTATGGGACCAGCAGTGTTCGGTACTGTGAAGCATAAATCGGCATTAGAAATGGGCATAACGATTCTCAGTGAGGGAGACTATCAACAGATGATGGGACAATACTGGTAATTTAATCAATATTATTTAGATAAAGAATTGAATACTAATATTAAAAAGGAGTGATTTATTGATGGAACAAAGAACAGAAGAGGTCTTGAAAAATGAATCTGCTTTACGGACAATATGGGATTTAAAAGAAGAAGAATTGGAAGTAATGGCGAAAAAGTACAACTGGAGCTTAGAAAAAGCGAAAGTAGAGCTAAAAGAGGGAAATCTGGTGTTATTTCCAAACGAAGCAGCGTATATAGAGTGGCAATTGGAGGATATCGACAAAGATACATTAATTACGATGTTACGGGAAGGTGAACCGTTGGAGAGTTTAGTGGATAAACGAGTCATCAAGCTCGATAAAGAAGAAGTTGTATTTCATTACGAATAAGAACTAAAAAAAGAAGGGAGGAGCAAATAGCTTCTCTCTTCTTGATTTAAGGATAAAAGTCTAGTAATGCCCCCAAAATGGAGACATTTGGATTAAAACTATCTTCTTCTTTATTTTAGCATATGTCTCCTTGTTGTTCCAAGAAAAAGATTGTAAGTATATCCAGTGATATATAGAAGAGTTCGAGCATAAGATGTACAGAATCAATTAAAAAGGAGAGCCACAAGCTCATTTAAGGAGGAGAATGGAATGGAATACACGGTTGTTAGAAAAAGAGATAAGGAGAAAGTAGGTTCTTTTGGTGTATATAGAGGGGATATACAGTGGGAAAATGTGAACGAGGATATGTATAGTTCACTAGAAGCCACGTACTACTGTGGATGCGGAGCTACTTACCGTCTTGTAAACAAAATTCAGCTGACCCATATTCCCAAAGTAGGGCTTCAGAAGAATATTAGAGAATTGAATGAGGCATATGACATTATTAAAGAAACAGAATGTCCAGAATGCGGAAACCGTCGTTTCTTTGAAGAGATGTCTCATATCACGCACGGGGTTCATGCATATGACAACGAAGAAAATGTACGACTTGTAGTAACTGGTCACTTTTATGGTTTTGTGAAAGCTCCTTATGATGGAATCAACCCAATAAATAGTCGGGTAGTAGCAATCTTTCATAACTACGTACTGAACACGAATAAAAAAACAGGTAAGAGTTATTTCGTAGATGTATCAAAAAATCGCGTGTTCTATGCAGGGCAAGCATCTGTAGGTTTAAATATTAGACTTGAATATATGTCAATGCTTGTACGTTCGAATGAGGAAGAACTAAAAAAATGGTCGGACTATATACAAGTTTTGCTTCCTGTTCAATTCACCTCTATAGGAGATGACTTTAACTTAGTCATCAAAAAATTAGCGTTTGTCGCAAATAAATATCATCAACATACAGAACAATATATGTTCATTCCGGAAAGCCAACGTACGCGTAAAATGCTACAGGAGGCAAAAGGAAAAAAGGGAATTTTAAAAGGGATGTTTCCTGGAAGTGGAAAACAATCTATAAAGAAGTTAGACGAATTGCTTTCACAAGGGAAAATGATAACCATGGAAACACTTACAATGTTCCACAACAAAGATATCTTTAAGAGAGTTTTGAATGTGGTCATTAATGAAAACAAAACTTATGACTGGAGAGAGACAATCACGCCAACTTACAAAATGGAATATTCTCCAACTTTAAAAGAGAGATTTGTTCGTTATATGTTTGCTAAGAGAGAACAATTTGAAAGGGTTTTGGAAAGCTCCATCGAGCGTTCTTATTCCACCGCTAATAGCAATTTGATAGACTCATTGAGAATGTTCGATATGTTATATAAAGGCTTTAACAAAGAAGAACGTAAAGAAATGTTAGTTCCTAAAAAAGGTGAAAATTTAAAAGACGTACATGATCGGTTGTCCTCAATGATAAAGAAAATCCAAACGGAGAACAAGGTTATCGAGTACAAGGAATCGGAGAAAAAACTAGAAGTAAGTATTGGCAATCTGGATATTCGTCTCGCATTAGATACTCATGAACTAGTGGATATTGGCAGTAGAATGAATATTTGTGTAGGAAGTTATGGACAAATGGCTGTGAATAAGCAGGTTATTATTGCAACAGCATATGAGGGAGATAAGCCAATCGTTTGCATTGAAATAGTTCCAGCTATGCGAAAAGTAGTACAAGTGAAAAAATCATTTAATCGCATAGTTCAAAATGAAGATGTGGAAGCTGTAATATTAAAAGAATACCTTGATTATTTAACGAATGCCGGATACAACACTGATTGTCATGATTTGCGGTTATTAAGTACGACCGTAGCTATTTCCGCATAAGGCACCCATTCGGGTGTTTTTTTTGTTATTAATTATCAAAGCAGACTTAAATGAATAGAATAGACAAATGGCAAAAAAGGAACAGTATTTTACTGTCATTGAAAAAGGAATAATTCTATTAAAAGGAGTGGTCTTGATGAAGGCAACGGTAGAACAATTGGAAAACTTTTTTAAGGAATTTCATGTGGAGGTAGATTCCATGGCGACACAAACACTTTGTTTTGCTGATGGGAAATTCACGTATGAAGAAACAGATGTTTATGGAGAAACTGCGTTTATTCGCTTGGAAACGGCAGAACGTAATAGCATTGTAGAGTTCGAGGGAAACCAAGAGACAGAACAAGTTGACGCATGGGCAGTTGCTTTTGATGATTTGAAACAGAATGTGGATGCTTTCATTACTAAAGTAGAGGAAGAACATAAAGAAAACAATTTAATATAGGATAAATAATAGAAATGGAGATGGATATTTAATGGCAAATCTAAATATATGGTCAAAAACATCATACTTCCAAGTAAAAGACAGGGAAGCTTTTTTGAAAGAAATAAAAGAAGTTAATACTGAAGATTTAAGAGTAGAAGAAAAGGATGGTAAATTCATTCTATTTGGTGGTCACTTTATGTATGTGAGTCGAGATATTTATAACCTAGATGGGGACATTATTGATGAAGTCGAAGAATCAATGGTTAGTATTCTCCAAAAACATATGATACAAGAAGAGAAAATTATCGTTACTGCAGCGGGTCAAGAAGGATACCGTTATATCGGAGGCGATGCTTGGATTATTACGAGAACAGATTTTGTCTATATTTCATTAGAACAAGCAATAAGAAAAGCAGCAGTCGAAAAAGGAATAATAACTGAAGAGGAATCTTTTGAACTTACTACAGATGATTAATTGACAGAGACGCTTCGGCGTCTTTTTTAGTTGGTGAATCTTCCTCGTTGCTAACAAGAAAAACAGATTATCCGACACTTTTCTATAAATTTTAAAGTTCTAAAATCACGAAATAAAATGAAGAAAGACCTAGAAATGACAAAAGGAGGGGCAATCATGTTTCTTCTTATGTTCTGTATTGTTTCTGCATATAATAGTCGAATCGAGTAATAAGGAGCGAAATATTCGCAAATAAAAAGGAGGAAAAATAATGGAATTCGTACTAGAAAAACCGGCAAAAAAAGATAAAAAGGGATTGTTTGGAATACTGGAAGTAGAGCATGTGCCTGGGAAATTACATGACCACGATCTTTTTGGACACTTTAGAAATAAGGAATGGAGTAACAAGGGGACAAACTATTGTGATTGCGGTGCGGTCACTTCGTTAACATTGACTAAAGAAGAGCATCAAATAATAAAAATCTTTCAGGATAAAGGGTGTATGGCATGTGGATGCAATAATATACAACAAAACTTTATAGAAACGTTAGCATCCATCAAATACTTTAACGACGACCATAAGTTTGCTCTTGTGTTAATCATTAATTCGTTTCAAGTGAGACACTTCAAGGATAAGGTGACAAATCAGTATAAACCGTCACATCTTTATAGCACGAGTGAAAAATTTAGGATTACGACGAACTTAGCAACTGGGAAAACTTATTATGTAAAAGGTGATCAGAAGAATAAACAGGTAAGGTATGTAGGGAAACCAGGATATGAGGCAATGGTACATTTAATAGAATTTGCAAAAAGACTTAAACAAAAAAGCTTAACGTTGCAACAAGAGGATATCCACCAGGAATTTGGCAAATGGATGGAGAGATTAACAAGTCTTTTACCAGACTATGCACTGAAGGAACGTGCTCTAGAAGAACTGGCACCATTTCCAAAGGGCAGTTGGAATAACATATCGGAAAAGCTAGCCCAATGTTTTTTACTGCTAGCAAACCCACACTTGATTAACACAGGGAGATTGATTCCTGCCTCTAAGTTTAGTAAAGAGAAAAGAGATATTGCAGAAGGTGGAAATCGTATAAAATTGATGCAAGCATTGTTTCCAGCTCTGACAGGACGGTCACTAAGTATACTGGAGTCCGTTAATCATACGAACTTAGACACTGAAACGGACATTTTGACAATGATATCCAATAAGGATCAGTTCCGAACGATATGTGAATCGCTACAAAAAGAATCGAGCAGATATTCGGATAGAAATGCTCAGGTGATGTTAGTAGCACCGTCGTATTCAAAAAGGTTAAGAATGCGATTTGTAAAACAGTTCTTCCGTAGTCAAGAAGATTTCGATAGAAAAGTAACTCTGTTAAGCAAGTCTCGTTCAATCAATTTTATTGCACGCGAGGTAAATGATTCTTTGGGAATGTATAAGCAAATTATTCGAGAGATTGGGGTAAAAGAAACCGATTTGCTACTGCCAAAGGTGGAAGGTCATTCTATTATAGAGGTGCATGATTTACTTGCGTCTACCCACCGTAAACTGCGTGTGAAAAACAAGGAGATTGTTTATACGAAAGCAGAACAGGATAAATTATCAGGAGTGTATGGAGATATTTACTTTACTGCAGCTCCAGATACACATTCGTTAGTAGATGTAGGGACATATATGTCAAATTGCATATCATCATATGGAGAATCAGCTTTTAAGAAGAGTTGTTATCTGGTAACTGGATACAAAAACAATGAGCCATATGTGTGTATTCGGTTTTCATCAGGAATGAGAGAGATTGAAGAAGTAAAAATGAGATTTAATCAGCTACCTAATCCTCAAGATGAAGGAGTAGCGTCTATACTTGAATATTTGGGAGAATCGGGAGCAATAGTTAAAACACATGACTTACGTAAACTGGAAGAGAACCAACAAGGGGTTGCCTAAGGCAGCCTCTTTTCTGTACTAATGAAAAGACTTGTAATCGCATAAGATAGACGGACAACGAAAGAAAGGAGACGAACAGTCAATTTAAAAAGGTGAATGTGTAAGGAGGAAAATGGATAATGGATGATTTTTTCAAACGTAAAAATAGGGAAATAGGTGTAAATCTAAATGATGTACAGCACGAAGCTGTTGTGACAACGGAAGGACCTGTACTTCTACTAGCATCACCTGGTTCAGGGAAAACAACGGTCACCATCATGCGGATTGGGTATTTGATAGAAGAAAAAGGGATAGATCCATCGAAGATATTAGCAGTTACCTTCTCGAATGAATCAGCAAAAGACATGGATGAACGATTCAAAAAGTTTTTTTCTAATCAACCACTTGGTTGTATCCATTTCTCGACAATTCATAGTCTCGCTTATGAAATCTTTCGAGCACATCTTAAGAAGACAGGTCAAAAGGCTATTTTAATTGAGACAAACGAGAAGAGTGTGCAGGGATATCCTAATAAGAGGAATCTCCTTAAGGAACTTTATGAAAAAGCAAATGGCGAGGACTCTACAGATGAAGAAATCGAAGGCATCATGACATACATTACGTTTGTAAAAAACAGGATGCTGTCCGGAAAAGAACTAGACCAGGTAGAGCCTGCTCATGCGAAAGATATATATTTGGCTTACGAGAAGTATAAGGCGTCCCAAGACCAGCTGTTATTCGATTATGATGACATGTTGACACATGCGGAGAGAATACTTCGAGAAGATGCCGAATTGCGAGCAGCTTATCAAACTCGATTTGATTATGTAATGACGGATGAATCGCAGGATACTTCTTTAGTTCAACATAGAATCATAGAACACCTAGTTAGTGTTCATCGAAATGTATGCGTAGTCGCGGACGATGATCAGTCAATTTATTCTTGGCGTGGAGCAGATCCAGAATACTTGTTAGCTTTTGAACAAGCATATCCTGGGGCAGTTATCTTATTCATGCAGCAGAATTACCGTTCTTCAAAAGAAGTCGTAGAAGTTTCTAATCGATTTATCAAGCGAAATACCAAGCGTTATCCGAAAGAAATGTTTACGAATAATGGGCATAATAAAAAACCATTAATCGAGGTTACCTTGACGTATGAAGAGCAGATTGAGAAATTGACGAAAGCCATAAAGCAGAACAAAAATTTCAAAGAGACAGCTGTTCTATACAGAAACAATGAGAGCTCTATAGCAATTGTGGATGCTTTGGAGAAGGCAGGTATCCCATTTTATCAGAAGGAATCAACTCATTCATTTTTCAACCATTTCATCTTAAAGGACCTCAAGAACTTTTTCCGATTGTCATACGTGACGAAGGTCAAGCATCGTAAAGTATTTGAGGCTATATCAAGAAAGACGAAATTGTACATGACGAAAGATGATTTCACTGCACTGGACGAGTACGGTCCAGAGGATGATTTGTGGGAAGCACTGGCGGCAAATAAAAAAGCCCCTGCATGGAAAAGGAATCTTGTTGACACACTTCACAAGGAAACGAAAAGATTGAAGTTTGTGAAGCCTAAAAAAGCCATACGAATGATTCGCACTAGCAAAGCAATTGCATATGACCATCATATTAGTTTAATGTGTGATCGTCTCGGCATGAAAAAAGAATCATTGTTTGGAGTTTTGGAAATGTGTGAAATCATTGCGGAGAAAGAAAAAGATTTACCATCTTTTATTGCTAGATTGGATCACTTACAAGAAACAATGAAACAGTCAAAGCTTAATAAAGGAAAAGATGCAGTAACATTAACTACTTTCCATTCTTCCAAAGGATTGGAATTCGAAGATGTATTTATGATTGACTTGCTCGATGGCATTATTCCATCTCGTTCAGACCAAAAGAAAGAGGCAGAAGGAGATGTTTCTGATATGGAAGAGGCAACACGCTTGTTTTATGTCGGGATGACGCGAGCAAAAAAGAATTTAACCATGATGAGCTATACCAAGCGATTTGAAGACACTGTACGACCAAGTGGTTTCTTGTCAGAAGTTTATGCACTTCTCAATCCTGAGAAAAAGTCAGCACCGGCATGGGAGTCGAAACCAATAAAACCAGTACCATCTTTGGCTGTAACAGGTCCGAAAAGCAAAGCAAAAGAGTCAACAAAGATTGCTTTACATCAAGGTGATTTCGTCGTAGGCGATACCGTTAAACATGGACAGAAAGAAGGAACAATTATTGCGTTCCACGGAAAAGATGTAGCTGTCTGCAAGTTTAAGACAGGTCCAAAGAAAATACTAACGTCCCATTTAAAAAGGGCGTAGAAATCGGCGTCCCTCGGGGGCGTCTTTTCTTATGGCAAAAAGAACAACTACATCCGACATCCTTCGTAGCCTGTTGACTTATAATATAAAAACTCCGGCATATCTTGGTCAAGAGCAAATTGAACTGGTAAACGAAGCTAGAGACTTAAGAATAAGAGCCAGATAAAATAATAATTGGACGTCCTTCGAGGCGTCTTTTCTTATTGTTTGGAAACGAACTGCATATCATGGGAAGAATTGAATAATAAGGAGCAGCCGCCTTGCTGCAGGTAGAAAGGAGAGAAGATATTATGAAGGAGCCAATATTAAAAGAGAGTAATCCATTGGAAACTAAGATTTTTGAATGATTAGGCGTGTTAGATGCAGTGACAAGTTACCAGTAATTCAAAGTAACAAACCCTGCTGTCGAAATTGTTTTCGTAAACGGTATAGAAACGGAAGAATCTTTTTTGTTGACCTATAAAAGAGCGGGGTGAAAACATTAAGGTAACGTAATTAACTTTTAAGGGAGTTGTTCAGTTGAAATTAGCTACTATAATGAGAAACCTACATTCATTGATGGGATTAGAAAAAGAAAACAATGAAAGAGAACCGTTAAGTGAATATCCATCTTTAGTATCTGTCAGTATTGCTCTATTAGACAATAAGATCGTCAATTATCAAATCACAGCAAACGGAACTTATTGGTCTGATTATACAGATATAACTTGGGATAATGAAATATCACATACTAAATTTTCACATGTCCTAGTGAAACACAAAACATTTACAGTAAACAATACGAAAGAGAACAATCATGCGTTTGATGTATTAGCAAGAGAGTGGATGAACAACTGGAAAGTGCATGAAGACTATTCAGGTAGTCCTTCCTTTGTGGAAGTGAAAAAATATAATGCAATCTCTTCGATAGGAAATTGAATAGAAAAACATTTCGTTAAGAAGGAGAATGGTTCATATGGAAAAATTGACGGCAGGTCGAATCAAAGAATGTTTAACGGGATGGGGATTCCCTTCTGTAACTTCGGAGGAAAAGTGGTTAGAGGATTGGAAGATAATAGAAGAACGGTATCCGAACGGTAATCAATATGCATTCATAGAACATGTTTTTCACAAAGAAAGAAAAGTATTTTCCTCTAGATATAGTCCTTTTGAAAACGACCGTATTATCCGGATTCACGATCATGCAAAGTGGGAAACTTTTCAGAAAAATATCTATAAATCGCACAGACAGTCTATTAAAAGACGCTTGACTCATGAGTTTTACGCGGGTTCTTTACCAAAATAAATTTAGAGTAAAGGAAGGGTGCCTTAGTTGCTCTTTTTTCGTTATCGTTTTGAATTGAAAGGCATATCATAATCCGAACAAACAAATAGGAGAAGCTAAATCAGTTTAGATAATAATAGAGAGGATGATGGATAAATGGAAAAATTGACTGAGGTAACATATGTGTCTGTATGGGACGGGGGATATGAGATTCGAAGTAAGGCTAAAGTTGATGAACAAACAGGTCTTCTTATGGAAATAGAAGTGGTAGAGGGGCTAGATGAAGAGGGGGATGAAGTACAAGTGCTAGACGAGGAATACTTGGAGATGCCTAGCGGAGAGAAGCTGTACATCACTCATGGCGACAATGGTCCATCTATATATCCGTTTTAAGGAAATAAGGTTACCATTTCATATATAAAATCAAACTTAGGGAGTGGAGGATTTTGATGAAGATGCGTGTTTTTATTGGAATTATTTTTATCGTGTCAATAGGTTTAATAGGGTGTCAGGGATCATCAGAAACAACTCATGCTAGTTTACCAGAAAGCTTTACAAGTGTGAGTAAAGATGGGATTGGAGAAGCTACCATTTATAAAATAAAAGATCAGGTGACTGGTTGTTATTTCATTCTTTCTGACTCTAAATATAACGGCAGTAGTGTTTCACAAAATATTACACAAATGTTTATTCAAGAACACGGTGTGTCTGTTCCTTATTGTGAATAAAGTGAGGTAAGCTATACCAAACAAAAGAATACCGCATAAAAGTGTTAGACGTCCTTCCAATAGGGCGTCTTTTTTGAATATATTCATATGGCTAGTTGTTTTTCATGCCCCTTTAATGTACACTATAGAAAACGATATATAAATATTGTAGACAATTTAATGAGGGGCGATGATATAGATGGAATCAGAAAATAAAAAATGGATTAATGAGGAGTGGCATACCAAAACCACCATGTATGAACGTTATAAAGGGCTTGTACATTTGGTTATTAAGCGAGATCTCAATTGGGGATATCGATTAGGATATGACTACGAAGATATGGTGTCAATAGGAAATATTGGATTATTGAATGCCTTTGACCGTTTTGATGGAGATAACCACTCAGTTAAGTTTTCGACCTATGCATATACTTCTATACGAAATGAGGTTAACTCTTTTTTTAGAAGTACGAATCCAGGGTTCAGATACACACCGGCTGTAAAAGAATTGCGTAAAGAAATATTTAAAAAGGAACTTGAATTTCAATCCATTGAAATAATAACTAAAAAGTTAGCAAGAGATAGAAAAGAAGTTGCTGAAGCACTTCATTTGCACCAGAATGAGTATTTGGAATCTCTGGATGAAATAGATTCCTCTGATTTAGAAGAATTTCACTTCTTGGGAAAGAATGATGATCAGACGAAAATGCTTGCAGAAGAGTTTTTAAAAACGCTGAGTTCGAGAGAGAAATATGTGGTGCAAGAAGTAATGCTGGGCAAAAGTCAACATGAGATAGGTAGAGTGCTCGGGATAAACCAAGCTACGGTATCTAAAATATTAATTTTTAATGTTAGAAAAAAGCATGAGGAATTTTATAAAGAAAAGTTAATAGATAAGCTGACAATTAATGAGATTATTCAACAGCATGAGACCGAGATTTTAGAGAAGATAAAGAGCAAGAAACCTAAAGAGGTCAAAGAAAAAAAGAAGCAGGATAAAGTAGGGAAAATAAAAATTAATGGAAAAAAACCCATGGGTGATGTGCTTCGTGCAAAAGAGTTGTTAATAGAAGGGAATTTAAGTGTTCTTGAAATTGCCGAAATGACTGGAACGAATAGAAATACCCTAAAGGTATATAAGAGGAAGTTAAAACAGGCTCAAATGATTAGTTCTTGAAAAAATACGTATTTGCTGAAATGAGAAGGCTTTAAAAGAGATTGTTAATCATTCAGAAAGATCCTTTCAAGGAGAAATCGCTAAAAATGAATTAGAAGGCAAAGAATAGTTCTAGTCAATAATATGAGATGAGTCGACTAATAAGGGATGCAAAAGGGTGAGAAATAGAAATAGTGATGCTTCAATTTAGTATTATCGTGGATGTCTTTAGATGACCATCAGGGCCCTTATGCTTTAGAAGCCAAATGCACATCATAAGGAGATTACAGATTTAGGAGCGATTAGTCCGCAGCTAACATTAACTAATTATAATTAACTGGATTTTAGAATCATTATTGCAGGAGGGATCAAAGTTTATGGGGATAACAATAAGTTCGAAAAGGCAAAGTTGTGATTTGGGTTATGGTGGCTTCGGTAGATTTAGGAAAGCGGTAGCAGAAAAGGTAAGTACAGAGTTTCATAGACATTACTTGTTGCTCTCAGATAAGTCAGTCATGTTTTTGTTTGGGGAAGAAAGGAACGAATATTTCAAAAAATATGACGCTATTACTAATGAGTATGTTGGGAAAGGCATGGTAACAGTAGAAGTTGCTAACTTTCTATTTCAGAGCGATGGTGGTGGAAAGGTAGACAGAAAACAAGCTAAACAGATATATGAATTAATTAAAGAGTGCGATGACAACATTAGTTTTGGATACTCTGGAAGAGTAGATTGTGCAACAATGGCTGATTTGAAAAAGATTTTTTCAGATGGAACTAAGGTTGAGTGGCGTTAAAAGATTTTTGTGCGATCATTGCACATTGAGACCAAACGTTTCAGTAGACACATACGGTGAATGAAAAGGAGGGATAATAAATGCCTAATAGATTACAAAAAGTAAAAGATAATGCTGTTACAACTAAACAACATGATTTTATTACAGTAATTCCATATGAGGATTATGAATGGCTTATCAAACGAACAGAAAAGGCTGAACGCTATGAAAAAATAATAGCATTTGCAATGAAGCATACCGAAGATGATGATATTCACGAGTTTTTAAATCGTGCATTACAAGGAAAAGAAAATGAAGCACCAAGTTACCGTTTGAAAATGGAATAGCCCCAAAGTTCGACCATACGTAGTCGCAGCAGAAGAATTAGGAGTGATTAATCATGACAGCGATTCGTTTGTTATCAATCTTGTCTGGTATATTAGTGGGAGTTCTAGCAAGAGAATTTTTGGTAGGGTGGTATAGTATAATTTTTCAATCCCTCATGTGGACTGTGCTCATTGCTCTCATTATCCATAATGTTAAGAATAACAAAAAATAGAATAGTATATTACTTTTGGCGTCCTTCGGGTCGTCATTTTCTTATGGTTCAGAAGCTAACTGCATATCATGAGAAGACTACAAAAATAGGAGCGGCTTTGCTGCAAATAAGAATGGAGAATGAGGAAATGGAATTTACAGAAGAACAGAAAGAACTTATCTATAATCAGTTATCAGCAAGAAAGCTGTATTTTGAAGAGGACATGATGGACTGGGCGAAACAAAAAAATACAAAAGAAGTTAAAAGGTGTGCTGATGTAGCAGAACAAATTGATGAGGTAATGAAAATAATTCTGAATGGTTAATAAGGAGGAATGGAGATTGTGGTCATGAAGATGCATGTTTTACACACAGCAAAAGACTTTGAGCATTACACAAACAATCAAAAAAATGTCGATGGGCTAAAATTAATCCTAAACAAAACCAAAAAGGCATTCCCTAATGCTAATATTACACTGAAAAATGAATTGATCTTGGAACCCAAAAACAATCTATATTTTATCTTGACTGGTGTCCAAAATGAACTAGAATTTAAGTGTAAGCTGATCGCTTGGATGTCAAGACCCATAAGCAAGGGGTTGAATGAGTATTGGAGTTTGAAAATGCTGAATAGCTTTAACGAGGTGCTGGGAACAAACTTAACGAAATCTGACATGAGGAAACTTTATACAAACTTTGGAGAAGATACAAACAGAACATTAAGTATGCAGTTTGTTGAATCAGGTTTTGATTTATCTCTGCTAAAGTGAGAGTTTGTGATTCTGAAGTGATTATGTTTTCAAACAAGATTACATTTGATAGATAAAAATACTAAAATTAGACGTCCCTAGAGACGTCTTTTCATTTGGAAAGAATTCGAAGAATATTAGATATCCTTAACCGAACGCGTCTTTTCATTTATTTTCTTACGAAGGTTGATGACGGTGTCAATCATTACGAATGTCAAAAAGGATTCGCTAATGAAGTCGAGCGTATCGGTTTTAAAAGCTCCTGAAAAATTAAGCATATTAAACGTAAAATAAATAATAAATAAGAGTATATACATATGAAGGCTAAGTAGGTTATTTTCTACTTTGTTTTTTTCTTTATCAATTTCTTCATTCGTGTACTGTGTGTTAAATATTTTTTTGACAACTTTTAATATCCCTATGTATAACTTTTTGAATACGGTGGCATGTGCATAGATACTGGACCAAACTATCAATATTAAATAACCAAAGATATCTATATTTACAAAACTATCCACATTAAATAGTTTAGGTAGCAACATTAAGATAATGAGGAGAACGAATCCGTATGAAATCGGTAAAAATATTCTTGTTAAGGAAAAAAATGATACTTGCATAATCCTAAATAAAACTTCGAAAAAGAATGCGACAGGGGTAAATATAAGGGTATTAAAAACAGTGTTCCAAACCCTATCTTCTTCATTTCTTTTTTCTATATAGCTAACTATTACTAGGAAAACATAAATATTTACAATCAAATATATAGCCATTGGGCTGTCGTACTCCTTTTTATTAACGCAATGTTCTTTAAATATCGGCAAAATTATAAAAAGATGAAGGAGTAGTAGCAGTTTCTGCCATTCTGGATGAAAGGAAAGGCTAGACCACCCCTCTTATTATTTCAACTCAGACGTCCTACTGTGTGTCTTTTCTTATTGTTCAGAAGCAATCTGCATAGAATGATGTGAATCGATTAAACAGGAGCAGTTAGCCTGCAACTAAGGAGGAAATAAGTTGAGAAAAACAATTGAGTTTTTAACAAAATCCATGAGAAAAATGGGAGCCACGGACGCACATTTCACGGCAGAAAATGTTCTTCACACACAGAATCTAACATCTGTTGTGTCTGTGTATGACAACATAAAACCAGCACATATGGTGTTAGCAGAACTGACTGAATGGGCAGAAAATAATAATAAGGAAGTATTTGAAAAAATTAAGTCTTTACAAAAGGACATGTCTTGGAACCCAAAAATTTGATAGTGGAAAAGGATGGATAAAATGGCGGATTTCAACAAAAGGCTATTAAAAGAGATTGCCCACTTAAGGTTTTTACAAGCAATAGAAGGAATTAATCCTACACGGATTGAAAATTGTTTGGAGATGTTACGATTTGTACGCAATGATGAATTAGGATTGTCGTTTAAAGAAGGAAAACTTGAAGAAGATGCGTATATAGAAAATTTTTACAACGAATCGGATTATGCGAAAAGGAAGGGAGATTTGAATGGAAATAAATCATGAAAATATCCAAGTTGGTGACAAAATTCTTTACCAAACAATTGAAAATGGAAAATTGAATCACGTGCAAATGGTTATAACGGCAAGCGGGAGCGAAATGTTCGCTAGAAGAATGGATACGGATGTTGTACAACAGATTAAACGTACAGCTATTTTAGAGCATTATACTAGGTGAATATTACACCATGTTGAAAAGGGGAGATAATATGACTGGTAACAAGATAATAATCTGCAAGGGAAATGACCGAATGCCTGCAAGGTTTTGGGCATGGGCAGTTTGCAAGAAAGAAGAATTCACCGAATCAATGAAAGAAGGCGGATGGGTAGAATCTGGAAGTTCAAAGTATTTAAATTCGAACCAATTTAATTATTTAGATAAAGCGAACTGATTTAATTTTGAGGCGTTCTTATGGACGTCTTTTCTTATGGTGCAGTTGTTCACTAATAAATGTACAGAATATATTAAATATGAGTTAATAAGACTAAGAGACAAGACAAAATAAAAAGGGAGTTGAATTAGATAGGAAATTTACCAATTGATCCGATCATATTGCAAAAGGCTATCGCAATACCAGAACTAATTGCTCGACTATCTTATCAAGATCAGACTAAGGCGATTGAGTTTATTCGTATTTGGGGAGAGAAACGCATGGCAATTACTAAACTTTATAGTTTATTGATAGAAGAACTGGGAGAATCATAAAGGTATTTTCACTATGAGATGACAAGGGAGATGAATTAGATGAATGAACTACCAATTGATCCGATCTTATTGAGAAAACGTATGGCAATACCAGAACTGATTGCAAAATTATCTTATCAAAATCAAACCAAGTCGATTGAATATATTCGTATTTGGGGAGAGAAACGCATGTCGATCACGGAGCTATATGGATTATTGACAGAAGAACTGGGAGAATAATGAACGAATTTTAACATAATAATAGTAGATTGTTTGCTCACGGCAAATGATTCACTTTAGGCGTCCTTATGGACGTCTTTTTCTTATGGTTTGGAATAGTACTGCATAGAATAGAGTGTATGAACTAATCAGGAGCAGTCCAGCTGCTTATAAGGAGGATTTGCAGAAATTAAAAGGTAAAGACCTGAAAGAAAGAAGAGTGATTCTATGTTTATTCATTGATACAAAAATGTGAAAGTGCACTTATTCAAAGGAGAAAATCTTTGGTGGTTTCAAGAGTGTTCTTGGTGTGGGAAGAGAAGGATACTTGGATGGAGACACACCTCGATTATAAAGAAAAACTGGTTAGATGAGGATTGGATAAAGCATAGACGAGAGCTGGAATAAGAATTTGACTTCAAGCTGTAAGTCATCTATTACTATTGGAGGTATTCAAATTGCGAATAAACGACGGAAGTATTTGTGATAGTTATAAGCATTTTGAATATACATGAATGCGACATGGAAAATGGGTGTATGGGCTCTGTTCACATCTAAACAGTGAAGTTTAAAAATGCTTTGTGGACGACTTTAATTATGCAAAACAGGTACAAGTTTGCCATAGATACGATAAACGTTAGAAAAGAAAACAGGAGAATTTCTGAATGGATGGTGAGTTAAAGTGCGTTGGTTATTTGATAAAAAAGGATTAAAGAAAACAACTGCTGCTGACGTGGCCAGTTTCATCGTACATTTGTGTAATAAGGATGAAAAAAGTGGTCATTATCGAACGTTGCAAAATGTAAAAATGCAAAAGCTCCTCTACTATTGTCAAGGGTATTCTTATTATATGAATCAGAAACCTTTATTTCGGGACTATTTTGAGGCTTGGCCATATGGACCATCTATTCCCCGGATCCATCGCAGATTCAGTATATATGGCCAGAATGATATACATTCTAGCGAAGGGGAAGTAGATTTACCCTACTTAACAGATGAGGAAAAGAAAATTATTGAACATGTATGGGATGATTTGGGGAATTATAACGTTTTCGCTCTGGTTAATGCCACGTTGCTGGAGGACCCATGGAAACTAGCAAATGAAAAAGGAACCGTTTTTATTACACCAGATTCGATTCATGCCTATTTCAATGAAATTTCGTATTTGGGGGAAGAACATGGAAAAAGCAAATAAGCTTATAGAAGTATTTTCGGTTATCGTGTGGATTACTTTTGTAGCAGCCTTCATCGGAGCGATTGCTATACAATTTTACAGAGACTTCTTCATCTAGTTACAAAATTCTTTTTATGCTACAGCCATCGGACGTCATAATTGACGTCTTTTCTTATGATTAGGAATTCAACTGCATAGAATGGAACGTATCAACTAAATAGGAGCAGTTATTACTGTAGCTAAAGCTTAAATAAAATAATTCGAAAAAGGGAGGAACAATATTGGAATTAGAAAATGCTAAAAACACATTTGTTTTGCAAAGTACTGATGAAAACTTCAAAGAATCTTTAATTGAGTTTTTATCCAATCACTGTACTAAAAATGAAGTTCATACTGCTTACTTTGAAATGGACCATGAAGGTAGTCAAAAGGTAATGGCGATAGTGACCGATTGACTCATGAAGCGAAGGGCGGCGACAGTAAATGAGTTAACCATTCACTATACAGAATCCAAAAAAGGAGTGACGTAATATGGCTAAAAAAGAACCCTTAGTTGTTGGTCAAAAAGTTTGGTTAGAAACTACAAATAGACATGGGTGCGATGTTCGCTACGAAAATGAACCGTGTGAAATGGTAGTATTGGAAGCAAATAAAACAAGTGTTTATATTTGGCACAATGATAAATCCAAAGTGCGTTATAAAGTTAATCAAAAAACGCATCAAGTTAAATACTCAATACCAGATGGACGCTCCTATCGCTTATGGTTATCCAAAGAAGAATATGAGTTAAACGTAGCCTATGAAAAGGAAATGAAAGAATTGTTAGTACTGGCTCGTGGGAAGATTGATAGCATGTCTTTAGATGATTTGCGGTCATTTGTAACTGCATAGTGAGACTAAAAGTAAACACAGATTCATAATTGCTCAAATAAAAAAGTGGAGGTTTTTAATATGGAATACGGAATAACACCAAATATCAGTGGATTAAAATGTGACAACTCAGCATGTGATTACAAGGACAAATCGATCAAATTGGAACAATATGAAAGTTATATCAATGCACCATGTCCCGCATGTGGTTCTTCTTTATTAACGCAAGCGGATTATGACCAAGTACAAAGTATTATTGCCATGATGGAAGATGTGAATTCTAAGGTCACTTCAGGAGAATTTCCAGTTAGTCCGAACGGAGAAAAAGCAAGTGTCAGCTTTGAATTTAATGGCACTGGCACTGTAGAAGCAAAAATTGAGAAACTCTCGTAAATTAAAGAAATAGCTATTCATTAAGACGTCATTGTTGGCGTCTTTTCTTATGCCATCGGACATTCCTGCATACAATGGCATGTAATCAATAAACAGGAGCAGAAACCTGTATTTTCAAAGTTTAAGAAATATGTGTTCTTGGTGCAGAGAAGAGTTTTACAAAAGGAGAGGTGCAGTATGGCAAGTAAACCAAAGGAAAAGGCATATATCTTACACCACAGAGGAAGAACAGATAGCGGTGGATGTATGGTTCTAGGGCGGTACAAGGTGGGTGCACGCAATGAGAAAGAAGCAGTTGCCCTAGTTAAAGTAGTTGTCGGGAAACACGCGAAAATACGTGTCTATTACGAAGACAAAAATAGCTTTATGTCACATGGGATAGTTGTAAAAAGGTAGGAAGCAAGAAAAAGGGAGAGAAATACATGGTAAAAAGTAATGAATCGAATTTGCAGACTTGTAAAACCTGCAGGTGGGTAGGGTGTGTGCATTATGGCTGGGAACGTCCAAGTTGTATCCACTTTATACCTACAGACACTACCAATTTGGAAATTCAATCAAAAGGGGGAAATGAAAAATGATGTATCAGCTAGTAGATAAGGAAACGAAAAGAATCGTCACCGAAGAAGGAGTCGCTTTAGCACCGAATGGAGAAGTTTATTCGAATGGAGAAAACGTTACAAATCGATTTTATGTCAAAAGATTCTCTGGTGAGACAGACACAAAAGGCACACCTATTTATCAAGGAGATATTTTATGTATAAAGCAATTAACTTTTGAGAGTTCTGCTCCGTTACCAGAAAATCTAAACGTGGAATTTTACGGGGGCATGTTCCAATTGTTTCGAGGCAATGAGTGTCTTATGGGTTTGAATCTTTCATATATAGAGGATGGAGAAGTAATCGGGGATATTTATAGAAATCCCAATCTTATCCTTTGGAGAGCATCCCGTGGTGACACTATTAAGTTGGTGAAAGATGTTTCTTACGGAACTGCTTACGGAATGATAGAAATTCCGACCGGAACGGTACTGCAAGTTTACAAAAGTAACAACTTGTATGACGGTGTACTCACAGAAGAAGAAGTCACCCTTTCCAATAAAGTTGGAGAAAAGTCCTTTCAATACAATGTACCCAACGGGGCTTATATCATATTGGCTCGTTTAGCTGACAAAAAGGAGGAAGTAAAATGATAAAATTAGTGGAACGTACAGGACTTCCGGTTGAGAGTTTTATCATTGGGGAAAAAGCTGTAATCGCTAATCCTAGCTTATTAATCCAAAGTGAAAATCAAGAGAATGATACTTTTACGGTTGTGGCTACACAGTTATCCCTGATGGATTGGAAAGCAGCTATAAATGATCGCACAGGGAGAGGTTACGTAATGAGTAATGGAGATTATGCTCGTAAACAGGAGGAAACATCCACAAGGGAAGAAAATATTAGGCTATGCATAGCGTTAGAGTTGGATAGATATGGAGAGCGTATGGTTAATTATGATGTATTAACTGATGGAGAAATCGTTAAGCAACTTAGATATTTAAAGGAGGTATAAAGGCATTGGAAAGAACTTTAGCGTATTTGAAAGACTTAAGGGAAGATATTAAACACGTGATCGAGAGTGAAGAATCTAGCATTCAAGTGGATAGCAATGATCTACGGCATGTGAACGAAGCGATAGAAGACATTGCAGTCCTGCAGAAGCAGATAGAGTATCGAGAAGATCAAGAAATACTATACAAGATATCCGTGAGTAAAGAAGCGAAAAAAGTAAAACACTTGTTTCCACTTGAGAACACGGCTGGATATGGTCAGTTGTGCGATATGCTCCTTGCGTATGAACAAACACTAGCAGAAATCGAACGTGTTTTAAAGGTTTACGGAAGAGCGAATGGAGATATCCACTATATTGAGTGTGTGGAAAGAGTGAAGAATCGTCATCTTGTTGAAACGGAAAACTAATGCAAACAAGGGAGAATTAATGATGAATGAAATAGAAAAACTGCAACAACTGATGGAAGCCGGGTGGAACATTCATATTGAGTGTAAAGGAAAAGGTCGTAGTTATGAAATGTCTTTTGAAGCTACTGCCACCAAGGTATTTGTAGAGATGCAAGACTTGGAGAAAAGTCCCTATGCTTATTTGGATAGATTCCAACCTATTCATGCAGTTGGTAATACGATGGCGGAATTATTACTCCGACTTGAAAGAAAAATGAAAGTATAATAAAGAAGCGGATTGCCCTGTAATATAGGCAATTCGCTTCTTTCTGTTTGGAAGTAAACCAAAGTTTATGTATTCTTCTTGTTTGTGTCTTGAAAAAGTGATGATATGCCAACAGGAAGCGTATGATGCGATAGGACAAATACAAAAAGGAGCAGTAAGCTGCATAAGATCTGGAGAAGAAGTAGAAAGGAGAATGGGCAATGCATATGAAGTATTTTCAAGCAATCGCCGACATTGAAAATCATTACAAGGAGATATTGCGAGCGATGCAAGATGAAAGGTATGGCCACGGTTTATTGGAGACCTGGGGAATAAAACCCGAGGAAGAAGAACTCATATTAGAAGAGTTGGAAGTACTTCGCTATTTAATAGCTTGCCAGTTAGGGATTTCTTCCAAGAAAACCACCGTGAAGCCAAGCTTGGAAGTGGTCAATCGATTATTTAATAGACATTTAACTTTTTTGGAGGATGTGCACAATTGTCATGCGTATAATGTGAGTAAATATCCTTCTTCGTTGGTTAGAAAAGAATATAAAGCATGTCGGCACTACTTGTTCAAGTTTTCGCTTCCAGCTTGGTATCGAGTTCTACCAGAGAGTATTCCAAATTATGAAGAGAAGTATGGTAGGTCATTAAGTATAAAAGAGGATATTCCTATCCCCTTTACGAAAAATCAAAAGACAGTTAAATAGAAAGGAAGAAAGATATGAAATCATTCAGAACTAGAAAATGGTTAAGAATTCACAAAGAACGAAGAATTATCTTAACGCATGAAGATGCGATGAGAATTACTGCAAAATCTATGAAGAAGATAATCTTGCTATCTACTAAATCTAGCAAGTGTATCACAGTTATCAACCAAGACATCCATTTATTATCAGGTGCAGGAAAGCCAGGACAGGTTTGGAAAAATATTTGGAAAGACCTAGATACAAAGGATGAGAACAAAACTGAAGGAATTGCAGATGCTGAATAGTAATTTAGTGTACCTCTATTTGTTGATAGCTTTCGTATTGTCGAACGTTCCTTTGGTTAATTCATTTATAAAAGGAAATGCTAGGCTATCGAAAGTGATTCACGCCATCGGAATGAGCGTAGCAATTGCAAACACGATGATTCACGAAACCTGTCATGCATGTATGGCGATAGTCACCGGAGGTCGTATTAGAGGTGTTTCTATATCTGCAGATTCGTCTGGACTTGCAGAGACGACATCTAGCTCGAGGATTGCTAGGATACTAGTTTCTTATGCAGGCTATACAGGTTCCTCCTTGGTTGCTGTAGGATTGTTCTATCTGCTCCATCTCGGAAAATACGAATGGATCATCTACTTTTTTGTTTTGTTATCAACTATTAATTGGTTGTTCTGGGTTAGAAATCTCTTTGGATTTATTTGGTTGACGGCTTTTATCGGTATGATGATTTTCTTCTTGTACAAACACTTTGAAGTATTATTGTTGCATATCAGTATTCTTTTAACTTGTATGGTGCTCGTGCAATCAATTGTCAGTGCATTAGTCATTTTAAAATATAGTGTAACGGATAGGAGAAATGCTGGAGATGCGACGAACCTAGCGAAGTCAACATTTGTTCCGGCTATATTCTGGGGGGCCTTGTTTTTTGTACAATCGATCCTAGCTACTATTTATATTACGGTCGAATATTTATTGTAGATGTTGAAAAACACTCACGAACCAACAGGCGTCCAAAGGGCGTCTGTTTTGATGTTTGGAAGCGAACTAGATTGTTTGCTTCTTTGACGGCTCTGTTCTTATGAATTAATCTCCTGCTGCATAGAATGATATGCACTTACAAAAAGGAGCAGCTAGCCTGCTAATAAAAAGGGAGATGGAGTATATGGGCAAGAATGGATACGGAGGAACTGAGGTATATGTGACAAAACTAGATGATGGGACAACATTTGAGGTTGTTAATGGGTTTTGGAAAGCGACGTTATGTAAGAAAAATGGTTTTCCTAGGTTGATAATGGAAGGCGGAACTATTCAGACTGTAGAAGAGGACTATATAGCAAATATTGTTTCCGAATGTCCGATTCCAATTGAGGCAATCGTTTATCCTTCGGTTGCAGCAGTGCTTCAATTTTCTTATTCGCAAAAGCCATTAGAAAAGGTATTGCACATGTTGAGTCATGAACTAATTGATGAAAATAAAAGGAGAAAGGTGTTAGAAATACTAGGACAAGGCAAGAAAGACATGGAGCGATTGATAGAGATAATCTCCGGACTTCCAGATGAAGAAGGACGTTAATAATATGCAAAATAAGAAGTAAGTTGACGCCCTTGAGGTGTCTTTTTTTATGAGTTCTATTATACCTGCATACAATATACGGAACACATTAAAAAGGAGCAGCTCGTCTGCATAATAAGGAGGAATTGTGAATGAAAGAGATCACATTAGCGTTGACTGAAAGACAGGAAAATTTTTTGAAGGAGTTTGCGAAAAAGCAGTATGACGGAGCAAAGGATAATGTATTTACGGAAACGCCAATTCATACGGTACAGTCGAAGGTAGAACGGTACATCCCCTATCACGAGGATTTAATGGACTATTTCGGGGGAGAAAAGATTAAGTACTCTGCTTGCGATTCGTATGAGATCTGGTTTGAGAGCTTAGAAGATCTAATAATGGACTTCTTTGAAGATGAACCGCCTATTCCATATGTTTCATATGAGGCTGTAGAGCATGGGACCATGATTGATGTGATGGGCCAGGAACAGGAGATATGTTCAGAGAAAGACTATCTGGCTGCTTATGGAATTACCATGACTGGCAAGACGTGGATTATCGATGAGTGGAAAGATGTTGCCTGGTTCTTCATTAGAGATGAGGCTAAACGTTATATAGAGTACCAACGACACAACTTGCATGCTCCTCGAGTATATACGCATAGCTTAGGCTACAGTAACAGAGGAGATCTGCCAGAGTTTCGCGAGATGCTCCTAACAATTGGACAGAGTCTGAATAAGGAAGAACAAGCAACTGCTTAACCTTGAAATGTATAGGCGTCTTAAGGACGTCTATCTTTCTTAATAAGAATAAGGTTGTATTTATAAAAGTTGTTTACATTAGGAAACTAATTGAATCGGAGGAATGGGAAAGTGGAAAAATATCAATTGATAAAAAGGATAAGAGAATTAACACAATCAAATCACATGTTTGATGACGTAAATGCAATAAATCGAGCGGAATACACTATCCTCATGCAGACCTTCGGAATCTCGTGGACCGAGCTTAAGAAACCATCGAATACTTTATATTATGAGATGGTGCTAACGGAAAACGATTTGAGAAAACAGCTTGAAGGCATGTTAAAAATGAGTAGACGTGCAAAAGAAAAAGGTTTACGCTCACACGAACGTGACATTGAATTTATGGTGAAAGGGTTCCTAAAGGGAGTAAGATTTTTCAACCTAGCGTTAAGTAATGAATTTTCGCTCATTGCTAATAAAAGCTATAAGTGAATATGAATGGAACGAAAAGATATGAATTGAGAATATTAAAAAGGGGATGAACGAATGTTTCATTGGATTGATCTTAATATAGTATTGATAGTAATGGGATTGTTATTAGGTTTGGGCTCTTACTATGCAGTTAGTAAAGATATTATTAGTTCGAAAAGATATTATACCTATATGGCTATAGAGCTCTTAGTAATCGTAACTTGTATAAAACCAATTGTTTAAAAGAAAAAACTAAACTGGAGGAATGTTTTATGTATTCCATTTTCAAATTAGAAGTATTGGAAAATTTTTGTATGACTCGTAAGACAAGATTAGGAACTTTCTTAATGGATTATGCAAAAGGAGATACCATTACAACCACTCTTTCAATAAGAAAGTATGACGATCTTATTGAAGAAGGGAAAGTGAAGGCAATATGAAGTATATGGGAAGTCATATAAATAAACAGAAAAAAAAGGAGCAAAAGAAAATGGAGAAACCACTTGTATTAAAACATAAGGAATTAGGGAGCTTAAAACAGATATCTGACTCTCTCTGGAGAGAAATGAATAAGGAAATAAAGCGAAACGGACATAGTGAATTAACGCTAAATATGGAAGGTGCTGTACATGGCATCTCAGAAATCATGAAGTTAAACAATATCAGTGAGTAAGGATATGGACGTTGGAACAAGTGACTCAATAGAATCAAAACAATAAGGAGGAGAATAGGTTTGAATCAATTAATTGAGTGTCCCGATTGTAAGGGAAATGGTGGAGATTTAAAGGAGTGCTTTTCATGAAGCGACTACAAGGAGCAGAATATCATGCGAAAAAAGATGAACTGATCCCGATTGCTTATAGCAAAACGAAAGCAGGTAATATTTGTCTCTATTATAAGGGAGGATTCACGCATTATCTTAACGATCATGAAAAATCGACCTTTCAACCCAATGGTCTAAAGGAACGATAGGAAATTGACTGTTAAAGATGATGATTCACCTTATGGGGTTATGGGTGCTGTTAGTCGTAATGAAGGTATTAAGAAAGGGAAAGACTTCTTAAAAATAATGAAAGAGCGTGAGTAAGATTAGGTTTACAGAAATGAAAGTTTAAAAAATAGAAACGATTAGACGTCCTTCGAGGCGTCTTTTCTTATGGTTCCAAAAGTACTTGCATAGAATAGCGTGTATTAAATAAACAGGAGCAGTTCACCTGCGGATAAGGAGAGGAAAAGATGAAGAAATATAAAGTAATCGCATTAGAAAATCTAGAAGCCGAAAATAACTCTTGGACGAAAGGTTTGGACTACGAGGTAACGGAAACTGCAACGAAGTTTCAAATAACTTCAAACGAAGCTCAAGTTGCTTATGTAATCATGTTAAAGGAAGCTATTTTAATAAATTTCAAAGAGGCATAATCCTCTTCGGAATCTGGGCTTATAATTGGCCATTATTTTTATGTTTGGTACTTACTGATAAATTAAAGGAGTCGTGCAGATGAACTTAAGGCAAAAAGTGAAACTAGCAAAATGCCAACTGGTTGAATTAAATAGGACAAGGGGCGGAAGTTCCACCTGGGACATTATTCAAAGGTATGAGAAAAAGTTCAAGTTAGAAAAGATAATCGATTATAAAAGAAAACCAAGTCGAATTTATCATTGGAATGAAAAGTATACGATCGATTTATCGAACCTAACCTACATCAGTATCCATGTAGACTTTTTGAAAATCGCTACCTTGAAAAGTCATAATGGGAAACCGTTAAAACTAAGTGAAATTAACAACTTCTTGAATAAGACATTCAAAACAGCGGTGTACGAATATGCAACGGGTGTATCTAAAATAAAATATGACGACACCAAAAAAAGGAAACACATTGATTATTGCCTGTTCATATCGAACTGCAGAACCAAGTCCAAAAAGAAACATATTGAAAAAGTCTATTACCAATTTGAAGGCGATGACGTGCTATATGCTTACGAAACTGATAAGGCCAAGTTCAAAGAGTAAATTACAAGACGTCCTTCGAGGCGTCTTTTATTATGGTTAGGAAGTGAACTGCATAGAATAGGACGAGATAGATAAATAGGAGCAGTTCTGCTGCAAATTGAAAGGAGAGGTTGCAAATGGGCCAGCATGTATCAGTAGTGTATTACCAGAAAAACGAGAAGAATCCAGATGTGTTTTATGTCTTGGATGTTACCAAAGAGAAATTACAAAAAGCATTTGCGGAGCATGATGTGCATGAAATTAAGTGCATCACCGTCGAGTTGGAACATCTAACTATAAAAGATGCTAAAACGTTATTTCTAGACGCTGACATCAAGCATTATTTGTATTCATGGGGAATCGATTTCACAGCTTCTTAAAACGAAGTAAGCTGGCATACCCGTTTATTATTGGTATTAAGTTAAATGAAAAGGAGAAAACATATGCCAAATAGAGGTTTTTACAAAAAATTAGCAAAAGCAAAAAGAATGCCTAAAACGATATTTGTATCTTTCTATTTCTCCAAAGGGGAAGGAAAGCCTTGGTCATTCGGAAACAATACAAGTTTCACTACAACAAATGATGGTATTTCTAATGAAGAATTGAGGAAGATAGAAAAACAGATAAAAGAGGAACTTGGTGCAAATTGTGTCATTGTCTTAAACTATCAAATTATGTAGCTGTTGCTATAAAGAAAGGAATGGCTTAATGAATAGACCATTACCGAGAAGGTTGATTCTATCACTTGGAGAAATAAAGAAAATAGGGATATTCGAGGACTTCTGCAGTTCTGAACAATTCGAAGTGGACGGTATAATATCAAGGGTTTCAGAGGAAGCGATATTTGCATTTGATTCTAATTTGTTACCTATTGATTATGTATATGAAGTGCCAAAAGGATATATTATCCAGAGGGATACTGTTTAATTAAATGAAATTAATATTCTGGAAGAACAGAACCTGTATTTCTAGGATATTTCCTTTCTTATAGTTGGAAAGCTAACTGCATATAATAGAGCGTAGTAATTAAACTGGTGCAGTATGACTGCATATAAGGAGGATACTCGGTACAAATTGTAGTTATGAGGGATAGATGTTATTAATCTAGGAACGAAAAACTAAAAAGGAATGGAGATTGATTTAAATGAGACCAATGCCGAGCATGGAAAAATTAACTCAATTAAGCAAATTAAATAGCGGAGACAAAGTGAAACTGCATGACGGTAGTATTGCTGAATTTGTAAGACTCAAACAAAAGAATTTTATTGGTTTAATTGAAGGTACTTCTTATAACATATCTGTAGAATCGTTTGTTGAAGTATTAGAGAAAATAGATATTGAGGCAAAAAATAGAGAACTCCAAGAAGAATTTATGAAACTCGTTAAAGACGATTATTTTTATATAAGTCTTAAAGGAGAGGCTATATTATATCAATTTGACACGATTAAAAATGGAAAAATAATTGGAATAAACCCAGTAACTAAGAGTTTAACAAGAATAGCACCCTCTCTTTTCGGAGGTAAAATTTCTATTTAGCATAATTTAGACGTCCTCGGGGCGTCTATTCTTATGATTTGAAAGCAAATTAGAGAGTGGAAAGCCTAATAGATAGGAGTGGGAATAAAATGAATGGCAAACTAATACATATTCTACAAGCAGATATTATCTTTAAAGCTTTACACTATGTAGCTAAAAAGGAAAATATAGAGATACCTGAAGAACTAGAAAGAACGTTCGAAGTGCTAGCAGAGCAGAATCCAAATGAAACATATGCAGAACATACATTAGAAGTTATGGAGTATCTAAACGATTTTATCATAAGTAATGAACAGTACAGTGAATACTTTAAGGTTGAGGAAGAAGAGCAGTAAATGAAATAGGACCAATTGTTTTAATTTATAGGTCGAACTTTAGACGTCTTTCGAGGCGTCTTTCTTATATATTGGAAGAAACTGCATAGAATAGGGTGTGTTAATTAAAAAGGTGCTGGAACGCTGCAAATAATGAAGGAGGGAAGCGAATGATACAGGCAACAATCACCAGTAATAAAACTGGAAGAGTAATAATGAAATCCTATTCAGCTAAACAATTACTAGATGACTATTGTGGTGAAAGTGATTTAATGGTCGCTATGACAGAATGTGATTGTGAGCCTACAGGAATGCTAAGTTTTGTGGAATGCAACTGTTATGAGGAATGGGAAGAATGGACATTAGTGTTAAAAGAACAGTCAGAAAACGTTCAAATAGACTGAAAAGGAAGGACTGATAGTTTTGGAAAGAAGAAAATACTATGTAGTCGAATTAGAGTTTTTCAAAGGTAATTTTAGACATAAAGCAATTTTTCATTCTGAGGGCACACGCTATGGGAAAGAGTATGGAAAGTTATTCTCCAGTGGGTATGAAAGCCCGAGGACAGTGGATATAGAAGAACTCCATTATTTCCAGGTCATTAGTGAAATCCATGATATGAACATCTAACCCAAACCAATGAGAATTGTGAAACGGTGAGAAAAAATAGAATTGGAAAAGGAGTGCGATATATGGGGTATTTAGTATGTCAAAAGAGTAAATGTCAACAGACTTATCCAATAAAAGATTTTAGTAAGGATTCAAGAGATGTGGCTTGTGAAAAATGTGGTGGGGTTCTTATCGATAAAGATGGGCGTGCTAACATGTCGCAAAATGCCACTGTCATACCAGTGATTACTGCAGAAGAGTTAGAGGTTCAAAGGTTGGAAAAAATAAAGAGAAAACACAAAGAATTAGCAGCTTTGGAAAGAGAGATTCAGGTATTAGAAGATGATGAAGAAAATTGAAAGGCGTCCTTTTGGACGTCTTTTCTTATGATTAATTGTTCTCTGCATAGAATAGTATGTACTCATAAACAGGAGCAGTCTTGCTGCATTTAAGGAGAATCGGAGGAAAGTATATGAAATTACAAATAAAAGTCGATGAAAACTGGATTAATTTTAAAAGTGTACATATAAAAAAATTCAACAATCTGGAAACTGATTTTATATTCTTAGTAGACCACAAAATAAGAGCCACAGGTCAATTGAGATTTGATTATTCTGATATATACATGGATAACGTAGAAGCAATTGAAAAACGTAAAGGATATGGAGAAATGCTTGTTAAATACTTAAAGCATCAAAAGCAAGTAGAACGTATAACTGGACAAAGTACCGCGGAAGCTTATGGTTTTTGGGAAAAGATGAAGGCTGTTTTCAATCACCGCACGTTCAAAGATGAAGGCGTTTATAGTTTCCATATACCATGTAACTAAAAGCTATCATTACAGTGTACATTAAAAGATTGGATTTAAAATGTAAAATACGGAAGGGGTAAGTTACGAATGAATCTATATTGTGAAAAAGACAGAGAAACCGGAGAATACCAGCATTTCTATTCAAATAAGATTGCTGTTTCTATGTGTGGGGCAAAGAAATGTGACATTGTAGAGGTTATAGTTATTGAATCTACGGAAGAGGATTGTACTCATTGGGCATATAAGGATTTGTCAATTGAAGAAGATGAAAAAGAGGAAAAATATCAGTTCCTTTACCAAATGAAGAAAATCGTCGAGATGTGTTCACCTGATGGATTTAAATCAAACATCCAAGCAGGTGAAGGAGCAATTGTGCCAGTTGTTATTAAAGAGGTATCATCCTAACAAACTATTTAACAGAAGCACATCCATAGTCAAAGGGTGTGTTTTTTTTGCAGAATTATTTGGTATGAACTTAACAAAAAAGTGTTTGTTCAGCGTTCTTCTGGGCTTGTCTTCTTATGGATTAGACCGAGGACGCATAGTATAGAATGTACAAAATAAAAAGGAGCAGTTCACCTGCAGAATGGGAGAGGTATACAAATGAATCCAGAGATCGGTCGTAATAGGGACTATTACTTTGAGAAGCAAGTCTTGGAATTAACTTCAGAAGGATATAGTACGAGGGAAGCTAAGCGAAAAGCCAAGCGTGACAACCAAAAGAAGTTGAAAAAGATGGAGCAAAGATTGAAGTCATAATGTATTTTTAAATATTGGTAACAGACCTAAGTACGTAGATATAGCGACGTACTAGACACAAAAAGCGTAATAAGAAAGGGAGAAAACTAATGTCAAAAAAGAATGAGATATTATCAAGTTGCTGTGCTTTTGGGAGCGATGGAACTGAGGATGTAATGGTTGAACAACATCAATGTCCTATCAAAAGTACGAATGGCTATAGAGAGCGAACAAAATATCTTTCCGTTCCAGAAGGTACTGAAAATCCTATTCTAAAAGAATGTTCATGTATTCGCTTTAGCGGTTCTTTTGGTGGTTTACAGTTACCAACTTGTCCTCATTATCAAGGGATCAAAAAAGTAAAACGAGATAATAGAACAAAGTATAAGGTGCTTTGTGGTGCTTTAGAATAGGACGCAGTTCGAAACATATTGCGACGTACTAGACTCATGTGCAGCAAAGGAGACGCGAAAATGGACTATACGGATAAAGAAGTGACACTTGTTTTACGTGGGGATGAAGTGGATCAGCTAGAGAAACTAATAGAAGAAACGGGATTTGATAATGAATCTCGACTATCGCTTTTATGCTATTTAAGAAATCAAATTGTTGAGAAATTATAAAACACTGGTAGATATTGCACGTAGTTAGTAGATAATGCGTCCCAATTGAATTATTCGTGTTAAGAAAGGGTGACAAACATTGAAGTTGTATAGTTGGATAGCAATTATAGGCTTTGTAATAGTTTTAATTGGTTGCCTTATAAATGTGAAGAGTTTAAGTCTAATCGGTTTAGTAACAGTAATGTTCTGTGTTCCTTTTAATATTAACGATAATTTAAAAAGATAATGAAAGTTAGTTTCAAAATATCTCTATTATCTATACGAAGTAGTAGACAAAAAAGTCAGGTAAAGGAGTAGTTAAAATGGAGAAAACTATTAGAGTGAAATTTAGAACAAAAGAAGGTTATCAAGAAGGAAATGTTGTCTTTGAAGATGGGGACCTAATCCATGTGGAAGGGGACGACGGAATTAGATGGAAAGCAGACTGGAATTCTGTCAAAATCCTTGATGGAAAAGTGAGATGCCAATACGATAAACCGTGGCAAGGACCTTGCATGGGTAAATTGGTGGAAGGAACTAATTTTTGTAAGGAGCATACTATTAAATGCTATCAGTGTAAGGAAAAACAGGCAACACATGGTTGCTCAGTTGCAGGTACGTTTACTTGTTCAATACCTTTATGTGGATCTGAAGAGTGTATAGGCACTCATTCGAAGCAACATTATTCCTAAACAGTTCGGCCTTATGTACTCGCTTTAGAATGGAGGGTGTGAAGCTAAAATGAATAGTCCAAATGAGATAGTTACTTTGTTTCACTGCACAACATCTAAGTGGTTAGTTAGCATATTAGCAAAAGGACTTTTGCTTTCTAATGCACGTTCTGAAATATATGGAGATAAGCCTATATTTTTATCTCTAACACCTCAACATTGTTTTGGAAATACATGTTTTAAGGTCTGTGTTCCAAAAGATTGGGTGAAACAGACCGAGAATCACTGGGAGTTTATTTGCAATAGAGACATTCCTCCAGAAAAAATCTCTTACTTTTCATATGAGGAAGATGAGTGAGAGAAAAAGGTCACAGTATGTACAAAGTGAGGTAGTTATATCAAAGACATGTCTTTCGTAGAATGTATTGAGTGTGGTTCTCAGATAAACACAACATCAAACCATTCTTCAGGAAAAGGAGATTTTATATATGAAATTTGAAAAACATCTAACGAGTTGTATTTACAAACTAAGCGGATTTCATCATTCATTCGTGGAGATAGATATTTCTAAAGGATTAATTTACCTGGATGAAGGAGGACCTAATCCAATACCAGTTCGACTAAGTGATGTGAGTAAAGTACAAGTGACTGGATTAGGCGAATTAAAGATCACCCAAGTAGGTTATGAATGGGTGAAATGGTAGAGTCCTTATGCTAGGCGTCCTTCCGGGCGTCTTTTATTATTGTTCGGAAGGTAACGACACAAACCGGAAAAGTTGAGCGAAAGATAGAAAAATAAGCAAATAGGACAAATTGATGAAAGGGTAGGGAAAATGAAAAAAATTATATTGCGAGGTAGAGAGAAAAAAGCTATTGCAAATAGTATGCCAAAATCTTTGGAGTATAACGTGTGGTACAACTTAGTAACCCCTTTTGATTGGCAATATTTTAAGTTCAAGAAGGGCTCTCGTTATGTTAGTGTGTATGATTTTATAAACGACAAGAATCCTCAATTTACTGTTACCAAGAAAAGGTTTTTAAATGAAATACTTCTATGGGCCAAGTCTCCACCAAAACCAATAGAGTATGATGAATAATACATTAGACGTCCTTCGGGGACGTCTTTTCTTATTGTTCCGAAAGCAACTGCATAGAATAGAAAGTACTAAGTAAAAAGGGGCAGATTAACTGCTGAATGATAAAGGAGAATGAAAATGGAACTAAAAGAAGCAAAAGAGATCCTTCGAGCTGGATTTGCATGGGCTAATTGGACAAAAGAGCAGAAAGAAGCAATAGAACTAGCCTATGAAGCAATGGAAAAAGTAGAAATGTTAACTGAAGCAAAAGGAAAACTAGAAAAATTGGAGCAATTGCCGTATGTTCGCATTGTCATTTTCTTAGAACAACGAGGGTACAACTACACAGTGGCAGAAGTTTTAACTGGTTATCAGCATTCTAAAAGTGGTATTTATGTCAGTCATACGATGAAAGACTGCCTGAAGAATTTAGAGCCGGAAATAAAAAACTACTTTCAGCCTAAGCTGAACTCACTGTAATGCAATAGAGAAGTAGAAAAGGAGAATGAATATGCCGAAAGTTAGAACTCGAGCACTAAGAAGTTTAGCTAGTAAATTTCAGTCATCTATTATAACAGCTGCTTTAACAGAAAGTGCTGATTACATCGACGAATTGGAATTAGAGATCAAACAATTAAAAATGGATCAGTATAAATATCAGTGTTCTGGTTGTGGTGAGTTTGAAAAAACACTAAGTAGAACATGCCCTAATTGTGGGAGGCAAAACTATTTAACTGGCTCGTTCCTAAAAGAAGATTTAGAAACGTGGATGGAAAAAAAACAGCAATAAACAACACGCCCTAGAATCAAATGGAGAACTAAATATAAGGAGGAATTTCAGTGGGAGTTACAATAAAATCAAAAAGTTTTAGTGCGGATATGGGTTATGGAGGTTTTAATCTCTATCGAAAAAAAATTGCAACTCTATCTAGTTTAGAATTTGGAAATCACTTCTCCAAGCTAGATAAAGCAATGAGCTTACCAGATATGGATAGAGAGGCTTTTTATAAGAAATATAATAAACAAACGGATGAACTGATTAAAAGAAATGTAATAACATCCGAAATTGCGAACTTTTGTTATCAATCAGATTGTGAAGGTTCCATTGACCAAAGACAAGCAAAGCTGATTTACGAAAAGATTAAGGATGAAGACGATAATATTTGCTATGGATATGCAGGAAGATCAGATTGTGCAATGTTCTCTGACTTGAAACACATTTTTAAAGATTGTGCAGAAAATGGAGGGAAAGTTAAGTGGCATTAAATTAAAGTTCACTATTCATGAGGAATCGGATGCTCTTCGGAGCATCTTTTTTTGAATCAGATGTTATCCATATTAGAAAGGTGATGGGATTATATGTCTAAAATAAAGGGTTATATTAATAATTGGTTAGAAAAATGGAACGAACCTACAATTATTGTGAAGTCGGAAAATGCTTATTCTCTTGTTGCTAAATGGGAATTGGAAAAAGATAGTAGCCCGTTCCGAAGATTTCAGAAGTATCAAAATGAAGATGGAATGTTTATCATGCTCCGTAAAGACAAACCTGTTTACGAAAAGAACTGGAATCGAATTAACATAAAAAGTACATGAGATTAGATTTTATGAGAAAAGTAGATACATTTCATACCAGTTAGAGAAAAATCATCTAATACAAGAAGTTAGAGGGTGTAATAATAAGGCATTTGATTTCTTATGGTTTAGAAGATATCTGCATATCATGAGGAGAATATGAAAAAAAGGAGCGTCTTTTCTCGCAGATAATAATAACTTATCATGTTAACGGCGGATAGGTAGAGGAAGCATTAAAAGAGGCTTTGAACAACTAACAGCAATGAAGTAAAACAAATTAAATATTTCAGATTGAAGGAGGATGAATAGTTTGAGTGAAACAGTTCATTACAAAGGCGTCTTAAGTAGAGTCGAAAGATTTGAGAAGGAAAATTTGGAAGAACAATGCAAAAGACTTTTAGGAAATAAAGAGCTTCCGTCTTACTTTGATAGCTACGAAGAATATCTATTAGATAAGCATTATCGTACGATGACGATTCAGAACGGGGATGTTTATCAAGTTGAAAAAGAAGAAGTTGACCCAGATAGTGGTATTTTCAATGCAAGTATTAGTGAAAACGGGGAAATTACATTTGAAGTCCGATATTATAACGGGGGATGCGGTTTTGATGAAGCAATTGAAAACGCCTTGAAAAATATTGGTCAGTAGTTGCCATTCTAGCTCTAATTAGCATATGAAGTAAAGGGGTTGGCATGTGAATGGGTAACGAATTAAGGGGCGATTTATATGAAGTTTGAAAAGGGTCAATTAGTTTATAACGGTCATACTGGAGATATCGAGTATGTAGTTATTGGATACAACGCAGGAAACGGAATTATTTTACTTCCATGTGGGCTAGAAGATAAGAGTGGAAATCGCATAGTCGTTCATTCTGACTGTTGGATATATGGGAAATGAACTGTTAGACCAAATGTTGCAAAAGAATCATCAAGCGTAGCAGAAAGGGTGAGTCAATGATTATCCACTTCGTCAAGACTGATATTGAAAAGATTATTGAGGGTGAAAATATTGCTTACGCTCAAATTCCATTCATATATGGAAACTATTTTGATTTTGAGAGTGATACAGAGCATTTATTAACAATAGAAGTAGCGAATGAAATGGTTATAAATAGTGATGCGTATTACGAAGGATATTATCGTTTTTATTGTCATAGGGACTTAGAAAAATTCAAAAACTTGCTGTATATGAGAAATGTTTAATGGACAAGCACACAATAGGAGGAACATTATGAAATCTAAAAGAGTTGAAAGGTTAGATGCAATTAATCTTTTAATAAGATTCATTGTTGAAACAGACAAAGAACGCCATAACCCAACTTTAGGAACAAAAAAAGATGAACAACTCATACCAAGTAAATTTATCTTTGCTGAAAATGGTCTTCTTTATTTCATCGACAGTTACACTCAAGAACGAATCCGTCCAATTAATCATTATCGTTGGGATGGTTTTAGTGAAGGTGGAACAATGAGACATTTAGTTCAGCAATTCGCAGGATTTATTATGAAGGGTGAACAAGGTTTCCTAAATGATTATAAAGAAATTTGGGGTTGGACTTACGAAAACACAATGAAAGTACGTTACAAGGCAAAAGAAATCGGCTTTATTGATAGAGTGGATTATCCATATGAACGGTGGGCTAACTAATAGAACTAATATAAGGCTTAGATATCTAAAGGAGTGAAGAAAATGAGTAAATTATTAGAAGAATTAAAAGCATATAAAGAAAGTTGTCGTTATTAATAGAGCGGTATGAGCAAGCTTTAAAAGAGATTGATAACATTCATACGACTACTTTGTATGTAGCACAGAAAATTGCACAAGAAGCATTAAAAGAATCATAAGACGTCCTGATGGACGTCTTTTCTTATGTTCTGATGGCTATTCGCATATATATAGATAACTATATCCATTAATAAGGAGCAGTGAAGCTGCAGTTAGGGAGGGTGTTTTAGTGTCGAAACAGAAAAGCATCAGACAAAGTAAAGTAAATCGTGTACTTATGAAAAATTCAAATGAATTTTTTAAGACCGCTCTGCATATATTTGCTGTCATTGGTTTGATAGGTGCTAACGTCATAGCTATAGCAATGATCTTTATACCCGACTCACCGATAGGCAATTGGGCATTCATTACCGTTTTCCCATTTTTAATTGGAGTCTTAGGGTTTGTTGTATCCACGATTTTGTTTAATTGGACGAAGGCAAAGAAAGGAGAGGAACCGAAATGAACAAAAAAGAAAGTAGTGTAAGAGCTAAAAAAATAAAATTCTTTGGTTATAGAAGATTGTTCGGGTTTTATTTATCGCATGCTGAGACTACTGGGAAGGAGCAACTTTATGCATTTTCTTTAGTTCTTATGAATAAACCGATAGCGAATTTAATATGGACAGATAGTGTATGGCAAGATATAGAAACAGGAAAGAATTATGTGTTTTCTATGAATAATGGGGTTTTGTTTACAAAGAAGTTGGCTATTCGTTTCAATGGTCTCGATAAAAAGATTGAAAAAGAGTGAGAGTGGATAAAAAACTATGGCAAATAGAAGAAAACCAAGAAAAAAATAATCTTGGTTTTTTTTACTTTATTCGCCCAAAAGACCAAGATTATCCTCAATGACGGTCATGCTCAATGCTGCCTGCATCATGTCAATATCGGAAGAGTTTACAATTCTTTTTACATCCTCGAATTCAGAAGGTCGGAATGTGCCAGCGTCAAACATATCTGCTGCTTCATCAGATGCCATCCTTCGATACATAACTGCAGAATTTAACTTGGATTTGAACGTCTTTAGTTCCTTTTGATTCTTTTTGGATAAGGAACCTTTTTCAATATTATCTATTTTGGTAGACAGAGCTCTATATTGAGTATCTATTGCTTTCATATTCGAGTATGCATTATAAACATCTACTGAGCCATTTGATACTCCATTGAATGTAGCTACCCAAAGTTGTTCCCAAATCGCGACGTATTCTTTTAATGTTGTTTGCATTTGAGGGGATAATTCTTCTTTATAAAATTTAACTTCTGCTACCCGTTTTTCTTCTGCAATTTTCACTTTTTCTGCTTCTGCTTTAAGTTTTGCATCCGCATCAGCTTTTGCTTGTTCTTCTTTTGCTTTTGCATTTTCGGCCTCTTCTTTCGCTTTTGTTTCAGCCTCTTTTGCTACTCTTATACTTTTTTCTTCTTCTGTTTCTTTTGCAACTACAGGTGCAGAAGTTTCTGTTTTTTTCTTACTGACCGGAGTGTCTTCTTCAAATAATTCCGAGACAAATCCAAAAAAGAATATTGCTGCTAATGAAAAACCAGCAAACTTAATCATATTCTTGCTTTTACTACTCTTTTTATTAATCCAAGAAATGATAGCTAAGAATATAAATAGGCACATTGCCAAAAAACTTGCTCCGATGAGCACCATTAATAAATCATACATACTTCTCGACCCCCATTAACTTAATATACCTAATAATACGACATTTTTTAGTAAATATGTGGTTTATTTATCGCTTTATTTTTAAACTTCCTTCTCACCTTAATTAAAACCGATTTTTTCAAAGTTTAACGTGTCCATCTAATTGCGTTTTCTTATAGTTATTAAAAGAACTGCATATGATAGAAGGTATTAACTAAAAAGGAGCAGCTTGACTGCATTGAGGAGGAGAATGGATGGCATATACCGATGAAGGTATGACAAAAATAAGTTCCCAAAAAGCTCAAAAATTGTTTAATGATGGGCAGGAGGTATATCTGCTGTATCCAGATAATACGGAAGCAGTAATGGAAAGTGTAGATCAAATTGAGGAGCATGAATATCGTGATGGGCAGTTCGGAGTAGAATAAGCACGAATTTACCCAAGACGAATGGAACATAAAAAAGAGAGGATGTTGAAAATGGCTAAAGTAAAAGAACAGTACAATATTATTGTAAAAAATGAGGATGTCATTAAAATACTATTTTATTGCGATGACGAAGAAGGCTACGGAGTAGATATTATAGGTTCGGAGTGTGGGATTGGAGACTTTTCATTTGGAGATGACATGGAATTTGCTTATCGATTCTATCAAGCGATCATCAGTTTATTTGAAAAAGATGATGTATTAGCTGTTGAACGTTTGGGTACATTTTCTTGTACGTATCCATCTGATCTTTCTGGAATGGATGAAGCGAAACGTCTTGTCGAAGAATGGATATCGAAAGAAGAACTCTCTCATAAAGCGATATAACAAGGAGACAGCTTCGGCTGTCTCTTTTGTTCTTCCTTCTGTTTGTTGTGGAACCAAGATTCCTTGCATATCATGCAGCAGAAAGAAAAAGAAGGTCTGGCACTGCCAGAAAATACGGGAGGGTAAATCCATGAGTGTATATAAAGAGTTTCCAAATGCAGAAGTAATCAGAGAATGGGATAAGTTATTAGCATTGACTGAAAAAGAGGTAATAGACCTGTATAAGAGTTGGCATGAAATACAAAAGGAGAACCAGGAAACATATAAGCGGCTTGTAACAGAAAAGAATACCAAAATAGATGAAGTGGTCACCTTTCTGAAAACACAGGGTATTGACGTTATTAAGTATAAGAAGTCAGGATTCTTTCCGAAGCCCAGTGGGTATCAAGCATGGTTCAAAAATAACGTTGTTGACAAAATATCGGAAAAATATCCAAGCTACCAAAGACATATTCCGACGGCACATATGACTTCATGTGTTATCCAAGGGATTGAGCTCAGTAATAATCAATCGCCTACCAATGTGGTCGAATTGCACAGGAAGATAACAAATCAATTTAATAGCAAGATCAATCAAGTCAAAAAGACCGATAAGTTATTGATTAAGTCCATTGCCTATGCAACAGAGCATCAAATAGACATCGAGGATTTGACGCCAACGGAGGTTATTGCCACAGTCGCAGAGTCAGCAAAAGAAAAGTATCTAAAGGAACAAGTGCCATTCGGGACAGAAGTATACCTGAAACATGAATGTTACGAGTGTTCTACGTATATTATGGGAGAACACCGATGTTCTTGCGGAAATCGAAGAATATCGATCGTGGTAGAAGGAGATCTAATACAGGGGTTTGAGTATTACCCAGAGGCCAACTAAAAAAGAATAGACAGATGAGACTCTTGGTTTGCACCAAGGGTCTTTTTCTTTCCTTCCGAACGATTACCTTTCGCATTTCGTTGTTAGGCCATCCTTACGTGCATATCATAAACAGAACAAACAATATAGGACAGTTTTTGGCTGATGATAAAAAGGAGGAATTGGAAGATGAAGGTAGGAGATAAAATAGAGTTGCTCGTCAACTCCAGGTACTGCAAAAAAGGGGATGTTGGTTTGGTCGATAAGGTGTTAGACGATGGTGCTGGCCAAATAGATATGAACTGGGAAAATTCAACAGGTATCACTCATCATATATTCATGCGAAAGGAAACCGAAGGCGAATTTTGGAGGTTTTCTGAATGACCAATGGTGTAGAAGAAAATGGGAAGGCTACAGCTTGTCGATTTGCGGTTACAAAAGATCTTTTCTTTGAAATTGCTTGCCGTATTGTCGAACACCATTACGAACACAAAAAGAACTTTCTCGAATACCAGATTCAAGGAAAAGGGATACCACTCGAAATGGTGATAGAGGTAGTCCAAGAACTCAAAAAACGAAATTTTGATGTATATCATACGACTAATTCCAAGTATTCACCTACTGACACCTATAGCTTGATTATCAGGTGGAGCAATGAGGGAAATGAAACTAGAGGAGAGAATAAAAAATGAAAACGTTACAGGGAAATATTTTATTGTCGGATAAGGATATTTTGGTACAACAAGTTAATTGTAAAGGATTTATGGGTAAGGGCCTTGCACAATCTATTATGATGCGTTATCCGAATGTGAAAAAGGAATATCAAAAGTTTCGACTAAGGGAACTACAAAAGGGCCTAAAAGATGAAGACTTGCTGGGACTTGTTAATTTTGTAGATGTTTATGATGGGAATATCATCGCTAATGTATTTGGCCAAGTGAATATCCGAAAAGGTACTTATGACAAAACGGTCTACACCAAAAAAGAAGCTCTGTTAAAAGGAATTCAACAAGTAGAGGAAAAAGCGAGAGAACTTAATCTATCTGTCGCGATTCCAACCTATATTGGATGCGGTTTAGCTGGGGGAGATTGGACGGAGATCAAACAAGGAATAGAGGAAATTTTTAAAAATAGTCCAGTGGAAATAGACTTATATGAGTTTCGCTGAGGTCTAGTATGAATAGATGATTTAAAGAGGGGGCATTTGATTTGCTAACGTTAAAGACAAATGATGTTTCAGTCAAAACCTACGAAGAGGAATATAATTACTTCCTTTCAGCAATACTTGGGAAAGTGGAATATTGTTCGTATCATAACAGTATACAAAAAGTAGAAAAATTCCTTATTTATTGGCTGAATGGTGAGGTTTTAGACGACATTCTCATACATCTCCAAACGATGTATAAGACGTTCCAACACCTATTCCCTTATAAGGGAACCATATACAGAGGGGTTGAAATAGAAAGCTTTGTAGTGGAAACAAATGGCTTGAGAAATAAGTATCTGACTTCTTTCACGAACCAAGAAGAAGTCGCTAGGTACTTTGCTGGGGTCAGCACCATATATGGTAATTCTCAGAGGGAAAGCATGTCTCACTATTTAATAGAGATGAATACAAGTGACTGCTTCTCTTTCGATGAGTTCTTAATGAGAATTTTAGAACTGACCCATAATGTAGACTTGGAAATAGTCATTGAAGAAAGAAATTGGGAAAATGAGAAAATAGCATTCTTTGACCAGGAAAATTGTAAACTTACAAAAGTTTGATGAGAAGAGAAAGGCGGATATATATGCTTGGGTTTATAGTAGAGGGATTTCATGATGAGGATAAGCTTAAACTGCTACTACCTACGGCGTACGTAGTGGTTACGAACGGCACTAGACTCAACAACCGAGTTCGGATGGATATAGACGGGGCTATCTCGTCCTGTGAGAAAGTCTTTCTTCTTACTGATCCAGATGAAGCGGGAGAACTTCTGGCAGGTATGATTAAGAAGGAGTATCCCTGTCTCTTACAGATACATCTTGATTCTAAAATGTGTATGTGTTATCGGAATAACCGGTGGAAGACAGGTGTTGAACACTGCGAGTTGCCGTATCTTGAAAGCGTACTGCGTTTGCATGTAGCAGAAATATGAAATCATTAAGGACGTCCAACTGGGCGTTCTTTTTTTTGAAAATCAGAGGAAATTATCTCTATTAGATTACATAAACTACCACCAAAAAAAGGTCGAATGAATGATTAGTTAGCCTGCTCCTGCATAAGATAGAGGGTCTTTACAAAAAGGAACAGCTTCATGCTGTCACTAAAAAAGGAGAGATTGTTAATGAATGAAAAGCAAAAAGAATTATTGTTTAAACTAGGTGAAGTGTTTGGGGAGATAGCCGAGGAATGCGGCAAAGATGAAAAGTTTCACCAGCTCCTTATTGACAATAATGACTTGTACACAATGTCCTTAGACGAGCTTTCAGGTGAGTGGATGGCAGTTGCAGAGGGAGATAGAATCTCGACCAACCAAGAAAATCAGATACTCCAGAAATTACTAACAGCAGGGGAGCATGAAGTAGTAAAAGTGGGGAAACACCAGATCTATAAAGAGGCACCTTTCTATGTGCTAGAAAAATTCGAATTTGTAGAAGACGGGGTAGATATGTTCCGTGTGTTTGATACCTATGAATCAAAGGAAGAAGTAGTAAGAGCAGCAATTAAACTGCTTTAGAACATGCCATTTCGTATAATGTTCATAACACTAGAATTGTACTACACGATTAATTATTGTGGTTTCAAAGCGATATAAAAATGAATTAGTCTTATCAAAGGAGAATGTGTATGTTCGTCAGAGAAAATAAGCTCTGTATTAAAAGTTCTGACATTGCAGAGTACAGTGACCGAATGAAGATGCTCTGCGTTGGTAGCATTGTCCAAGTATTAGACGAAAAGTATAGAATCATAGGACTAGATAGAATTGAAATTGCCTTTGGTCAAGTAATCATTTACCTGGATGTAAAGGTGCTCTAAAAATAGTCTGAATAACTTAAGAATAAGACGACGTCCTTAGGGGCGTCTTTTCTTATGGTTTAGAAGGCAACTGCATAGAATGACATGTATCAAATAAAAAGGAGCGGCTTGACCGTCATATAAAAAGGAGGATCAAACATGAATGGGTTTGAAAAAGGCAACCGCGTTCAATTAACTGGTAACTATTCGCAAGGAATTAGGCATTTTAATAAAGGTTCTATGGGACATATTGACGTGCGGCGAAGAGGAATGCTTCTAAAAGGAGAAGTTGTAGCGGTACATGCATATCATGTGAGGCTCGACGGTGGTGGTTTTACGATTGTTGCTGTAGAAGATTTGAGACTATTAAAGGAGGAAGTCATAAATGTCTGAATTAAATAATGGAAAAGAAAAGTCTACAAAGGTAATTAGTGGCGTGATGGGGAATGGATGCCCTTCGGAAGGCTATCTTTCCGAGATTATCGCGTCGATTGAAGCATTTGAAAATGGAAAAGAACTCTCCGATGGACGGTTTACGATTTTAGAAAAGCTAAGATAGGAGGGCGTAGAGTGAAGTATAAATTTAGAGCGTGGGACACGGCATTAAATTTATGGATTGCTTGGGAAGAAATGATGAGAGGAGACTTATCTTATTATTTCTCAAATGACCGCTATGTCATGTCTGGATTTACCGGAATTAAAGATTGTAGAGGGGTAGATATTTACGAGCATGATCTCATTTTTCATTATCATAGCAATATCGATTTAAGACTCTCTGGAATAGTGGAATTTAAAGTAGATTGGTCAGGGTTTTATTTTGCTGGAAACAGAAGATTGAACACCAATACACGATACGAAGTGCTGGGTGACCAATTTTTGAACCCAGAACTCATTCAAAAGGAGAAGATCACATGAAACTATATAAAAACTCATGGAAATTACTAGAGAATGATTTGAAAAAATGTGCAGCAAATTATGGCACCTATAAAATTAGGTATATTGGAATATATGCGGTGCTTGGCGATATTCTTTTGTTGAAAATTGATGGACGCTTGTGTCATTTCGAGGACAGAACAAATGAATTTATCAAATGGGTATAGTAAGGGACAAAGAATTTGTGCGAACTTATGTAACCGTAGACACATTATGCGATATAGAAAAGGAGAATGAAAATGAAAATTAAAATAAAAGAATTATGTTTGGTAGATTACATCAAAGAAGAAGAGATGGAAAAAGAGCATGGTGAAGAATTAATGTCCGTAAGAACGGTGATATACTCTTCACAAAAAGAAACATTATTAGAAGCATTTCAAGAGTACCATAATGATTTTGATATTGACAATGTGATTCAATCCAATGATGAATTTGATGGTGAATGCAATGGCTTTGTAAAATACTTATCTGTTGAAGAGTGGGAGTAAAAAGTTCCGAGATGTGGATAGGAAAGGATGAAGAAGATGAGAAAAGTGAAGTCGTTTAGTGAGTGGTTCGTTTTGGAAAGAATGGAGGAAGAAATAAATAAGTTCTTAGGTGAAAGTGAAATGGAATTGGTGGATGTTAAGTATGCAGCTGTTTATGAAGAAACAGAGAAAGGTGTTATGCATTCCGCATTAGTCATCTACGAAACAGAATAGAAAAGCCGAGGCGTCCTAATGGGTGTCTCTTTTTTTGTAAAACAAGAACGAACTTGATAAATAGAAAAAATTTCTTCTTGTAAAATCAAACGAACGTTCGTATAATTGAAAGAAAAAGGGGCGAACAGATGTGCGTAGAGATTTAATGAAATGTACGGAACGTAATCAATTGATTGATTTAATGTATTTGGATTCCAAAGGAAATATAAGCAAAAGGCTAGTAAAACTCCTAAAGATTCAAGGTGATACTTTTCATGTTTTTTGCTTCAATAGGAATGCAAAACGTACGTTTATTACCGAAAATGTGCTCGCATTTGTTCCAGTAACTCAAAAAGAAAGGAATGTTGTCTAATGGGTAATCGTCAAAAACTAATTTACGAGTATATAAAAGGGTATTTAGCTGAACATAGTTATTCCCCAACCATAAGAGAGATAGCTTATGGTGTGGGGCTAAATTCTCCAGCAACAGTTCATGGTCATTTGGAAAGCATGAGGAGAAAAGGATATATTGATTTCATAGATCAGCGTTCAAGAACTTTGCACATATTGCGATGATCAATTATAACGAATTGCCTAACCGCTCCATCGCTTGTGTGGATATGATGAGTTTTTACGCCTCATGTATGGCTGTTATACACGATTTAGATGTAAGGACAGTTCCCATTGCAGTAGTTGGTAATTTAGAACAAAAAGGATCTGTGGTATTAGCGGCATCTCCTGCAATGAAAAAACGTTTCCGTGTCAAAACCGGAACACGGTTATTTGAAATTCCTAACCACCCGGACATACAGATTTTTGAGCCTAAAATGCAATTTTTCTTGGAAATGAGTATGGCTGTTACGGAAATACTACACAAATATGTGCCTCCAGAAGCCATACACGTATATAGTGTGGATGAGAGTTTTATTGATTTGACTGGTACTGAAAGGCTATGGGGACCACCAGAAAATACAATTAAAGAAATACAAAAAGAAATATTAGATACTTTGCAATTGCATTCGACCGCTGGGATGGGTCCAAATATGCTCATGGCGAAGCTTGCTTTGGACTTAGAAGCAAAGAAAACTGGGTTTGCGAAATGGACGTATGCTGATGTGCAAACAAAATTATGGACAGTCTCTCCCTTATCAGAAATGTGGGGAATTGGTCGCCAAGTAGAAAAAACACTAAACAATATGGGGATATTTAATATAGGACAGCTGGCTAGATACCCTTTAGAACTACTAGAAGAAAAATTTGGCGTAATGGGCAACCAACTATATCACCATGCTCATGGGGTTGATTTGTCCGAATTAGGCTCTCCTGTAGTAGAGGGCCAAATCAGTTATGGCAAAAGTCAAATCTTAATGCGAGATTACAATAAAATCGAGGAAGTAAAAGCCGTTATATTAGAAATGTGTGAAGATGTAGCAAAGAGAGCAAGAGATACCTACCAAGCAGCTAGAACGATTTCATTAGGAATTGGTTATAGTAAAGATGCTTTTGGCGGTGGATTTCAAAGATCTCGAACCATTCAGGAAGCGACTAATGACACCATGAAAATATACGAAGTGTGCTTGGATTTATTAAAAGAAAATTATAATAGAAATCCCGTGCGACACATATCCATTTCTGTTACAAAGTTAGAAGATGAACAATCAATGCAACTGAGTCTTTTTGAAAAAGATAATTGGAAGAACCGGAAGCTTGCAACCGCTATGGATAATATTAGAAATCGATATGGGTCTGCTGCATTATTGAGAGCCGTTTCCTATACAGCTGCAGGAACTGCAGTGAAACGCTCTAAGATGGTCGGTGGGCATAAGGAATAGGGAGTGGACATTTTGATTGTAGACCGTGGCATGAAGAAGTGGCAAGGCATGATGTTAACAGAGCACGTGTCTATGCTAAAAGGCTTTAAACAGGGGTTAAAAAGGGAAGCAAAGCCACAATTAGATGAATGGGATTATGATGCGATTCAAACCATCTTAGACATTGCAATTATCAGTAAAGCAGACACGAAAGTGAAGATGTGGAGAGATGGGGAGTTTGTATATAGAAGAGGCATTGTCGAAGGGGTAGACCTAAGCAGAAGAGAAATTGAATTACAAGATCCTTTCTATTTATTAAAGCTAAACCTAGATGAAATTGTCGATGTTACAATCATAGATTAAAGGTTTTGTTTTTATAGAGGCTATATTAGTGGAAAAGTTGATGTGAATACACATGAAAAATGAGCTGGGATATGTTCTCCTAGCTCATTATATTTTATTATCGTATTTATTCTAAATCTTACATAGATTCGTTTTTCAGAATCCACAGAAGTAGTAGTAATAACTAGTATAAGCTTTCTAACTTAAACTTATTAATTCTATAGACTTCATCACAGAGTAAATCAATATCCTCTTGATTATGACTAGTCATTATAATTGTTTTTCCTTCTTCTCTGTAAGCAAGTAAGAGGCTACGCAATTTCTCCACACTTTCAGAATCTAGAGCATTAAAAGGTTCATCCAGTATTAATACTTCCTGATTTTCCATGAAGGCTTGTGCCAAAGCTAACTTCTGCTTCATGCCTAATGAATACTTACGAACCTTCTGTTCTGCTGTAGACTGGAGTCCAACTAAGTTCATTGTATTAATGATTTGTTCATCATCAATTTTATTTTGTATCATAGCTAGAGATTTAAGATTTTCAAAACCGGTTTTATTCCCTAGATAACCGGGTCTATCAATTATGATACCAAAATTCTTTGGAAAAGTTATATCCTTGTGTAAGTATTCCCCTCCGATTAGTATTTCTCCGTTGTCAGGTCTCACGAATCCACAGATTAACTTGAATAATACAGATTTGCCAGAGCCGTTAGGACCTACAATCCCGTAAATTTTCCCTTTTTCAATAGTTAGATCTATATCTTGGAATATAGTTAAGCCCTTATAGGACTTATGGACATTTCTTACTTCAATAAGGCTCATATATAATCATACTCCCTCTAATACATATTTTTTCTTTAGCAAATAAAATATACATATCCCTTCAATTAAAGCTACGAGGAACAAATACAATGATATAACTATTGGTGAGGAACCATTTATCAAATGGCTGTACCCATTTAAACCCACTGGAATATATTTATATCCAGGAAATAGTAACGCGATATAAAAGGCTATTGTCAGTAAATTGGTTGAACTTCTTTTGAAAACTATTTGCAACGTAATCATTAGTAAAAGGTAAATGCTTAATTGTAGTAAGCCATTGATAAAAAAGTGATATAACAGAGAAGCAAAAGTCATATCTTCTACTACAGTTACCTGTAAGGAAAATTCCATCCCTCTAGAATATGCCACTATCAAAGTCAATGAAAATATAAAAGCTAAATACAACATAGCCATTAATAAAATCTTTCGTAACCATTCACCCATCCACTTAAACATGGAGCTGTATCGTATGATTTTGTAGTAACTCAATTCTGAAAATTCTCTAGTTAGATAGACTTGGGTAAGATATAAAAATCCAAAAAATACTACTATATAATACAAATAAGACATGAGAGTATAACCCGACGATGAGGTGCCGAAAAAATTAAGGAGAAATAGATCGATAACAGTGTTACTTCGGATATCCGTCATAAAATAAGTTCCTAGTACGACTATAGAAAGATATACGGCGATTCCCATCTGAAAAGAGGTGAGGCTTACTTTAAGTTTTCCATCTTTAAATTGCAAGACTAAGTAGATTAATACAATCGAAATGATTGCCATTATAGGTGTCGTGAATGTGCTTTTCCAAAGGTTTAATGTTTGATACATAGCCACATAGTTTGAAAGAGATACTTTCGTAAGGTTCTCAGGGAAAAGCTTCCAGGATACAAGAGAAAATATATATAAAGCGGTAACAACAAAACTAATCCATTTCCAAGACTGAAGGAAAACATATGTAGTATTTACAAAAGTTAAGATAATTAATGTCGTAATAAAGAACATAACTATTTGATATATTAAAGCTAGAGCTGGAGTAGTAAAATACTGACTCATAATGTCAGTAGTTACAAATGAATTACTTCCTAAACTCCATTCGTTTGTATAAGAGAAGCCTATAGTCATAATGAATGCAACTAATAACCAAACGAAAATCGTCAAAATTATATAAATTAGGATTTTCATTGTGACCATTCTTACCCACTTTTGATATGAGCCTAATCTAATCAATGAATGATATTCAAAGTTCTTTACTAAAAAAATAACATTGAAATACAACAGAAATGGCAAAATGAAATAAAGAATCAAGTTAACATCGCTTAATAATGTTATTAACAGATCCCAGGCATTTACAGGTGCACTACTTTCGATAATTGTTTTTCTAATTCCAAAACAAAAGATAAAGATAACAAAGCCCAATATAATCCATCTTAACTGCAAAAGCTCATTAATAAGACTCCTTAAAATGACCATTCTGTTGAATTCCTTTTCTTTAGATATATATAACTGACAATCACGATTACTAATAGGATAGAAAATGGTACAAATACTGTCCATAATTCTTGTTGGATTATAGAATATGGGAAAACCGTATATAATGGTGCAAATTTTGCAATGCCTAACACAGCAGAGATAAAACTCAACCCTTGATACCATACAAATGGTATTGATAGTGCAACAAATGAATTATCTAAGAGTAGGCATAAGATTATAGGCAAAGTAGCAAATAAAACACCATTAAGTCCCACCCAGATGGAGTATATTAATCCATACACAAAAGGTCCGAAAACCAATAATTGGTCGAAAGTTACTGTGCCAGGTAGATTTCCACTAACCCCGATATCAGAGATAAATCCAAAAGATGGGTTTATATATTGAACAAATACGAACGGTAAAAATGCAAATAGGAATGAAACCCCAAATGAAAGAAGTGCATTTACTATGATTTTAGCGTTCAGATATGTATTAAAATCTATTCTAATCTTGGTGTAAGTTAAATAATTATTATTTCTTTCATGAATTATTGTGTCGGCAAAAACGAACAATATCAAAATTGGAAAAATCATTGCACTAACACCGTTAAGCAAACGCCCGTAAAGGTCTATATTGTCTGTGAAGGAATAGCCATCCTGTATTATCAAGAACTGTATCCACACAGGCAAAGTAATAATTAGAAACCATATTAAAACTCTATTAAACGTAAATATCCGCTTGAATTCAACCCCAATTTGTTGTTTTAACATTTCTCACTCTCCTATTCTGCTACTTAAAACCACTGGAATTAATAGTATCAATTTCACAGTTAGTAATTACGGGACACCATTTGGTTATATCCTCAACTCAAGTAAACCAGAAATATAAACATTAGTCAATTATAATTTACAATTTACTTTCCTAAATGGGAGATGCCCTTTTTAGAAAGCTTAAGGTAAAAATAAAGACCACGTGGATTTAAAATCCTCATGGTCTTTAAATCTGTTTAATAATGTCTTTGGAATCAGTGACTTAATTACCTTGGAATGAACCAGTAACCGTAATAGGTAGGTAGGTCGTTAAATCAGAACTGAATCTAGCAGTTATTTTCGCATCTTTTTTTATTGAATTCGGTAATAAATAGCCCTTATTGTCATGAGATAAACGTACCCAAGGACCTGTTGAGGTATGAAGTGCTGTCTCTGCTCTTCCATCCATTTTGTTATCGCCAGAAATTTCATAAATGTTTAAATATCCATCCATATCCGAAATTACTTTAGTTTGCTTTCCTGCGGTGTTAGTTCCGTTTAATCCAGGAACAGTAATATTTATGCCACGAGCTTCTTCTTCAGCTTGAACACCCAATACCCCAGTTGTTAAAAGACCTACGGCAAGCATTCCAGTCATTATTTTTCTGTTCATTTTCATCTTAAGCTCTCCCTCCATGAAATAGTTTACTACTTTCCTACTGTACCTTAGTCTACTATTTCGGTATATAGGATGTTATGCAAGAAATAGGAAAAATGGTTAGTGAACGGTCATAAAACACCATAATTTGGTGAATCATTTACTTTAATAGCGTTTTTATAAAAACACAGATTTTCGCATAAACTACAGTAGCTCATAAAAAGGGAGGGGATTGTATGAAAGTACTAACTAGATTCAAAGAGCCAATTGGAGAATACATCTATCAGTACTGCAAAAATGCCAATATACATCCTGCAGAACTTGCAGCTAGCATATCTGTAGATGAACGAGAAATGGTCAATTTGATGGAAGGTGGGCGAGCATCTAAAGATGCTATAGAGAAACTGGAGAATTTCTTTCAATTAGATTTGATGGAGTATATCGGCAATTAGAGATGTCTCTTCGGACGTCTCCTTTTTGTGTTCAGTATAAGCGTTTCTGCATATCATACATAGAACTAACACAAAAGGACACGCACAAATGCGTGATGATGAAAAGGAGCGTGCATAAATATGGAACAAGCAATATTCGCAGGATTACATTGTGTCAGTTGTGAAATGCCATCATTTTCTCTTCAACCAAATGCTTTGTTCATTTCTGAACAAGAACCAGAAGAGGCTGCTGTTTTCCGAGGGAAAAGCATGACCATTCTAAGTAAAAAGGAACGAATGGTTCGTTGGCTTGCAAAAGGTGGGGTTGTATCAGAGAATGGTCAACTTTATGCGATGGATGAAAAATCGTTAGAGCAATTTCACATTGATGGACCACATCCAGCAGTTAATACCATAAGAGAGCTTTACGTACTGGGTATGTTTAGCTTGGATCAAGCTATCGAGAGATTAGGTTCGTATATGTGCAATGAAGAAGCTGCTAAACATATGGCGAATGCATAACTAAACAGGAAAGAGGAGGAGTTAAACATGGAAAGAAAATTAATCGGACGCGTAGGGGTAGATTCAGGACAATTAATGGTGATGGATCCTTCCTACATCAAATCACAGTGGGAAAATGATGGAGAAGAAATCGGGATTCAGTTTTGGGGAGCAGGTGGAGATAAAGTAGCCGATATCTTAACAAAGCAGGGCATTGCTATCGAATCTAATTTATCTAGTTATTTCCTTCGCTTCTCGAGTAAATCACCAAAAGAGCTGTCTCTATTGGTTCTAAAAAATGCGATGGAATCAATTGAAGAAAAAGTTGTTAGCTTTATTAAAACAACAGGTACTTATGATCAGATCTCGGATATTACGCTAGGTGAAAACCAAGCTGGTTCACTTCCTTACCGCATGGGGAATGAAGGATTAGCAGTAGCTTTTAGTTCAGGCTTTGGAGATGGCGTATATGATGTTTTCGCTACCTATAAGGACTATGGGAACTATGAATATTCAGACGTTCGTATCAAGAGCGTTGAAATTATTCTGATTGAAGATGAAGAAGACAACAACACGAAATAATTTAGTAAAGGCCTGCCACTTGGTTGTGCCTTTTTTTTGATGTTTTTATAAAAGTAATGCATATCATAAATAAATCTTAAGGGAAACACAGGATTATTTATAATTAGGAAGGATGATAAAAATGGATATCCCCAAGCGACACTGAGTAATTTTACGCCGCACCCTTTCTTGAATTCTGTGGTCGAATTACTCGCATTCGAAAGAAATTACAAGCACTTCAATTAACAAAAAAATGATTAGAAACTAGTGAAAAAGGAAACTACTAAAATAAGAAGAGGAGTTGAATGTCGAATGGGAATTAAGAAGTCCTTTATTAACGGTTTATCCATGTTGTCGGAAGAAGGAACGGATTGTGTCTTTTATTTTAATGAAAATATGTTAAGGGATAATATAATGATTGCTTTTCATAAACATGAAATTGATCTTGTGCAGGTATACCACAAGAATAATAAAGATTCATTCATCTTCCTGATGGACATTAATGAATGTATACCAAATATCTTAGCGTATAGGATGATTAAGGATATTTACGGTCTTTATAACGAACACGAAACTATGGATTTTCTGAATTTAATTGAAGAATTGAGTCTTGATACGGAATCAGCTTCTACAAAAGATAACCATGATGAATTATTTGAATTACATGATATGGTTACAAGTTCCTTTAGTCATGCTTGGGAAGAATTTAATAATCCATCAGCTCCATCAGATTCTAACGCAGGAAGTGTTTATCATTTTATTGCAAAGAGAGATAAGAAAGTAGATTAAACCTACCAAGAGGAACCAGGATTGCTACCTTTATTAGAAAATTAAAGTAAAGCACCTAAGCTCCTACCTAAGAGAGCTAAGGTGTTTTTTCTGTCAATAATTTTACAAATGATTTTGGGAGGTCCTTATAGGATCTCTTTTTCTTATGGAATTCCTTTATTCGTTTACTTCCGAACAACGTACGACACAGTACATAGAGGAATTATTATGAAGGACAAGGAGCCTGCATACAATGTTATGTCTTAACAAAAAAGGGGGTTTCTCATGAAATCAATCAAAAGGGATCGTTATGAACAAATGTATAGACATTTATTAGCATACGATGGATACACAGCTGATCATTCTAATCATGTAGCTAATGTTGCTACAGAAATCGCAAGAGAAATGAACTTTACAGAAGAAGACGTCGAGATGATTTATTTCGCAGCTCGTCTTCACGACATAGGAAAGATTTATGTACCACTAGAGATTTTAAATAAACCTGGTCGTCTAACAGAAGAAGAGTTTCAAATAGTGAAAGGTCATCCACTTCATGGTTACAACATGTTGGATAAAAATTTGTTTCCAGAGAATGTTCGCAAGGCAGTTCTTAGTCATCATGAACGAGTTGATGGGAAAGGATATCCACATTCACTACCAGAAGAAGAAATCGATGTTTTTTCACGAATTATATCTGTTGCTGATGTATATGATGCACTTATTTCCGAACGTCCGTATCGTCCAGCATTAAAAAGGGAAACGGCACTTAACATCATTAAGAAAGATACCGGTACGCATTTCTGTCCAGAAGTTGTGTCCGCATTTTTCCAAGTAGAAGATGAGCTATATGCTCAAATGATTAGCTAAAAAATAAAAATGGATAAGGGAGGAAGAAAAACATGAAACATTCCTTAACGTACGAACAACTGGTAGAAAAGATTGAATCCACTTATATGGATATGAGCTCGGAAAGTAATTACTGGGTGAATAAGTACAACGTTTCTATTTTAGAAGAATTGCTAGAAGGTTCTTTCTTGAAGCTTGGTCAAATGGCTTGTTTTACGCTAAAAGATGATGTGTACCGAGTACCTATAGAATTAAAAGAATCGTCACATGGTATGGAGGATCTAGAATTGTTCGAGTTGGAAAATATTTATATTGTGGAAGATTCCTTTATCGCCGAACAAATGGAGCACTTGAAAGCAGAAATCAAACAATTGCAGTTATTAGGAAAATACATGAAATCAAAGGGAGAGATTACAATGGAAAATCAACCAGCAAAAGTAATTGTGACAATCGTAGGCGGAAATGTGCAAAGTGTAATTGCAGACCAAGAGGTAGACGTAACAATTGTAGACTATGATACAGAAGGCATGATGGAAGAAGAATTGCTTACTGTATATCAAGAAGATGTACATCCAGAAGATGCTTATGTGTACGGCGGAATTACATCTGCAGAAGTTAAACCAGATACAGTAACGGATATTCTACAGCAAATTGAAGCATCGAAACTAGAGGAAGAAGAGGAGGCTGAGTTAGAAGTAGATTTAGAAGAGTTGGAGCGAGAGCTAGCCTTAAGGAAAGAGCCTGGGGAAGAATTAGAATTAGATAAAGATCTAGAAACTGAGCTAGAGGTATAAAGGAAAATAACTCAGGAGGTGTCCAATGAATCAATATAATATCGCACTCGATCTGTCCGAAACATGGGAAGAGAGAGATATCCAAGTAGAGACTGTAGTGGTAGAGGCAGAGAATGCTCCAGCAGCAAGTGAACTAGTCGCAGTGAATATCCAAAACGGCGAATACGACGAGCTCATTGCTGGTCGTGAGGTCTATATCTGGGATGTAACCGAAGACGACAAGGTTGAAACAGAAGGATAGATTCTTTTAAATGCTGAACAATTGTGGAATTAAAAGTATCTTTTTAACAGACGAAGAATAATAAATCGATAGCAGAAAATCACTCCTGTTGACGCAGGTGTGATTTTTTTTAATATGTGCTGTCGCACCCTTATGCAGTTTTGTATAATAAACTAAAACAATGATATGAAGGAGAGGGGTTGGATAAATTTATGGAATTGTATCAATACAGGGATAAAATTGGGGAACATTTATTAGCCTATATACTGTCAGAAGGTTATTCAAAATCATCTTTTTCAACTGCTACGGGAGTTTCTCGACCTACATTGAACCTTATACTAACAGGGAACAGTCCAAATGCCTCTACTTATTATAAGCAAATGGGAAAGATTACAAATGCACTAGGATACCCCATCGATTATTTCGTTACTTCGTTAAAGGAAAGATAAGTAAACAGAGAAATAACTATTGGCCCATCAGAAGGTCCTCCATTCTAGGAGGGCTTTCTTTTTTTTGTCCATTTTCCTAGCCATTATACCTCTGGACCCTTCAGAGAAAGCTAGTGAATGCTGTTCTCTTCTGAACAAAAGTTGCTTTTTCTTCTATTCCGCAGGGTTCGACGATGCAATCGTTATAGTTGTTCTGCTTCTTAACTAAAATAGACCAACAAGTAATGGAGAATCAATTAGATTTAAGGTTGTCTAGATGTATTAGTTGGAGAAAGGTGGGGAGAAGAGTGACTAAATTAAGAGCGTACGAGGACAATGAAAAAATGTTAAGAGCGTATATGGAGTGTTCTTCTAACGAAGATAAGCGGTATATCGAAGATGATATTATTCGTAACAATGATAAGTTCATTTATTACCTCTGCAATAAATTTAAAACACCCCATCTTACTATAGAAGAAAAACATTCGCTAGGCATGTTTGGAATGATGAAAGCTATTCGAAGCTTCGACTTAGATAAGGAAATAAAATTTGCCACTTATGCCAGTACTGTTATTAATAATGAGATATTAATGCAACTTCGCAAAGATAAGAACAAACATCTGCTAGTAAGCCTTGAAACTATCGTTCACTCAGATAATAGCAGCGGGAACGAACTTCGTGTAGAAGACCTTGTTCCAGATGCAAGAGTAGACATAGAAAGGGATCTTGTTAATCGTGCAGAGGTTGAAGAAATGATTGATATTGCTCAAAACACATTGAAACCAGTAGAGTTAACAGTTTTCCACAATATGCTTCATGGAAAGGATGGTCTAAACCAAAGACAATTAGGTATACAAATGGGATATACACAAACCCATATTTCTAGGACAAGAAAAGGAATCAAGCAAAAGATGAAAAAAGCTTTCTTGCAACGAGAAGAAAAAGCAAAAAGACTTTTAGCAATTGGAATCGTCGATAAACAAGAAATAGAAAATATGGAGGAGGAAGTTATTGATATGTCCAAATTAACCGTAAGTAATTATAAGAAATGTAGAGAGAGAGGATGGAAAGACAAACGTATAGCTTTGGAATATAACATGTCGGTCGAGTCAGTCTATCAATTCAAGAGCGTGAACGGTTTAACCAAGAAACATAAAAATCCTGGGAAGAGAAGAACCCCAAAAACGAATCTTAATTATAAGCATCCGGAGTTGAATTTGCCAATGGAAGATAATTCAAAAGCAAACAGCCAAACAGAAAACGAAACGCACGTTGAATATGTGGCTCCCACATCTGCAGCATTTAATCCTAGCGTAGAAGCGAAAGAAAAGGAGAAAAGCGTGAGTATGAGCGATGATAAAATTAATGAGTCAGCGGTAACCGATGAAGTAGCTAATAAACAAACATCAGAAAAGTTCACTATAGAAGAAAAAGACGAGTTGATAGCCAATCTGACGGAGGAAATGAGTAAAATGCGAGATGAATTGGATAAAATTCAGAATGCGAAAAATATTGCATTGTCTGAGGTAGATTCTCTTCAGAAAGAGCTAGTGGAAGAACGTGCTATTCTTCGAGAAATAACCAAGCGATATTTAGCAAAGACAGCTTAAAGTTAGTGGAAAGAAGCCTGCTATTGTTGCGGGCTTTTTTATTACGAGAAAAAATTGTTCCTAGATTATTAATGATTTAGGGGAAGGTTGCATATAATGGACGGTACCTAAATAAATGGACGATGTTCGCATCGAGCTATCAAAGGAGAGAAATGAATATGAGTAAACAAAAGGTTAGAGATCTAGCATTAGTTATCGGAGACGAAAGTTATTTTGATCAGCAAGGGAATTCATTGCATCCGCATTTAACCATTCAAAAGGTATTTAAACAGGTGTCAGTTGACCTTATTTTCGAACAAGAAGAGAATGAGACGACTGCCATCATTCATATTGTACCTGGCGGAAAGCCGAAACAGTTAAAACTAGAGGGAGACGAATTGACTTATCCCGAAAGTGAAAAGATTACTGATAAAGAATTGGGCTGTGACACTGCCTCTTATATAGTGAATGATATAAAAATAAATACGATGTCTGATGGTTATTATGGGTCGTGTATTGAATCTTCTTCAGGAGAGACGATTGTTATCCTTGGGAGTGGCTATATGGCTCATGACCATGATGACTTTGTACGTGATATTAAGTATGTAATCGAAGGGAAACAGCAATAAATATACGAGACAACCACCTTTACGGGTGGTTCTCTTTTGATATACAACTAAAAAGGATGAGAACAAAGGGAGCTGACTTGTGAATGGGAGAAGTACTATTAATAATACTAGGAATATTACTATTCTTTGTGATGTTATACCTTGTCATAACGGAAGATTATGTAAGAATAATAAAATTTATCTCAAAGAAGTTTAAAAAACCGAAACACAAACCCAAACCTGATTGGGTAGAAGCCTACGATACCCTTTCTAGAATTCGACAATTCGTCGAAAACAATAGCTTTGAATACGCCAGCAAGTCGGTGAAAATCCTGCTAGAACAGGTTGAATGGCTATGTAACACCGCCTGCACTTATGTGCATTTTAATGGGCAAAGTCATAGAGAGGCATTCAGGCAAATTCTCATTAGTTATGCGGAGACATTGCGTATTGTGGAAAATAGTCTAGAAGAAGCAATTTTCCATCAAATGCATGAAAATGACCAATTGTATACGAATATATATGATTTGTTAGAATATTTAGTGGCGGAATGGAAACCTTTAATTAAAATAGTGAAGACTAATCAAGATTTATCGAGAAGAATGAAGGAAAACGAAATACTTTCTTCTTTAACAAAAGAAAAAGAAATTCTCGAAAAATTGAAAGAGCTTCGGGAAGGAGTTATTTAAATTCATCCGTTTCACTAATATTTGGTTAGTTAAAGGGAGCAGAGTCGCCTTAGTGGTGGTCCTGCTTCTTTGTCGTTATAAAGAAATGTTCTATCGCATACGATAGATGGTAACAAATAAACAGGATGAGGACGATGTACCTCAATATATAAACAGGAGGAATTTATATGAAAATCACACCAACTATTCGTAAAAAGGTTCATTCTTTACAACAGAGAAAAGGAATGGTATATCACCTTTCTCACAACGATTTGGACGGATTGTCTCCAATTGCATTATCCTTAGAGGCATTTCCAAACGTGGAGTATAAGGCTGTAGGAAATCATGAAGTAGATAAAGAAGTTATTGTTCTATTAGAAAAGATGCAAGAAGATGATTTATTAATTCTTACCGATATTTCTCCCTCTGCAAAAGTAGCTGAAAGCATTGAAGTAGCAGTAATTGCGAAATTAGATGTGTTAATGTTTGATCATCATCTATCAGCAATCGAGTTGAACAACTATGATTGGGCTGAAGTTGCAGTGATGGCAAATCAGCGTTTTGCTTGTGGAACAAGCCTATACGCAGACTTCTTAATGAAAATTGGAGTTTTATCACACCTATCTATGCAGTCCTTAGAGCAATTCGTTGAGAATGTTCGTTCTTGGGATACTTGGGATTGGAAAAGAGAAGGAAATGTCGAGCCGCAACGGTTAAATAACCTGTTTTATCTTATAGGTTTTTCTGCTTATCTCGAATTGGTGCGACATATGATAAAACAGAAACGTTTTGTCTTTACTAAAGAGTTCGAATTATTGCTAAAAATAGAAGAAAAACGTATTTATCACTATTTAAGAGAAAGAAATCGCTATGCACAGGAAATTAAAGTGGATGGCAAGCATGCAGCTGTCGTGCTTTGCGAACAGTACCACTCCGAGGTTGGACACTTTATTGCCGAAACTCGAGATTATTTAGACTATGTAGTCCTCATCAACCTGACAAAAGGAACTTTGTCGTTCCGATCGAAGGATGATAAACTTCCAGTAGTAGACATTGCCAAGAGATTTGGAGGTGGAGGTCATCCACATGCTGCAGGATGTGCTATTACCGATGAAAACATTCAGCAATATGTAAAACCAGCTCTTAATACATTAAATTTAATAGCATAATACCTGAACCAATGACTCCTATAAAAGGGAGTCTTTTTTACTATAAAATATATATTAATTAACATAATTACGAGTAATATCATAGGTTTTAATGAAGAATATTCTGAAATTATTAATTAAGTACCAATAATTATTTTTTCTATTAAGAATATGATAATATCAATAACTTAGGGATGAACAATTAATATCAGTTTTGGCCGCTGTGATTAGGGAAAAATTCCATATAGAGGCAAAAAACATTGTGATAAAACACTTATTGATTTTTCATGTCTACTTCTATATATGGGGTGATTTTGTTGGAAATGAAATACCTGGGAGTTGAGATCGCTAGGCTCAGAAGTGAAATGCGATTGTCCCAAAAGGATCTAGCATCAGGAATTTGCACTCAGTCCACAATCAGCAGGATAGAGGGCGGGGATGTTTTTCCGGCTATAGATACTTTATTAAAAATTGCATCTAAATTAAAAGTTCCTGTTGAATACTTTATTGAAATGCTCTTTTATGAAAATGTTTTAGATAATGAGGAACTAATTAAGAATATTGACCTTCAGTTAAAAGAGCAAAACTATGAAATGGTTATTTCAATGATAGAAGAAGAAAGTCTGGATAAGGATAATGTTTGGTTAAATTCCTATTCTAATTACATGCTAAAAATTGCTAGCTACAATCTTAGAAGAATTACTGGAGAAGAATGTATTGAGGGGCTAAAAGAAAGCTTAATTACATCGAATCAGCAAACGATTCAATTCAGATTTCTACAAATCAAGATTGAAAATTCCATTGCGAATGTTTATTCGGAAATTGGAGAGACGAAGAAGAGCCTGTATTACTACAATAAGATTTTAAAGGAACATACACATAAAAACTATAATGATTTCAAAATACACGAAACCCTTATAGCTGTACTATACAATAAGTGTAAAACACTATATGACATGCAAGACTACGATGCTGCTCTAGAAACCGCCAATCATGGAATACAACAATCAAAAACAACTTCCTTTTACTTTCTGGTCGGACAATTTTTATACTATAAAGGACAATGCCTAGAAAAAAAAGGTGCTCCACATGCAGAAATAAAAGATATATATCAACAAACTTTGTTTATGTTTGAATTCCAAGAGCTACCTTTTTATATTCAATCGATTAAAGAAAATAAGAAATTCTATTTGGAGTAGTCTAGTAATCAAAAAGAGAGTTCCGCATATGATAGAGCGTACCACACAAATTGGTTGAGGTACAAAATATCTCTATTTAAAAAGGAGCGATTTCCATGGTAGAAGGAATGAAGTTAAGAGCAAAAAGTAGCTGTAGATTAGACAAAGTAACCGCGGGAGCAATCTACGAGGTGAAGCAAGTGGTCGAGGGACGTTATGCGAAACATTTTTCGATTTTAAACGATGCAGGCTTTGTTACAATGCCAATATCTGCTAGTTTCGAGTCCGTTTCCGAATAGTTTCTTTTCTACATTAAAGTCCTTGGGATCTTCCTTGGGCTTTTTTTTCTGTCTAAAGCGGAGTGTTTATTCCCTTTGGTAATGCAGGGTTCGCCTTATCAATACCAAGCCTGATGCATATAATGATGGGATTTCATAAGAAAGGGAGAGGCGAAAAACCTCTATTTAAGGAGGGAAGACTTTAATGGTTATTTACAGATACTCAGAATTGCCACTACTAGCAATAGAATCCGTAGAAGCTTTTCCGTATCTGGAAAAGAAGCATTATAACGACGTGAAGTATGAAGTAGAATGGATAACTGTAGAAGAAGCAAAAAAAAGATGCATGTCGTTTGCTGAGCTGAAAGAAAGCTATAAAAACTTCGACGAATATCATGAACAATATTTGCGAAATGGAGATGTTCCGTGTCACGAAGAACAATATCCCGTTTTTGAAAATGTGGAAGATGATTACGAATGGCTTATTGATGGATGGCATCGATTCCACAGTTATGTTCGGGATGGTTTCGCATCGATTCCCGTCATGCGGATTTTGATAAGCAAATGAGTATTGTTTAGAACCTAACAAGAGGAGGAAATAAGAATGGGTAAATGGTATGGGATACGAAAAGGATATGATTTAAACAAAAAGGAAGCGGTATTTGCAAAGATTGAAACAGAATGGGAAGCTGCCAAACAACTGGTCGTGGGTATTAACAAGTCGGTACATGGCGTATCCCCAGAATATAAGTCGTTTAAGAATGAGAAAGACGCTCTAGCTTATATTAAGTCCAAAGATTATTTAGTCAAGGGGGAAGATGAACTTCCCGTGGATGCAATTCATTGTTATGTTGACGGTTCTTCATCTTCTGAACTGAATAACTATAGCTGTGGCATAGTTTATGTGTTAGACGGCAAGATCCTACATTTGGAAAAGACAGCTGGAAAAAATAAAGAAGCAGCAGCAATGCAACAAATTGGTGGGGAATTACTTGGAGCAATGAAGGCTATGACATATGCTAAATCGGTAAATGCTCAAGACATCATCATATTCTTCGATTACAAAGGAGTTGCCTTACATGCACTTGGAGTATGGGAAAGATCAAACGAGTTTTCTAAAGTCTATTACGACTGGTGTCAGAAGTTCTTTAGAGAGAATCCTCAGATGCGTGTCCAATTCTGCAAAGTAGATGCTCATACGGGTGACGATTTCAACGAGATTGCGGACGGTTTAGCGAAGCAAGCTTTAGATATCAGACCAGACAAAATATTCTTTGATATGATGCGTAAACACGGACAAATCGCTTAATTAACATGATATACTGACCATCTCCTTAGAGGGGGTGGTTTTTTTTGTTGGTTTGCTTCAATTAATTAATTGTGAGTAAAGAACTTGTTCTAATCAATAAACCGTTTGAATAAGATGACTAATATAACAAGTAAAATTCAAACTTGAAAAGGAGAGAGTAAAAATGAAAAACTGGGCATTAGATAAGGAAGTGTTACTATTGTTGCTATTTGGAGCAACAGGAGCGTTTGGGGTTGGCATTAGTATGATTTTTGGATATTTTTTCATTTCTTATCCCATAATTTTATTCTTTATTTTTATTCCAATGACAATATTAGGTGCTCTTTATATTATTCTGTTCGGTTGGATCACATCAAAATTTGATATTAGCTACGATTTATAAATTTAATAAATAGGTCCATCAACGCTCCTTCTCTAAGGAGTTTTTTTGTGCTTGGTTTTCCAAGTAGTAAGCTGGGTGGTTTTGAATATAATACAACATCTTCAACAAACATGGCGGCTACTTAGGCTAAATAAAAAGGAATTATCTAAAAAGGAGTGGTTTCAAAATGAAAGAAGCGAACAACAGCTGGTTATTTATTGGTTTTGTTTTTTCAATGCTTACATTTTTTGTAGTATTAGGAATTGTTGTGATAGTCACTATATTTCCTAGTATGTTTCTACTGAAAAATGGAATAGCAATTTTACTTTTATGTGCATGCTTTTTGTTTGCGTATTGTAAAATCGGAAAACAAATGGGTGTTTGGTAAGAAAAAAGGACAAATAGAAACGGAAAAAGTGTAGGAATATAGAAAAGGAGAGATTTAGATGAGAGATTTGGTTATGTGGATTATATTTTGGTCGTTAATTATATCTGCAGCTGCTATTGCGGTTGGTTGTGGATTAGCTTTAGGAAAAGTTACGTTAGGTTGGGCTTTACTTTCATGGTTATTTCCATTTGCAATAAAGTCAATAATATTTGGAATTGTAGGTTTTGTACTTGCGTGTGTAGCTATGAAATTTTGGGCACCTTGGGACGCAAAAGAAAATTAATCTTATAAAAAGGTAAATTGAAAGTAAAAAGGCATAGAAAGCTATAGAAAGGGAGAGATTTTAATGAAAGATCTTATAATGAAAATTGTGTTTTGGGTAATAATTGCATCATCAGCAGCTATTGCGGTTGGAGTTGGACTTGCTTTTGGGAAAGTTGCATTAGGTTGGGCTATATTTTCATGGTCGTTTCAATTTGCAATAAAATCGATGATCTTTGGGTTTATTGGTTTTGTTTCAGGATGGATCGCGATGAAAGCCCTAGAAAAATGGTGAGCTAAATAGAAATTAATTAAAAAGGTACGTAGCCATACAGAAAGTAAAAAGGCATTTAAAGGGAGAGATTTTAATGAAAGATCTTATAATGAAAATTGCGTTTTGGGTAATAATTGCTTCATCAGCAGCTATTGCGGTTGGAGTTGCATTAGCATTGGGGAAAGTTACGTTAGGTTGGGCTTTGTTTGCTTGGTTATTTCCATTCGCAATAAAAGCAATAGTCGTAGGAATTTTAGGATTTGTAGTCATGTGCATTGCTGCGAAGGGTTTGGAGTTTAGGAAGGAAACGCTTGTCAAACTGTAAAAAAGGAACTCAATAGTAAAAAGGTATGTAAAAAGGAAAGTTTTAAGTAGTTGAAGATAAAGTAACCATCCATATATATGGGTGGTTTTTTTGTATTCTCTTTACATAGAACAAAAGAATTATCATTCGAATTGTTAGAGCTGAAAACAACGGTAATCCAATGACTCCCTGCATACGATGCAACACGCATCAAGCAAGGGAGGGCTTTATACATGAAAAGTTTAAAGAAGAAATCGCTGGCAGAATATCCGAGACTTGTAAAAGAGTGGCACCCGACCAACAATGCAGGTAGTTGTCCGGAAGATTTCTCTTATGGAAGCGGAAAGAGGGTTTGGTGGCAGTGCGAACAGAAGCATGAGTGGGAGGCTACTATTGCAAAAAGAACGTCAGGGCGTGGATGTCCCTACTGCTCCGGGCACAAGTTATCTCCTGAACGCACCTTGGCTTTCCGTTATCCAAAGCTCCTAAAAGAGTGGCATCCATCAAAAAACGGAGAGCTCACACCAGACGAAGTGTCATTTGGAAACGATAAAAAAGTGTGGTGGGAATGTTACAAGGGACACGAATGGAAGGCTGCAGTTGGGAGCAGAACACGCGGGAGAGGCTGTCCCAAATGCAACGAGGGGACGCAAACATCTTTTCCCGAACTATGTATCTATTATTACATCCATAGCCTGCACCCCGACGCAGAACGTCAGTATCCAATACCTCATTCTCGGATGAGTATAGACATCTTTATCCCTTCCTTAAATCTCGCTATAGAATATGATGGGAGTTATTATCACCAGGACTTAAAAAGAGATCTGAAAAAGGATGAACTTCTGGCGAAACACATGCCTACAACCAAATTGATACGTGTGCGGGAACAGGATTGCCCTACATACAACCCTGTTGGAGAAGCCACACTGCTGTATTGTTTGGATGAGAACAACACTCTGTCCGACACAATCACCAAGATCATGGATGACTCGGTCATAGAAGGTCAATGGGTGCCCAAAGTAGATGTCACAGCAGATGAAGAACACATCTACGAACTTATCGAGGAATTGGCTCGAGCTAATTCAATCGTGCACACACATCCTCAGTTTGTTGAAGAATGGCATCCTTCGAAAAACGGGAAATTAAGCCCGGAAAATATCACGTTTGGAAGCAATCGGAAAGTTTGGTGGCAATGTAGCCAAGGACACGAGTGGAAAGCTTCGGCTAATAGGCGACAGGCGGGGGATGGCTGTCCGTATTGTTCCGGTCGAAGATTTACTCCGGAGCATTCCTTAGCCTCCCTGTACCCCCTCGTAGCAATCGAGTGGCATCCTTCCAAAAATGGAGAGCTGAAACCAGACGAAATATCCGCACGAAATGGAAAAAGAGTTTGGTGGAAGTGTGAACAAGGGCATGAATGGGACGCGGTCATCAGCAACCGAACAAGTGGTAGAGGTTGCCCCTATTGTGCAGGTCAAAGATTAACCCCAGATAGAAGTCTATCTTTTCTATATCCAGCAATAGCTAAAGAATGGCACCCAGTGAAGAACGGAACAATGCGAGCAGAGGAGACGCCCGCCAAAAGCAATAAAAAGGTATGGTGGCTATGTGAGAAAGAGCATGAGTGGGAGGCCAATGCGTACAGTAGAGCATATGGTGTCGGTTGTCCTTATTGTTCTGGGCTAAAATTAGTCAAAGAGCGGGCGTTAGCTGTCACACATCCCGAAATCACAAGCGAATGGCATCTGGAGAAAAATGGTTCACTACGACCAGACAGCGTTTCTTTTGGTAGCAATAAGATGGTTTGGTGGCAGTGCAAGCATGGGTTTTGTTGGAAAGCACCAGTCATCAGAAGAACAAGTTCAGGAAATTTGGGACATAGCTCCTGTGCCTCATGCAAAACAGAACGAAAACAACTGAAAGTCGCGTAATCACAAGGTCTGCCAAAGCTGCAGGCTTTTTCTTGTTGCTCTCGTTCTCTTCTAAACGGCACTCATGCTTTATGAAAGATTCCCTCCTGCATAAGATGTAACACGCAACAATTATTGGAGGAGAATGACAATGGAAAAAGCAATGAAGAAAACGATCGAAGATTATCCGAAGCTGATGAAAGAATGGCATCAGACGAAGAATGATGAGCTACAACCCAAAGATTTCACGCAAGGGAGTGGTAAGAAGGTCTGGTGGCAGTGTGAAGAAGAACACGAATGGGAGGCAATGGTAATCAACAGAACCAAAGGGCACAGTTGCCCCTATTGCAGCGGAAAGAAACTTTTATTCGAAAAATCCTTAGCATCCATGAGTCCTGAAATTGCAAAAGAATGGCATCCTACAAAGAACGGAGAGATTACGCCAGATAATATTTCATATGGGACTGGCCGTAAAGCTTGGTGGCGATGTGAAGAAGGACACGAATGGGAGTCTAAAGTTAACTCCAGAACTTCAGGTAAAGGCTGTCCTTTATGTAGTGGAAAAGTCACAACGCCTGAACGCTCTTTAACCTTTTTGAATTCAAGATTGGCAAAAGAATGGCATCCGACCAAAAATTCGGTTCTAACACCAAATGAGGTATCCTCTCAAAGTAATAAAAAAGTTTGGTGGAAATGCGATAAAAATCATGAGTGGAAAGCGACAATCAATAGTAGAACTCATGGAAATGGATGCCCGTATTGCAGTGGTCATTACGTGTCTTCGAAGAACTCTTTGGTTCAAAATCATCCTGAATTAGCGGGAGAGTTTGATTCTGACAAAAACGCGGAAGTTACTGTGGATGAACTTTCTGTTATGTCTAATAAAAAAGTTTGGTGGAAGTGCAAGCACGGTTTCTGCTGGAAAGCACCCGTATATCATAGAACGAGTTCTGGCAAACACGGCCATCCTTCCTGTTCCTCTTGCAAAACAGAATGTAAACTACAGAAAACCTCCTAATCACCAAGGTCTGCACATAGCTGCAGGCTTTTTCTTTTTGTCAGCTTTACTTGTCCACTTCCAAACGACACTCATGCTTTATGAAAGATTCACTCCTGCATAAGATGCAACACGCATCAATTATAGGAGGAGTTCAACGAATGGAAAAAGCAAAGAAGAAAACGATTGAGGATTATCAGGAGCTCTTAAAAGGGTGGCATCCGACGAAGAATGGGGAGTTGAAGCCTGGAGAACTTACACAAGGGAGCGGTAAGAAAGTTTGGTGGCAATGTGAGCATAAGCATGAGTGGGAGGCAGTAGTGCATAGCAGAACGAGTGGACGTGGCTGTCCGTATTGTGCTGGCAAACGATTGACACTAGAACGAACATTGTCTTTCAGATATCCAGAAGTTGTAAAAGAGTGGCATCCTACAAAGAACGGCAAAATTACACCAGATAAAACTTCATACGGAACAAAACGTAAAGTATGGTGGAAATGCAAAAATCAACATGAATGGGAAGCAGCAATATCATCTAGAACGAGGAAAGGAACTAATTGTCCTTATTGTAGCGGAAGGAATGCAACTCCAGAACGTTCATTAGCCCTCTTAAAGCCAGAATTGGCAAAGGAATGGCATCCGACCAAAAATTTAGATATATCACCATATAAAGTATCAACTCAAAGTCAAAAAAAAGTGTGGTGGGTTTGCAAAAATCATCATGAGTGGAAAGCTAAAGTCGGGAGTAGAACTCTAGGGAGTGGATGTCCGGTTTGCCATGCAAGCAACAAGATTTCTTTTCCGGAGCTCTGCATTTATTTTTATATTTGCAAGATAGCCCCAGATGCCATTTCGCAATATCCAATATCTAATACTCGAAGAAGTTTAGATATCTTCATTCCAAGTATTAATCTTGCAATAGAATACGATGGAGCCTATTTTCACAAAGACAGTGAAAAGGATTTAGCAAAAGATAAGTTAATAAAACAAACAATGGGTGACATTCAATTAATTCGGGTCAGAGAGTTCGGTTGCCCTGATTACCAATCATCTAATCCACTAGTTTCTTTTTATTTCTTGGACCATAATTCGAACACGATGTCCGAAATAATTCGCCAAATAGTAGAAACGGTATCTGTTATGTCAAAAAGTGACAGTATTCCAAATATAAATATTTCACGTGACCAAATGGCTATATACCAACTATTGGACCGTTTAGAAGTAAAAAATTCATTGCTTGAAAGGTTTCCAGAAGTTGCGAAAGAATGGCACCCTAGTAAAAATGGTCTTTTAACTCCTGAGCAATTTCCCTTTGGTAGCAACAGAAAAGCTTGGTGGCTTTGTGCTTCAAGCCATGAGTGGAATGCAAAGATTTACAGTAGAACAAAAGGACATGGATGCCCATATTGCAGTGGAAATTACGTGTCTTTGAAGAACTCCCTTGTTCAATATCATCCTGAAGTAGCAGCACAGTTTCATCCCAACAAAAACGCAGAGATTACCGTGGATAAACTTTCTGTTAAATCCAATAAAACCGTGTGGTGGCAATGTAGCCATGGCAACAGTTGGAAAGCTACTGTCAATGATCGTACCAAACTTGGGAAGCTGGGCAATCCATCATGTGAAGAATGTACACCTGTGAAATACCTGATTCATGGCTATCCGAAAATCGCTGAAGAATTTCATCCCGCCAAAAATGGGGAGATTATTGTGAACAATTTGCCTTGCGGTACAAATAAAAAAGTATGGTGGCAGTGCAAGCACGGATATTACTGGGAAGCATCAGTATACAGCAGAACGAACTCTGGAATACTCGGTCATCGTTACTGTTCATCTTGCAGAACAGAACGCAAAGAACAGAAAACATCCTAATCACCAAAGCCTGCACATAGTTGCAAACTATTTTGCGTGGGCTACAAGAGTTCTCTTCCGAACCTGAAGAATTCCTCCATACAGAGGCTATCCCAACCAGAACCCTTCTTAATCTTTCTCTGCTCCACTTATAACACAACAGATTATCCGACATTATAATATTAAAATATCTAAGTTCAAAACAAGTCAACAAGATTAAAATAGTCCCAAAACAAAGTGATTGAACATCCCTAGAACAAAACAAACCGCATAATGTCCGGCTGCACCCCATATGATAGAGCAACAACAGTCAAAAAGGGGCTTTACGAGCAGCTTACACAGGAGCAACTGCTGGATTATTGTTGGACAGGCGAATGATATGAAAAGGGAGAGGTTAAGATGACAACAGCAACTAAAGGTTCGGTTATTAATGAACATGGCGTAGAAGTAAGAGAGGGTGATTTTTGGACAATGGTCAGTCCCCCTAATGATGTGTACCCAAGAGATGAGTCTTGGATTATGCAGATTGGCACGGTTCGAGAGAAATATCTGGGCAATGTTCGGTACGTGAACTGGAAGCGTAAAGGAGACGGTTATAGCTCTTCGAGAACCATTGAAGATTTTGGTTCTTTCAAAAACCTGCGAAGATCCACTCCAGAAGAGATTGCGTACTTCAAGAAGCGATTAAACATCAAAGACTGATAACACGATGGGCCATCTTTCAGGAGATGGCTTTTCTTTTCGTTTTCTTTTCTCTGGTTTACTTCATAACATTAATCAATCCGTCTATATCACTAGAACAAAATCCTTTCATCGTCCATGAATTATTCTACCAAGCTACGACTATAATGCTAAGTCATAAATAAATAATAGGCGTTCTTCAGAACATCTGGAAATGGAGGGATTCATATCGAATCTAAATGGATTGGTATAAAAAGTGAAGTGGCGACAGAAACAGAAGGATTATTAAAAGGAAATCTAGATAAAACAGGAGGAATTCAAATGATTAATTATGTTACAGACATTAAAGTAGAGGTAAAGAGCACAGTAGAGGAATTTAGAAAAGAAGTCGTTGGCACAATTGATTTTGCAGTGAGAGATAAAGAGTACAAAATAGGCTCTTTGAATGCAGACTTCATCGCAGAAGATATCACTGGAATCATGGGGGAACACGGCATGTCACAGGAAGCACTAGTTATCATTGAAGAAGAATTAGCAGCTTACAAAGCGAAGGTTGCTTCTATCGAAAACATAGAAAGTAAAATGTATGATTTCTTCGAATTTGAAAACGTACTGGTTACCATGCAAGCATTGGTGGATGATGCAGCTTCATCGAATAAGCATTATGGGGTGTATGTTAAAAAATCCGACTCTTGTACAAACGGTGAGTTCTCTAATGAAGAATCTTATCAATTTCGTGAAGGAGCATTTTCATTATCGAAATTCATCGGCTTCTTTTTATCTTCTGACAACAACTTCAAAGTAACTGTAGGCGAGAAGAAAGATTCGTTTGGAGTAGAAGTAATTCCTAAACAACATCACTTCTCTGTTGATGCGGATTTCATATTCCGAATAGACTTACTGAGCTAAGTTAAGAGATTCTATATGTTAGGTGAAGATAAGGACCAGGAAAAATAATAAAAACACTAGGAGGAATTTATTATGGGTGCAATCATACAAACAAACGAATTATATTTGGGAGGTATTTTACTACAGAAAGGCTATATTTACGTTACAGTAGCTTTTGACAAAAATCTTCAGCCTAAAGAGAAAATGACTCAAACGCTGTATAAATTAATGCCAGAAGATTCAATGGTAGAAGGATTTGCTATTGCGGAGTTATTTGGAAGGACGATTGAAAAACATCAATATAGCTATGAAATATTAGAGTTTCCTAATAAGGACCAGATAGAAGAAGATCTGCAAGGCTCTGAATATTCGTATCTAGTAAAAGATAAAAATGGCAAGCATTATTTTGCTGCTCATGTAGGTCCATGCGAACCTGAACCTTACTATTATATTGAAGATGCCACTGATGTAGAAAGCGTCTTTCGTGAGATTTTTGGTAGAGAGGATTTGTAATCCTCTAACGCTTTACCTAAGGAAATTAATTAAAAGGGGGACATACACATGTCGACAAAAATATACAACGGATATCGGCTACCAGCAATGAATCTTCAGGAGTTAAATCAATTTATTCTTAATTTCAAGTCAGTTTCAGAGAAATTAAGGAAGGACTTGTATGAGCGATATATCGCAAATCTAGTAGCTTCCGACTTAGACAATCTCGCGATACTTGGCAAAGAGAAGTTTATTGCACAACATCTTCAAGACATCAGAGGAATGGAAGGAAAAGGAGAGAGTATCTTTGAAGGACTAAATCCGCTCCGGTTATCCTACCAACGTATCGAAAGCAGGTATCAACGTATGCAAGAAACGCAGCAACGAGATCCAGCAATTGACCTCGATTGCGAATTAATCTTACTCCCTGCAGAAGAAGGTATTTACGTACTCCTGTATGCAGAGCACAATGAGATCAGAAAGCTGTGGGAACAGACTCCTGGCGTTTCGGAATATGGCTATTGGAACAATGTCGACAGGCTGGAAGGATTAACGGAAAATGACTGGAAAGAACGAGAACAAAAATGGACGGACTTAGGCGTTATGGATAATCGACCAGTGGATATTGGCATGAGTATTAGCGTTATTAGAGGCGTTCCAAGTCTCTTTGAACTAAAGAAACAGAACATTCTTAGCCAAATTCGCTCATTTGATGAGCGTTTACAAAATCGTTCAGAATCGGCTGCATATGATGTAAGGTATAAAGCGATTGATGAAGAATCAAGTCCTAGCTATCGAAAACATCGAGAAATAAATCAATGGTTAACCACAGAGGAAGGACAAAAAGAAATCGACAAGCATAAAGCTGCTCTTTCTTCTAAATTGTTAAAGGAAATCACTTATGAAACGGCTCGGTCATCATATAAGGAATTGTCAGAGCAACTAACGGTACTTTCCGAATAGATGCATAGATAAGGCTCTCGCAGATAATGCGGGGGCTTTTTTTCTGTTTCAGTAGTTCGAAAATATAAAAATACCCGAACCGCTTAAAACGATTCGAGCTTTTATAAAAACAGAAGGAATAAATTTAGTATGAATTATTATACTGTGTTTTGCAATCAAATTATGAACGATTTCTCCTATATTTTTTCAATATTTAAAACCGGTCATTGATTTTCTTTCTCTACTTTCATCTGGATCCGCGTAGTGCTTTCTCGTCGTCTCTGCTGAGGAGTGACCAAGTACACGTGCGGTCAAGTACATATCGCCGTAATCGTTGTAGTGTTTGGTTCCGAACGTCCTCCTGAACACATGGGGTGTGACAGTCTTTTGAATCCCTGCACGCATCCTATATTTTTCAATCATTTGGCGTATCGTACGACTGTTCATCCTCTTTTTCTGTAATGAAAGGAAGAGGGCGTTCTCTGATTTTGGGATGTCTTTCATACTTTTTCTCACCTCTATAAACCCCTCAACATCTCCGATGATTTGCTCAGGCATCGCAATGGATTGCTCGTCTCCACCTTTACGGGTAACAATGATGTGTGACTGATCATCCTGTTGGTTGATTGTGACGTCGGAAATGTCTAGAGCAGCAAGTTCGCTTACGCGAAGCCCCATATAGGCAAGGAAAAGACTGATAATGTAATCACGCTCGACTACTTTGCCATGAAACTTCTGCTCTGCTTTTGTGAGTTCTACATCTCCTAGTATTGCTTGGAAATAGGACTGTATTTCATTTGGACTTAGCCTGTTGCGGATCTTGCTTTTGGACGGTATCTTGAATTCTACATAGACAGAAGGGTCTATAGACAGAAACTTTCGTCTGATTAGGTATTGATATAATGTCCGAATGCTGGCAAGTTTGCGTGCTTTTCCTTGAGGACCATTCTTGAATGTCTGTTCCGTAGGTTTCCCGCTTGCTGTTTCAAATTTTCTTACATATTTCGTAAGGCGGTCAAAGAAAGAAAGAAGATCACGCTCATTTACTTTTTCTAAATCTTCTACAGTTATATATTTAGAGGAGGGAGCTGTTACTTTTTTCATGTCTACTAAGTAATCGAAAAAGAGAAGCCAGTCTTTTGTATATTCATAAAGGGTTTTAGGGGACTTGGCTGCTTCTATAGAAAAGAGGCAGTCTACAGCGAAGTCTGGTAACAGTTCTGATTTTTCCCGAACTTTTTCCCGAACTTCTTGGTTGATTTCTTGATTCATGATGAATTCCTCACTTTCATTCGGGTAGTGGGGCAGGGAAGGGGGTCTCCTGCCTATTTTAATTGTAATATATTGGAAATAATAATGCAAGTAAAATATTACTTTATAGTAAATATTTGCTATCTAATCCAAAAAACGAGTTTTTCAGATTAGTTAGAAGTGATTGAGGCACATAAGATTGCATACAATACTACATATTTAAAATTAAAAGGGGATGTCGTTATCAAATCGCTAAAAATGAAAGAGCATCAACAGTCAAACAATATTTCCTATTTGACAGAAATTCGTACTATTTTTACTGGAGAAAAAGTAGGCGGACTAAGTATCGAACTGTTGCAGACAATAAAAGAACTTCGATATCTACAATTATATATGCATGAGGGACTTTTCCCTTATGAAGAAGAGGTTCTAGAAAGTAAAGTTATCATGGCTACCTTGGACATAGGTAAACATCCAATTGTCTGTTTGGAGTTCAAGTTTCTATTTGGAAGGTTAGCTCTGACGAGAGTCATCACAAAATCAAAACGATTAAACATAAATAGTGAAAATGACTCGAGATTAATTTTATTTATTGCTCAGTTCATGCAGAAAAATAACATTTCGCTCATAACAGACAGTCTTATGCCAGCTGCTGAATGGGAAAAAATCCAAAGAGACCCTCAATAGGTCTCTTTTTTGTATAGTAATAAGTAATTGAATAACGAATTCATGTATATAATGGACCGTTACAAAATAAAAAGGCGATGTCCAACATCGAACTATAAAAGGGGATAATTATCACATGTCTAAAACAATAAACTATTCGCCAGAAGTACGTGCCATCTTTACAGAACAGGAAAATGACGGATTTAAAATCGAACTGTTAAATACTGCAAGAGAAATTAAATATTTGGGATTATTAATGGAAAACGCACTAAGTCTACCAGGTTTTTATGACCAAAAAGCATTAGATGGAAAATTGATTTTGGCAACAATCAGTAAACAAAATAGGCCGATTGTTTGCTTAGAGTTTGAAGAATTTAACGGAACACTTGCGATTATTCAAGCAAAAACTAAACAAAATAAACTTCTGTATAAAGACAATGAACATGAAGATGCTCTTAATTTCCTTACTCGCTTCCTTTTGTTAAATAACATAAAAATAGGAACTGGCGATATCGGGATAGTTTGAATAACGTGACTAAAAAAAGACCTTTAATGGTCTTTTTTATTTGCTTTTCATTCATATTTTGCTAATGATGCGACTTCATAGACCATAAATAAGGTTTTGAGTAGAGAACCTTTGCATAAGATAAGACACTATGAATGGAAAGGAAGTCTTATCGATGAAAGAAAAAGAAATTGTTGCGGTTGGTATCCTGGTTAACGCAACAAAAGGTTTCGAACAAGAAGACTTAATGCTCTTGATGGAAACAATCAATGAGTTGCAAACGCATCGATATTTGTTGTATTCGACGCAAGACACTCGCGGCTATAATGACCAATGGCAAACAATCAATGGTGCCATCAATGAAAGTTATATTTCAATTCAGGAGGATATTATCAAATTATCCCAGAAGATTTGCAGATTAGAAATTACATTAGTAGATCAAGATGGCGATCATCTTATTCGGGATAATTTATATTTACGAGTGGTTCCAGGATATACGGTAAAAAACACTAGAACATTTCGAAAGTTAATTAATGATAGAGAACTTGTCTTAGTATAAAAATCTGGAGAATAACTCATAATGAAACCACATAACCGACAAACACTTCGCTTCCATGGATACACCAACCATACATCGGTTATGACAAACAGATCTGTTGAACTTTTCATTGGACTTGCACTCCAATTGAAGAATCATCAGGTCTTTTTTGCATAGTCAAATAAGTATACACCCAACTATTCCGAAAACATATCTTTTTGGAATAGTTAAAGATTTTGCAAGGACGCTCAAAATGTCCCCTTTTCTCCATCCGTTCCTTGCTGAAAAACCAGGCAATTCCTAAAAAACAGTAACAAATTTAGTCCAAAAAATTACGAATAAACATAGATGCCGCAAGGCTTTGTAGATTTTCGGAGACAGGACGAAAAATTCGTGATAAATCGTTGTCCAAAATCCAGACTTTGCAATCACGATGCTAAATCAATGGAATATTACCATGTTATCTTTTCTAAATGTTATTCTAATATAACTTTCAGGAATTTTCCCGAACACCATCCTATCCCTTGCATATCATGAATACAATATTTAGTTTTGCGTATTATGTAGTAAGTATATTTAAGGAGATGAAAACCATGAGACTAGTATCTATTGCTATGGATTTATTAGTAAAAATACTCGCTTGCATACTGATGTTACCCATGATTTGCATTGATAAAATAGAAGATGTTTTAGATGTGTTGAGAAAATATAAATATGTAGGAATAGCTTTGGATCTTTTAGACTCATTGATAGAGGCAGTCTCTGCACTGTCTATGTTTATCCTGGAGCTTATATTAGCCGCTGCATGGTTGATAACATGGCCTTTGCGTTTGATTCTGTGGATTAGCTTATCTTCATTATCCTATTTAACTTCCCCATTCGCTGACTTCTCCCTGTTTATCAAAGAAAATGCGAACTTTTTCAAGAGCACTTTGGTTTGGAAGAAAGAAAAAAAAGTTGAACTTTCTGATAGTGCAGAAATAGCTGTCGATATCGCATCCGGAATAGCCAGAATTCAGGTTGGCAAGGATATAACGACAGAAATTAATGCCCCGGAACAACTAGACATAGACCTTAATGTAGATTTATTTTGAATACTCTCCAATTTAGAAAAGACACCATTTCAGATTTTAGACTGATGGTGTCTTTTTATTTCTATTTCCACAATTTGCATGTGTTTATCTGATTTGCAAAGTTTTATATCGCATAAATCCTCTTTAACCCTAGTAATAGCAACGTTTTGACCAATTATAAGCTTGACTAATAATCGTCTCAGGCAACTCTACGTATATGTAGCTCCACCTTTCGACAAATATCGAGCTCTCAACGTCAATTTAAAGCACCCTAATAAATACCATTTCTCCATTGCGTTCTTATTCTCAGAACAAAATTGTCATGTTACGAAGCTCTGTATTTTTATCTAAAACACTTTTAGTTATTCTTGTTGCGTTTCGTTTCCTTTCCTTTAGAACAAAAATCTAATTCCTACGACACACTCCACGATTAAATATTTTATTGGAGCATATTCACAACTAGACTCCATAAAAAAACGACCCTTATTAGAGGTCGTTTTTTTATGTGGAGTTTCGGACAGATGAGGTTTCCACAACCTAGCACTTTAAATCCATTCTGACATGGATTTGAGTAGGTGTGCCTTTCCCATGGCTATGTCTTGTAAGTGTTTGGTCGACATATTGATTATTTGTCCTTACAACAAGCCAGCTAACCCATCATATGCATATGAACTTTAAGTATTCTTCTTATCCGACGAACAAAAACAAGCTTGACAGTAGCGTAACACAATAGTAAAATATATTTTACAATAGGGAGCGTTTAACCTTGTGCGTCAATTAATGAAAAACAGAGAGGACAAAACAACATGAGTCTGCTAAAACGTTTATTTAAAGACGAGAAAAAACTTGATACGCTGGAGAAATTCAATCCCGACAACTTGCCAAGAAAACAGAAAGTTGACTATATCTTAGAATTGATTGAGAATTTTGAAGGGACGCCCCTTTCCTATGAAAGATTTAGAGCATTGCTAAACACTAACGCATTCAGTGATATGAAAAAGTTTAGCCATATGACATATCACCATATCCCGTTACTTTCATCACATACGATGCAGTATAAAGAACTGTACGGAAGAAAAACCGTAGAAAGACCATATGGTAATGCTATTATTACTATTGACAACGAAAACTTTCGAGTAAGTGTCTATGATGAGTCTATCTGGTTCTTCTATGAAAAAATAGAATCAGACACGCCTTCCGCTTTTGAAAATGAAAATAAAGCGACTACTAGAACATCAAGCAATGATTTCAAGAATTATAAAAAGAGCCATGTAAAAAAAGTTCTTCTGAACGGTAATAAGTTGTTAGTTGTTTTCGAGAAAATGTTTACCTCGGTAGATGTTTATCTTTTTGACTTAAACATCTAAATAGTCAAAATTAGATATAAACAAACAGCACTAATGTATCCGGTGCTGTTTGTTTTGTTGGGAATGACGTATTTCTCCCCATAACAATAGGGATACTTTACGTTATTGTTAATAACAATCCCAATTAATCATCTATTATGAGTGGTAGTGTATCATTAACTAAAACAAAAATACTGCTTCTAAGTAGACTTTCTGTTGGTCTTATTATCCCCTACGCTCTTTCAACATCTTAAGGAGCTTATTGTTTTCCTTTTCCATCTTTGTTTCTCCCTTAAATTGAGTCACCTTTAATGGGGTAACTTTCTTCTTATCCGTTGCTTTTCTCATGGGGCATCTTCCTTTTTCTTTTTCTAGCATCATTTACCAATGAACCACAATTTATACAAAAAAAAGAAGAAGATGCATGAAGTGCACCCTCTTCTTCCAAAAATTATTTATTTACATACTCTAAAATCTTCTCGTTTAAAGCATTTACTTTTCTAGTTAATCGACTAGCTGATTTTTCGGATAACTGAGTCGTTTGAAGAGGTCTAACGGAATTCCGACGTTTTTCAGCTACTGTAACATTACTGATATTTCTTCCTTGGGCAGTTTCTGTTGGTCTTTGCATTGTTTTCGTCATATAAAACTCCTCCTTCATCTGTACTCTTTCTACTATTATAGCATATTTAGGTAAAATTATAATAGAGATACGTCAGATTTACAATATGCGTGGAATCTATCTCTAAAACCTCGCCTCTTCCAGATCTTAATACAGCTAACATTGCGTAACCCTGTGTTAATATCGGAACAATCATAATTCCATGTTGCTCAATTGAAACAATCTCTGATTTCGCAAGCGTTTTTTTGAAACTATCCTTCTTATTTCCCAAATCCAACAAATAATTTAATTCAATTGTGTCAAGAGACAGCTTAATATCATCCGCCAATGAACTGCTAGAACCAAAATTTATAAGAAAGAGAGAAACCTTAAGTCCAAAATGTTCAGTATAAACTCTTAGGTATTCTTCCAACTGCTCTTGGTCATTTGTAAGGACGAACCCATGAAAATAATCGTCTATATTTTGTATCATAGTAGACATGTAATTGGCACGTTGCATATTTCCGTTTCTGATTTGATTGTTGTTCTTAATTACTTCTTCCACATAACTCTCATATTCAAACTCGGTATTCAAGAATTTAGACACACTTGGAGTCAGGAGAACTCCCAAATCTGCCAAGAATACAAAACTCCCCAAAATCAATAGATCTTTCCAATCCTCTATACCCACTATTTCAAAAAACAAGGCAACCATCAATCCTAGTACAAATAGGGTATACAATCCTTTTCTCCACTTTCGAACATTATAATTGTACTTGTCAGTCATGAAAAAATACACTATATAACTAGCTAGCACAAATATAGCTAATACCCCTGCGAAAATCTGAATCATGTCATCGCTCTCCCTTCTTCATATCCTTCTCCTTTATAAGTAGCTATCGCTTCCTTTCTTTTCGAACTACTATATTGTAAGCATTTACATGCTTTCTATTCTATCATTCTTCGATTCTTTCGAACAAAATATTTTTATAAACAAAGATGACTAGACTTCCAGTCCGAACGAGACTTCATTCGTAGGGGTTAAGTATCCAAAATGATTGCAATTGGTGCTCTATGCATACAATGAACTACTACTGATAAAGGGGGAAGTGTTTTTGGAGAATAACGATAACAAAGTCGGTGGATTAGCTACTGCAGCCTTAATTCTTGGAATTGTTGGATTAGTGTTAGGTCTTATACCAATAGTTGGGTGGTTTTTACTTCCGACATGGTTTCTAGCCATAATTTTAGGAGCAGTTGCGTGGATGCGTAATGAGAAAAAAGGGGCTGCTATCACTGGAGTCATTCTTGGTTCTGTTACCATTATGTATAAGTTCGGATTTTGGCTATTGATTATAATTGCCGGAGCTTAATAAACTAATAGAAGAAGGCATCCTCCGTTTTAAATGGAAGATGCCTTCTTGAAGTCCGTTATATTTTCTGATGAATATAGAGTATCGGTTCCTTCGTATCGAAATTAATGAAATGCTGGGATTTATATCTGAATAACAATTGATAAGAGAGATATAGGTCCACAGAACTCCCGATAGAATTCAATAAAATGTTCGTCATAAACAAAAATGGAAGCATAACAATCTGGTCAAGCATTAACAAACCGCCTGTTATTATTACAAGAGGAGCAAGTAAAATTACTAACATCTCGTTCCGTTGGTAATAGACCTCGGGATTGACCTGGTGCATAATGATCGCACCAACGCTACGCTCTAGTTTCACCTCTATCTTTGCCTTTCCTTTACCATACATCAGAAAAAAAAGGACATGTATACCCTCATGCACTAACAATAAAAACAGCATTGTCGGGATGATAAAAATCGTTTCTATTACTTTGTCAGGCTGTAGATAGGAACCATACGATACCCGTTGAATGCTAGCCGTAACCCACCCAATAACGATAGTAATAAAGACTCCGATAGCAAGAGCCATGGAAATCTTACTGTTCTCTCTCTGTATGATTCCTATTTCCTTAAAGGATTTCCCCATACATATTCTCTCCTATCATTCCCTTCGCTTAATACTTAGGGGGTTCTCTTTTTTATTTTTTCTTAAATATCTTGAGGAATAGGATTGATGTGTAAAAACCAGCAGAAATTACCATGAATACAATACCATCGACATCTTTGGATTCCCTAAAGATGTACAAGCCACAAAACCCAATGATCGGCATAATCATAATTCTAAATATTTTATAGCGTTTCAAGAAATATTCACTACCATCTTTTGCCGCATTAAAATAATATGAACCAATAAAGGAACCAGAAGCAAAGAAAAATACCAATATAAAAACTCCAATAATCAATAAACCGTCCACTTCATTTCCCCCGTTCTTCTCTAATGTTTTTGCATTATATGTTTTTAAAGATATATTGATATGGATTTACAGTGATGCACCTAATATCAAGTCTCTCATAAGGAAAGATAGACAAGACTTTTTCGTATACAGAATAAGGACCTTCAAATTAAGCAGTTTGAACGTCCTTTTTTAACTACTTCTAGTTTTTGATACCACTACAATGATTAATCAGCTTTCTAGAGGCCGTACGCCTAAGAATGCGAAACCTCTTTGCATCTAAGACATCATATACAAATGAAAACGAATTATTCTTTTAAACAGTTCTATCTCTGTTTAATAGGCTATGAATATATTTCCCGAGCTTACTAAGGCAATCAAAACCTATAAAAAGACAGAATGGATATCCCCCACTCTGCCTTCTTTTTTTACTTCTATATACTGTAGTTTCTTCCTATCACAACGGTTTCTGGATACTCATAGATGGCCTGTAACCATTCATTGTAGTCGTAGGTGACGACAATGTCCGCACCTGGCATCCCTTGATGCAGAGAGTCCAACAATGTTGATAACTCCACATGATTTCTTTCCGTGTAATAGCAGTGGTACAAATCCTTCCCTTTTTCAACATATGGAGGGTCTATAAAGATGGTTGCGTTGCTTAACCAATAGGACTCTTCAATCAATTCAGCTGCATCCTCTTGCGTTATTTGAATCCGATCTGATAGCGAATGAATATGGTTAATCTTCTCGATTAGAGCTTTCGGATTCCAACGGGAGAGCAACGCTTCTTTCGTTCCATTCTTTCCACCTAGGGGGTTAGCTTTCACTATTCCGCTGTAAGCTGTCCGATTGACCAAAAGTGTTGCCCAAGCAGCATCCACTGCGTCTAATCCTCGATAATCCTGCTTAATCATTGCTTGTGCTCTAAAGTAATCCGCATGGGTTGGTTGAATTCGCTGAAGCTTATCTATTAGAGCGTACGGTGCATGTAACATTGTCCACCAAAGCGAATACACCCCGTAATCCAAGTCATTTAAGTGCAACTGTTCAACCACACCGGCATCCAACATCGCGAGTTCGAAAGATCCGCCACCGGTAAACGGGGAAATTAGGGTCTTTGAATTCTCTTGTTGCAAATGTTTGTAAAGATAGTCTACCAACCGCGTTTTACCGCCCGGATAACGAAGTGGTGAGAGGCTTTTCTTCAGTTTGATAGGCATTGCTCCGACTTTAGGCTTCTCAGCCTCTTTGTCCTCCAGAATCAATGTAAAGCGGTGTCTTTCCTTCATCTTTTCCTCAAAATAGGTGAATCCATCACACCATTCACACCAAAAGCCAAGTTTATTCACCGTATCCATTTCGAAATCTTCTAATGGCCCGGTTTCTCTACAAAAATAACAAGTTACCACCATGCTTGATTTTCCTTTTCTACCTTTACTCTAAGGCCAATTTGATATTTTACACCCTCTAATTCCGTAAATATTTCGACGCCATATAGACTTGCCTTTTCTGCAGCTATTCTCTCCGCAAACTCTTGCCACTCTTTAAATAATGGACAATCATCAATAACACCATATGCGTCGTAATGCTTTTCACAATAATCATCGTCTTCATTCCATTCAAAAGGGACTTCTTTTTCACTTGAGTCAGACTGTAGTCCGTAATCATGACTCCACCGGCCCTGATTTCTTCCATCTGATTCATCATAATGTACACGAATAATTCTTCCGTATTTTTTAAATGCAAGGATCTCCTTTGCTACATCATGGGCTATTTCTTTTAATTTTTCCAACTCTCTCTCATTAGCCATTTATAAATCCCTCCCTGTTTTTATTCATTCCTTTACTTTCTAACAAAACACCATTTATAAAAAAACATATATAATACATACCTACCTTTATTCTTCCTCACCTGTTATCCAATGGATTCTTCTTTCTCCTTTTTACACGCGAATGTTCGCTCCTATTTCACTTGTGCTGTTTATCATATGCATTCTCAACCATTTTCACTTAGGTTCTTTATTTCAGATAGTAGACAAAAAAAGAACCTGAATCTACCGAAGACGGTGTCAGGTTCTGTCTGTTATTTTAGTACGAACATTACTATTCCAGCGACCACAATAACGACACTGGCAAAAGCGTATAAAAACACTTTTTGTTTAAATGCGTTCTTTTCTTTTAGCTCAGATGCTCCATTCATTCTTCCCCAGTTGAAACACAACAGAATAACGAACGCGACTAACAGAACTATAGCGGGTATTAATGGGTTCATATATCTTTCTCCTTTAATTTTTTCATTTTGATGTTCTATTATATATAAACCTAGTTACAACTATTCCATTTGGAATGTTGAACCAACGGGGTACCACTTAATCTCATAAGTAGTGCTAGTTTTTAGTCAATAAAAATAGGAGAGAACTCTCTCTCCTACCTGGTTATTTAATCCATAACCGTGTGTGCAAATAGTTCAATACCCAACTCATTCCTTACAACTTGAGCGGCTACATCAAACTGCACTTTATTGAGCGTTGTACTCTGTGAATACAATGGCAGCGATATACTCATCCAATCTGCAACGTCTGAGAAGACATTCGATAACATCTTCCGTTTCTCTGTATACACATCATCTTTAGACCGGATGTTGATATATCCACAATCCAAGCCGAAATCATCGTTAATCTTAAAGTCAGCTGGTTGGTTAGAAAAATGAATCATCCGTTCTGGAAAAGCTTTTGCTACCCCTTCTAGGATTGTGGAAGAATTCTCTTGAATGACCTTCTGAATCTTCTCATCATACTCATTTATTTCTTGTTCGAGAGCATCTGCCTCGCCAGTTAATCTCATTGCCTTTGATTTAAGCATGGTTGTTAATTCTGTCGCTATCCCAGTGTGCTCACGGCCTTTAATTAGTTTGTTCACTTCTTCTTCTGACACACCTTCATTTACATAGGTGGAACTCCAAGATACCTCTACTAATTTAGTGCAAAAATGAGGTAGCGGTTCTCCTATCCAAGATAGTCCTTGTTCTTTATTTGAACTAAGTCGATAAAGATCTGGACAATCGTAATTGTACCAGTCTTCCACAAACTTCGGTGTTAGATTGGCAGATAATTTCGTTCCAAATTGATAGAATGTATCCAGACTTTGTTTATCTACTAAAATATCCTCATTCGCTACTCCATTTCCAGATAAGAAATCTTCGAAATAGGAAAAAGATATAATAAGTGGATACTCTGCCTTGTCTGTTCCTTTGTTTCTCCTTACTTCTTTTCCTCTTCCTTCTCGGTAGCTATATCCAGTCTTGCTCAACTTCACCTTAACGGATACACTTGTTCCAGAACGGTAATACAGTACTTTAACTGGTTCTTCTTCGAATTTAATGTTTATTCGTAAGAGGGATTCTTCGTATTTTGTCTTCCTGTACTTGTTCAACTTCTCTTTATTTTCCATAGAGAGCTTACTGTTGTCTATTAAGTATTGCATTTCACGCGATTTTCTCCCTATTTCCCGTTTGATTTCCACGACTTCTTGTGGAGTTGATAACAAGGCCGTAATCCCTTTTAATTGTCTCGTATGAGACTTGTTCATATTATAACGAATCTCCTCATATGCATCAGCTTCTTCTATCTCGGCATTGACTGCTTGAAATAGCTCAGGAAATGAATTGGATAAATCCGTCGCTACTTTGTCTTGAGTATCATTCCAAGAGAGTTGATAAGTCTTCTCTCCTAAATCCTTGCAGATGGCTAATACCAATTTAGCAGTTTCTATTAAGAATGTACCTGTTTCTTCTTCCTTTAAATGTTTCACAAGCACACTTATTTTTTGCTTGCGGAACACACGTAAGTATTCAAGCACAGCATCTAGTTCCAACGCTTCAAATCGAGGCGGAATAGACAGTCCACACGCTTTTCCCATGGCTTCCTCTACTAAAATAACTTCATTCATAAACATGTCTTTTCTTTTCATCTACAATCTCTCCTTTTTAGTCAGCAGCACGAAAACTGCACCAGTGTTATCAAATCCCTATATCATATTCAAAAGACGCTCCATTTATCATTCCAGACATGTAGAGATTTATAGTTCTTGTCACACCTGCATAGAATAAGCGAATAAAAATATCAGGAAACTGTCATAGTTTACTAAGGAGGAATAAGGAAATGAACCGAATAGAAGCATTAGCAAAACTGTTAGGAATAAATCAGGAGCAGATATCCTCTCGTTTTATTAAGGAAGATGTAGATAGCGGAGTTGCTAATGAATATTATGTAGAAGAAAATGGTGAGAGCATCTATTACGATGTGTTGAAAGAAGATGAGATCCACGGCCGTCTGGAAAGCATGTTTGAAGCTATCTATTCAGGGGAAGAAATTTTTGAAATGTATGGCACAACTAACGCGGCAGAAGCTGCAGAAGAAGCTCATATTAGCTTGTATCTTTCTTTAGTGGGAACAATTGGAGACTACCAAGTATATACAACCGAACATGCTTGAATTGGACAGGCCTTAGCGTCTGTCTTTTTAATTGTGATAGAAAAAGACACCCAAATAGGTGTCTCTTGAAACATTTAAAGGGTGTCATATTGTTAGCTTCCGAACGACATGCCTAGTGAATTAATATTTTTTAAATAAGCTGACCTGGTCCAGTTGCGTCTTCCCTTCTTGCTTACCGCTTCTGAACTTTTCCATTAATTCTATCTCCCATTTTAATTGTTCTACAATAGAGTTAAGTTCTGATTGCTTAGTCAGTTTTTGATTTGTCTTTATAAGTTTCTCCATTTCTACAAATTCGAGGACAATGGAATCAATGAGTCTTGCTGTCATTTCCCAAACGACTTCTTCTCCAAGTAAATTGATTTTTATCGTACCTTCTACCGAACGCTTTATTAATAAAAACGATTCGTCATATTTGTCAACTAGTGGCTTATAGTAAGCCATCGTTTCCTTTCGTTTGCAGACATTTCTTAATACAGCCAACGATTTGTACACATGCACTAACTTTTCAGGAACTTTACTTTCCGATTCTTCCATTGTTTTAACAGCAGCTTGCAGTGTTGATACTGTATCCTCTAGTATTTTCAGGCTGTCGTATTTCTCTTCTAACATCTTCCCCTTGTTTCTCTTCATCTTCACCAAATGAATGACAGAACTTATGCCTCTTATAACCAGTACGCTCACAGCGAGGATAAACCCCAACTTTTCTACTGTCATGTATTTCACTCCCTTTTAAATACTTCCCATTTCTTTCAGGCTTTTCAACATGAACAGTTCTTGTTCTAGTGGATTTACCACATCTGTTCCTATTTTATTTCTATCCTCTATCAACAATTTTTCCATGTCTTCTAAAACAAACTGCAGTAAATTTTCTATCCGTTTACAAAATAGCGTATCTCTTGAGATATTTCGACCCCATGAAAGCTTCAATGCATCCTTAATGACACAAAGCGTTGGTTCATATTTATCCAATACTTCTATTTGCATGGATGGCTGGTCGTGATAGAGCTTGTTAATTTGTTTTAGCCTAATGGTTAACGCTAAAAATCGTGTATTTCGCGTAATTAACTGAAAACCTCCTTTTTCTCTAATTCTCTCTGTCAATTTATTAATTTCGTATAACTTCCTTACCGATTCTCCCTTTTTTTCTGGATGACTAAACCATAACCTAACCAAGTGAGACCATTTAATATTTCCCATATCTAACACTCCTTTTTAATTGCGATTACTCGCTCCTGTGTTTGTTTTGCTGCTCTATGATATGCAGTCATAGTCTTTTTGATAGAAGGAATAAAATTAAAAAAAGACACCTCGATATGAGGTGTCTGCCTGAATGGTATTTATTTGTTTATTGACAACTTTACTTACTGATCTTAATCTGATATGGATGAAACGCCACCCACACAGTCGCTTTATTTTGCTTAGGATTATAAACAGGTCCTTCTTTATAAGTGATTCCATCATAACCCTGATCTATTAAATAGTCTTTGAACATGGATACGTGCAGCAACCGGTCTTGGACAAGGGGAAGCTTTCGTTCTTCACAAAACTCTATTAAATGATTAGTTAAAGCTGTGAGTGTTCTATACTTTTTCGGGTTCTGTATGGACAGATATACTTCTTTTACATGGCGGTTTTCCAAATTTAATTGCTTTGGATAAGAAGCCGCAACCTCTAGACTTTCGGAAAAACAACTACCAATAGCTGAAGCACCCATTCCATAATAACTTTTCGCCTTTAATGGTTCCGTTTCAAAAGCTGAGAATTCATTGTTTGTACCATGATAAACGATTAACGGGAGCTTATCGGTTCCTACAACTTTCGAATGCTTGAACCAATCTGTGAAATCAGTTGTTAGTATATTCATATCACTCATCCTTTAAAAGTTATTATAATGGAATTTATGCTCTTTTGATTAATTCTAATGGTGTTACGATGTTTCCTCCATATACTTCAAAAAGTTCATTAAATTCTTCCAAACTCCACTTATTCGATTTTGCCCAATCTACCCAATCGTCTGTATAAGAATCCAACATGTTTTGCTCGAAGTTTTGTTCGTCTTCGTACTTATCCTCTAAGAATGCATGGCTCTCATCCCCGTATAAGACTATTTGAGTTGATTTTAGCGATAATTGACTCAATAACAAAGGTAAAATGTTCGCTGCATTGCGAGCTTTTCCAAGACTATACACTTTTTTGGCAGAGATGTCTGCTACTCTAATTAAATTTGACATATTACAGCTCCTTTAAAATTCACTGTTTGTTTTCACCTTGTCTCCTCGATGATTGTAATGCTTGTTAAAATGAAATCTTTGGCCTTCTGCTAAACTAGCATATACCTCTTGTGTGATAATTCTTCCCTCTTTAATATCTTTTTCTATAAGTGCATAGTATTCATTATCAATGATAGAAAACATACTCTTGAACTCTCTTTCCCCTAAATCCTCTTTATATTCTGCCAAATACACATCTCTTGTTTGCATTAAAATCGCCCTTCCACTTCCGTTAATTGTTTTACCAGTTACTTCTTGACTCATTTTATTTCTCTCCTTTTTAATTGCGATTCCTCGCTCCTGTATTTGTTTTGCCGTTATATGATATGCAGCCGCAGTCTTTTTGATAGAAGGAATAAGATTCAAAAAAACACCTCGAAATGAGGTGTCGGACTGTATGGTATTTATTTATTACCTGTCAGTTGTTTTACATATCTAGCTCTTAGTGCTTCTTGAATCGATGGATCAAAAACTCCTGTACACTCCAAGATGTCTTTTATATCTGACGGAACATACATCGAGATGCGACATTTAAATAGAGGGAAAGAAAGAGTCTTTCCAGCTGCATTATGTCTTCTCTCGATTAAGATAAATTGATCTGCTTGTAGATAATGAGATAATCCACAACCAAAACTGTACTGAGCCATCCCAAGGTTATATTCGTATGGAATTATTAAAGCATACTCATTATTATCTCGCTTTTCCCGAGCTGCCTCATTAAAAGAATCGATTGACTCGCATAGTTCTAGAGTAACATCCTTCACAGCTCCAGTCTCCTGATTCAAATAAAAGTAACGCGTTTGGATTACTTGTTCCAATTTATTAATACACCCTATTAACATATTTACATTCTCGCCCAATTAAAACATCTCCCTTTTCTCATTCTTATTGTTTCCCTTACCTAAGCCCAAAAGCTCTCCTTGATTTCGATTTACTTACCATTATAGTTGTATTACTTAAGAAAAATTCCATTGTTGGATATATGCAAGTAGGAAAATCACAAAAAAAACACCTCGATAAGAGGTGCTTACTCATATGATTCTAGTTAGAAATGTATTAGTGAATGTTTCGCTTCTTGAAGTTTCCACCTTTTACTTCTGCTACATCCGAAATCGTGATGAAAGCTTCTGTATCTAGCGATTTGATAATAGTCTTCATTTTCGATTCTTCCAACCTATTGATCACGCAATAAATCATCTCTACCTTTTCATTTTTATGGCCACCTTCACCGGCGATGTAGGTAACGCTTCTTCCTAACCTAGCTTGAATAGCCTCGCCGACATCTCTTGAGTTATTACTGATTATAGTCACTGATTTGGATTCATCAAATCCAACCTGTACTACATCAATCACCTTGATGGCGATAAAATAGGCTAAAGCTGAATACAAAGCTCCGTCTAACCCGTATATAGAACTGGCCACGGAGAAGATAACGATATTTAATACCATGATGATTTCCCCAACAGAAAATGGTATCTTTTTAGCAATCAAGACAGCTAGAACTTCTGTGCCATCTAAAGCCCCACCGTTCCGAAGAACGATTCCAATACCCACACCAATCATAATTCCTCCTAAAACTGTAACAAGAAGTGAATCTCCTCTTATCAACGTTGGAATATGATGAAGTAAACTAGTTGCAATTGCAAGGCTAGCAATTCCAACCACCGTTCTAAAGGCAAAAGTCTTCCCTAATTGCTTATACCCGACATAAACAAATGGAATATTGAGGATAAAGATGAACAAACTGAGCGATAAACCGGATAAATGTGCAATCATGATAGATATTCCTGTAATACCCCCATCAATTACGTCATTTGGAATGAGTACAGCTTCTAAACCGACTGCTGTGATAATTGCTCCGATAATAATAAACAAATTCCTCACAAACTTTTCAAGATAGCTAGCTGTTTCTTTTGGTTCTTTTTTCATTTCTTTTCCGCCCTTCTACTGCTTCCCTTTTTATCTGCAAACAAGTTGCTCCTTTTGGAAGTTTTCACCTATTCTATGCAAAAAAAGGCGAGTTGATAAAAAAAAGATGAAGTAAGAAAAGGAACAAAAAAAAGACTTACCGTGGTCCGCTTAGAAACGTGACAAGGTCTGGAAATCATATATTTATAGCAAGGACGTATATTGGTATTCAATGTGTTGGTTTCTTATGTTTTTTTTCAAACAGAACTCGATGAGAAGTCGAACCATTCTCGAAGAGATGTCGATAATAAGACCGCGAGTGACTCAGAGGACCTTTTTTTCATGAAATTATAAGATTATTGTATAATAAAATTTACTAATTTAGTTTTTTTAGGATATAATTAGCAGGAATGCCACGATTTTTGTAGAATTATCCAAAGTAGAAGGAGGAAAATTATGAATAGACAATTACTAGAAATGATAAAAGAGCAAATGAAAGAAAGTATCGATTCCATCAGTTTTGAGAATATCGAGTTACAGAAAAAACTCTTTAAACACTATTGGCAGCTATGCGAACAATTAGAAGAAGTAGTTTCGTTCAAAACTAAACATAATTTAGATAACGAACTCTCTGTATTGGAAAATTGGAAGAAAGAAGAGGAGCAAATAATTGAACCGAAAGAGGAAGTATTAGTTGAGAAAGAATTGATAGATACTGAGGAAATTGAAACCCCGACTTATATTTTTGAGAGAAAATTAAGAGGTGGATATATTCCTGAAATTAATGGATTTGTTCCAGAAGGCATCGTTCGAAAACTCGGACTTGAACACGGTGATAGCGTAAGTGCCAAGTTGCTAAAAGAGTTCGATGACAATCATAAGTTCTATCAATATGAGCTAGTTGAAAAAGGAGTTGCTGAAGAGAATCCAATACGCCAACAATTTAATTATTGTGTGGTGAAAAAGGTAGCTGGAAGACTGGCGGTAGATAAAAGTGAGGAAACAGGCAAACCAATTCGTTCCGGAGAAGATTTCTATACCGTTTTGTTAGATGAACAAGATATTCATGAGCATCATATTCAAGAAGGATCCCTTATTGATATTGCTTTTTACAAAACTAACCCTCAAAAAGCAAAAGTGTTGTGGGTGCATAAAACAGAAGTCATTCCAGAAGCAAACGACAAGAATACAGGAAGTAAGAAGAAAAGCATGAAAGAGATAGAGATAGAACCCTTAGAACAAACCCTTACTGGACGTACCATCTTATTGATTGGTGATGAATCCAACCGAAATCATTACGAAGATCCAATTTATCAGCGTGGAGGTACTTTATTGACGGCAGATGCGAAAGATAAATTAATTCGTATCGAACCACTCGTGAAGAAAGCGGATCTTGTCATTTTCTTATTGTCTGTTTCAGGTCATGTTGGAGGAGAGCACATCAAACAGATGTGTAGAGAGAATGATATTCCTTTTGAAACAAAATGGGGTCTTGGCTATTCTGGTGTCATTCGTATCGCGGAAGAGATATTTACTCAGGTATCTTAAACGGAAAATCTATGTTCATTTCAAGTAAAGAAAAATAAGAACTCAATAGAATATGGCATGACGAAAGACATTCAGAATAGAATAGTCTAGCCCTGAATGTCTTTTTGTGTACAATATGCGAGCAGTTACAAACGTACTCTTAATTTATTAAAACTTCACTTCACATCTAAACAACTGACTTGTTGCACTGAAGTTTTGAACATAAAAACCGTGATCTCCTGTTACTTTTGCTTTTTGTACCATAGCTACACCTTCGTTGCTACCTGTCACTGTTGCTATTACATCCCAATTAGGTCCATAGACCACCATTCTTCTAGTTTCCGGTAATCCATAAGTAGAAAACTGCGTGCTCGTACCCTTTGAAATGGTATAATGTTTTCCCGTATTATGACCATTTTCTAATTGAACATACCACGAATCAGTAGCATATGTACCATATTTAGGAATGTTAATGTCTTTTACAAAAGTATTATCTTTTATGATGTATTTCTCATTATCTATTAGAAAATAGACATCGTCTTGGTGTTCTGGATTGACATAAACTTCTGCATTGACACCAAGGGTATCTATTTTGTTCAACTTATCAAAATCCAATTGTTCCTGTTTTGGTATAGATACAGATACGGAATCTGCACTTGCAACGGTTTCAACCGAGAAAATGGCAAAACTAATCATTCCTAAGAAAGCGATAGACTTTGCGAACTTGTTTAAATTCTTCATATATTTCCCCCTGTTTTATCTATCAATTGATATGAATACCACCGTATGTAAGATTGATGAAATTTGCATTAAAACCAATTACGCAAAATATATATTCTCCATCCTCTTCTACAGTAAAATCAGTTACGAGCTTATCAGTAATTTTTTCTGCAAATAGTTCTGTATAATTTCCATTTAAAATGAAACCAGCATTTGTTTGACTTGAACCATCTGGCTCAAAGGTGAGATTAATAAAAACATGATCACCTTTTTTTAAAGACAATCCTTCATTTTTCTCTCTCAGCAAAAAAATATCTCCATTAGCCAAAGACTCATTTTTTAAAGAATATACACTAGGAGAACTCTCTAATAAATTTATGTCAATTTTGTTCAAGCTGTTTAAATAATCGTCATTTTCAATGACAACTTCTGCTATTTCCGTCGTTTCACTTTTCATGAAATAATATGAAGCTATAATACCTAAGAAAATGACTAAAGTTATTGAAATTCCAAGGTAAATGTATTTTTTGATAAAATCACTCCGCTCTTTTTCTAGTCAATTTCTCCTCTCCTAATCTATTAGGGCTCCTGATTCAATTTTATCTAAAATTTAACATTTAGTCAATTCAATTTTCTGAAATTTGCTAATCTTTAATTATTATAAGAATGGAAGTAAAAACAGCCTTTCTCTAGAAAAAAGTATTTAACAACCAAAAAAGAGGAAGCATAAATGCCTCCCCTTCGTATATGGTTAATTTATAGATACTTCTACTCCAAAGTCGTTACATAGTGAACCAAGGCCACCTTGATAACCAGCTCCGATTGCGTTGAATTTCCATTCCCCGTTGTTACGGTAAAGCTCGCCTACGACTACTGCTGTTTCAATACTGAAATCCTCTCCTAGATCATAACGAATCAATTCTTCTCCCGATGATTTGTCCATGATACGGATATACGAGTTGCTTACCATACCGAAGTTTTGGTGACGAGTTTCAGCGTCATTAATAGTCACGGCAAAGGTAATCTTTTCAATCGAAGATGGAACTGCTTGAATATCAATGTTGATCGTCTCATCATCGCCGTTTCCCTCTCCAGTAAGGTTATCGCCAATATGAACCACAGAACCATTTCCGCCTGTTGGATTATTGTAGAACACGAAGTCACTTGCTGCTGACACTTTACCGTTCGCGTCCAATAAAAATACGGATGCATCTAAATCGAAAGAATGTCCTCCATCATATTTATTAACATCCCATCCAAGACCAACCGTTGCATGTGATAATCCCGGATTATTTTTTGTTAAGTCTACCTTTTGTCCTTTTGCTAAGGAAACTCCCATTTACAAAACCTCCATTTTTTTGTTTATTCTTACGTTTTTATTGCGAGTATTGTGTATTTATGCGAATCTCTGGCAAATTTCGTTGACGGTTTTGTCTGTTGTTCCATCACCAGTTGCTGAAAACTTCCACTCTTGCCCATGACGATAGATTTCGCCGACAATAAGAGAAGTAAGGCCTTGATAATCATCCGAGAGATTGTATTTAACCAACTCGTTACCTGTTGTTGGATCAACGATTCGAATGAATGCATTGGAAATCATGCCAAAGTCTTGTTTTCGAGAAACGCAGCTGTAAATATTTACTACGAAGACGATTTTATCGTAAGAAGCAGGAACAGACTTCAAATCAACCGTTATTACTTCATCATCGCCGCTGCCTTTGCCTGTTAAATTATCACCAGAATGTATAACAGACTTGCAATTACTTTTTTTATTCATGAAATAAATCAAATCTTTCTTCGATTGGAACTTTCCATCTTGAAGCATGATGACAGATGCGTCGCAGTCAATCTGTGGAGTAAGAGCTGCTAAAAAACCTTTCTTTTTTGTTGACGAAGCAGAAGCAGAATCCCAACCCAAACCGACTTGAATGCGATCGAGTTGTGCATTTCCTTTTGTTAAGTCAATACGCTGACCTTTTTGTAAGCTCACTGTCATATTCTTAGCCCACTCCCCTTATTTTTTTTTAGATGAATCGGTTACAGAAGGAATAAGAGGTTATCTCATCTCTACCATTTATTATATACACTGTAGTAAACAATGTCAATAAATAATATTGGTTAATTGAATCGAAGTCATAGAAAAAATCGACTAGAATCGACATATTAAACCATTTATAACTGCATTTCAATCATTACAGATTTGTTACTATAGTACACAATAGTATAGTAACGTCATCTAAATTCGATGTAGATTCTGTTGAAAACCATTCGACCTAAAATACATCTAGTTTACTTCTAAACGAGACAAAAACGCCATCCATTATGGACGACGCTTATCTCTAACTCTTTCTAGTATGTGACGTGAGGGGGTCGAACCCTCGAATAGACCATTCACAGTGGCCCGTGTTAACCGCTTCACCAACATCACCACAGTTTTATTTGGTGCCGAAGACAGGACTTGAACCTGCAGCCCCCTGATTACAAGTCAGGTGCACTAGCCAATTGTGCTACTTCGGCATGTATGGTGGACAAAAGTGGTAACGATCCACCCTCTATGGATTTTCAGTCCATCGCTAATCCATCTCAGCTATTTATCCGTTATGGTGGATCTTGCAGGATTCGAACCTGCGACATGTCCGTTATGAGCGGACCGCTCTACCGCTGAACTAAAGATCCATATGGTGCGAGAGGAGGGAATCGAACCCTCACCTCCAGCTTGGCAAGCTGGCATTATACCATTAAACTACTCCCACTGGTTACAGAACTACATCGCTCTGCAATAGTTGGCTTACCCGACAAGACTTGAACTTGTAACCTTCTCCTTAACAGGGAGTTGCTCTACCGATTGAGCTACGGGTAAATAATTGGCTCCGACAACAGGGCTCGAACCTGTGACTTCCTGGTTAACAGCCAGATACTCTACCAACTGAGTTATATCGGAATAAGAAAGGCAGTCGTTGCTGCCCGAATTTTAGGATATTAGATGTTTCACCATCTTCGAAATTGTTGCGTTTTCTGCTTTACCAGATAGTACAGGCATGGCAATCTTCATTGCATCTCCCATACTCATTCCAGCTACGACACCACTCTGTATGAGAGCTGCTCGCACTTCATCTTCTGACATCTGGTTCGGAAGGTAACCGTATAAAATGTCGATTTTTGCATTCGCATCCTCCACGCTGTCTGTCCGACCAAGCTTTTCGGCTTCTGCCAGATAGTCTTTGGTCTGCTTGATCTCGCGTTGCACGATCTGGATTTCTTCTTTTTCATCCAAAGGCGAACGTTTTACTTTCTCAGCATTCTCCAAGCCTGCCTTCACGAGTTGTAGCACGCCTTTTTTCCGTGCGTCTTTCGCTTTCATTGCTTGGATTAGATCTTTCATGATTAAGTCTTTCATTTTCATTGTTCTTCCACCGACTTTCTGTATTTTTTTCTTAATCTATAATTGCATTGCGTTTATCTTTTGGACAATATTTAACTCATCGCAACCGTACAGTCCTGAAGAGTTTATATTATTGTATTCAATCACTTTAAATCCATCATCTGTTTCCGCAACATCAATAACAAAGGCCTTTGAGAGAGGAAACAAATCAATCATTTCTTTGGTATAAGCCATCAATTCTTCAGATGGTTTGTGATTAATATTTGTAGACTTCTCGACTACATAGCTTGAGGCTGTCACGATTTGTTGCTCAACAACGAAAAAGCGATATTCGGCTTTTATCTCTTTGACAGGTGAGATCATTAAAGTCTGTCCCACATACGCACTATTGACATCAGATTCTCTTTCTTGCCATGAAAGAAAATCTTCTAATGTGATGGTGAAACCAGTAAACAACTTTGTGTTTCCCGTCGGTCGGATGAAAAAGGAATCCCAAATAGGTTTTAGCCCCGACAGCTCCCCAACCACGAATTCGTTGTTTAACAGTTCCTTGCCGATTTTTTGTTTAAACACTTCATACTCAAAGTCTTCGCTCCAGAAAGAACCTGGCTTAAAATTCTCTGATTGTGCAACGTTTGCAAATTGTTTTGAACCGTAGACCATTATGTTTTCATTTTTTGTAAATTTTTTCAATATATCTGCTGAATTATCTTCAGGTATTCTCGTACCTTTATGGAGGACAGTTAAACTATAATCTTTGTTCAGTCGTACTATTAAATAAGCAGTAGAACTCATTTCTAAAGCAGTTATGACTCTTTCCACATTCGAACTATTGTTTAGAAATTCTTGTACTAACCATTTCAACTTGCTCACTCCTTATCTTTTTTTCGAAATTTCATTTACTTTAATGGTGTCTGCTGAGGGACTTGAACCCCCAACCACCTGCTTGTAAAACAGGTACTCTCCCAGTTGAGCTAAGCAAACGTTTGGCAGGGATAGCAGGAATCGAACCTACATCGTCGGTTTTGGAGGCCGTCATTTTGCCATTAAACTATACCCCTATGGCAACCACGGCAGGACTTGAACCTGCAATCCTTCTGATTCGTAGTCAGATGCTCCATCCATTGAGCTACGTGGTTATTTTGGTACGGATGGCGGGAGTCGAACCCACACGCTACAAGAGCAGCGGATTTTAAGTCCGCTATGTCTACCAGTTCCATCACACCCGCAAAATAAATACTTAATATGGCGACCCCGACGGGATTTGAACCCGCAACTTTCCGCTAGACAGGCGGGCGTGCAACCGTTACACCACGGAGTCATTATTGGAGGAAACGAGGGGATTCGAACCCCTGGAACGCTTACACGCCCTTCGGTTTTCAAGACCGACGCCTTCAGCCTCTCGGCCACGTTTCCAAATATGGAGGAGATGGTGAGATTCGAACTCACGGGACACTTCCATGCCCTTCGGTTTTCGAGACCGACGCAATAAACCAAGCTCTGCCACATCTCCGTTATGGCGGGTAGTACAGGAGTCGAACCTGTGAGAGTATTTTACCCCTCTTCCGCATTAGCAGTGCGGTGCCTTCAGCCACTCAGCCAACTACCCGTAACTTTATTCTTTTGAAAATGGTGGAACTAAGGGGACTCGAACCCCTTCCTACTGCGTGCAAGGCAGTTGCTCTTCCAATTGAGCTATAATCCCATTTGGTCAAGATGGCAGGACTCGAACCTGCGACCCCTTGGATCCAAACCAAGTACTCTGGCCAAACTGAGCTACATCTTGAAATATTGGTACATCCTAAGAGATTTGAACTCCTGACTTCTCGGTTATCAGCCGAACGCTCTACCACTGAGCTAAGGATGTATAGATTGGTTGCAGTAGTAGGAATCGAACCTACACAATCTGCCTTATGAGAGCAAATGTACACCTGTTACCGCATTAATAAAACGCCCAAGAAGAGACTCGAACTCTTGACTCATCGATTAGAAATCGGTTGCTCTATCCTACTGAGCTACAAGGGCAAATATGGTTATAGTTCACTACCGAACCGTTTAAGGTAATCTTTTCTATACTGGTTCAATCTCTCTTGCAACTCTATTGCATCCTTCAGGAAGCTTTCACATTCCTCTTCCCATCCTTCTTTTTGTTTCTTCACTCGTTTTTGAATGTACTGGTGAACGAATTTAAAGTTGTTCTTCTGCATCGAGTCTGTAAAATCGATTAGTTGTTTGTAGTCAATTAGTAGTACTTCTGTCTTGCTCCCATCTACATCAGATCCCTTCTTGTGTTTAATTGGTGCAACCAGTGGGAATCGAACCCACATCTACTGCTTGGAAGGCAGTCGTCTTTGCCATTAGACCATGACCACAAATGAAATGCCCTCGATAGGATTTGAACCTACAACCTCGGTATTAAAAGTACCTTGCTCTACCGTTGAGCTACGAAGGCGGATTTGATTGCTTGCTGATTTTCTTGTCACTCTTATCACTCTTCATCGTTCTCACTTCCTATTCTTTTTGTATTGATGAAGCTAAGCTCGTTGAGGGATTTGAACCCCCGACATCCTGATTACAAAACAGGCATTCTTCCGCTGAACTAAACGAGCATGTTTGGTGCAGATAGGGAGAGTCGAACTCCCACGCCCGAAGGCATACGATTCTAAATCGCACGTGTATACCAGTTCCACCATATCCGCATTATTTGGTGACCCAGACGGGGATTGAACCCGCAATCCTAGAGTGAAAGTCTAGTGTGTTAACCATTTCACCACTGGGCCTTATTGTGTTGCCTTCCGAACCTTATCTCATCTACTTCTATTGTCTCGAGCATGTCGCTCACTCCTTCTTTTTATAAGTTTGGTGCAGATAGGGAGAGTCGAACTCCCACGCCCATAGGCATACGATTCTGAATCGCACGTGTATACCAGTTCCACCATATCCGCATTGTTGTTCTAAAGTATGGTGAGGTGTGTTGGACTCGAACCAACGTACTCTTTCGAGGAGGGATTTACAGTCCCTTGCAATTGCCACTATGCGAACACCTCATATATGGTCAAGATGGCAGGACTCGAACCTGCGACCCCTTGGTTCCAAACCAAGTACTCTAACCAAACTGAGCTACATCTTGAAATGTTGGCGGTGCTGACGGGATTTGAACCCGCAACCTCTTCCGTGACAGGGAAGCGATCTACCATTGATCTACAGCACCGTGTGATTGGTTCCCCTTCCACGATTCGAACGTGGACTTTTCCGATTCAAAGTCGAATGCCTTACCATTTGGCTAAAGGGGAATAATTGGAGAACAGGACCGGATTTGAACCGGCGAATAAGAGATTTGCAGTCTCTCGCCTTGAGCCTCTTGGCTACCTGTCCGAAAAAAATGTTACAAAAAAGCACCCGTTCGGTTTCCCGACGAGTGCTTCAAGGGTGTCTATATCCTCCTATGCGAAGGTATGACAAAACATGCGATGTGTTCGCCTGTGCAAATATTGGTGCCCTGAAAAATAAGGGTTGCCCTTTTGCTGTCGGTCGTCCATCTTACGTTTTTCCTTGAAACATTCTTTCGGTAATGAAACCTCTCCCGCTAAATCCAGTAAATTTGCCGTATTTTGCGTATACTCAACAACACGTCCAGATTCCGGACATGTGAAACTAGGGCGATCAAATCCGCCTATTCTTGATTCGCTTGATAGTGTTTGCCAATGCTTGCTCATTAAATCTGCAATTGTTTTCATCATGTCTTTCCTCTCCTTTCGTGTGTTAGTTTTTTTGTTTTTGTTCCTTTTAGGCAATAAAAAACTCCCGGTGAGATAATCTCATCAGGAGCAGCTTCCTCAATCCTCTCGGAGTGGGAAAAGAATATACAACTAATCTACATTCGATTCGACACCAGTGGTGTGTAAAAAGAATACAAGTATGTCTGCATGTTCTTTCGGAGCTTTCCTAATGAGCGAGAAGGATACCATCCCTCTGCTGTTAGTTCGCGACTATCTAAATTTGTATGTGATGCGTCTGATGATAGGCGTGTTGAAATAAAGGGATTGTTCCCCTGTTTTGACGCTACGTTTAAAAAGTTTTCTATCGTCATTTTTCTCAACATGTCCATCACCTCTGCTTTCGTTTTTTTTGTTTTGTTGTAACATCATATTCTATAGTTCGGCAATTATTCCATAATCTTTACCAAAAATGGTTCTATCCCATTCAAAACCTTGGTGTATATACATTTCTAGCGTGTCGAACAAAAATGATTATTTCGTTTCTTTAACTTTATATTCTAAGTATACCACCCAATATCCAGTTTGTCAAATAAAATTTACAATAAAAAATGACGAACGTTTTTGTCCGTCGATTTCTCTATGCTTAAATTTAATAGGGATTATTCATTCTGCCACTTTTAGCACCTGTTTTAGCGTGTCTTTCTCTTGATTCCAGACCCATCCTCCAAATACACAAACAACTTTTGTCTTCCCAACCATGCTAATTTGATGTTTGTGTTGATGTCCATGAAACACATGAGTCGGTTGATGTTTTTCGATGTAGTTTTTTAGCCCGAGATACCCAAGATGGGCACGATTAGTTTTATCGTGAATTCCAAATGGTGAATTATGACTAATGATGATATCTGCTGCAGGCAAGTCATCACAAATGCAAATCATTTCTGCTTGTGTATACATCGGGAAACTCTTTCCTTGCTTGTATCTCACGCAGCCTTCGATGCCTGTTACTCGTTCAGTTCCTAACTTTGATTGTTCTCGGTGAATATTGACGATATTGTAATACTCTAGATCTCCTGGATAGTCATGATTTCCTAAAACGCCAATAATTGGTCTCCCCTTGAATCGCTCAGAGATGCTCTTCAAATAGAGAGTGTCGATGTCTCCAAGGACCACTACTCCATCCCATTCTGTATTGTCCATATTTATAAAGGTTTGCCACTCATCATGATATACCCCTTGTAAATCAGACAGAAAAAGCCAGTTCATCTTATATCCCTCCTGATTACTTCTTTTTTTATTATATGCTCAAGTGTATTATGTATATCTATAATTGGTCTAAAGAATATTAAGCACTCCGTTTTAATGGCTAATATTCCCATGTCTCAACCGCAGATGTATTACCTAAACTGACTGGGAGATGACTAAAAATAACGAATAAAGGGTGATAATATGATTCACTTGTTACTCATAGATCAAATGCAAAATTACGGTATCTATCCATTACGGTGGAACAAAACCTTGGTAGAAATGAAAGTCATGTTTGATCTACAGTTGAGAGAATTATTGGATATACCTATAGAAGATTTAGAATTTGTGGAAATAGACTCCTCTGATATTTGTATATGTAGGAGAAAGGATGAAATAGGATTAAATAAAACTCGACAGGTCTTTTTCAAAAAGATACAGTTTAATGGACATCCTGTTTTATCTAAATACCTTCTTCCAAGCCCGCTTCTTTCCGGAGACATTTCGAACATAAAACATTTAATTCGCCTTGAATATCAAGCGGTATCAAGCCCAACGATTTTTGACAAACAAAAAGAGCTGCTTGAATAAACCAAGCAGCCTTCTCCTGTTAATAGATATTGGTCTTGTAGATTTGTAGCATGTCTTCAACTATCTTATAATCTTATTCGCTTAAACATTCTTCACAAGCGTTACAGGACCAACAATAGCCACATCCACAATCATTTCCACCACAATCACAGCAATCATACATTTTTTCGCAATTGCATTCGTTTTCCATTTTATTCTCTCCTGCCTAGAAGTCTATTTCATTTCACCCAATTAGTTAACATAATATAATTATTGTCTTATTAAAATATTATGCAGCGGCTTTCAAATATTTTTGATTAAGAAAAGCATACCAGTGCAATATCCAGCTCTCCATTTCTTCTACATGCATTTTCTCTAATTTGTCGAATTCAGCTTGATAGAACTCTCTAAGTGGAGTTCGACTCGAATGGAAATAAGGGATGCTACGCATGTTCTTCTTACCTGTCGCTTGTACACTACGGAGTTGATCATCGAAGAAACAGGCTTTCAAGAAACTGATAGGTTCTTCTCTTATAATTTCTTCCCATTCCATTCCAATTGCCTTCCCTTTGTCACCAGAGCAGTTAAATGGACAGAAATAACATCTAGATCGCTTGCTCGGAAAGTTATTTTCTTCTAAGAAGTGGATACTATCTCTTGTTGTCAGCCCTTCTTCTATTAAAGGATATGCTAGATATATATACTTGGATTGATGCGATACATAACCCCCTACTCGGTTCACCTCGTCAAAAGAGAACCCTATATCCATGATTATCCCGATGTTTTTAGGCATTGGTTGGCTTCTTCTTATTCCCAACTCCTCTTTAATTCTATTTCGCACCGCTTGTTGCACGGGTACGATTTTGAAATCTCCGGTACATTGCCTTGGCATCAGTCCACCTGGAACAATTTCTCCGTTCTCAGTCACCTTGTTAAAATATAGAGGCATTTGAAAACGTTGATAATCCGTAAATATATACCTCATAAGCATTTCTTCGAGACCGTTTTTCATACTATTGTGGGTCGTGATAATAAACGGAGTCTTATTACTCATTTCAATTTGTCTTTTTTGCCAGAAAGCCACTTGTTCATGAATAAATTGAGGTTCTGCACCTGTGTCAGAAAAGACAATATAATCATATTTTACTAGATTTTGGAAATGAGCTTCTAATAGATGACTAGATTGTGTACCTCCTCCAAACGACAATACTCGGTAAATTTTATCCTTTCCTTCACTCTTGGCAATTTCCAATATTTCTTCTTTCGACTTCAAATACCCATTCAAATACTTTTTAGTTAGTCTATAATCCAGACGTTCCTCTGTCGTTTCTTCCTTTTTATGTTCTTTGACGTTTACCATGCATACCGTCTCCTTTTTTATGTACAGGCGAACCTGTCCTATTTTGTTTGAATCGTTCTATGATATGCAGTTGTTAGGAAGGTAACAACAAGATAAAATTCTGTTCTTAAACAGTTACTCTTATGGTTCTTTTTTCATCTTGATGACCTCTTTTGTTATTTACTATTATTAAAGTGTCGGATAATCTGTTTTTATATATATAAAAAGACGCCGAGGCGTCTGCATATCACTTCTGTATTAATTTTATTCTGTCGCTTTAAAGTTATAAATTGGCTTTAAAATAGCCTGAATATCAATTGTATCCTTCGTGTTCTCGATGATTTCTTCCATTGGTTTATAGGCAAACGGTGATTCATCCAGTGTTTCTTGACGCACACTCGTAGAGTAAACGCCCCTCATCGTTTCGGTAAAGTCTTCTATTTTCAAAACTTCTTTCGCTTTTGAGCGAGAGTAAATTCTTCCTGCTCCATGAGGTGCAGATTGGTTCCAATCAGTATTGCCTTTTCCTTTCGCAAGAATAGAGCCATCTCTCATATTAATCGGGATCAGTACTTCTTCTCCTGACTTAGCAGAAATAGCTCCTTTTCGCAGAATCATCTGCTCCAAGTCTACATAGTTGTGAATAGTGTCAATTCGTCCTACCTCTTTGAACCCCATAGCTTGGATAATTACTTGCATCATAGCAGCACGATTCCACTTAGCTAGATCTTGAGCAATTTTCAAATCATGCAGGTAATCATCCATTAACTTTCCTTCCACATAAGCAAGTTCATTTGGAATTTTCGGTTTGGTAGACTTGTACGATTGAATTGTTTGCTGTATTTCTTTTTGTCTTCCTTCTGCTTTCAACTGTTCAATAACCATCTCTAGTCCGTCCAGGTCTTTAGCTAATGCCTCAATACCTTTCTTTTGATGATAACTTGCTACTTTCACTCCTAAATGACGAGAACCAGAATGAATGATAAGAAATAATCTACCATCCTCTGAAACGTTCATTTCTATAAAGTGATTCCCTCCTCCAAGGCTACCCACTGAGAGAATAGCTCTTTCTTTCGAGAATGGTGCAATAACTTCATCAAGTGGTATTTTGTTAACATATTGATGAGCAGTTTTTCTGTTCGTCTGTCCTGAAGGTACTAATTTATTGATTAAAGTATCCAGAAGTGCAAAATCAACTAATTGTTTTTCGACTTCTACACAAAGCATCCCACAACCAATATCGACCCCTACTAAATTAGGAACGATTTTGTCAGTAATTATCATTGTTGTTCCAATAACAGCACCTTTTCCAGCGTGTGTATCAGGCATGATTCTAGTATTTGCACCCTCAACAAACGGTTGATTTAAGAAATTGATAATCTGTCCAATCGTTACATCATCAATGTTTTCAGTGAACACCTTTGCACTATCATATTTTCCACTTAGAATAATTTCTGCCATAAAATATCTCTCCTTTTGAATACAGGCTAACCTGTCCTTTTTTTATTAATCCTCCTATGATATGCAGATATAAGTAGAGACACAACTAAAATGTAATATACTACACATCTATCATAATTTTGTTCACATTTTCTTAAGACGGGTCTCACAACCAAGTTGTATGAAATAAAAAAAGAAACGGATAAATCCCGCTTCTTTCGTATTACAATTTTATGCATACTGCATGCGACTTTTAGCCGCACAAACCAAGTACATCTTCTACATCTCAAAGTTCGCAAGTGCCTATTTTCTGTTCTATCTTCCACCTTTCTGCTATACTTTTCCTTCTGAGCACCTCGGTAGCCAGTGTGGGTATCCATGTTCATCCCACATAGCTGTCCATTGCCTTCTTTCGTCTTCTAAAGGAGGCACAAGCAATGGTCTTTGTGGGGAACCCTCGAATCTCCATCCATGGTCTCTTATAGCAATAACGGCATCTAAGTGCCTACAACCTACAGTGACTTGTTTTTGTTCCATATTCTTTTTCCTCCTTTTCAAATTGCATGCAGTGCTTGAACAGATTAGTCAAATCCTTCTACTATATGCAGATACTCTATAATCAACAACGAACCACCATATTAATCTCTTCTGCTCCTTTACATAAAAAACCACCAGTTAAATAACTGATGGTCTGTAAGTTTAATTTTAAGCTTTACAGTAATCTACTGCTTACAAATACGAAACAATATTAATACCTTGATTACCTTTTGTCTTCCGCAGTCCATTTCTCACTTTCATTCACGTAATGCTTACTGTTTAGTTCCAAACAAATCACGGGATAGTCATCGTAGCCAACCAATACCTTACGCTCTGTATTCACATCTTTATAGAAGATTCTTGTCGTTTCCCCTGGACCCACTACAGTATCATCTCTCCAATACGGTAATGTATCGCCATCTGCAAATTGTTGCATGTCTGGCAAGTTTTTCATGAATTCCATGAACAACTGAAAATGTTCCACTACCACCATCATGCATGTTTCTGGTAAGAGATAGTGATCATCCTCGAAAATATCACAAACATGATACTCTCTATCTTCCCCTTTTATCCGTACTATAGCATAGGATTCGGGCACTACCATGTTATCTTTTATCTCTTGAATAGTCTTTGCTGTTGGCATAAATTTTTCCTCCTTATGATTTCGTCCAATTGAAATTAACAACTTCTTCCTGTGTAGATATACCTTCTAACAAATCATCTTCATATAACGACATAGCCGTCTCTGCTGTGATTCGATTTGGAAGCGAGGGGTTTTTGACCACTAGATACAATTTCCCTGTCTTATCCCACAGCGTATCTCCAAGCTCAAATTGAGCAACTTCTCTTCCGAGGTTTTTCCAGAATTCCATCTCAGCAATAAAAGGTCTAATGTCGATCGTATCTTCCAGATCGGACAACCTACTATTCATCGCTTCATCCAGTAAATCTTTATCCTGGATGATTTCCTTCAAAGCAACATAGATTTTTCCCTTTAATATTTCTGGTAACTGATGAATATAAGTTGTCTTCATAACATTTCCCTCCTGATATAATCATTTTTCTAAATTCACTTTAAATGCTTCATACAGATACGATAGCTTTTGTATCACATATGGCACAATTCCATACATTATGCGTATCTGGCCCATGAACAACCTCTAAAATCTTTATTTCTTTCTGAAACTTGCCGTCTTCATCTACAACCCACTTTTGCGTTACATTTGCAATGGCAATAAATTGCTGATGGCTAGTGTTCCTTGGACATCTAGCTTTCATAAGAATCCTCTCCCTTTGTATATTCAGGCTTTGCCTGTCCTTTTTATTAGAATCCGTCTATTATATGCAAAATAGAAATAGCGACTACAATAACATAAAAAAGCCTTCTGCTTTTACAGAGGCTACGTTTTCTAAATCCAATTACTTTTGATACCCCAGATATTGATTACTAGTACTGTTTTGTTATGTCTGTCTATTTCTTCTATTTGACATTCTACTCCAAATGTTTTCTCGTACATCTCTATAAATTGTTTTCTTCTTTCATCTTCTATTCTCTTCTCATAGTTACTCATATCATCTTCCTTTCTCTGTCTTTTACTATATGCAATACGACATGTAACAATATAAAAAGGCAGCCGAGGCTGCCCATTAGTTCTTGAAATAGTTAACGATTCGCAACAAGTCCAGGAATAGATTAAGAAAATCTAGATATAGATTAAGAGCAAGTGATGGAACATCATCAACTGAAAGTTGTCGGTGTCTCAACGAATTGAAGTCGTAGATCGTGTAAAAGGAGAATAATAAGACGCCAAACCCTGAAGCTACAAGCATCCATGTCTCTCTCATAGGAAATATCATATTCACGACCATTAAGACGACAAGTACGATTAGAGCGATGAATAAATAACTTCCCCACCCTGCCAAATCTTTCTTCAGATTAAATCCAATTATCCCGTATATCGCAAAGACTATAGCAGTTGTAAGGAATACAGTGAGCACTAATTGCCCTCCTAATTCTCCCACATAATAAGAGATGGATGAATATAACACAATCCCACTGACGAGGGCAAAAAGCAATGCTAAGAACTTTCCTACAGCCTTGGATTTACGTGCAAACACAACGGCTATAACTAAACCCAATTCGACAATGATTAACGGAATGAGTAAAGATGAAGGCACGTATTGACCAAATATTAGTCCCACTCCCGAAACTAGCCACATCAAACCAAAGAAGAACATGACTTTCTGTAAAATTCTAATTGCATTTTCATTTTTATTCACTTTTGTTTCCATTTTTTGTCCCCTTTATTGTTATGTCCTTTTATCTTATGCATGACGGTTCCTTCTTATTTCTACTTCTTCCATTCCACTATGACGAATACATTCTCGAGTTCTTTTTCAAAGGAATCTGTCTTCCATTCCTCAAAATAACCAAGTGGATTCAACACAATTGTCTTCTGGTCTGATTCTTTTACTCCAGCACGCGTATGCGTATGTCCAAAAGATACATATCGAACGTTTTCATGGATGTCTAATAATTCTCCAACAGATTCCGAACCCATATAGGCGTTGCAAATGTTCCAAGTAGCATCTATATACCGAATGTTCGATTCATATGGAACGAAATGTGTCATCACCCATACCTGTTTGTCTTTTACCTTTGCAAGATCGTCTGCAAGTTGTCTCAAGAATCTTTCCGAGATGTCAATATCTCCATCCTTGAAATTGATATGACCACCATCGTACCAAAGACTTCCCTTCAAACGTGCTAGTAGCTCTGCTGTATGCGTATGAGGGCCATAGCTATAATCATACCAACCAAGTGCCCCCACAATAGCTATATCCCCGTAAATGGCGGGCTTGCCTATAGGTACTGATTTGTCAGCAAGATAGGAAGCTAACACGTCGTCACTCCCCATTGAAATCGTCCTAGCCAAATCGTGATTCCCCGGAACGAAATGAACTGGTCTACCAGTCTGTTTTTCTATTTCATGCAAAATGGACAAGGTATCATCCATATGATTGGAAATATCCCCTGAAATCAACAAGATGTCCCAGTCTTTCTCCTTGATTGTATTACACAGTACTTTAACGATATCTTCTTCTACGTGTTCCTGATTAATATCTAAATGTAAATCCGATAAGTGTCCTATTTTCATACAAATACGCAATCGCTCTATAGAAACGACTACTTTCCCTCCCTCTTAATCATTGAGTCGTTCATTTAAGACTTCTCTTTTCTCCAAACGACGTTGCTATCTATTCATTTGTCGTTTAGATTTTCGTTTCGCCTTTTTTCCAAAGCGAGCTAGCTCCCAAACATTCAAGTTGTTTTCTGCTTTTAGACGAAATTCTCTGTCCGGTATTAGATTTAACCTCTTTGATTACTCCGTTCTCTTCCTGACAAGACAATTCTATGTCTCCTTTTTTATTTTATCCCTCTATTATATGAAAAACGCTTCATTTTAATAGCCTGTAAGAATGATAAGACTGTTGAATCCTGCATATTATGTAACAAATGAAGAAAAAGGGGTGTGACAGATTGAATACACAAGTAAAAAGGAACTGCAATTGGACAATGTATGAGGATGCTCCCGCAGAATTATTAGAATTGTTACCGATGCACAAATTTGAACAATACGGCTTTGCTGAAAGTATGAAATTGCAAGAAGAAGCTACCGAATTAGGTTGGGTTTGGGTTGATAAGGGCTATTATAATCGCGTTTTTCAACATGAATCATTACCAGGTCTCTTATTAAAAATTTATGGTGTAGAGCACATGAGCGAATTGTACAACTTAGAAAATGCTACGGTACAGGAACATGAAGTACTCGATGTATTAAAAGATGTTCCTGGCGTTCCTAAATTATTTGCCAGCTTTAACTATGGTTGCGTCGTGGAATTTATCAAAGGCGATTTACTAGAACATGCTTGTTCTGCCTACTTGAAAGAAAATCAAAAGAGTATCGAGGAAAATTTGTTCGAGTTTTCCAATAGTTGTATAGAACGAGGTTTAGTTCCAAACGACATGCACGGCGAGAACATCATTTTAAGGGAAGATATTCCTTATTGTATTGATTACAACCGATTCACTCCTGTTGCTAGGTTCCATTTGGCGAACCGTAACGGAGTCTCCAGAGATACATGGATAGATAGATTTTGTATCGAATGATTGGCAGTATGTATTCTTAAAACGCAGAGCTTTCGCAGGATGAAATAAAAAGGAGTGTTACTATGAAGACATTTTCTTGGATAGGTAAATGGAAAGTATATGAAGATTTCGAAGGGGCCAAAGAACATCTACCGGATTTAGAAACTGCACAAAAAACATTTGATGAAAAGCGAGAATTAAATTCGAAAGGGAATGAATTCGATGACGAGTGGGAAGATGAAGATTTTTACTTCAACCTAATGATAGAAGCTTGTCACAAGGTTGGGTGGACTCCAATAAATGGCGGTTCCTATTCTGCTGCATTTACCCACAAAGAACTTCCTAATTCTATTCTTAAGTTATATAACGATGAACATTTTTCAGATATTAATGAGGGAGAATTCCCTACTATTGATGAAGAAGAAATTTTTTCGCGACTACCAGATGATGAACGATTGATGAAACGACTGGCTTCAAATGATTTCGCAATAATTGTATCAAAGGTATCCGGCATTAATTTAGATACTTTTTTAAAAACTAGTGGATATCCATCTCTTCAGCAAGGCATATTTAAACAGATTGAGGATTACATTCACATGTGTTTAGAACATCATGTTATACCTCTTGATTTGAATGGCTCGAATGTTTTGGTAGGAGAAGACCTCAAAGTTCGATTCATAGACTACAATCGCTATATGCTACTAGATCAGTTCTTAGAATTCTCGGAACGTTATCTAAGGGATGATAGAACCGCCCTGCATGTTGCATTAGAGGACTTGCAAGATAATTATTACAAATGGTATACAAATCCCCTGTTGACCGCTTAATTATGCGGTCTTTTTCTTATTTTTCTTATAGGACCTTCAATAATAACAACCTCCATAATTTATGGTTTACTTACTCTATTTGCCACGAAAAATCAGTTTGCTGTCGTGATATAATGGGAACGAGGTGATAATCATGTTTGTTTCCCCAATGTTACTACAAAAATCAACTGAGCCAATTGATGAAATAACGCATATCACAGAACTAAAGCTAGATGGAATTCGAACAATATGGACAAAATTTGATAATAGAGTACGAATATATACAAGGCACAACAACGAAATCACTTCCAAGTTTCCGGAATTAGCAAATTTGTCACTTCCGAATGGAACTGTGCTCGATGGCGAGATCATCGTCACGAACGAACTCGGAAAACCAGATTTTGAAGCCTTGATGGAACGTTTTATGTCAAAGAGCTCAGAACATGCGATATCTTTTAGTGTCTTTGATATTCTCTATTTCAATGGCAAACGAATAACAAGTTATCCGCTGTTAGAAAGAAAAGAAATGCTAGCTACTGTCGTCACCGAAGATAGTCCCCTTCTAAACAAAGTGCAGTGGGTGGAAGGAAACGGGACTGCTTATTTTGAATTGATCAAGCAGCACAAACTTGAAGGGATCGTACAAAAAAAATCTAATTCGCGATACCAGATCAACAAACGTTCAGATGCCTGGTTAAAAATTATTAGTTATCAGTATGACACTGTTTATATAGCCGGACTAAGAAAAGATAAATTTGGATTGCTTCTTAATTTTGAAAACGGCAAATATGCTGGCGTATTAGAATTTATGACAACCAAGAATAGACATGAATTCTACAGCCATTATAAAGACTTTATTTTAGAAGAAAATGAAAAGTATATATATTTAGATCCGAAAATGAGAGCAAAAATTAAATATAGAAACTTGACCAAAAACGGATTATTGAGAATACCTTCATTTGTGGAGTGGTCTTAACTCCACTTTTTTTTGTTCTAATCTTCTTGCCTCTAAACTTCTTTATTAATTCTCCGATACATATAGTGAAAATAACAAGCATGTTCCTATTCATCACTTATTTAATTCATATCAAGATAGTAAACTACCTACATACATAACCCATGAACAAAATTTGTCATTTTCACATTTAACTTGAGAGGAATGGTTATTGTGGAAAGATGTTACACGTATTTAGCAGAAGTTGAGGAATTTTTCGATGAATATGTCGAAGCAAAATATAGTAGTGATGCAGATGTATTTGCTCATTCCTATTTAGACAAAAACGTAGTGGAACTTTCGAAGAACATTCTAGAAAAGTTGGATAAGCTTGTACAATCACGCATTATGGGAAGTGTCGCAAATTGTATTAGAATTGCTTCACCTTCCTTCTCTAACTCGTTGAATCGAATGAGAGACGGATTAAGCAAACGAGAGGAAATCAATCAACGAATTTACAAGGTTGTAAATCTATCGTACCAAGAGTTCTTGAAAAACGAGTATCTTCTGCAGTTGAAGAAATCAATCCTTCTAGAGACACGAGAAGCTTATCTGTTACATCTGAGAAACCTTTGCCAAATAGTTTTTGACCAAATCGTAGAATACCCGCAACGAGTAGATGGTGACGCCAATTATAGACATAGAGATTGCTTTCTTATTGAAGAGTCAAAACTTGCGAACATTGTTGACCAGTTAAATTCAAATATTACTTTTGAATTAGAGCCTCAAAAACAAAGAGATATTGTTTTCGAACTTTATGACGATATAGAAATATATCTAATGGATATCATGCATAATTTTGTAGATATGATTGCTTCTAGTAACAAATGAACATTTCGCCCTCCCTTTAGAACATTTCCGTTCTTAAGAGAGGGCTTTTTCTTTCCGAAGAATTATAATAACATTTACGACACTATATTTACTGAAAAGCAAACAAACTGTAAGTTCTTTATGAAGCAAAAAAACCCTGTTAAGGGCCTATGCTGTTATTGCTTAAACTTTTTCATCTCTGCGTGAACTTCTTGAACCAAAAAGGATACATTTGATTGTCCATGCAAGAAACTAATTTTTGCTTCTTTATCTTGTTGAAAAATGACTTTCTCCATTAATTCTACATCATCTAGATACTTATTCATAACCTTCTTGTACTTTTTTTCAAGTGGTTTAAAACGTTCTGTAGGAGCAGTTAATTCTATGGAAGCCTGTTCCTTTGTGATATCAAACCACTTTTGGGTTTCATCCTTCCAATCTTTTTCTTTACGAATTTCTTTTCCATATACATTGGTTAACGTTCCATTCTTTATAGCCAGTGAGTTAATCTCGCCCACTAATAATATCTGGTCTGTCACTTTCCCTATATACAATACCTCTTCTAAGGTGATGTCCTCGTATGGATTTTCTTGATAACCATTTGCAAAATACAAACTAACAAAAACCAGCACGACTGCGATGAGAAATAGTAATGTTTTATGAAATGGTTTCATTTGAAATGTCCTCCTTAAGTTCTTTTATATCTTGTTGCAAAATCTTATAAGCATTTTCCACTTCGTCTTTACGGTCGCCATCAATCAAATGAACCTCTGTAATGGCAGCTAGTTTAATGACTTTTTCGATTGTTTGATCTAGACGGTCGGTAGCTCTGTCTTGCAGAACTTTTAAGTTATTTCTTTCAGCAATCATTGCTTGTAGCAATATGTTTCTTTCTGATAAGTTAGATGGTTTGTAAACGCCTGCAGTTAAAATATTACTAATAGAATCGCTCATTATGAAATTAATATAAAACATAGAGTTTTCCTCTGCTACTGCTACCGGATTGTACTCAGTCATTGGCTTCTTGACTCTATCTTTATTGTCTAATGTTCCACTTCCTACCAAAATCAAGTAAACAAACAATACTGTACCCCCTATGATATAGGAGAAGGTTTCAAAGACCTTCCAATTTCCTTTTGTATGCAAACATAACTCCCCCTTTTCTATACTTCATTGTATGAGTTATACAAAATTCCATTCGAAAAAGAATAGCGTATAAAAGCGAACCAAATGAAAACTCTATTGACTATAGAACATTTGTTCTGTTATGATGAAGGAAAGAAATGTGTTTTGTCGAAAAATTCTCATAAGCAATATTCTATATCTGAATAATTTAGTCTGGTTTACTTCCAAACCTTATCAAAAGGGATGTTTTTGCATATATTACGCCAATGAATGAAAAAAGGTGCGAGAATACTCGCTAATTAAAAAGGGAGCTGGCGTAATTGAGAAAGATTTGGATAGTAACGGGTTTATTTATGGCGTTTTTTATGGGAATGGTCGTTTCTGACGTGCAACATGCAGGTAGCTTAGGTCAAGTGTTTGCAAATGCTGCTGAGAAGAATTCGTATAATCAATTGAATGATTACGAAGTAGTTGCTCATGTAGTCGACGAAGGTCAAAGTGTATGGTTGTTACAACGCGAATTAAACAATGGTAAATATGTTGCTGATGCGGTATCGCTTTTCCCCTATGCAAACCAAGGAAAAGATGCTGGAAGTATTCAAAAAGGTGAAGTAATCTATCTCTTAGAGCGGAAATAATAAAAAGAGACGGTACGAACCCTCACGCTGGTTCTTTCCGTCTCTTTTTATTTTTTTACCTGTTGTAACAGCCTTTCTGCTTCCCATCCCAATTTTATTCGATTTATAATCGTTGTCTCAGGGATATTTAATCTATTAGCCCATTCACGAACAGAAAGAGTCTCACCTTCGTAATTAATCGGCCACTCATGCATCCTTTTAACATCAGGGTCTAAAAAGGAGGATTTGTTCATAAGGTATCGATTATATAATAAGTCAATACGTAAACCAGTCTCTTCACTCCATTCTCTAATAGATTGTGTTTTCCCATCATGGGTTACCTCTATGCTCATTTGCACTGCGAATGGCTCAAACTTTGTATAATCTATGTTTGCATAATATCTTGTCGGTCGGAATGACGCTTTCTTTTCTATTAAAGAAGCTTTCGGAAAAACTAAATTTGGGTCGATCCACTCATAATTACTAGGGGAAACTGGTTTCAGCAAATCTACTTGCTCTAGCCTGGCACCTCTAACATAACCATTTTGAATTGCCCAAGATTTAAACTGTTCAAAGTTATAAAAAATATCTAAATCATAATTGTCTATACCGGAATGTTGGTTACTGCTAACCACATCATTGTAAGCAATTGACCAATTAAGCAACAGATATAAATCATCTTTAAAATCACCATCATCATTACATATATAGCTCTCTGCTCGCTTAATATTTCTATCCATTAAACCATACATAGCTTTATCTTCAAGTTCCAAAAATAAAATGAACAACTCAGGACGTAAGGTGATACGTTTTTCGTTTGGAGTCATCAAATACTTCTTTGGCCTTTTTGTATTATTAGATTCTATTGTTATCGAGTATTCTGACAGTTGCAAGAATTTTTCTGGTTCCGTCGCCCAAATAGCTCCTACCAATAAAGCTTCTATGTTCTGTTCAAATATTGGAAATGTCAACTTGTATCGCTTTTCCTCATGGAGCAAAACAAAATGGTAAAAATAATCAGCTTTTTGACTAAAACGTACTCCAGGACCAATCTGATCAAAATAACAAGTGGCTGTCTCAGTAAGGTCTGTTGCACCTTTCTCAATTTCCGTCTCCATTATTTCAGGAATTTTTTTTCCTTCATAAATTATTTGAACCAGCTTTTTCATAAGACCTCTTCTTCTAATCAGGTTGACTTGATCATTTAGTTGCAGGTTTCCCGGTTGCGGCAAAGCACTAGCCACGCTGACAGCATCAATTAAAGTGGAAGCACATAGATTGACATCTCGCAAACTATTTTCACCTCAATTCTAGAATGTAACTTGTAAATTATATTTTACATTAATTATTGTTTTATGTATATCGTTTTTTTGACAAGGTTTATAAATATATTGTTCTTTTTGTCATTTTTTTGACTAAAGGAATGAAGTCCTATTGCTTGCGAGTTTACTAAGACCAAAGTTATATTTCTACTATAGTATACAACATTAAATGCTTTTGTCAATGGTAGCAATATTCCTAAAAGTAATTATTTCTTCCTCCATTGTACTTAAAGAAATTAAAAAAAACGAGGGGAAATTCCCCCGTTATCCAACATTTTTATTTTCTCTCCATTTCTGGAAAAAGGAAAGGAAATCTTTATCCACAATTTTCCTGTAATCTAAATTCATTTTACCTCTTGCCTGTGTCAGAATTCCGTTATTCACCTCTATAGTTATCCATGGTTTATCAGGTGATTCTTTTCTACGTGCAAACAAAATGGTTGTATTCCCATTCGCAACACTTTTGGCATAAGAGGACACGCAATGTTTCAGCCTTCGTCCTTCTATTGATATTTCTTCCAGTGAGTATGGAGGACGTATCTCAAACTGGCTATTTTCATACCTGTATTTTTTTTCGAGTCTTTCTTTTAACTGTTGATACTGATCAGCGAGAATTTCATCTTCTACCATACTGAAATCTCTGACCAGAATATCATGAACCAGTTTTAAACTTCTTGGACGCTTTTCTACTTGCATGTTCATTTGTTTTGCCATTGACTCATAATCCCTTAACAATACTAAAGCCGATGTTACTTCAATTGCTTGCTGGTCATATATTCGCTGCATGTAATCAATCAGTTCTCTTGATGTATAATTCGAATTCATTGCGATTTCCGCAAATAAACTCAGTGAATACTTACGGTCGTGCATACCAACAAGGTACTGTGCTTCTTCTTCATTTAAGGTGCCAACTTCATGCATCGTTTTTAAATATTCAATTTCCATCGAGTCAAGTGTTTTTAAGTGCTTCATTATAGGTCGGGGCAAAGAGATTTCCTCTTTGACTGACTCACTAAGTTTTTCACCATTTTTCATCTTGTCCATCACGAAATTAAACATATCCATTTTCAAAAAACTCTCCGCTGCTGGATTATCTCTTCTATAATTCATATACATTACACAAGTTTGCATCGTAACCAAAGACCTTTTAGTCTTTTCAGTTCCTTCAACAAGTTCTTTTAATCCAGTCCTGTTATAAGCCACATGATTTTCGAGGTCTGTTCTATAAAACTCTTCGAATGTCCATGTCGTTCTTCCTGTGGACATTAACTTAATTGCTTCTGCATCATTTTTTCCTTTATCTGTATACTTAATACCATATTGCCCATTAATGACTGTGATAACTTTTTGAACTCCTTCAGAAGACATATAAATTTGCCCTCTTGGAACTAACACGAATTGCACCGTCTTATTGTATATCACATATCGCAGATCATAACGACGAATAACGATTAATTCCTCATCATACACATCCATTGTTACATGCGAACCATAGGTTATTGTTCGCTTGTTTGATTGTAAGAATTCGGTTCTGTTATATCCAGACTCATCTTGATATCGATGGACACAATCTTTGTTATGGGGTTTCAGATAATGAAGAAATTTATTAGAAATTGATTTACTATACTCATTTAAAGCAGTCTGTTTCTTATATTGTTCTCCTTTTCCATCTTTCACAAGCAATAGTAATTCTTTGTACTTGCGAGAAATTTCAGGTGACCATGTTGTTGAGTTGGATCTAAACGACTTCGCTCCACACGGGCAGTGAAATGTGTATTCATTTCTCATCCCACTTCCGTAAACTCTTAGCCCAGTTAAGCCATAAAATTTCCCAAATATCTCCAAAGAATTTACTTCAGGTAATTCTATAACCATTTCCTTTTTAGTCATGCCTTTATCTTCTAGTATTTCTTTTTTATCCCTGTTAAGTGTAACCATCTTAACTCCTCCTTATATGAGCTAGTGCTCTCCTTTTTATTCATTCCTTCTATGGTATGCAGTCGGAAGAATGTCCATCACTCGAAGGAAGTGCAATAAAAAAGAGAAGGCGAAATGCCCCCTCTCTTAGCTAACTTTCTTCAACTTTTTCCACTCTTCAATGAATGACTTCAGTGGAGCTCCACCAACAACCGTGTAATGAGCATTATGCTTCCCTCTTGCTTGTACTATAGTATTGGAACTGGACACTTCTATAGTTACCCACGGCTTTTCTACTTCTTCTTTTTTTCTTACCAACAGTATGGTTGTCGTCCCCTGTGCTACTCGATCCGCATAAGATGCTACACAGTGACTCAATGCACTGCCCTCTATTGCAATTTCTTCGAGATTTTTTGGAGCACGAATTAAGAACTCTTTATTTTCGTAACTAAATTGATTTTCTACTTCAGGAAATCTTGATTTTTCGTACTGTTCATTTAATAGGTCATCCTTCACAAACTTAAAATCCCTAGCTGTCACATCATGTTCTCGAATAAGCGACTTTGGAAACTTTTCATATTCAGCATTCATCATGATATTCATATTGACATAATCTCTAAGCATAAGGACGACCCTTCCCGTTTCTATTGCTTGAGAATGCCAAGCACGATCTGCATATTGGAACAACTCTCGACACGTGTAATTGCCCATCTCAGTCAACTCGACCATTTTATTAAGTGTCTGACTGTTTAAACGTTGGCCGATGACCATTTGAGCCTCTTTTTCTGTCATTCCACCTTTTTTATTCAATTCTCTGATATGCTTAATACTCTCTGCATCAAGCGTCTTGATGTGCTTGATAATTGGCTTTGGCAATAGTAACTCTGCTTGAATCGATTCTTTTATCTCCGTATGCTTATTAATGGCGTCACATGCATAAGCGTAAAGTCCTGCTTTCCATATCCTTTCTATAACTGGATACAAATGAAATTGATGCATATATTTTATAAGTTTTTTTGCCATGGTATAACCATATAAAGAAGGTTCAAAACCTCTCACCGAATTTAAATGATCTGAGAAATCACCAAGTCCTGTTTTACTCCACAAGTCGTGTTTTTTCACATCCTCTGAAATCACCAATTTATCTGTAGATATTCCTTTTTCAAATATTTCATCCAGTGTATTAAACGCCGCTTCTACCTCTGTAAACTTATATTCCGATTTGTATCTTCTTCCGATGAGCAGGTTTTCAAATCCTGTTTTTCCAATATAGACTTGGAATTTTGGGGCTGTTTCAAAAATTACATCGTATCCACTGAAACTAAATTGCAAATCATAACGACGCAATCTTAGAAATTCCTCATCAAACTTATCTAAAGTGAAGTAGGAGCAATATTTAGTGGTAGCCTTCTTTTCCTTAAAAACATAATCTTTAAGAGCACCATGATGCAATTTTTTGTTGTCGCATTCTTTTTTGTGCTCGACAAGAACCTCTTGAATGGATTTCATTAGTCCTCTAGCTTCTCGTATTTGCAGATGGTAACTGTTTGCATCTTCAGATTCTCTATACTCAGTCATTTTCTTAGCAATACTAGGTGACCACTCAGAATAAACTCTATTCGATCTGATAAAACCACATGTACAATGAATGGTATATACTTCTCCGTCTGCACCGTAATAATTTGTAGATCTTGCATGAACAGAGTATCCTTTATAATCAACACCTGGCACAACTTTTTGCAAATCTATGAGTTCCATTTCTAATTCAAATTCCCTTTTCTCTTTAACTACCTCAAATATATTCAATTGACTTTCCTCACGCTGCATGATTACCATACATATTCCCTCCAGTTTAATTGAAACGTTTAGGTTTCTCCTTTTTAGTGTGTACGGTGCATTTTATGCAGAACCATACTCCTTTACTACTTGATGACTGGGGTGGGTGTGTATTGAGGTATGTATATGAGTTGGAGCAGAAATTTTATTATCAATACTAAAGTGTCGGATAATCCGTTTTTGCATAAAAAAAAGAACACCCATTAGTTCAGGGATGTTCTCCATATTGTTGAGTCATCTTTTGTTCTTCGCAAAATTGGATCATCGCTTCTTTTCTTTCTTGACTTGTCAGGTATATCCTAAAATCAACGGTTCGTGCTTCACTAAGACGTTCCGGATACGTCTCTGGGGAAAGTACACCGTAATACCCTAAATACCACTCTGCATCATGTAAAAGCTTTTCCATTCTACTTAATTTAGGCATAAAATTCTCCACCATATCATGGACGATGAATGATAAAAGAAAAAGTCCAATCTCCATGTCACCTTCGTCTCTCTTTTGATCCATTAAACATTTTATATCATTCTCGATCTTCGTATTAAACGAAACAAGCTCATTCATTTTATTTGTTAAATGACCTTCCTTTGAACGATTCCTCATGTCTATTCATCCCACCTTATCATGTATTGACTTTAAAAGCCTACGTCACGCGTATCCTTATATATGTTCCTCAGACTATTCTATGTGTTTCTTTGTTATTTTATTAGTTTATCCTACAATGCCTCTCCCTTCCACTATTATGAAGAAGGAGAAGAGAGTATCTTGCTACTATTAAGTAATAACAATCCATTCATCTTCTCCGTAAATAAGTCCTAGACCTGATCCAGTATCCCACCTTACTTGAACTGTTCCCATATCATCCACACTTTCTACAGTACCCTCTGTCCCAGGTGGAACCGGTTGGTAAGGATCTTTCATTAGGATTAAACGCACTCGCTTCTGTGGGGAATGTGAAATTCTTAACGCATCTAAGATATCTTCGTCCAGTCTACTCATAAAAATCCTCCAGTTGCGAACCTATCGCTCCATATTTTTTGTTCTTTCTTTAGTATATGCAGGTAGGTTCTTTCCAATGAAAAAGACGCTCCAGAAGGAACGCCTTAAGCTGCAGGATTGCTAAGTATATTCGATATGTCGATATTGAAGTATCTACAAAGCTCGTAAACAATGATAAATGATGGGTTTCCTCTGTCTCCTCTTTCAATTCTCGACAAGTACGCCTTCCCTATACCCGTTTCTTTAGCAACATTTTCTAGCGAAACTCCTAGTTCGTTTCTCTTTTCCTTAATCATTTGCCCAAAGGCAATCATTTTCTCTTTATGTATTTCTAAGTATTTAGATTCTTCCATTTTAATAACCCCTTCCAGTTTATCTGTTACCTATAGTATACGTCATCTCATGAACTGTAGTCAACAATGATCTGTAAATAAAGTCAACTGAGTAAACAATACTTGTGGGAGAACGGCTATGCCGCCCACCCATTAAATAAGTAGTTGTCACCAAAGAATCTTTCTACATTTCCTCTAAAAAAAGGATTTGTTTCAGCTTCATCTCTACAAATGTCCAAAAGTGTACTCCAGTCAATAAGGTCTAACCAACCAGACCTTTGCAAATCCTGTTTATCTTTATTATCATTTCTTTGTAATTTAGTATGGATAATATCTAGTTTTGATAATCTCCAATAAGTTACTCCGTTCTCAAACTCTCCTACTTTAACCATTCTCTCCTCGTAACCCTTAGGAAGATGACATACTTCTTTAGCAGCGTCTCCAATTGAAAACATTTCAAAGTGTTCCGCCGCATCCTCTACACCGTAAATCACATCTATATCATACGTAATCTTAGATGTGCAACCATCTAGCACCATTGCTGCTCCACCTACGATAAGCACGTCTCGATGACTCCTTAACGACTCTGGCAGGTATTCTGCAGCAAGTGTTAAGTTCATTACTATTTCATCCTTTTCCATCTTCTATCACCCTCCTGACGTATCGCTAAAGCGATTCCATTTACGTTTCGTTTGGTGTATCTTATGCAAAAGAATGTCTTTCAATCGCTCACTTATTTTCTTTTAAAATTCTTTTCCACGTCAGTAGGCGGTAGATTGTCATGTCTTTCCAGAATGTGCGGACTTGATACGCCGTTGCCTGTCCCTGTTTCTGATTTAATTGTTTTTTCATTGATTCACGAAATGCTTCCGTCCCTTCTGAACTAGCAAGGTAAGCATTCACGATACCCAGGTGCTTTTCCCATATGTCCCCAGACACATTGCCTAGCACAGCATACATCGTTGCCCAGCGAAATGCTTGGTGATCATTAGATGCACGGGATAGAATTTCTTCTGGTCCTGAATCACCAAATAATCTTTGTCTTTCTGACTCTACATGAATTGCATATGATTCCAGGTCAAATAATATCTCATCGGGCCGTATTCTCATTTTGTACTCCTCCTGCTATTCCTTAATTTTCGAGTGTTCTATTTTCATTTTAATTGCGATTGCGACTGCGACTGCTCTGTTTCAAGCAGTTTATTATTATGTAAGTGAAAGACCCATTTAGGTCTTCCAGGGGGTTAACTCCTACTAACACGGAGAAAATCCTCGAGTAATCTATATGACATTCTACAAATTCCACAAGTAATTTTCTTTAAACTTCCGAACGAACGATAAATATTCCTTAATTGTGAATTTTGTATCCCATCCAGCAAGTCGAAAAGGTTCATCTGACAAAAACCGTCTTATTCTGATACGTTTTAATTCGTCTCTATGTTCTGGACTTTCATCGCAAATGGATGGTTTATTTTCATCATACAAACTTAATAACTCTTTAATTTTCTCGCTTTTCTCAGCATGCTGACTGAAAAATTTGAGGAGCTCATCATAACTAAATACTTCCTCTTCATTTTCATAATCTCCCAGTACAGCTAATATATTATTTGCTTTGGTCGCGACGATTTGTTGCTTATATTTTTCCTCACTTTTCACAATTGCTACTAATTTATTCTCATATAAATAATTAAAGGCATCATAGATATGCTCGAATTCTTCAACTATTCTAAAAAGATAGCTTTTGGAGAAGTCTATTTGACAAACATAATACTTATGCCATTCGCTCCAGTAACGCGTATCGTTTCCTTCTATTCTTTTGCACTCCCTGTTATAACATACGACAATCCATTCTCCTTCTAAACACGGGACCTCTGTTGCATTAGATCTATAAAACTCTGGATCATGGAAATCTCTTTGTCCATAGGCTTCGTAGTTAGCATGCCCTATCCAATCAGGATCCACTGACAAGACTTTTTCCACTAAGAGGGACGGTTCATCCTCTAAAAAAGAAAAACCCATCTGACGAAAGGCATTTAAAAAATTTACACGTTTGTATTCGTACGGTTTTATACCGCTAGGCAATCTTTCTTCCTCTTTCATTTTTGATTTGAACAATATGCCACCTCCTTCTATCATGTGCCCACTCAACATCTATATAATTATTCTTTAATACACTGAGCAAGTTCTTTTATTTTTGCTATAAGTTTGGGAATGTCAGCGAACTCTTCGGATTCTCTTCTCATCATATAATTCACCTCCATAAGGAAACAATCGGTAGTTGGTATGTAGCTTATCTGTATTAATACCTGCTCCTTTGACGCTTCAGTAAGCTCTATCTCAAAAGGAATCTCCTTGCCGTTTAAAACGAAAGGTTGGCACACATAACCTGCCCTAGACATATCTGGTCGTGTTTGAAGCAAAGTATCCCATTTGTTTTCTTGAGCAGCCTTAAGCAGTTCCATAAGGTTATGCTTGCCGACAATCACCCGGCCAGAAAGGGCTGCTTTTATAAACTTCACAATAGATGACAACGACTCTTCCTGTTTATCTAGTTCTTCTCCTATTATTACTTGAAAAGAATTACAAACTTTATAAATCTCTACTTGGATTGTGTTAGAGAAGCCTTGAATTAATCGGAAGCCTTCGCCTTTGATCATGTGTTCTCCCTCAGTAGAAACTTCAAAGGGGATTTCGTTTAGTAGAAGCAGCTGTTCAACCCTCTCAAAACTGACCTTAAAGCCATCCTTTTCTGCTCTATTCTTTATTTCATCAAATGAATCAGTGAAAATAAAATTGGGACTATCAGAAAGATTCTGAATGGATACATACCAAGGACCTACTAACCTTTCTTCTCCTCTGGACACGTTCTGAACAACGATTAGCTGAGAGAACGGCTGAAATACTTCCCAGTCATTTAATTCTAAAGAGAATTCATAATTAACATCTCCTTTTGTTGCGATCACACAGGTACTTAAGTCCATTTTCTTCATCGAAACAATTTGCAATCCCAGCATGACAGAGATATTGTCCAGTATTAGCCTCGTAACATCATTCATTTCTGCTAACCGCTTTTTTTCTTGCTTAATCATTTCGACTATTTTACTCATTATTCCTTCCCCCTTTATTTAAGGGACTCAGTATGTTCAACCAATAAAGTTGTCCTGTTTGAATCCTATGTATAGAAAAGAGAGGGTTTCCCCTCTCCTTTAGTTGAGCTGTTTAAATAATTTCTTTGAACAACTCTGCTATTTCTTCTTGTTTTTTCTTGTAAGCAATGACTCTATCTAGCCATTCTTTAAATTCTACTTCGTTCATTTCCTTGTCAACACCTGCAACGGAGACCGTTCCATCTTGCTTAATTGATAGACGATGTTTTTCGACCTTATCATTTACTTGCTGCAACAGACCGAATTGAAACTCGATTGCTGTTCCTTCCACTTTCGCAATGTACGAAAATTGCTTCTCGTTCAAAATGTTAATGATCTCTGCTTGGTTTAACTTCTTCACTGTTGTTGCCATTTGGCATTCCCCCTGAAATTGTTTTGGTTTATATACTATAGTATACACTATTATCCATCCGTTGTCAAGTATTATGCGGAAGTTGGCTGAACACGCGATGGTGCTGTTCCTACTTTTGCTTGAGACATCAACGATTCGCCCTTCATCACACGGACTTCAATACGTTGTTCCACACCGCAATCATAACCAATAATACTTTCTGCATTGTCCACAAAGAGGGGATATTTATATCCTTTGATATTGCTAATCATGTCTACTATTTCCATGCCAGCACGCATTTGCTCTGATAATGAACATACATGTACAGGCTTATCATCATAAAGAACGTTGAAACATGCACGAACTTCTCCAGAAGTTTGATTTACGGATTCCAATTCGATCGATACTCGTTTTAGATGCTTCGAGATCTCTGCATTTAGGATGGTCGTTTTCGCCAACACGAATTGCTTCATATGGAAAGCTTGATTAGCCATGTGCTCCATCGACTTTTCTTGCTCCTCACGTTTCACAATAAGTGCCTGAAGATCTTCTGCTCGTTTTGCTTCTTGTTTCTTCGCTATTTCTGCTTCTGTTTCTAGTTTTTTAGCAGCAGTGAAGCGTTCTTCTTCCTTCACAAGTTCTTGTTTGAGTGAAATCAGTTGTTCCTCATAATTAGCACCACTCGTTTTGTTATTTGCTGCATCAGCTTCTAAAAGCTTTTTGCGTTCTACAAGTTTAGACAACTCTTCCTCTATTGATTTTTGGAACTGTGTGCGTTTTTCTTCATGAGTCTTCAACTTCTTCAAAACATCATCCAATTCAGCTTTTAGAACTTTGCGTTTTTCTAAAAGCTCTTTTTCGAAGTTTTTCTCTATTATGAGATTCGCTTTGTCCGTTTTCTCGATTTCTTCCTTAATTGCTTTACCGCTTTCGACCATCTCGAGTAGATCTTTATCGATAATCGCTTTGCTTGCCTCTATTTCTTTTCGACGCTTTTCAATGTGAGCAGGCGGTGTTTTTTGTCCACATGCAGAACATGTCGCTGCATCTAAAGAAATTATTTCTTTATCGAGTTCCGCAAGCTTATCTTTTTCATAGCGATACTTTTGAAGCATCATATTTCGTTCTGAATGAAGGGAGTCTGTCTTTTTTGTGTCTGGTTTCAATCTATCTAGATGTGCAAGTTCGACTTCAACACGTTTGACATCTTTATTTAATTCTCCCACTTCGACAGCACCGGAATATGCACGAGATTTCACCTCACGTATATTGGATTCAATTTCTCTTTTTTGTGCTTCAGACTCAGCAGGTTTGTCATTCTTCGCTTTATCTTTGATCACTTCTTCGATTTTTTCTCGAATCGCATTAATACGGTCGTTAGACACCACTTCTACTTCTTTAATTATGATAGGCTCCGATACTTTTTGAATGTACCCCTCCATATGTTTCAATTCGTCCTCAGCATTTTTACGCTTCTTTGTTAATGCCGTTAGATAACTATTCGTGTCATTGACGTTAAAAGTTTCTTTTCTTAGAAACTCTTGTTCTTCTGACGTCATTGTATTTAACACATCGTCTAAGGTAGCTTCCGAGAACAACTTCGTAATCATTGAACGAGCTGGTCCTTCTGTAAGAGTCAAAAAGATCATTGGATTGAATAACATCAGGAACAATAGTGAATTAAATTCTTCCTCTACTGTTTTTTGTGCTACTTCGACACCGTCTACCTTAATGCGTGTAGATGTCGTCAATCTGCGTTCGATTTCTCTTTCACGTCCATCACTTTCAAACTTTAAAACAACGCGAGCTTTACTAACGTTTATGTTTTTAATGTTTAGGTTCTTTACGCTTCCCCCAAGTCCTTTCCCCGTCATAGCCCATGCAATTGCCTCACCTATGGTAGTCTTTCCTTCTCCATTGACTCCTCTAAATTCCGTTAGCCCTTCCGAGAATTCGAATGTTACTGAATTCTCAAACCCACGAAACCCTTCTACGAACAAACTGATTAATTTAATTGACTGCATTTTTGCTTCCTCCTTTTTATATGGTCGATGCGACCTCCATGAATTTGTGATTCATACTGTTATATGCAAGTCAAAGCTGTTCGATAAGTCGAAGAAAGTTTGAGAAACCAAAAAAGAGCCCCCAGAATGGAGACTCCTAATAAGAGTTTATTTTTCTTCTTCTATTTGATTGCTTCCATATGGACCTTTACGTAAAGTCCCCTTATAGACACCATACCAATAACCATCACGATTATACTCTAGCGTGGCCAAAGTTAAATAACCAGCATATCCGTTCACTTCTTTCCATAGTGTTTGAGGAAACTCAACAACATCTAATTTTTTCAATGTTACAGCATAAGTCATTGTATCCGCTTGTGCATTCATCGCCTCATCTAACAGTAATAAATTTTCAGGTTTTACTACAGTTGGTAATGGAATTGGGTTATTCATATTATACAAGTAGCCTTCGTAGTACGCGACGCTGTATCCAGGAAACGTCTTTTTGTCATATTGTGTCAGATGCCCACCAAAACCAGATTGTGTAAACCAGATTGTTAGTGGTGGAGCTTGTCCACCGTTGGTTGTTTTTGCTACTCCCGTTTTCCAAATCCTTGTTATTTCTGCATTCGTTTCAATTAGATTCTTTTCATTAATTTCATTGGTTGAACCCACCGTATTGCTTGCGGAAGCAGTAGTTCCCATTACACTTCCAAATACACACATGGCCATAATAAGATATAAAGCTTTTCTCAACATCCAAATTCCCCCTGTTTTAGGTTTCTACAACCTTTATTTGTAGTACAATATATTTATACCATTTATACTAATCTTTTTATATGCTTTAATTGTCGAACGATTACGAACGATTTCAATATTCTGTTAAATATGAATCTTTTCGGAGCTTGTTGCGTATTATGTAGTATGAATACAAAAAAGGAGGTACAGTTACCATGTCAAAAAAAATCAAATATATCTGGGCACTTGTCATTTTGACTCTTTTAACTTTGCTCGTCGCTTGTGAAGAGGGCATCGAATTTCCTGCGAAAGAAGAGCATCTGAAGAATGTAATTTTCCAAAGCGAAAATAATATGGACAACTCCTTATCATTCTTTGATGACAAACTGACAATCAGGGTAAACAGCCAAAAAATTAAACCTTTTATGGACGAAAATGACCTGGTTAATGCAGGTACTAAGTCAGAATGGATAATAGAAAAGTATAAAGTCAAAACGAGCGGTGATGAATACCATATCACAGGAGAAGGTGTGGATATCAAGCTTAAACGCATAGGAAAAAGGATTATTCAAGACACTGAAGGCGAACGTTATTCCACAGATAAAGATTTGAATTAAGAAGAAGAGGACATGTCTAACGACATGTTTTTTTTGCACATAAAAAAAGTCCCCTAAAGGACATCTGATGCGTAATATTTATTACGCAAGTGCAGTTTCTGGCAATAAGACAAATTCTTCGGAGAATCTTTCGGGAAAATATGCGTGTATATATTCCTTTATCTGATGTATTTCCTTCCTTCTCAGCCGGTGATGATAAGCCATTATCATTAAGCCATCTTCATCCATTTTGAGAAGACCACTCAACCTAGTTATTTTGAAACGTAATAACTTTTTAATCACTGGAGTAGTTAATCTAGAATCAAATATCCTAAGATTCACGAGCCTTCCATCTCGTTCAAGCAATTGTTTTTCTGACCCCTCGCGAACTTTTTCCGTTCCATGATAGCATTTTTCTGAAGACACTTTCGTCATCAATTCACCAATCCCTTCTAAATTGAAAAGCCAAACCCAAAGGGCTTGACTTCATCTTGTTAATTGATATAATTCACTCTCTATCTAAGCCGCGTTCTTCTGAAATGTTCACTAGCTGTTTTTTTAGTTCTTCGCCCGTCAATCGTTCTTTTAAATATACATGAGGTTCATTGACTTTTGCATTAGAACTTCTTTGATATACATAAAACAGATATTCTTTTTCACCTTGTTTCAACGTCAGCCACCCACACACTTCTGAATCGTCAAAATATAAACTTTTAGAGATGGGTTGTTCAGATGGAACAAGGATCATTTCAAAATTATTTTCACCAACTAATTCCTTCAATTCTGTCACAGAAATCTCGTTTAATCCATAGTTATTTGGCTCTTCGTTTGATTGAACAACAAAGGACGTTTCTTCATCTTGTCTTACAGCCCAAATACTACCGGAATCATACTCTTCCTCTCGTTCTTCATCATCCATTTCACTGTTTTCTCCTTCATCATCTTCAAAAATTGAGCTGTCTATTTCAATGAAAAAGACTCCTTCTTCGTTAGTATCTAAACCTTCTATAGTAGTACCAGCCTTCTCATAACTCAAAGCATCCTCCGGACTTATTATCGTACCGGAATATCCTTCGATTTTTCTGAAACCAGAACCCGCTTGATCAACATAAACTACTGTGCCTACTTCTAACATAATAACTCCTCCTTTTAATGTTTGCGATATTGTTTATATCCCTTTGAAATTCATTAATACTTAAAGTGATTAATGGTGTTTAACAAAATTATCATTGAAGCGAATCCAATAAAACTCTCCAAGTTCTTTCATACGTTCAATAATCGGAAGTAAGATATCTTTTTGTAAAGATTCATAAATCGCTTGGTCTTCTTCACAGAAATACTCTCCGCTGCTATCTCTCACTTTTTCCATTTTGGATAAGATAATAGCATTCTCCTGAAATAGCCGATCTAGTTCCTCGGCATCTCCCATTACTGAAATCAAATTTTTATTCCGTTCAATTTCTTGATGCATAAAACATTGCCACATTTCCTCAATTTCGTCCGATGTAGGACTCGGTAGAATTTCCTGCTCAAAATACTCAACGGATTCCATACCACCACTCCTTTTTAATTATTGGTTTACAATACCTTTTAGATTGTTACTTTGTATCATATGCAGATGGAACAATTTCTACAAAAAAACTGCTGTTTATACAGCAAGCCCATTTCCTAATCATCTATCGTTGGTTTCATTTCTTTCATTACTTTTTTCACTTCTTGTTAAATAAGAGTTCTAATCTAGTTCTTACGAACAAAGAAGCCCAATATATAAAGGAGAACATCACTATTGCCATTATTAAAGCAAATGGAAGCCAAAACCATATGGAGAAATAAAATTCCATAAAATAGCTAGACACACCTAATTGCATAATTCCATATAGAATTCGACTAAGTGCTACACTTCGACCCTGTGGATTTGCGTGACAAGCAGCCAAAGATATGAATGAAGTAAATAAAATCACAAAAGATGAGACATATGCTAAAAAAACAATGATTTGTATCCAAAATTGGTTCACAATTAAAACCTCCCTTAAAAGTCTTCTTCTATCTTATGCAAGGAAAAAATAAACTATAAGAGAAGAACCTCAGTACTTTATAATATTTCAACAAAAAAAGAGCATGAACTATCAGCTCTCTTAGAAATAATTTATTCATCCTTAAAAACACTTCATTAATTATTTGCCCCCTTAATAGTTTGTATCGCTAAGTCTAGAACAAGAGTGAATATAGTCTTTTTTATCCTTATACACGCCAAGAAGTTTGCCCATTACTTTTAATACTTGTGCATTTGGTGCATATTTACCTTCTAGTATTGCCTTCTCTAATACTAAATCATTTACATACCAAGCATATGAAAGTGCAATAGCTGGACTCCTACTGACTCCTGCATGACAGTGTATGATTAGTTCCTCCTCATTATTAAAGCTCTTAAAGAACGTCAAAACCTTTTCTCCTTGCTCCTTATTAAACCAATTCCAATTACTTGGAAGAGTTGTGCTAGGTTCCACATCATAAAAGCACAGTGTACATTCTTTTACGTATTCCTGTTCTAGAGGTCGGAAATCACTTTCCATATCCCCGATACGGATAATACATGCTTTCTTTACTGTCCTATACAAATTTGCTCGACTCATACTAAGTACTTTTACCAACATATAGATTCCACCTTTTCAGCTTCAGGAGTTTCCTGACCTTTTTTGTCTTTCTGTCCCATGATATGCATTTAACCCGGAAGAAATTAGAACTGTCGTTAATCAATAAGCATCATTAATTATCACGGTGACAAAAATCAAATTTTTAACAAAAAAAAAGACCACCTTTGGGTAGTCTGAACCGTAATTAAGCAACAAAAAACACATGTTGATCAAAATAATCATCAATTTCAAGTGACTTGTATGAGTGAATCTTTCTTCCACCACAGTCTTTTGACAAAATACTTGATATTTCTTCAAACAATTCTTTCACCGGAAGGGTATTCATGCCTGTTTGTGTTTTGAATTCCACAAGCGTTTCTCCTTCTTCTGATTCAAACATATCACACGAGCTTACATGACCACTTTTCATTGTTTTTAATTCATATGCAGCTCTAACAACTTCGTACATTTTATCTTCTTTTACCACTAGTAAGTTTGTTATCTCTTTATTAAACATTTCTTTTCCCCCAGTTTTTTTAGAACATTCGTTCCCTTTTTTAATGATACCATAGCCTATTCACTGCTGACAAGTTCAAGTGCTTCATTTTGGCTCAGCTTTTTGCACGAAATTATACCTACGAATGACACTAGTTCATTGTTTCTATCTGTACCTTTATAATATTTCATACAGTGTACAAAGTCAAGCTTTTAAATAAAAAGATTGTCGAATGATTTTAAGTCGCTTTTAAGATTGCTAACACTCGACCACTATATCCTTGAAACACTGACACATCAACATTCATAAACTTTAAATTAACAGTTTATGCTCAACGTATTGTAGTAACTTCCCTATTTTTATGACTTTGATTTACTTTGTTCGACAATTTAACACTGTTTAAAGTGTCTACTATTGTATACAATATCACACAACAATACACAAAATTTTTGGAAGAGATGGTGAGCTAACTGTGAGGAATTTCCTACTAAAGAAGTATGTACAGGCTAGAACAGCAAACACTGTAGCTAGTAGCAGTTTTAAATGTGAAGACTGCGGAGAATATGTGCGAAGTGTTCATCGACTTAGCATTTTAAACTTGATTCTTTACGTGATTGGGGGCGGAATCCTTACGTATACCTGGCATTACTTAGCAGGGATTGTCTTCGTCGTCGGTTGTCTTTGGATTAATAAAATACTTTTAAAACCTGTATGTTCTAAATGTTTTTCTCCGAACATACACGAACGTAAAACAAAAAAAGAAGAGGAGCAAAGCTCCTCCGTTGTGCCGCCTGTTGTCTAGGGCGGTATTTTATTTACTTAAAATTGTCAACACGACTTGTTGCCTACCGAGCTGAATTGCCTCTTGGGTACTTCCAACTAGAATATCGATTTTTTGTCCTTTTATTGCTCCTCCTACATCATCTGCGATTGCTGTGAAGGTCCCGTTCGGTGTTGACACGCTCACAAGTGTTCCTAGTGGAATAACCGATGGATCAACGGCAATAATACGGTACCCGTCTTTATAGATGGTTGAGCGGATATTCGTTCCTCCAGCCGTTATTCCAGAACAACCCTTACAGGTTGCCGTAAAATAGGTTGCCGTAAACGTACTTGCAGACGCGGATTTCACAGCAGACTTACTCTGTTTCTGTATGTCTTTTCTTTTTGCCTCGGCTTTCTCCTTAGCTATATTAGCTTTTTTTGCTTCTTCTACCTTCTTCTCTTTCGCTATTCTCTTCTGCTCGTTCGCTAACTTTTCTGCCGCAACTCGCTTTTCTTCAGCGATTCGTTTCTCTTCAGCAACTTTCTTTTCTTCTGCCGCTCGTTTTGCCTCAGCTTTTTCTTCTGCAACTTGTAATTTATACTTTTCTAGCTTCATGGATTCTAGTTCTTCTGTTTCCAAGGTCAATTCGTCATACTTGGCATCATAGTCATGGATGACGACTGTTTTCTTAGGTTCTTCTTTTTCTTCTGTTCCCAGTTCAGATGCTAACGCTAACTGTGTGATAAACAAGGAAAACAGTCCTGCACTCAAGATGAAGGCACTTCTTCTGTGAATGTTCAGTGTTTTCGACTTCTCCTTTTGACTTCTCTTCATTGTTTTTCTCACTCCTTTTCGAGTTATCCTATGCACCATTTGACAAAACACATCTAGTACCGCGTTTAACGTTACACGTTTGACACAGTTGTCATCTAAATGAAATATAAAATGGTCCCTACTCATTCGAAACGGAATAACGATTAGTTCTTTTTTTGATGAATAGAATAGAAGAAAAGGAGATGAAATAATTGAAAAATAAACGCCAATTAAATGCATTGATATTAGGTATAGCGATGTCGAGTCTCGTTCTGTTTGGTTGCGAACAAAAAGCCAATCAAATAGATTACACTATGCAAAGCATAGATAAAAACGAATCTACATCAACAAATACACAACCTTTAGAAACAGCCGGAGGACTTGGAATCGACTACGCAGAAATCTATGGAGAGAAAGAAGTAGAAGATGCTATGAAAGGAGTTATCGATCAACCATTTAAAGATTTTACTTTAGAAGATTCAAATGGAAGAGATGTCTCTCTAAAAGATTTCGTCGGGAAACGTATAGTGATTGAATTTGCTAGTACTATATGTCCTTATTGCATTGAAGTCCAAGATACTATAGAACAATTTGCAAAAAACAACCCGGACGCCGTGTTATTGCAGGTGTATGACAGAGAGTCAAAAGATACTGTTCTTGAACACTTATCTACAATAGAAGAAACGCCAGGAGTAATACCTTTAATTGGCAAGGGTGATTATGCTATATCAGATGTGTATGGAGCAATCTACACGCCTACCTTCTATTATATAGATACTGAAGGAATCGTTCGATTGATGACCATAGGGGCAGAAGGATTAGAAAATTACCAGAGTCATTTCGATCAGGTAAAATCACTGGACAATAAATAAGAAGGGTGCCACATGGCCCCTTCTCTTTGTTTTATGTCATTCTCAGCTTGATTGATTGCTTCCACCATCTAAGAACCAGACTAGACAATACTGCCAAGGCGATAGGTTCTCCATGACCAATGGCTGTTGCCCATCCAGAGGAAAACACAAGACCTATTGATAAAGACGCGATAGCACCTTCTAGACCCACGTTGTCTCTTCGCGAATGACACAACAGTAATCCGCACAGAATAAGAACTACCCCTACCAGTTGAGCCAGAGAACCTACTGCAGGGAATAGTGGGACGAATATTACTGTTCCGATTAACATTGTGCCAAGACCCCAATGAATAAATTGCTTACGATTCACGGAGAAAATGTCTAAGTCGCTTGATTGAATTGCAACTCGTATGATTGTACCCATATTTTTCGAATGTGTTTGCCATCTTTCAGAAACATTCTTTCTACGGTACTTAAGAGTAGCGATACACAACCCCAATGCAAAAACCATTGAAATGATTCCCATTAAATCCAGTCGGATAATAGAACCCAACATTCCAATTCCCAATGACACAAGCATCCCTATGTAGGCATGTTTAACGGAATAGAAACGTATTTGTTCTATTTTCTTATCTTGTTTTCTCCAGTGAGCTTGTTCAACATTCGGTATTACTCCTGGAGTTTGATCTTCTGCACTAAACAGTTTTCTTTCTTCCATTTTCTGCTCTCCTTTCTCAAGCTTTTGTCCTCAACCGAACAACATAAGACATGTATCACTGTCAAATATAATTGACTTAATTACCAATCCACGTTATGATGAGAACAAGAACTAGATATAGTGTTTCATTTTATTTTTATCCCTATATATTGTAAAACTAACAGAAAGGTGTGATTATCTTGATGAAAAAGATGATGAATGTAATTCCCAACTTAGCCATTAGCGTTTGTTACGATGTATTAATTATTTCTGTTCTTTGCATGGCTTCTTACTATGTGCCTTCATTTTGAGTTTTCCCCACTTCAACTATTGATATGGCAGGAAGTAGGGAGCTTTCAAACTCAATGAACCTAAAGGAACCTATGCAATATTTCATTGCTGTTTAGCTCTGTCGGCAAATCTCCAATATGTCTCGGAATACTTCATCTGATAAATCCTTGCTGGCATACGCATATTCGAGCGTCCCCACAGATGGCCATTCCACCACATAATCCGTTGGATGATAAGTGAATTTAGCTAGCCCTAGCCCAACTTTGATAGAATATTTATCCCCCTTAAAAGATGGTCCAGTTTCTATTAAGAAAGCAGCAAATTCAGCTTTTTTTAATTGACTTAATGGAAATCTCTTCATTACAATCCTTTTCTTTTTGAACCACATATGCGACACTCCCTCTATTTTCTTTATCGTATGCATAGCGGTAAGGACCAATTACTTTTTGTCTTTCGTACGTTGTTGAACAGTGATATACATGTCTCGAATATCGTCTCGGACAAGACTACCGTGCAGAACTAGTGAATACGCTGCGTTGTACAGCGTTCCAAGAAGCCTCGGATTAATCAAATATGGAACTTTTCTTCCTTGTGGACGGTGAACCCATCGATACCGAACGATTTTGCTTTCTCGCATAGAATCCAACAACTCCAGTAACTCTTTGACATCGCCAAGAGTTATTCTTGCTTCTTTCCATGTTACAAAACGAGTGATTCTTGCAGTGTTAGGAAAATCAATTAAGTCGAACTGCTCCAGATCAGAAAAGGAGACAACAAGCTCCTCTTCCTCCTGATAAAATAGACATCCTCTTTTTTTCGTTTTTACTTTAACTCGGTGTCTCCCTTCATCCTCCATCCATTCGAATTCAATTGTTTGACTCATGTAAGCCCTCCTTTAAGCTTTGTGACTACTTTGAATATTAATCCATCTTCTCCTACGCCTTGTAGACAAATGTACAGCTTTTCTCCTAAGCTATAGCGTTCTGTTCCGAACGACACGGTCTCATCTGTACTATCGTGAACAATGTTGTGATCCAGAATATAGCCGGTCGCTGCGTTTTCTAGTTGGACACTGATCTCGCCGTCCATGAGGGACATTACTTGTCCTAAAAATACGACCCCCATATGCTGCTCTCCCCATTCCTTGATAAGCGAATCGAGCACTTCTTTCTCAGCTTCTTCCGCAATTCGTTCTCTGTTGGATGAACGGGAGGCGATTTCATCGAAACGACTCGACCATTCCTCTTTCTTTTTATCTAAAAGTGTATTTTCTAGAATCGCAGACAACACTCGATGACAGACAAGATCTGGATAGCGTCTGATTGGACTAGTGAAATGGGAATAGGCTTCCGAACCCAATCCAAAGTGATCAGCCACTTCCGCTTCGTAACTAGCTGGTAACATGGACTCCAATAGTAGTTGTTCTGCCGCAATTTCATGCTCTGTTTCTCGCATCTCGGAAAGGATAGACTGTATAGATTTAGAAGAAGGCTCTGTAAGATCGACTACATACCCTTTACTGTTCAAGTATTTCTCCAGCCTTTCTAACCGATGTTCATTCGGTACTGGATGTGTACGAAATAAAAAGGGAACCTCATGTTCCAATGCAATTTTTCCAACAGCTTCATTAGCAGCAACCATGAAAGATTCAATGATTCGATTTGCGACTCTCTTCTCCTCGGGTCTCACATCAATTGTCTCACTATCAACTTGAACGCTCGGCTTCTTATTTTGGAAACGTATAGCCCCTCTCAACCTTCTTCTGCTTTCGAGAATTGTCGCTAATTGGTGAGCGATTGTAAGATTTTCTACAAGTCCTTCTACTTCAAAGTCTGGACATTTTTCCGCACCTTCTAAGTAGTCCGAAACATCATCATAGAACAGTCTAGCCTTCGACCGAATAATTGATTTGTGGAAGGTGTGTTTCTGCACATTTCCCCACTCATCGATGTCTAAAAACACCGACATTGTCAATTTGTCGATTCCTTCTTCCAGACTGCATAGCTTATCCGATAATATTCTAGGCAACATTGGCACATTATGTCCTGGGAAATAAACGGAAGTCCCACGATAAAATGCCTCTTTATCTATTGTTGAATCTTCTTGTACGAAATGACTCACATCTGCGATGTGTACGCCTAGTCGAAACATACCGTTATCTAACTTCTCAATAGAAATCGCATCATCTAAATCTTTTGCATCTGCACCATCAATTGTGTAGATAAGTTCATTTCTTAAATCAAGGCGACGTCTTTCTTCTGATTGAATATCAACACGCAATTTCTTTGCATCTTTCAACACTTTTGAAGGAAATTCAATCGGAATGCCTCGTTCCTCACAAATGTCATCTGGTGAAAGGGTCCCATGAGATGTAGAGCCTAACACTTTCACTACTTTGAACCTACCGTCCGACAGCTTACAACAATGCACAATGTCTAAATGTTTAGCTTGTTCAGGTGGGTTTACGATTTCCATTTCTGTCGCTCCTCCTTCTTCAGGCACAAAATAACTTTTCTCGATAGAACGCAAGAAAGTTCCACGGAACGTTTGTATTGCACTAGTTAGAATTTCCAGATGCGTTACGTTCCCCTGACTGGTGAGTCCATACAAAACTCGGTCTCCATTTTGAAACTTCCCTGCCGATGGTTTCCCGTGCGTCAAGCCAGAATCCGTTAATATGTGAAGAGTTCCGTTGCTCCCTGGATAAACAGTTCCCACAAACCATGGCTTTGTTTTAGTTAAGCTAATTCGGTTTTTCATATTTCGAGTTAAGAAACCAATATCAGTCAAATCATTGATTGCTTTACGGAATAGTTTCTTTGCGTCTTTACGCATTTTCATCTGGCCCATAATCTCTGTCTGAAGCCTTGGCTTTGATTGGCTATTTAGCATATGTTCTACTAATCTCTCTTTGATTGTTTTCAATGCTGCTCATCCTCTCTTTACCTTATCTTATGCAGTGTTGATTTCTTCGATAAGTCAGATGCGTCCGACACTGCTCGACTAACTAAATGGCATAGGAAAGACAACCAGTACGTAGAATACAAAAACAAATAGGAGTGAACGACATGAAATTTTGGATTTTCTCAACAGTAATAATCGTAATCATTGCCTTTAGCAGTTACCACATAACGAATTCACAAGAAGAAATTGCCCCTGGGGACTTTGTAGAATATCCTATTGCGATGGAAGGTAAAAGTCTTATATGAAACCAATGACAAAGTTATTCATATTGATACCGGGTTCATTGTTTATCGCTACTCTAGTATTGTTATATGTTTGGGCAAATCATGAAGAACCTAAAGAGAAGAAAATAAATATACCCAAGATTGAAAATGTGCAAGTGGAAAAAATTCCTGTTGGTCCTGAAGCTATAAAAGAAGAACCTGCTATTAAAGGTGAATTGCTTGTAGAAAAAGAAGAAGAAATAACAAAGTTCGTCTATCTTGTGCAAAATACAACTCCGGAAGATATTGCCTTAATGACAGATCCTAGTATGGTAAACATTGAGATTATAGATGCAACTGGAGAGTCTGTATACAGCATCCCATCTCAAAACAAGGAATATACGCAGGTGATCATGGAATCAGGTGAAAAAATTAGATTTGTGTTCCCTTTAAATTTGAGTCCAGGTCATTACAAAGTAACCGCAAATCTCAGAGAAGCAAGTGGTCCGGCCGCAAGTGTCGAATTATCTCATGTCGAAAAATAGAAAAGAAGCAGTTAGCCCTCTTCGGCTACTGCTTCTCTTTTATTTCATGCATATTAGTTATATATATTCTCGTAGCTCACCATTTCATAGAGTTTATCAAACTATGAACTAATTGGTTTACATTTTTGACAAACCCTAATACTATAAGGCTTTTCTCCAACAAAAGCTGAACCGAACAGGTAATTATATTTAGTCCTTTTAGTAATAGGTTTTCGACAATCATCACAAATATAATCTCTTCTTGCTATTTGGACAACTTCTTTAATTACATTACTCAATAATCTCTCTCCTTTATAACACAAGTTTAGTCTATCTATTGGTCTCTGTCTTTTCGGTTAACCCTAAATCTTCCATGAATTTCGATAATTTCTGTATCTTATCCAAGTCTTGAGAGTATAAATCCACTTTTGAAAGATGCGATTTAATCATAGACACATTCCTTTGATGCTGAATATTCGCTTCGATTTCTGATGTAATAGGTAAGATTTTTTTATTATTCTCTCCTCGAGTCATTCCCGTTATTGGATCAATGACTTCCCCACTGTTTAAGTTTATTCTTCCAGAGGGAGTTACTTTTACAATCACATGTACTCGGTAAACGCTATTCCTACTCCACCCCAATGCGTTTTGCGTGGCAACCTTGTCTCCTACTTTCAACCCTTTCAACCATTCAATGTCCTTTGTCAATTTGCCTCTATCCCTTCTTCCACTTTGTCTGCACATGCATCACAGATCAATTGGTTTTTATGAGTTTCCAAAAAAGCAAGATGTAAATTATCTTCGGCTTTAAAATTCGTGTCACAAAGATTGCAAGAATCCAAGTCTTTCCTGTACTTACGGAATTCCTTATACTTTATATAATTACGATGAACATTTGTGAATATATATTTCTCGGTATATACCTTTTCTATTGTAAATCCCAAAGTTATTCCTCCTTAAGTCTATTGACTCTCCTCTTTCTTTTTGAACATTCTATTATAGTAGAAGCATGACAATATGATTCGCTTAGTAAGACTTTAGACCGATTTGCCTTGTAAATTACTGATATTTGTTCGATTCTGGAAAAAAAACGAACTGCTGACCGATAAGAGTAATAAGTGGATGATAATTTCTTTAAATAGTATATAGTTCCACTAATATAACTAAGAGGAGGAAGCATTTTGAACCCTCACTGGCAATTCAAAAAATTCATCAAAGTAAATAGGGAATTTTTATTAGAGTATGCACAATTTATAGATAGGAAGAAACGCAAAGCATGGAAGACTACAATTATTTCTATCTCTCTTGTCTCACTAGCACTTATTATTCCTATTATTCTCCAAGAATTTAGCTATATTTTGTTAATTAATTTTTTAAGTATTTATCTATTAATAGGGAATATCCGTCGGAACAAAAAGTTTTCAGAGGAAAAAAACGCCTTTCTTGTCGATTATGAAGAAACTATTAAACGATGGGAACAAATGCCGAGTTCTCACAAGGACCTAAGTTATGAAGAAATTCTAATGATATGTAGAAAACAGTTTTATGAATTTCACGAAAGTGAACCAGAACCGATTGGAAATGATAAAAATAAGCCGACTTAATATAAGCTGCGGTTCTTTTTTCGGCGAAATAATAATAGGACCATAAAAAAAGCCTTTATCTTCGGAGACAAGGCTCATACTCTATGATGTCCATTAACAAGAATAGTTCAATCTACTTTCAGCTTCAAGCTGGTGTTCAGTTTTGTTATAGGTAAAGCCTTTATCTTCTAGAATGACACACAAGACTACGGTGATGAAGAATAGAAAAAGTAGCATATTGTCCTCCTTTCTTTTTGTATTATAGTAACCTTGATAAATTTTGATAAATGTCTTAATAGTTAGTGAATTTAGTTTTTTCGAGTATATTATTTAGTTTTTTAAGCAAAAAAACACGCCTCTTAAGGGCGTGTTCACAAAGGTCGGTTCAGGTAGGATTCTAATGGAACAAATTGATAACACCCTTACATCGCATTTTAAGAATGATACGGTGCTTATTTCCGATCCAATTTATAATCTGATTTATGAATTACTAATAAAATTATTCCTAAAATACAAGGAAATAAATATATTACTAACATCGTTTCATCTAGGAATTTAAGCATTTCGTAATCTAGGAAATTAATATTTCTCTTTATATATGCTATGAAATTTGGAATAAATAAAATCCAATAAATAACCGTCATTACTATCAATTGTATTTTTGACGCAAATATCAGGGTTAATACGAAAAACAAAGTTGTTAATGCTGCTAAAAAAATGAATGATTTCAACTCTTCCATGCTATAAGTGACTGGTGTATAGGTAGTTAATAATAGTTTCCTCAAAAAACAAAAAATGAGTAAAACTATTGAAAAGAATACACTGATTGTAAAAGATATAATTTGACTAAGTTTCATTATATGTTCCCCCTTCAATGAACTACACTCTTTTTCATACCTGTATGGGACTTTTTCTTAAAATAAAAAAACGCTTAATTACTTAATTTCTTCTTCACAAACTCGTTTTCATTTTAACATAAATATCCAGTTGAATTGAGTTTATTTTAAACAGACGTAGGGTATACGTAGGCTCTGTTAAAAGTAAAGTTAATGAAAGTGGAAAATGTGTTTCCCTATTAAGTATTGGCACTGGATATTTATGTTAAAATAAACGTAAGATTGTGAAAGGCTTCACTTAAACTAACGCGGCAGTTTAATAAAATAAAATGGGGGTGAATTTTTGAAAAGAAACAAAGTAATAATTTTCATTATATCTGTGATTTTTTTATTGTGCTTAGTGTGGATTTTATTTCCTAATAAAAGTGCAGAAGTAAAAAGTTTTACCTATGAGATAGAGGAAAACAATGACGAACTTATTATTGAAGTTAACTTTCAATTCACTAACAATACAGGAAATTTTAGTTATGCAACTATTGTTTTAGACAGTTTTTTTTATCAACGACTTAAGAATCCAGAATCTATTGAACCCATTTTTTTAAACGGTGTAGTATCTGGTTCTACAAGAATAATTATTAACAAAGAGGACTTAACTTCAGACTTTATTGAATCGTTAAAATCAAAGGAAAGAAATCCTTTTCATGCTATAAGTATAGGTGAAGAAATTAGTCTGTAATAACTTAACTAACGGGTGCTTTAGTAAAAAATAGACAGGAAAAAATGAGCTTGGAAATGCTTCTCCAAGCTCATTTTTCTATACAAAATCAACCATTAACTTTAACAAAGTTTTTAAAACACCTCAATAATCAAAATATCTTACCCATACCTCTATCGTACAACATTTCCAAGGTTCTTGATGTTAATCCAACCTTATTTGTCAAGTTCCGATTTAGACATCTCCTCTACATATTGCAGCAAACTAAGAAGAGCCTTGTCACCCGCTTCATTTCGCCATTCTTTCCCGTATCGCAAAATAGATACTACTCCATTATTATTAATAAATGTATACTTTCCATTTTCGACTGTTAATTCAAACATATTATCTTCTCCTTTTGATTGCAGGCTGTCCTGCTCCAGTTTTTTAGTTAGTTACCTCCCATCATATGCACTAATCGTCCATTTCATATGTAAAACCTCTAATAGAAATGTGTATATTCCACATTGAATTTCCTTCTTGACCAATTATAAAAGGACAGCCTTCTATATGTAGAAAAAAGACACAGACTATGAAGTCCTGTGCCTTTTACCGCAATTTAATAATCGTGATCATAATGATGATCATTTGTATTGTCATTCATATCTCTATCCAAATTGTCTCTCGTTTCCTGATCTATACGTTGCTCCTCTTCTTGCCTAAACATGTCATTTAACAAACCACCATCGTAATCAAAAAAGCGGCTTGTTTGTTCATCTGAATATAGAGCTCCAGAAGTGCCCACCGTTACAGTTCGACTCCCTCGACTCTTCAATAATTTGACTGTAGAAGCATCTCTTTTCTTGATACGTCTGTACATCCTTTGTTCTTCTGCCTTATCTTTTACAGCCCGTGCCGAATAAAATGACACAAAGAGCAAAGACACAATTATGAATGTGATCATGTATTTGTCATTCAGCTGTATGTCTGCAATTACATCAACATAAGCTGCAGCAAACAAAATAATAAAGTAAGATACTAAAACGCCCACTCCTGTTGCATATCTTCTCGATGCTATATGACCTGCTCCTAACACGACAAATTCTAGTAGGGCAAGCAAAATAGGCGGTTGTCCTTTTTTCCAAAAGCTTAAAAATACACCGAATATAAGAACCATGCAAATTGGAATTAACCATTCCGTTATCATTAGCCACAACATCACTATAACCCCCTAAGACTACTTTCCCTTACTTCCCATTATAACTGAACGATACAAGTAATAGATATCAAATAATTTCGACAATAAAGAGCAACCATCGGCTGCTCCTGTCGATTATTCTGTTATTCATCCTTAATTTGCAGAACGTGAATCGAATACTCTACTTCTGGAGAAAATCCACAAAATTCGACAACATAACCTTTCGCTTCTGTAATAATTTCTTCTTCAGAAAGTAACGACTTCTCTTCGTGATAGACACTAGCTGACACTTTTACAGGTGTTCCCGTTTCGAAATGAACCTCATAGCTCTGTATTGCATAATTAATAGTTTTTTGAAGTTCTCCCACTTCCTTTGCCTGTTCCCATGTGTGGTGTGCCATAAAACCCTCTACATCATCAAACAATGTAGAAACTCGAAAGACATAATGTTCAAGTGTTTGGTAATCTACAGTGATAGTTTTGTATTTCTTATTGGAGTCATCATCTAATCCTGTTTGTAGTGCGACTAAAACTAATGGATTATTCGTCACTAATTTACTCTTCGATATGACCGCTGCGTTCTTTTCTGTTTTCTCCAATTCATAACTCCTCCTTTTAATAGTCACAAGATATGCCTATTCACATAGCTTTACTAGTTCATTTGCTTGATTCGCTAATTTTTTAACCAAGTAGGAAGTATCTTCAGAGGATTTCATACTCTCTTCGATTGTCTCCAAATTTTCTTTCATATTGTCCAATGTAACTTGTGCTCTTCCACTATCTTTAAAATCCATATAAAAACCCACCTTTTCATTTTAATATTATCAAATCCTGCTTAATTCACGCTCTAATTGGACAAATCGCACATTTGAATGAAAGTCAACACGCGAGATTTCGCCCTTCCAACGAGCTATTTCTTGTTTCCTATTCGGTGCAATCATAGATAATAGAATGACTTGTAGAATAGCGACATCCAAGTTTTCGAAATTATCTCTGTAACGCATCCCAAATAACGGAGACTGTACAAGTTTTCTTTCGATACACTTTACAACTGGTTTAAAATCTTCCTTCTCTTCATCGCTCAGTTTATGCCAAGCGTTTCCTAGAAGTTCTTGCATCCGCTGATTAATCAAGGTTGTGTCATTTTTTTCCCTTGCTTCCTTTCGCTTTTTCTCCTGCTGGTAATACCAGTTTAACTGAGCCTTGTGTTTATCCATTTTTAATATTCCCCTTTCGATGTCCATATCAAATTACTTGCGACTATGTTCGCTCCTTCTATTTGTAATCTTTACATCTTATGCAGGAGCCTTTCTTTTCACAAAGAAGTAAAGTTAGTTTGTTTACTAACGATCGGAATGTTGCCTACAAAAAAAAGAAAGCACATATAGTGCTTCCATTCTTCGCTTGAGTCGATTAATAAACTACTTAACCAAGCTTTCCATATCATAGTTCTTTCGAATATGCTCAATTAAGTCTTTTAATATTTCCACAATTGTCTCGTCTTCTTTTACCGAAGGATGTAATCTTATATTGCAAGAACCTTTTTCCCCTGTTTCTAGATATTTGTTCAAATCAAATGTAACGTAAAACAAAGGAACTTCCTTGTGACCGTTAGTCAATTTTTTAGTTGTTTTGTTTTTCATTCAATAATCCCCCTTTTTATTTATTACTTGTCGTCTCATACCAAACCTGCAATTATGCGAGATCCTCGCTCCTTCTTTTTGTAATCCTTACATCTTATGCAGCACACTATCTTTTCACAAAGGTCTATTGGTTTGTTTATTCACTCTCTCTTGTTTTTTAAAAAAAAGAAAGCACAGGTAAGTGCTTCCTAACAATCTCAATTTGTTTAATTTTTCTTGAATATCCTTACATGTTCACACTTTTCACACTTATAAATTGAAACGGTTTCATTAATATCACTACTAGGTTCTTTATAAAAATCCGTTACAGCAACAGCAAAGTAGTTATGCTTGCAAAAAAACTGTGATAATCTTTTCAGAAATGATATTTCAAACAAGGTCATGCTCCTTTCTAACTCTTTTAGAAAAGGGACGAAGCTGTAAAACTGAAATATTATCCATCTGATACACTCCATCAACTCTAAATTTCATTATGCCTTTTGTTCTACAATGTATTAACCTATTACTTCTTTCCATAGGGTTTTTATATACTCGCTTCGACTTCTTAACCATGCTTGAACTTCTTCGTCTAAAGTATTCTGGTCAATGTTTTCGATGAAAAGATGAGTGTATATCCCTTTACGCTGAAGCATCATACATAATTCCAATGTATATTCTTCATCATTCTGTTTGTAAATGTCGTATCGAAAAACAAAATGATAGGTATCATCAAATCCGTTAGACAAAAACCCTGCATGTGTATCTTTAAAATCTTGCCAAGATGAAAATTTTCCTGTGCAATCACTGTCGTAATAGTTCCCTACTAAACAATTTTGATAATCATGGTTTGTTTCTTTCAACTTTAGTCATCTCCTCATTAGTTATACCGTTCCTTAATCCAACAAAAAATAACTTAATCCCATAGGAAGTAAAACTCTTTCAGAATTGGTTTCCTTTTTCTCGGGGGCGTCACATAAAAACTTAACAATGTCCCATTAGGTTCAAATGCTATGGCCGATACCACATTAATTTCAGACAGGTTAATTTCTTGTCCTGCTTTAATTAATGGCGTTTCCTTTGCCGAAAACTCTGTTCTGACGCTATCCTTACTCAACACTGCATTTTCATTCGAGGCATACTCCACTTTTCCATAAATCTCTTTTAATTCAATTGTTTTAACCTTAATAAAATCCATTAAATCCATTTTTCATTCCCCTTTCTATTCCACCTATATAATCCTATAGATGCCCACACACCATTTGCGAACATAATCGCTCCTGCATTATCTGTTCCCTTCATCATATGCAGCTCCCTTTCTTTTTACAAAAAGACATTCTGTGATTTGTTTACTTCCGATCTTGAAATAAGAAAAGACGCCTCATGAGACGTCTATATTATAATTAATATTTTTAGTTATTCTATCGATTTGTTTCCTATAAGTTCTTTTTGTTCTTCCTTGTGGATATGCCAAATTAATTCGCCAAGGTATTTTGCCTTTAATTCATCCCCACATTGATTCAATTCTGACAAATAGTCTATTATATCTGCATAGTTGCATTGAGACTCTTCTCGAATATGTTCCATTATTGTCATTGTCTTTGTGGGTCTCTTATTCAAAATTTCTTTTAATTCTGCGATTTCTTGTTGTTGTCTTTTGAGTTTTCTTTCGACTCCACAGACTACTTCATAAGCACTTCCAGCATAAGCCCCCACCAAATTATGTCCTTCATCGGATCCATAGTCATTTTCATCAAACAAATTATCCCTAATGTCTGCCAACTTGTCTTCCATCAATTCTTTCTCTGATTTCATACTAATCACTCCCTCATGTTTTTATATTATCTCGTGTTTTACTACGTAGTCACTTCGTTAAGAAGACTAGGGAGAAGTACAACCCTATAACTATAATGGGAGGTAGAAATATGGAAAGCAAAAAACTACATGCTTCTCTTTTATTCAATTTTAAAACCTCCTAATATGCAGCAGTACCGCTCCTTTTTAGTTAACACTCTTTATCCTATGCAGATTGGTTCCAAGCCATAATAAAAAGACCCCCCCTAAAGGACGTCTCTTCCAAATATGTTTATTTCCTTTGCTCTGAAAAGTGAATTGCATGGTTTCATCTGTGTCCTATATCCGCTGCTAAATCCACTGTCCTTTTTGACTTCCAACAAGTGTATCTCGTTCTTCTTGCGTAAGTTCCTGTTGCGTACAACCCGAACTTGCCACACGCTTCCGCATGGCTTCTGTATCCTTATCTTTTTGAATTCGTCTATCAATCAGGTATTGGGTGTTCCCAGACGTTGCTGAAATTAAAAAATATGGTTTATCCACTGCTTCACATCCTTTCCTATTTACCTTTCCTAGAAATATCGTTCCTCTTTTTTGTTGAACCGTTTGGTCGTAATGTGACACAAAATTTTACTCTCGGCTATAGCGTTTTAAGGATTCTTCTGTCTCTTTTTTGGCTTCACTTATCTCGTACTCGAAGGCGATTTTATATTCATTTGCAACTTGTAAGCATCGTCTTACCAACTCTCGTAGATTTGCTTTATTGTATTTCTCAGATAATAATATTTCATCTAATTCGGTTTCAGTTAAGGCTAATAATTCCTTTACTTCATCAATCATGCTTTTAGTCATACTAACGCCTCCTTATGTCGCTTTTTGTGTCTACTGCAACGTATGGTCGAATTGTTCAGCAATAATGAACTTTCCGATGGTTGTCTATCATTCTTTAGAGTTGTGCCTCATAGGTTCTACGAACTTAGTTTACGCACTATACATTACGACTAGTGATTTCTTCTAATATTTTCATAACCCCATCAATAGCTACTAAAGAGATCCTCTTTTCTTCGTATGTTTCACAAGCAAATTTCCTGCTTTCACCATGAATGATTAAATCCTTTTGATTTAATAATGCTATTGTTATCCCTTCAACTTCTTCGTTCATAGAAAAACCTCCTTCTCATTATGTGTCTCCTGCGACAAATATGGTCGTACTACGTAGTAAACAAATCAGGTCTGGCTTTTCGAATTCTGATTCTTAGACATGAATGACAGATTTCTTTTCCGTTAGACAAAGTACCACTCGTCTGCGTATAAGTTTTGAACCAAATGTTGCAATCTCCGCATTTAGCCCACCTTTTCTTTTTCCTTAACCTCTTTGTTTTCGGTGGCTTATTATTGTTCACTGGAAGTTCTCTAAACCTGAATTTCCCGTGCTTATTTCGGTACGATTCCTTCATTTCACAACTTCAGTTCCTTTCTACATAGTTTATGTCAACTGCACAGTATGCGTTCGATCTGTTCAGTGTCGATTAATCCGATATGAGTGCCATCTTGTAGTTAGTCTTAGCTTCATAAAAGCAAACCAACTATTAGTCCATTCAGTTTTCATTTTATAATCTTCTGTATAAAAATTAATTTCATATTTGTACACTAAATAGCCTCCCTCCTAATCATTTTGTGTCAACAGCTGCAAACATTTGCCTTTGTTGCACAATTTGATTCGATGTTTATGTTGTCTCAGACTGTGTTTCTTAATAAATTCTTTCCCCTTTATACTTCTCGTCTAATAAAAACCTTATTTCCATCGGCTCGAAAAAAACTTCTCTGTTTGTCCTGTTACGCCTATTCAATGCTTGACTAAGCTCTCTTGCTCTTTCCTCCGATACATAAGACAGATACCTTTCGGTTCGTTCTCCATTTAAATAAACACCCCACCATTCCATTCGATTCCTCCTTATCTGCAAATAAACTGCTCCTTTTTAATTGATGCTTCCTATTCTATGCAGTAAGGCTCTAAGAAATAAGAAAAAGACGTCTTAAACGACGTCTACAAGATATTTGTTGTAATTGACGACCAGCTTTACGGTTTCAATACTTTTCACCATCCAAAATCGTCATCCTTACATGTAGTAGGGACTAAGATGATGAATGTCACAAGGTTTGGTTCCTTTGTAATTATTATGCACTCTCCACTTTTTTGCTTTTTTATGCCAAATTAATACGTCATATCCCAATTCATCAAGCGTCCTCTGATCATCTGTTGTCGAATATGAGTCGCAACTATACTTGTTCATCTTTAAATCCTCCGGTATGTTTACTCTAAGAGCCACTTCCCCATTATAAGAAGGTTTAATATTGTTGCCTGCGATAAGTCTAAAATTTCCAATTTTACCGTCCCCTAATGCAATGCCGCTCATGATGTATCTATACCTTTTCATCACTCGTCACTCCTTTTAAGTGTCTTAAAGTTCATGGAACTAACTTATGCCTCCTCATTTGCATGCACACTGCTCCTTTTTAATTGATGCTTCCTATTCTATGCAGCAGATTTGAAATACATAAGAAAACGAAAGTTCTACATTTCTGAACAAAAAAAAGGAAGCACCTAATTGCTCCCTTCAACCTGTCTGTTATGACTCTACCTATATTTTTCATTAGGGTTAATTAGTTTTCCTTTTTAATTATCCTTCGTCGTGAATTTTTACTTCAGCTATGGCCACCCGCACCTTTTTAATATAGTCCGTTGCTTTTCCGGTACGATTAAACCCACCAACGCCCTTATTATAAGAGCTCCAAACGTACTCATCTAACTCTTGTCCATTAATTCCTTCATCAGACCATTTATCATAAAGGTCATCCAGCATGAATGTACCCCATATGATATTTACAAAAGGATCTAATGGGTCATTCTTTGTTTTCGTTGCATACGCTAACCATTCATGATTGTTCGGGTTTATCTGAAACAATCCGTAATCATTAGTTACTCCTATTGCATTCGCATCAAACTTACTCTCATGCTTGATAATCGCGAGTGTTTTGTCATAATCAAGTCCTAACTCTACTGTTCGCTCATGCAGAAATTCTTGTTGTTCTTTGGGTAAAGGGATATCAGAACGGTAAATAGTCGATTCTGTTAGTTCTACCGATGCCTTTTCTACCTGAGCTTCCACAACAGGTGTTTTCTCCATTGTTTTAACTTCTTCTACTTTCTCACCCATCGACACCAATTGATTTGATATTGTAATCATTCCAATAATTAATGCTACCTTTTTACCTGCGTCCATCCATTTCGTATTCATATCTAAGGTCCTCCATATGATGCTACTATGCATCTCCATTTTTTTATTCGACTGACTATTATAAGCAAGCCAGATGAATTTATGCCATGTAGGGAAGAAGTAGAATCATTTCTCATCAATACACATATGATGGTTCGAATAATAAAAGGAGGAGCACATAATGAAGAACTATTTATCACTTTTGAAAGAGGTCCTGGAAGAGAATTCGCTAGAAATAGAGGCATATTTGCAGTCGGGGGACAAAGAACATGCACGTGCAGATCGAACTGGAGTCAGTACTTTCAGCCTGTTTGGAAGGCAACTGCGATTTGACTTAGAAAAGGGCTTTCCTGTAGTTACTACAAAACGTGTACCCTTCCGTTTGGTTGTATCTGAATTGATATGGTTCCTACGAGGAGATACCAACATTCGCTTCCTCTTACAGCACAACAATCACATTTGGGACGAATGGGCGTTCAAGCGTTACGTTGCCTCTACCGACTATACGGGTCCAGATATGACTGACTTCGGCTTGCGAGCGACGGAAGACCCACAGTTCGAAGTGCAATATAAGGAGCAGCTGGCATTATTTTGCGAAAAGATCCTAAAAGATGATGTCTTTTCGGAGCAATACGGGGAACTGGGACCTGTATACGGAAAACAATGGCGTGCTTGGGAAGGAAAAGAGGGAAGATATGACCAGATTGCTTGGATTATTAAGGAAATCAAACGAAATCCGAACAGCCGACAACTGATTTTAAACGGGTGGAACGTTGCAGACGTACAGGACGGCAAAATGGCCCTTCCCCCATGTCACACAATGTTTCAATTGTACGTAAGAGATGGAAAACTCGACGGACAGCTATACCAAAGATCGTGCGACCTGTTCCTTGGCGGGCCCTTCAATTTTCCTTCTTATGCACTCCTGATACACTTCCTAGCAAAATGGACCGGATTAGAAGTTGGCGAACTTGTCGTGACATTCGGCGATTCTCATATCTACTCGAATCACCTGACGCAAGTGAATGAGCAGTTGAGCAGAGAAGTCCGAGAACTTCCAACCCTCGTCTTGCCTGAAGATATAGGAGAGCTAGAAGATATCTACAAGCTCAATCCTGCGGACATCACATTGCTAAATTATGATCATCATCCAGCCATAAAAGCACCCGTAGCTGTTTAATAAAATAAAAAAGACCTCGTTCAATTGAACGGGGTCTCTTTATGTCAATCCATACTGGATTGTTTCTTGATAGGTGTCACACGTGATTGTTTCAGATACCCCATTGCGATTTCCATTTGCTCCTTTTGAGAGAGCTTGAAAAAACCTGGAGTTCTAAACGCATCCATTGTAAACGAAAGCATCGCTTCTTCATCTTTTTCAGTGGGCTTAAACTCTTTCACGAAGCATCCTCCTCAAAACCAAGTACCTGCTGAATTCGATAAAAATGAAGACGTCTTGGGTCATTAAATACCTGCTGTACCTCTTCACGTATCGCATTGTACCATTCTCTATGGTTAATAATAAGGTCTACATAAGGGTTTTGTCCACTCTGTTCGGTCCCAATGAAATCTCCTGTTCCTCGAAGAGCCAGATCTTCACTTGCAACGACAAATCCATCATTCGTTCTCGTCATGACATCTAGTTTACGTTGTCCCTCCGCTTTCGAAAGGAGAATACAATAAGATGCTTTGTCGCCACGTCCTACACGTCCTCTCAGTTGGTGAAGCTGTGCTAATCCGAATCTTTCTGCGTTACGTAATACAATAATTGTCGCATTTGGCACATTCACACCTACTTCAATAATGGTTGTGGATACCAAAACATTCGTTTCACCTCTAGTAAACCGCCCAATGGCCTCTTCCACTTCTGAACCTTTCATTTTCCCTGAAATCATCTCCACCTTAAGGAGAGGTTCTTTTTTGGAAAGTTCCTGTAGCTCTTTAAAAGTTTCTTCGACAGATTTCACTCCTTGCATGGCTTCGGCATCTGATTCGTCAATTAGCGGACAAACTACATATGCTTGGTGTCCTTTCTCGACCTGACCAACAACCCCAGTCCACGCTCGCTCTTCTGTCTCTAATCTAACAGTACGGACGGGTTTTCGACCATTCGGCATTGACTTAATAGAAAACACATCAACCGTTTCTCCAAGGACTGCAAATGCCAACGTTCTTGGTATTGGAGTTGCACTCATACCTATGTGATGAACGCCAGCTCTCGCTTTTTCTCTCAATGCTTCACGTTGTTTCACGCCAAAACGATGTTCTTCATCGACAATCGTCATAGCCAAGCTTTTAAAACGTACATCTTTGGAAATAACTGCATGTGTCCCAACGATCACCTGCACTTCACCTTCTGCAATTTCCTTGATTACTTTCTTCTTTTCCCTTACTTTCATGTCTCCCGATAAAAAAGCTACTTTATAAGGTGTACCGGTTAGGATTCGTTCTACTTCTTCAAAATGTTGCTTTGCTAGCACTTGTGTGGGAGCCATAATTGCTGCTTGGTGTCCGCTTCCCACCAATATACTCATTAATAATATCGCCACAATGGTCTTACCACAACCAACATCCCCTTGAACAAGGGCTTCCACTCGGTCTCCTGCTTTTAATTTTCGGTGAACTTCTGTAATAACGTCTTTTTGTCCATCCGTTAAATTAAACGGTAGTTTATCATGAATCGTATTAAACAAAGCCATATCCTTTACTCTGTACGGAGACACCTTAGTTAAGGTGCGGTCTTTTTCTTCCATTTTCATTGCATAAGTGAAGAGATCTTCAAACACCTTGGTTTTTTTCGCATGTTCAATTGCATCCAACGCTTTCGGACGATGAAGTGTTTCTATCGCCTTTTTTCCGTCCATCAACTGAAACTTGGTACGCACAGAAAGTTCGAGTGTTTCCGACCAAGCATGTACAGACAAGGCTGAATGTATGGTTTTCGTCAAATATTCTTCCGACATTCCTTTAATCTTGGAGTAAATCGGATAGATACGACGGGCAGATGGTGAGTCTTTTGTAAATAGAAAGGGAACCGTAAATCTTGGTCCATAACTAAACTTGTCATATTCGATGACCCCGCCGACAATTACCGTATCTCCTTCTTCATATTTTTTCAGCATATATTCTGCTCCAAACCACACCACTGAAAATTTCTTCCCTTGTTCATCAACCAGCTGAAAAGAAGATGTTTTCGGACTGCTTTTCTTTCCAGTTATTTTCCCAATTACCGCAACGTCTTCACCATATTTGACCTGACTGATCATCATTGGAGCTCGATAATCTTTGTACTTTCTTGGTATGAATCCTACTAATTCTTCCATGGTTTCTATTCCTTTTGCCTTTAATTGATTTTCCTTTGCCTTCGGCAGCTCTAATACCCCTATTGTCATATTGACACACTCCTTTTTAAGTGAGATTTCTCTCCTTTTCTATCATCTTCTCGTTATTGTATGGGAATCAGAGGAAATTATGAGTTCAACCACGTCCGATTTAGATAATAAAGCAATCTCTTTTCCCATATGATAAACAAACTAAGAAAGAGGAGTGAAGAGAATGGAGAAAGACGAGAAAGAATATATTGCCCCAGAAGATGACCTCCTAGATTTCCAGGAGGCAGATGACCACTATTCCGTGGAAGAAGAAAAAGAAGAGAAAGAACTAGATACAGAACCTTTGGAAACAGAAACACAGGAGGAAGAATCACCCAAACTAACATTCCTTGATAAATTAGAAACTTTCTATAGTAGCTATAAGATGTGGCTATTTGTCATAGGAGGAATAATACTCATGCTGTTGCTTGCAGTTTCCGTTTCTGGTCTATTGCAATCAACTCCTGACAAAGAAGATACTCCTCTGGTGGTGTTGGAACAAATAAATGAAGAAAAAGAACAAGTAGTAGCTGATGAAAAAGCAGCAACAGCCGACTCGCCAACTGCTCTCCAGTTGTTATTGACGTCCATTCAGGTATCTAACAATACAATGGTAACTCAATCAATGAGTAACATAACTTACATTGAGCAGTACCGAGCAAACCAAGCAAATAAAATTGGCTTAGAGTCGCACTTGAGAAAATCTTTACGTGAAAAACAAATCGCTCAGACAGAATTTTTGCAACAAGAAAATGCTTTTGACAAACAAGGGATGTCCGTTGTTTTTCACGAAACAGCAGAGCGTAACGAGTATTCTGTAGACTTCACTACACAACTAATAGAAGAACTTGTTGGAGGCACAAAGAATTTTGAGCGGGTCATCGAATCACATAGACAGATAGATAGTTTGCAAGACAGCAGTCAGCTTAGTGCAATTATCCGCTATTTAGAAAAACAAGAGATTTCGTACAGCGAAGAAAACGGTAAAGTATTCGTGCAATAAAACGTTTGTTATTGAAACCCTCCTAATTGTATAGAATAGAATGTTCTAAACACTAATGGAGTCAGTTATTACTGACAGATTAAGGAGGGTTCAACATGCAAGAAGTGGAAATGGTAAATGAAAAGGTAGAAAGATTCAGTAAAGAAGGGCAAGAAAATGAACGCTTTACTTCTATGATTAATTGGGCAAGCCGCATGATGAGTCTTACATTGAAAGAAAAACAGATTCGTCAGTTCCAAGCACCTAAGCGTGGGGAGATTTGGACAGTTGATCTAGGAGAGAATGTTGGTTCAGAAGAGAACAAAATAAGACCTTGTTTAATTATTCAAGATGATGAGACGAACCGTGTTGCGACGACAACGGTTATCTTGCCGATTACCAAGCGTCAACCTAGATTTTTCTCCCATGTTCGCATCAAGCCGGAAGACACAATGGATGAAAATTGTTCCATTGACGGTTCAATAATGACAGAGCAGATTCGAGTGGTATCAAAAGCAAGACTTGGAAAGCAACCAATTGGCAGCGTGAGTCAGTCGGTGCTCGACAAGCTAGATTGGACCATGAATCAAGCATTGGGTTTAAAAACTGGAGGTTAAGAACGAAGGGGTCGTTCCAATTGAACACCCCTTTTTTCAATTAAAAAGGAGAAGGTATATATGTTCGAACTATTAATCCCGCTGATAGGGATATTTTTATTAAATATGTTGTCCAATTCTATCGGCACACTAAAAACAATCTTTATTGCCAAAAGGCAATTAAAACCTGCCTATATCGTTACTTTCATGGACGCATTTGTGTTCGCTATTGCACTCAAGCAAATTGCAGAAGGTGATGGATTCTGGTTCTTGGTGGCCTTTTCCCTGGGTAAAGTTGCAGGGGTTTATGTAGGTGATAGAATCGACAGGATGCTCGAACTTGGTGTATTAGAAGCAGAAATATACTTAAGTAACATTGAAAAAGTATCATCTGTAGCAGATTCGCTTAGAGATGCAGGTATGTCTGTCAATACCATACCGATATTCGGAATCAACGGAAATAAACGCTATGCCATTCAAGTAACACTACCAAAAAAATGGAGTGGTAAATTGAATAGCATTTTGTTAGCTCATGACATCACAGATCCTACGATGCTTGTACGTGAACTAGACAAAGTAACCGGACATTTAGCATATCGCTAAGAGACCCCTGACTAGGGTCTCTTTTTTATTCAATTGAACTCGCGACAAACGCGTTCGACTAAGAATAGAGCCCCCATCAAAGCGAAAAGTCTATCGAAAGACATGTTTACGTAGTTGAATCAAGGAGCTTTGAAATAAACCTACACATATCACATTCATCCCTCTCGCCTTCGGAAAGAAATAGGGAATAATCTGCGGCGTTTCGGTATATAGGTTATTGGTTCATTATGTCAGAATATTCTATTTATTAATACTCCATAGTATCACTCTCCTATTACTAAATACTCGCATTGTGTGCTCGAGGGGTTTTAAAGCAAATAGAGGCGGATTAGTTAAGTATCCTTCTTAGAACAGATGAAGAACTAATGCATGCCCCTTCGAGATACTATCCCCTCCTAAACCGGTCACATTCCATATGCACTTAAAATATTTTTGGATTAATGAAATCTAGTAAAAAGAACCGTTTGGTCCACTTTTAAAGACTATAAAAATATAAACAGAATATTCAAACTATTATACCTCCACTTTCTTTTGCATAAGATGCCCTGAATAACATAAAAATGGAGCAGTTAATCTGCAATGGAGGTTCAATATTGGAAAACGAAGTGATAATACAAGGTAAAAAAGTAGTTTCAATGTCTGCAACACGAGTGAAAGATCACGAAAAGGATCCGGATTTACATTATTACGACGTCCGACATCATGATGATGATCAACTTGTTGCTGTTACGGTGGAGCCATACGTGCTTGTGAACTTCTTAGGGACTATTTCCACAGAAGAAGCCCTCGATTTAGGAACAGAAGGATTTTATAGCCTTTCTGAAGACGAATCCGATGAAATTACGAACACTATTTAAACTACCTATCATACAAAGGGGGAAACGGGAATGTCGTTTCAAAAAATGCTAGAAGAAGAGTTGAAGAAATCACCTGCCGGAAAAGACGTATCAAAAGTTCAGGCAACTCGCTTACATCACCTACAACGGATGGCGAGTTTAAATTGTCATATACAGTTAGGAAACAAACTGTAGAAATCTTTTTGAAGATAACTTGAATAACAGAGAATAAACTGGAGGGAAAACATCATGAACAAAAAAACAATTACTATAAACGGAGTAAAAATAGAATACTGGCATCATCATTCAGAAGAAATGGACACTTCCTTGTTAGAAATGACGGAGAACAGCATAGAACATATTTCTAAAATGATTAAGGAAGGTTCTCAAGAAGGAATGCTTCTCGACACAGTTGTTAATTCAGAAGAAATAGAAGTTGTCGCATCTGGTTGGTGGAAACAAACATTTCATGAGGAACGTGCTCCTGGACTAACCGTGAAAATTGATTTGTACGGTAATGGAGAACAAGAAGACATGTGGGAAGGAATAATTTATGGCTTGACTAAAAAAGAAATATGCGATTTGAATGAAAAGTATGATGAGGAATTCGAGGAAGAACAATTTACGGGTCAATGGGAAGATTACCTGAAAGAAAAGCAAGTGAAATTCGAAAAACATTCATTCGATGTGGAAATTCTGTAATAGACAAGCAGTCTCAGTTGCTTCTTTTTGGAGTAGCTGTGTGACTGCATAATGAAAACTAATCAGCTAAAAAAGGGGAAATGAGAATGAGACATAAAAAGGAACTGATTGCTTGGATTATTCAAGAAGAACCAGGAATAACGAAGGAACGTCTAAATGTGTATATGTATTTTCTCAACACCTACCATGAGTCATTAACTTCTCATCCATTAGTTGACGAGGCTACAGGCCAAGTAGCTAGATATGAAGGTGAATTAGAATCTATGCGTCTTAGACTAATCAGACATTTCATCCGCCATCATATTGAAGCAATGGAGTGTGTATCAACAGAGGTCCTTTTCGCTCGTAAGAGCATTCGAGAGAGACATATGCAAAACGAAAAAGTGTTGGTATTAACTTAATACTATCCAAAATAAAAGAGGTCTCGTCATTTGACGGACCTCTTTCTTTTTGCTGTCATGCTGCTTCTTTATCTTTTAATATAAAACCGTAAAATTGCTCCAAAGTACCACGGAATGGTTCTTCCTCTTTTACTCCTGCCATTCGGTTCGTTAATCCATGTCCGATTAATCGTTGAATTTCATCAAATGAATAGTTTACTTCTAATCTCATTTTCAAAAAATAATGAAAGCCTTGTAAGAACCGTGGAGAATATCGACCCATGTCTTCTTCTGTCTTAGTCGTTACGTAAAAGGTTCCTTCGGAAGAACGATAAATCAAAATGTCCTCCGTTTCCTTTTTCATGCGTTGATTGTAGGCAGTAAGTATAGCTTCTACAGTTTCTTTATACTTCCATACTTCCTTTTCTTGATTCTCTTCTAAAGGGAAAGAATTTTTCCCTTCCTGAAACACTCCCTTTTTCCAAATCGCATCTTTCCCTGTTTCTAAACAATATCCTGTCACTTCATCTTTGAACACTCTGGGTTGCAACATCGTGAATGTGCACTTTTCAGAAGCAAATATTAACCCTGTACGGTACGTAGCCTCACATGAATAACTCATGTATAACAGCCTCCTTTTTATTTGTTTGATCTATCTTATGCAACTTTGTTCGAAACGATAAAAAAAAAGACACCAATTAAGGTGTCAGGCTGCCACTTTTACGGGCACAATATCATTTCTCAGAACTTCTACTAACTCCGTGATGTTATCTTCATTAATTTTTTTTGTTAGACATACCTCTAATTTTAATATGTCTCCCTTGATTTCTCGAATAAACCCACGATATTTTACCTTCTTGCTGTATGCATAATCCACGTAATCCCCTACGATAATCTCTTGTTGTTCCATTTAAACTTCCTCCTTCTTAGTGTTAGAACTTTCCATTGTTTTGTCACTTTACAGTTTCTTCATCCCTTTTTCTTTTTGCAGACGAATTTTTTCGATTTCATGTTTGCATATTGCGATATCGATTAAGCTCCCCGATTCCTCCATGCGTGCATAAAGAGAAATCAATGGGTTCACTTTGTTCGTCTGTCCCTGTTGTCTGTCATATTCCATTTGTGTGGGATGGTTGACTAACAAGGGTAAGTCCTCCTTTCAGTTTCTTTGATTTATCATATGTAATATTTCTTTATAAATTCGATTAAACATGTCGGATGTATGTGGAACAAAAAAAGTGAGGAAGGTTTCCCCTCACTCACTGTCTGAATCACCAAGCATTCACGAATAAATCCTTCACACTAGGCAACTCCTTTTTTACGAGACGTACGCCTTCCCAAATGACATATAAACAGATTGACCATCCTAAAGTTCGAAGAACACATCCGATTAAGTATCCCATCGTGCCAGTATCGCTTACTACTAATGCCATACCGCATACAATAATCAGCCATGCTTTTCCGCTCCCCTTTTTTTCTCTATTCGTATAGAGTTCCAGGCAGTCTTTCAATCCGATTTGCCAATGGAAGTGATTTCTCAGTAACCCATAGACAGGGATACCGACCGCGACCAACATCATGATGATAGTCGTTAAAGAGATTATGGCCTTAAATACAGATGCAACAACCATAACCAATACCACGAACCATACGATGCTGCCAACAGCTCCGTACGCAAGGAACTTCATGCAAGTTCCTCCTTTCGCTCCTTTTCATTTCTCCATCTCTGTTTATGTCATCTCAAGGATGTCCTTTTTTGTTGGAGATGTTCTATTATATGCAGGTTCAGCGTGGACATTCGACACAGTTTTGGTATTCTATAGAAAAAGGAGTGATGAGCATGACATTGCATGAATTATTGCCTGCATTTATTCTCCATTTAGATCGTCTAGGTCGCTCGAAAAACACCCAAAAATCTTACCATTTTGACCTCCACACTTTTCTAGGTTCCTTAGAAGACAAGTCGATAGAACAAGCTGCTTCGGAATACCTTTCTCGCTTGCTGTCAGAAGGAAGGTCCGCCTCAACCTGTAATCGATTTCTATCATCCCTCAATTCCTTTTTACGATTTGCGGAGAGTCGAGGTGCCGAAGCCATAGAGCTTCAGATAAGATCTATGCCGAAAAACAGAAAGTCTCGTATACCCATTCCGCCGAATGCCATCCTTATTCCTTCCATGACTAAGAGTATTGAAGAAAAAGCAAGTGACAGAAAGAAATGGCTTGTTGCTAGAAATGCTTTAGTTGTTTCATTAGCTAAATCATTTGGACTAACACCAAAAGAACTTTCCAGCATTACGATTTCAGCAATTGAAGAACAAACAATCCACTTAGAGGCGGGTAGAACCATTCACTTAAGAGACATGACACTAGAGCTGTTTCAGCATTATTCTACTCTCATAGATGCCCCTAAATGTCATTATCTCTTCTATAGACAAGGGTCTTCTGGACACTATCCGGTATCTACAAGAACAATTGAACGAGTACTAAAAGCCTCTGCTCTGTATGGTAGCCCGTCTGGCTATAAGAACTATCAAGTGTTGCGTTCAGAAGTAAACGAGGTAAGAGCTAAACAACTTGGGTATACACGTGCCTCTACAATGAAAGAGCAACAAAGGGAAGTAATACAGACCATGATAAAAAATAGTCGTTGACTACAGTACACATTTAGTGTATAATGTATCCTATACAGAAGAAACTTAGGGGGATCCATTATGCAAAAGAAAAACAAACTCATCGTAGCCATTGTCGCATTTATTGTCGTCATTACCATGACGCTGTCTATTTATATAGATGTATCGAACGACGCAAAAAGTGAAAATATGTCCTATCCAGACTTCCTTAATTTAGTTGAAGATAAGAAGGTCAAAGAAGTATCGATCGATTTAGCCAGTGGCACATTCACAGCAGAAACGGCTAAAGGAAAGTATGTAAAAGTTGATAATCCTAAACGTGATAATTTTAAAGAACAGCTACTCCTTGCTGGTGTAGAAGTGAGTGAAATTGATGGCAGAGCTGAACAAATTGCTAGTCAACAGATGTGGTCTTTCTTTCAATCCGTTTTCATTATGGGGTTATTGATTTTTGGATTTATGTATATGCAAAAAAGAATGGGTAAAGGCAAGGGGAATAAGCCAGTAGACATTGCCTCTACACCAAAGATTACGTTTGACCAAGTTGCAGGAAATGAGGAAGCTAAAGAAGATATGCGATTCTTAGTTGATTTCTTGAAAAAACCAAAGGATTTTGAACAACTTGGTGCAAAGCTACCTAAAGGAGTTATTCTATACGGAGAACCAGGCACAGGTAAAACATTGACAGCCAAAGCAATTGCAGGTGAGGCCGGCGTACCATTCTTCTCCGTTTCCGGAGCCGATTTTGTGGAAATGTACGTAGGAGTTGGGGCAAAACGTGTGCGTGAGTTATTTGCAGCAGCAAGAGCCAAAGCTCCATCAATTATCTTTATAGATGAGATTGATGCACTTGGTGGTTCACGAGACCAACAGCAGCATGCGGAACAACGTCAAACGTTAAATGCTGTTCTAGCAGAAATGGATGGATTCTCGAGCAGTGAAGGTGTCATCGTTATCGGTGCTACTAATCGCTTAAATGATTTAGATGCCGCCTTCATGCGTCCCGGACGTTTTGATAAGCATATATCTATTGGACTGCCAGATCAAAAGAGTCGGTTAGATATTTTAAAAGTACATGCTAAAAATAAACCATTGGACCCATCGGTGAAATTAGAAGAAATAGCAAAAATTACGATCGGTTTGGCAGGTGCTCATTTAGAGGCAATTATGAACGAAGCCGCTATTATTGCTACCACAAAGAAACAAAAAGTCATCATGAATGAAGATATTGACGATGCTTTTTATAAGCTAGTAATGAAAGGTCACAAACGTAACAACCATAAGAGTCGTGACTTAGATGAATTAAAACTTGTAGCATGGCACGAAGCTGGACATGCTCTTGTTGCTAAATTATTGACGAAAAATGAAGTGCCGAAAGTGACGATTATTTCTTCTACATCTGGAGCCGGTGGAGTTACTTTCTTCACACCAAATAAAATGGGCCTCCATACAAGAAGTGAGTTGCTTGCTGAAATTCAAGTATTGTATGCGGGTAGAGCTGCGGAACAAATACTGTTTGGAAACGAACAAGAAGTAACGACTGGTGCTCAGCAGGATATTCGCATGGCGACAGGTCGTATCCGCTCTATTATTACTGATTTTGGGATGAGCAATGAGTATGGGATGCTAAATATCGACTTGTTAACTAAAAATGGTCAAGACATGGATGGTACACGAATGGTGGAGGAAGCAAGAAAAATCTCCGAAGACTTATATCTAAAAACCTTCGAACTGTTAACAAAAAACAAAACCCTTTTAGAAAAAGTATCTATGGCGTTGTTAGAAAAAGAAACGTTGTCTGGTGAAGAGTTAGATGCCATATTACAACAACATCTGCACGTTGCAGCTTAATAAAACAGTACAAAAAAGACCGTCTGACAAGTTATATCTTGCATTCGGTCTTTTTCTTATTCTATTTTTTTTCAATAAACTCTTTCCATGACTCCATCACCGTAGACTCATGATAAAGTTCAAAAAAGAACGAAGGTGAATTCATATATTCATCCGGAAAATCTTTTTGAATGGTATTATGAATGCGTTTTGCAAAGTTTAAAGCGATTTCCTCTTGGAAGTATTCTTCAAAGGGTAGTGTAGCTGAGTAAGATAAAACAGTCTTTAGTAATTCGTGTACATTTAAGTGGTCAAAACGATGTTTCTCAAAATAATATCCCTTGCTATCGTTCTCTTCTAGACTGATTAAAAACAACAGACTATATTTTGACCTATTCTTGGAAAGTAACAAAAATTCTGCATAACCGATAGAACCACCATCTATTTTTTCGATACTTGTCAATCTTATAGGGTGTCCATCTTTTTTATTTTTATTTTCTACTTCTTGTTCAATCATAATTTGGTTAATCACTGTATTCATACTATCTTTTGATATGTAATGGATCATAATAATCCTCCTTATAGATGTAGCCTCTAGTATACAGGAAAAAGCGACCTCAGAGAAGTCGCCATTGTTTGTCTAGTTAGTTTACTGTTTCTATTGGAAAGAATTCATTTTGAAAAGTCGTGTATTGTTGATTTGAATTGCCCTCATAAATAGCAAAAACTACTTTTTCGAATTGATTTTTGAATCGTTCATCTTCTAAACATTCTCTGAACAAACGAGCAACCATCTCTACGTCATTCTTGAAAACTCCACACCCAAATGCCCCTAAGATTATCGCATCTTGCTTCTCTTCCTTAGCCAAGCCCAATATTTTCATTATTCGCTTCTTCATCACCGGCTCAATCTGATTAATCCGGTATTTCTCTAATAGATGAATAACCCCGGAATGGACAGCTGGTGATGTTATAATCGACAACAAATAAGGCTTATCCAGAAATGATCCGTCATCCCTTCTGAAAACCGGCACGTTTGGGGAGTAGATCACATGATCTGTGTACAATGCTGTTCTCCCTTTTTTGTTTTCATCATAGAACACTTTCTTTTTTACAATGCTGGGAAATAATCCAGAAGCTCTTGCGAGGCTCTCTTCTTGAGCTAAACCTCCTGCTAAAAATCCGCCTCCAGGAACACGAGCATTTGCAAAGTTTAAACAAGCAATATTCGCATACCCTTCGTTAACTAATCTAGTAGATGCTTCCAAAGTTGTCTCTTTTGTTATCTCCAAAATCGTTTCTCTTGCCTCTCCTGGTGTGATTTGTTCTAGCATGTTATCTAATATTTCTGGAGTGTAAAGTACCGTGGATCGCACACTTTCCTGTAATTCTTTTGCAATCTCCACGACTTGCATCTTCTCATTTTTATAAGAACCTTTCTTTAAGACCAACAAGGTCTGCATCGCTATTTTCATCGCTTTAATACCATTCATTTGTTTTTCCGCCTTTCTGTTCATTTGTATATGTCCTGAACATTAAATCTGTCTATTATATTCAACTGAAGGCACATTTAAATACATTTATTAACGTACTGATGCGAATGAATCAGAACTTGCAAAATGTGTTCGAACTCCTCACAAACACAACAACCAGTCGAAAAAAAAGTTTTTAAAAAAATAGATAAATTTCCGCTATTTCTGGTCTCTATTCAGATATCTGAAATGTTCGACAAATTAACAAGGAAGTTTTCGAATCAAACCATTTCAAGTTGAATACTATAGAGAAACACTGAAAGGAGAACGAACAACAAATGAACTATGCAGGTTTTTGGATTCGATTCGTTGCTAACTTTATCGACGGCCTCGTACTTATGGTTCCACTCATGCTATTACAATTTGCACTAATGCCTAAATTCCTTATGCAAGGTCAAGGCACTATGAATTATGGCACGACCAACACGGATATGCATTCCTACTTAGGTCTTTATTTACTGATTGGCTACCTGATAACTGGTGCGTACTACGTGCTCATGACTGGCTCTAAGCATAAAGGAACACTAGGGAAGATGGCGATGAGTATCGAAGTAGTTGACGAAGCAGGTGAAGGATTAACTTACAGAAAGTCTTTCGTCCGCTATATCGGTTCGATCCTCTCTGGCATCATACTCAACATTGGCTACCTGATGGTTGCTTTCCACTCTCAAAAGAGAGCTCTTCATGACTTAATTGCGAATTCTTACGTGGTTGCGAAGAGAAAATAACACAAAAACAGACCCGTTGTGTGCTCGGGTCTTTTTTATGTACAAAAAAAAGAGGGATTGCTCCCCCTTATCTCATATCCTGTGGACCTAATAATCCCGGCTTTTTTGCAGGCCCAAAGAAATGCTTGATAGAATCACGCACATAGGATTCATCTACTTTCATTATCCATGCCCCATTCTCTTTTCTCCCACTGCTCCAATGACCATCTTCCGGTATACGTTTCTCACTGAATCCATAATTACCTGTTACATAGGCCATCCCGTAGTCTAGCAATTCCTCTTTCGACATCGAGAGTTCCACATTTGGTGCAATCTTCATCCAATATTGAACGAATTCCAATTTATCTGCTCCTTTAATTGATGTCAGAAGAGATTCCATTAGGTTTCTCTGTCTTTCTGTACGTTTGAAGTCGCTATCGATAGAACGGATTCTTGCATAAGTTACCGCCTGCTCCCCATTTAGTAATACATCTCCTTCGTTTAGAAGTTGTCCAATTTTATTGTTTGTATTCTTATTAATTTCCGTTTTCTCTTCAGACGTGATATTTACAGTTACGCCACCTATCGCATCTACAGCATTCGCCATTTCTTTAAAGTCTACCGCCACATAGTTTTTAATGGCGGTGCCAAAGTTTTGGTTTATGGTCTTTATTGCTAATTGCGGTCCGCCATATGCATAGGCATGATTCAATTTGTCCGTTCCGTGGCCATCAATCCGAACGTCCATATCCCGCATAAGCGAAATTATTTTTACGTCATCTGCAGCTTGATCGAATTGAGCAACCAAAATAGCATCTGATCTAGGCGTTTCGTTAGCTCTATTATCGAGACCAAATATCGCCACTTGTAATATTGGTAACGGTTCTTCCCCTTCAACATCAATAACATCTGGGATTTGCACCGGTACATTTATCTCTTTAATCCCTAGGGCTTCATTAGTTTTCTCTATTTCAACTTCTTCATATCGATTTACTTGATACCACAGCGTTAAAAAACTAACTAAACCAATAAATACTAGTAAAAGGCCAATTATCTTCCATATTTTTTTTGCATTCTTATTCTTTTTCACGTTTACTCCACCTTTCACTTATCCTATGCAGTCCTAACAGCAAGCAAAACGAAAGTGCAGTGGTAGCACGTCGAATACCCGTGAATTTTGTAAATTTGCATACGATAGATAGAAGCTTTAATGGAAAGGAGCAAAATGTATGAGTATAGATAAAAAACACCTGAAGATTGGCATGTTGGTGGAAATCAGAATTGATAAAAAAGAAGACATGACTAGCGGTTTTATTGCGGAGTTTAAAGGGGGTTCTGCTCAAAAAGGAGTTCGCGTGCAATTAACGAATGGCATTTTTGGCTATGTCGAACGCATAATTCCGAAACATGAGCATGAACTAGCGACGGCCAAATTCTATATTAAGTTGGTGCAGCTCGACCATGTATATTATCTGAGTGAAGGGAAAGGCATGTGGATCTGGAATCGTCGAGCTGGAGAAACAACACAGTCAACTTGTTTCTTGTTCACTTCTGAACAAAGTGCCAAAGAATTCTTAGGCAAGCAAAAAATAGACAAAACAGTTAGACGTTTCAAGGGAAGTAAGACCATTACCTCCTTTTTGAAGGATTCGTACCCAGATGTCGTGTTTATTGACGGGAATCGAAAGATCAAACGACGGCACTTGGAAGAGCAAGAGAAGATGTATCGGGTAAAAATGGGGTTGTAAAAGGCGGGCTCCTATGTCCGTCTCATTTTTTTGAAAAAAAAATAGCCTCCATAGACTCAGCTATGCAGGCATTTGCTCCTTTTTCGTCATAGCAAGATGCTCTTCTGGAGATTTCATCAATCTTACTTGAATTGACTTTATTTCCTCGATTATTCGATGATTTTGCACGGTGGCTGCAAGTATATCCAGTTGAGTAGATATGTTTTTCTTATGCTCCTCTATTTCTAATAGAACATCATTCATAAATGGCTCACTCAGGGTAGGATTCACACCATAATAATACTGAAAAGTTTCTGCTTCGACCATTTGGTCCACGGATTTGCTTATCTTTCTAATTTCTTCTTTCTCCGTTTTATGTGATCTCTTCAATTCTTCAACTCGATGGTCCCATTCCTTTAATTTTATAAAAGGAAACTCTGGAGCGGTATCCATCCAAGACATTCTTACTTGTGGCTCAATCTCCTTAAAAGGTATATCGGAAAATGACTTAATAATCGTTTGTATTTCTGCAGTGACAGAAACTTCACCGGTTTCCATCCTTTTATGCAATATTTGATAACCTCGTATAAAGTTCTGTTCCGTGGATACAAATATTTTATTTAACAAAAGATGTAATTCCTTCTTTTTTCTGTCTTCTATTAAGACATCACTTGGACTATTAAGAATAAGCGATAGCAAACTACAAATAACTGCACCCGCAATTGTGACTTGCAATACTACCCAAATTTCTTCCACTAAAACTACCCCTTTCCTTTATTCGATCAACTCTAATTCTTCCTCCAGTGCAATCACTTGATTAAGTCCAAATACATCCATAAATGAAGATGAAATCATTTTACCATCTGCCTCTATTGCGGTTACATTGACTTTGTAGACCCCTTTTGTCGCTCCTTCTTCTTGAACAACGCCTTCGCATTTTGAATAATGAGTCCCACTGTGAAATCTTACTTTCTTTCCAATCATTAATTAACATCCCTTCTTCATCGTAGTAGTAGCAATATCGTTTTGTAAATATGGAAATATATAGATTTTTCTGACTTCAACAGCATTGAACCTGTTTTTTAACGTCTTGAAATATGAATCAGGATTCTCATGCCTAGAAACATCAGCATGGTAAATACCCATGTTGTTAGTACAATGAAGAACGTTTCTGAAACCACCTCGCCATATGATTTAGAACTAGATACAAGGGAACCTCTAGCATCTAATAGCCATTGCGGTTGCGTTAAATTTAATTCCTCACTCACTAATAAAAACTTAATGCTAAAGACTATTGCAATATACAGACTTACTATAGCTTTTCCTACACCTAATAGTTGGATAAAAAAGAATTTCAGATATGTCAGTACCGATTTAATTGCAATTTCCCAAAATCCTTGTGTGTTAATATGTTCTTCTTTACATATCTTCCAACCGATTAACCAGGCTTGTACTTCCTCCCAAAGAACAAAAACAAAGCATATTACGCCTAGTAAGTGTTTCATCCTTCCTAAATTGCTAAAGATACGGAAAAATGAATTACCCTGTTGCCCTTGGTAGTGGTGTCCCAGTTCGTGAGCTAATGTAAAGACATTTTGAGGATTTTGTAGATTATCAAGTGCTGGATAAGTTATCATCTGCTTGTCTGCATGATAGCCATATTGATAACTATCGCTATAATGCTTTTGAAGTAAGATACCGTCTCTTGAAATTCGTTCGATTACCTTATTCATCATACCCTCCGCTGTTCATTAAAAGTTCTTCTATAATTTTTAAGCTTTTTGATATGGCTTACCGTCTTGATTTAACAAAGGGGTTACGGATAGACCTCCATCATATCCTCCGTTTCTGTAATTAATGAGATATTCTATACCTGTTTTACTATCCAAGAGAATATATGTTAAAGAATCTATTTCTTCCTTGGTAAATCGATTCTTATTATCTGAATCATCATCTAGATAAGGTGTTCCATCACCGTTTAATAATGGGGTAACATCAACACCTCCATCAAATCCACCATTTCTGTATAACTGCAAGTACTGTACTTTAGTTTCTTTGTCCGTCAGTATATGCGTTAACATATCAATCTTTGCGACTTCAAATCGAGAATTCGAACTAATCACATTGTCATCAGATTTGATTACCGCAGAAAAGAGAGACTCTGAAGGATCTGAGCTACAACCACTTAAAATAATTACTGCTAAAAGACCGACGATTATTTTTCCTCTTTTTTTCATCTAATATTTTCACCCTGTCGTAATTTAGTTATATTTCGCTTGCAGTATAAAGTCGGCCTTTCTTTCTTGGTATTCCACTCTTAATTGTTTGGCAATTTGAACCTCTCGTGTTAAGGACTCGGTATTCAACTGAAAATACTCATTCATTTTTTCCTCTAGCAGTTGGTAAATGACAGTGACCGCTTCGACAATTGATTGATGATGTAACGGAACGCCTTTTCTCAAACTGCTATCCACTTCTTGCAATAGATAAACCACATCTACTAATTTGGCAACTAAATATTCGGATGCTGGTTTAGAATCAGAATAGATGATACTCTTGCATTTACCAATCAAATAATTGGTATTCAAAAGAGTTTTAACATAGTCCATCGTTTTTGTATTGAGGTGGAACACTTCTTTATTACTTCTAATTTGGTGTAGATAAAACCATTCTGAATGAGTAGGGTCCTCCTCTATTTGTTTTATCCAGTTCAAAATTTTAGATTGTTTAGGACTCCACTCTGCAATATCTTGGATGCAGTCTACAAACATGTTCTGAGTTGTAAAAGCGGTCTTTGCAATTAATTCATAATTAGGTTCGGATATTTTGTTCGACTTGAACAATGAAAACATTTCTATTCTCCCCCTCTTTTATTTTTTATTTTTGTCACTTTCCAATTTGTTTAGTTCTGAACAGAAATGCGTTTCGATTTATGATAGATAACTAGATTATTTTTTGTAAATATACGTATCGTTGTGTAAGACGTATTCTACTTCATGTTCTTTAGAATTAACTTTAACTGTATATAATTTATCTTCCGATTCAACAAGGTATTTTCCAGATCCTTTTATATCTTGTATTAATGCTGATTGATTTTTTGTTATTTCTCGAACTTTAGCTGTTGCTAATTTCTCAATTGTATCTAGCCACTCATCTATATTTTCTTTCGTTCCTTGATAGACTAATTCATAGGTTAAATCATCATTTCGGTAAATGCTATCTACATTCGTACCAATTTGGCTTAAATGAAAAATATATTCTACATTATCAATAATGACACTGTAGTGCAAAGGGCCTTGCCCTTTTTTTATATAGCCTGTTGTGGCATCCAAAATTTCTTCCGCTTTACTTATTACCATGTTTTCTTTGTCTGTGGTTTTTGTTATTGTAAATAATCCATTATAAATGAGTGTAAATATTACTAAACCACTAAGTAATGCAGAAGCTAATGATATCAAACGACCAGTAGGAGACGCATTCTCAGTTACCGCATTCATTATAGAAATCAAAACAACAAGTAACAGGAACACTGCAACCATTAAACTAAATAAAAATCCCAAGGGTGTATTAAACATCCAGAACCATTTCATCTAATTCCCCCCATTTAGATATTTACAGCATGTGAAGTCCATTTTTTCTTCATCGATTTCTTCTAGGCACTCATCACTCTGGAACTTTTACTTTATAATCGAGCCCAAACTCGCGATTGATTTGTGTTAAATAAAGACTTAATTCATCCAAGCCATTTAGATACTCTTCCTTCGTATGAATTCGTTCAAAATTAACTTTCGTTCCTTTTCCATTTGGCTTAAGCCATTTTTTAGGCTTGTTTCCGTCATTAAGCATGTGTATCCACATATGAGCTTTTGCCTTTGCATATTCTTCCCCTGGTAATTTGTGTGTTAATACTGGATAGTTTATTTGTCCACCTAAAACTCCGACTTTGCTCATCTTCGATTCCCCATTTCAAACTATTTTTTTATCATCTTAATAGCAAACCTCTCTTACTCTCATAAGAGTTTTACATATTTCCCATCCTCTTTAATAAAGAGTTCCGTACTGTTTTTCCATTGATAAATATCGAGTAAATCATACATTTTCTTCTGTTTTGTCGAATCAGTGGACACGCTCAGGTTATAAATCACATGAAAATCATCTGGCAAGTTATCCCTGTCTCGGTAGCGTTCGTAAATAACCGGGACATGCTTTACAAGAGCAGATGCGGCTATTTTCAAAAAGGTTGATTTTTGACTTTTGGATAAACGTTTACCATTCTTGTTTTTTGCAATGGATAGTATAGTCATGCCACACGTAAATTCCATGTATGTGAAATTATTAGAATCCAGTTTGCTGTCAGGATTGTAATATCTCTTTAATTTGCGTTTCGTGTTAATAACAGATTGCAGCTTTTCTCTTTTCTCGTACCACCAGAAATTTCCTGGTTGAACCTCCATTAAACCAAGTTCCTTTTTCGCTTGTTTTCTTTTTTGCCTCAAATTCAATAAAATCACTCTCCTTTGTCCATTGATTAAACAATTCAAGACTCGTTCGTTGTTTTCTGACTCTCTTCTGCAACAGATATAAAAGATGCGTCTAAATTTGCCACGACATCAAAAGCTAACTGAATTCTCCCTTGATAAAACAGTTCTATAAAAAAGGCTTCTGTCATGATTTCCTTCATAAAAGTGTTAGTTAAGTTTGATAAGATAATCTCTTGTTTATGAGCAACGACAAACCAGACAATATCCTTATATCTTGCTAGGATCGCTTGATTAATTTTCTTGCCTTTTAAGTGCTCTGGCATTTCTACAGAATTCATCTATTCCACTCCTTAATCTTTTAACATTTTTTAGTTGTTTCTTAGGAAAAATTTGTCGTATTCCATTCCTTCAGCATTCAAAAAATCCATCAAGGATTCCATACTTTTCTTAGTTTTCATCTGCTCCCATTCGTCACCTTCGAAGCCAAATCCCACCTCTAAAGTTTGAACTGCCTCTTCAATATTTGTTGTGGAGTAAGTAAATCTCAACCCTAGTTTTTCGCTACTTGTAACAGCCATTAAGGATGCTCCTTCCCGACTTCTATTTATACTATAGTATACATATTTTAATTGTCGTTGTCAATACAAACAGAAAAAACCACCCCAATTAGAGTGGTCAAAAATAGCGAATAAAAAAAGACCACCTTTTAAGGTAGCCTTCCTCTTTTACTTAATAACGACAGCATCCAAACGTGCTTGAAATGCACGTTTTACTTTTGAATCCGGTAGTTCTTGGATAGAACTCTGTGCTTTGTTAAAATAATATGTTGATTTATATTTCTCTGCGTAACCCAACCACTTCTCCACTATATTTATAACTACAGGAGAGATAATAGGTTCCTTGACCTCTGGTTCTGTTGGTGTAGGTTTTGGGTCAGTTATGATTGGTTCTGTTGGTGTTGGATTTGTTGGTTCTGGCTGTGTTGGAGCTGGAGCCACTGGTGTTCCACCATTTCCATTAGATAACGGTGTGTCTAACATGAAATTTGCTTGATGCATCATTGTTAATAGTTCATCTTTTTGACCAGATGCTGGCATATTTAACAGTGCTGATTGTGCACGTCCTAAATAGTATGTTGACTTATATTTTACTGTGTAGTCTACCATTTTCTTAGCATTGTCTAAATCTTTAGGATTGATTTCATTTCCTACAGGTGGCGTTATAACTACTGGCGGAATTACTTCTTTTGATGGAACTAATGGATAAAACGAAGTTAGATTCGCTAACCCATATCCATAAAGATTATCTTTTCCTTTAGCCCCCAAATCTACAATGCCCATTCTCAATCTTAATTCAAATTGAGCAGGCTTCGTATATTTCTCCGATTCTTTCAAAATCGCAACCATTCCAGTTACGTAAGGCGTCGCCATTGATGTTCCACTTCTACCTTCATACGTCCCATTCTTTGCTGTGCTGACAATTCGCTCACCAGGTGCAGCAAAATCTACATTTGCCCCATTCGATGAAAACTCAGAAATTTTTCCCGTTTGTCCCACAGAAGAAACAGTGATCGATTCAGGATAATTACCTGGATACAGTAGATTTTCTCTCTGATTTGAACCATTGTTACCTGCAGCCGCAACAACCGTTACTCCTGCATCCATTGCTTTTTTCACTACCATTTGAAGAATTGGTGAATTATACGTTGTGCCAATACTCATATTGACAATATCCATATCGTTTTCAATAGCCCAGTTGATCCCTTTGATAAAGTTAAGGACATCACCTTTGCCATCGGCACTCATTACTTTTACTGCATAGATAGATGCATCAGGTGCAACACCTACAATGCCTTTACCATTATTTTTAGCACCTACAATACCTGCTACATGCGTACCATGACCATGGTCATCTGAATAGGAGTTTGTGTAATCTACGAAAGACACTCCACCAGAAACAGTTAATTCCTCATGTGGGGCAATACCGGAATCTAATATAGCAATATTGACTCCTTTTCCTGTATAGCCTTTCTTATGGGCATTCACAATCCCAGCATACTGATGTCCCCAAGATGCTTGCTCTCCATTGTCTAAATCAATGACTTCCCCTATAGTGGAAAGATCCGGAGTCGCAGTTGCAACATTTGCGGTGATACTTTTTTCAACATATAAAATATCATTACTTTTACTTAACTCTACAAATTTCTTTTCATCTACTTGAATAACGAGAATTCCTAGGTCTTCCAATGAATTATCTTGAACTTTTGTTCCTAATTTAAGAGCTAGTTGCTTCCCTTTGAGATTCTTGTACATTACTAGTGCTTCAAATGTTTTTCCTGTTAAATCTGTTTTCAATGTCAGATTAGCATTATTAGTGACTTTTCCATCCCCTAAATTTCCCGTAAGTTTAATTTCTTTACTCAATTCTTTTGTTTCTATCGAAGATGCAGATATTTCTCCAGGTTGAGCTACTAAACTGCCTAGCAGCACGCCAGACAACACTAAGGCTCCCATACGCTTTTTCCATAACAAATCTGTCTTTTTAAAACCCAATTTTCTACCTACCATCTCAATTTCCTCCTTAGTTACTTTGCAGATATACTGCTCCTTTTTTGTGTGTTCCGTTCATTGTATGCGATTTCCTTGTAAACTATTATACGATAACGTGCGACTCCGTCCTACGCCCTTTATAACTAAAGGCTCTATTGAAAAAACAAAAAACATACAAACTAGTCCTACTATTGTCATGCTTAGCCATTATTATTGTAAATTATATTTTATTTTCTTGATTTCCTGAATAGGCAAAACCACCCCCCCCAGGAGTCGCTTATATCTTTGTTTAGTTCAAAGCTACATCTAGTCTTGCTTGTATTTCAGCTTTAAGATTCGACATGATACAAGTACTTTTAACAAGTATCTTTAAGAACCATTGCTATGACTGGTCGAACGCTATCAAAATTTCAAGTTTTCCCCTATATATAGTCGTACGAAAGTTGTTGCGATTTTAGGCATTTCATTATATGTTCATAACATAGTTAATAAATGAAACTATCAGGAGGTCATACATTTATGTTTAACAAGATAAAAGAGGTCGTTATACTTTTTATAGAGTTGTTCTTAGCTGTTATTGATATGGAGGTAGAAGAGGAATCTCCTTTACCTCCTTTAAATCCTGTGGCTCCTTCTTTGAATCTGCCCGTGTGTATTGATTCCCCTATTCTTCCAGAAACGGACACGTTACCAGTCAATCGAAAAACAGCGTTCCGAGAGTGGAAGCAATGCATTGAGGAGTACGATAGCTTGAGAAGCATCCTTGTATCTGCTTGAAAGTCTCTTTACACAATTGATGGCGTCGTTCCACTTAACTGTGTTATGAGTCTTAATGTGGCACAACCGCATGAAGACCTTACTATGTCGCACGATTTTGTAGTTTCTTTCCATACGACAACTTTCTAAATAAAACAAAAAAGGAGCACCCCCGAAGGAGTGGCTCTTGTGTTGTTTAGTTTATAACGGCATCGAGTCTTGCTTGAAGGTCAGTCTTAGCTTTCCCTTCAGATAAGACATCAATAGCAACTTGTGCTTTCGTGAAGTACGTTGCACGTTTGTATTTCTCTGATAGTTGGACTGCATTATCAGCTGCTACTACCAGTTTTTGCATTTCAAGTTCTTTCTGCATGTCTATGAAGAATGTAGAAAGCTTCTCAATCATTTTGCTATGCGTTTCTTTGTATTTGTTTAAAGCTTCGATACTTTTAGAAGCTTTCGTCATATATGCCGATGTTTGACGTTCTTTAGCAACTCCAACAGCTGTATAAGCCTCTTGTAGTGCTTGCTTAATCGTTGCATTGGACACATTATCGATTTCGAGTTTCAAGTCGTAGGCAAATTGCATTGTTCCTGTCACTTCAATCGCATTTAAGCGTTTTATAAGTTCTGTTTTAGCTTCGTCATCTTTTAGTCCGTTCACAAGTGAACGAGCTTCTTCGATAACGAATAAATCACTAGCTGTTTCAGCTTTAGCAACCGAATCGCTCGCTGTTTTTAGATTAGCTGCTTCTATTTGGTCACTCGCTCCATCGGAGAGAACATTCAGTCTATCCTGAAGGGCTGTTTTCACTTCGCTAGCAGGAAGTTTGTCGACAGCCTCCTGAGCACGCGTTAGGTACGGGTCACGCTTGTAGCGTTCTGCGTAAGAAACTTGTGTCTCCGCAGCTTTTAGAAGAGCTGGGTCCACCTCTGGTACTTCTGGTGCTACAGGAGCGGCATCTTGTATCGCTTTTAGTCTTGCTTCGAGAGCTGTCTTGTCTACTCCGTCTTGCAACTTGGATACGAGATCCTTCGCACTTGTTAGGTACGGATCGCGTTTATGTTGTTCTGCTAGAACGACGTGCGTTGTAGCTTCTTCTAGACGTGCTATTTCCGCTTCCGTAGCAAGTGCGTCCTGGATGACTTTCATACGGTTAGTAAGCTCCGTTTTCTTAGGCGAATCAATTAGTTTGTTGATGCTTTCCATAGCATCCGTTATATACGGATCACGTTTAGTCAACTCAGCAGACTTCACCTTACTATCGGCTTCTAGAGTCAGCTTGAGTTGTTGAATTCGTTCCGCTAGTTCTGTTTTAAGCGGGCCGTCTGATAGATGATTAATCGCTTTTTCTGCTAACGTGATGTTGTAGTTCGTTTGCATTTTTTCTGCTTGAACTACTGCGTTTATTGCTTTTTGATTCAACTCAATGCTCGTGATACGGTCACTTAACTCCATTTTAGTTGAACTATCAGGCAATTTGTCTACCAATTCTTTTGCTATAGTGATTTGCTCTTTGGAAGACTGTTCGTTTAGCTTATCTACTAATTCTTGTGCTTCTTTTACTAGTTCCGCACCTTCGGGTGTCACGATAATAGCATCTAATCGAACCGTTAGAGCTGTTTTCTCCGAAACAGATGGCAATGCTTCTACTAATTTACGTGCAGCATCTATATCTGCTTGAATTTTAGAAGTTTCTGCTTTTTTTACCGATGACGTCGCTTTTGAAACTTGTTCAGCCAGCAACTTCGCATCATCATTGATTTTTTGAACGGTATCTAACCGCTCTATAAGTCTTGCTTTCTCCGTGCTTTCTGCTAGAGCGTTTACAAGGGAACGAGATACATCTATGTCTGCTTGCAGCTTGGATTGCTCTGCTTTTTCAACGGAAGCAGTTGCCTTGTTAAGCGTTTCGTTCGCTTCTTCTGTTTTTGCAGCATCCACTTCTTGAAGTGTTTTTGTTTTCAAATTGGATGTTGGCAACTGAGTGACTAACGTATCAATACCGGCTAGTTCACCACTAGCAAGCTTATCCCAGATGATTTCAAGCAAGTCGATAATGTCTAACACATCTTGTACATGATGTGCCACTTCTGTTCGATGGGATTCGTTTAGCAGTAGCTTAGAACTGTCTAAAATGTCATTTAACGCTTCTTTCATGGCTAAGACATCTGCTCTTGTACCTTCACCAGTAAGCAAGTAAACTTTCATGTCTTTCAGTTCATCAATCATTGCATAAAACGATTCTGTAGCTTCTTCATCAATAGCGTTTTGTACCTTGTTTAGTCGTTCTACAAGGGCTTTTTTTTCATCATTCTCAGGCAAATCGTTCACCAAGGAACGAGATGCATCTACGTCTACTTGAAGTTTCGTTCTTTCTGCTGTTTCGACAGATTCTCTTGCAATCTCTAGACTTAGTACTAGTTCAATTTCTTGTTGTACTGCATCTAAACGTTTAATTAAGGATGACTTTTCAGTTCCTTCCGATAGCTTATTAACTAGCGTTAAAGCTCTTTCTACATCTGGCTGTTTTATTGAAGTTTCTGCTACCACAACTGCATCCAGAGCTTGAGCAATCAATTCTTCTGGAGATAAAGCACCTGGATTATACGGAATTGGCTCTGGGTCAAATGCAAGATAAGGTACAGTCTCTCCTTCATTTATTATCCAAATAGGTATTCCGGATATCTCTCCAAAATCAAATCCTCTCGCTTCATAAAATGATTGCTGTTTTGCTTCTTCTTCTGTAACAGTATTGTTGAAAAAGGCATTATTTCCATTCGTTTTCATTGTGTTTAGAGCAAATGCATTTTCAAAAGCCCTGCTAGTTCCCATTACCCTACCTATTTGCTCTCTCTGAGTAGCGTCTCCTATTACTTGTTTACTTAAAGCAAAGACATTACTTGCAGAACCTTCGTAACCAACAATACCACCAACAGCACTAAATCCTTCAATAGAACCAGTTGCATAGGCATTTTTAACATTCCCATAAGTTCCAGATATGCCGCCTACCGAATTGCCACCTTTCACATCCCCTGTAGAGTATACATTCTCAATCTCCAGAGAAGGAGTTGAATAACCAATGACACCTCCGATACTTCCTGCATATCCAATTCCAACTACATTAGCATGCGAAAAAGAGTTTTTGATCCAGTTAGTTCCATAGTTATGGCTCATTCCCACCAAACCACCTGCTGAAGAACCCTCTGTGCTAACGCTACCTTTCATGGAAACATTTGTCATTTCTCCGCCATAGTAACCAACTATCCCACCTACATTATATTGCTTATTAGATACACTCCCTTCTACCGCAATGTTTTCTATTGTTGTGAATGTTCCACGTCCTAGTAGTGCACCAACATCATACCCTCCTACGATATTTACATTTTTCATTTTTAAGTTTTTCAAAGTTGCATAGCTAGAGGTACCAAAAAGGCCGACCTCACCATTTGAAGTGCTTATTTTTAAGCCGTCGATCGTGTGCTCTCCACCATCAAAAGAACCAGTAAAATGATTCATGGATGTTCCAACAGGCGTCCAATCTACCTCAGTCAAATCGATATCCTTCGTCAATTTAAAATGACTAGACAGATGATCCCTCATTTTATCCAATTGGTCAGCACTAGAAACCAAATAAGGATCGTCGATTGTACCTGTTCCACCTTCGAAGATTTTAGGAACTTCCGGTACGGCTCCTTTGATATCTACGAGTAAAGTGGGCACAAGCTTATTTACGTTTGTTCCATCACCTAATTGATTGTCTACGTTTTCTCCCCATGCATAAACGCTTCCATCTTTTGTCATAGCGAGCGAATGTTTTTGACCAGCTTCTATTTTGATCACATTCGAAAGACCATTGATTTTTGTTGGAGTGAATTTGCGAGTTGTCGTTCCATCTCCCAATTGTCCAGATGCATTATTTCCCCATGAATAAACGCTTCCATCTGAGGTGAGAGCTAAAGAATGATATTCTCCCGCCTCTATCTCTATCACGTTCTCTAGTCCATCCACTTTTATTGGTGTAGTTTTTCTTGTTTGCGTCCCATCACCAAGTTGTCCATAAGAAGCGTAACCCCATGCGTAAACACTTCCGTCTGAGGTGATCGCAAGCGAGTGAGCATCCCCTGCTTCCACAGCTACTACATTCGTGAGACCATTGATTTTCATGGGTGTAAATTTAGATGTCTGTGTCCCGTCACCAAGCTGCCCCTCTCCGTTAGCTCCCCATGTATAGACACTTCCGTCCGAGGTAACTGCAAGTGAGTGATTAGCTCCGGCCGCTGTCGCTATTACATTCGATAAACCATTTATTTTTGTAGGGTTATTTTTTGATTTCTGTGTCCCATCTCCTAGTTCACCAGCCATATTGCGTCCCCAAGCATAGACGCTTCCGTCCATGGTAATTGCATGAGAGTGGTAGCTTCCAACTTCTATCGACGCGACATTAGATAATCCGCTTAGTTTCGTTGGAAGTGACCTGTTCGTTGTCGTCCCGTCTCCAAGTTGCATGTCTCCGTTAGCTCCCCAAGCATAGACACTTCCGTCCGAAGTCAGTGCAACTGAGTGGGCAATTCCTACTTGCACCGATACTGCTTTGGACAAAATTTGTATTTTCGTTGGGCGGGGTCTGTTCACTTTTGTACCATCACCTAATCTTCCCAATGACCCATTAAAACCCCATCCATAGACGTTGCCATCAGGTGTAATAACAAGTGAATGCATACTTCCCCCGGCAATGACATTCGAAACTTGTTGCTGAGCTGCCGCCTCTGCAACCTGCACAACAGAAAATTCCGCAATCGTGCCAGTCGTTCCCAGAACCCCTGCGAAGCCTGATAATAATAAAGATGCAACTAGCGTTGAATTCAATAAAGATTTTGATAGTACATTACGTGCTTTATACTGCTTGTTTTTTACTTCGTTCATTTAATATTCCTCCTGTGTCTGATTTAGTTGAACTATCCATTGTATGCAGGTCAGGTTTCAAGATTCGAATTAGGTAGCTTATGAAGTTCTATCTCATATAAAAAAGCCACCCCCCGAAGGAGTGGCTCATATCTTGTTTACTTCATAACTGCATCGAGTCTTGCTTGAAGGTCGGTTTTTGCTTTCCCCTCAGACAACCCATCAATAGCAGATTGTGCTTTCGCAAAATACGGTGCACGTTTGTATTTCTCCGCTAGTGCAACTGCATTATCAGCTGCTACTACCAGTTTTTGCATTTCGAGTTCTTTCTGCATGTCTGTGAAGAATGTAGAGAGCTTCTCGATCATTTTGCTGTGTGTTTCTGAATAAACACCAAGTGCTTGAATGCTTGCAGTTGCTTTTGTCATATACGTAGAGCTTTGTCGTTCTTTTGCAAGAACAACCGCTTCGTAAGCAGCTTGGAACTTCTGCTTCATGTTCACATCTTCAATAGAATCAATTTCGACTTTTAAGTCATAAGCGAACTGCATTGACTCCGTTACTTCAATTGCATCTAAACGCTCAAGAAGGGATGTTTTTGATTCGCTATCCTTTAGTCCATTGACTAGGGAAAGTGCATTCTTTATAACAGTCAAGTCGCTAGCCGTTTCTGCTTTTGAAACAGAGTCAGTAGCAGTTTTAAGTTTCTCCGCATTGACTTCTTCACCGGCCGCGTTTAAAAGGACATTTAATCTAGCTTGGAAAGCCGTTTTCGCTTCACCATCAGTCAATTTATTAATTGCTTCTTGTGCACGTGTCAGGTAAGGGTCACGTTTGTAACGTTCTGCAAATGCTACTTGAGTCTCTGCATCTTTCAGAAGTGCATCGTTTGCTGGTGCACTTAATTTATCTTTCACTACTTGTAAACGTGCTGCAAATGCAGTTTTCACTTCTCCATCTTTCAGGTTAGCCATAGATGTTTCTGCTTTTTTCACGGTTGCAAGTGTACTATTTTTCTCTGCATTCGCCACATCTTGCTCTACTACTAGTAGCAATGCTTCATACGCTTTGTCTGCATCTGCTTTCATGGCATCTTCTACAACTTTAATTCTTACTTCTAAAGCTGTTTTTTCTGAACTCACTGGAAGTTTAGATACTAATTCTTTAGATTTTGCGAGATATGGTTCACGTTTGTGCTGTTCTAAGAGCTCCACTTGAGCAGTAGCTTCTTTAAATGGAGCAGCTTGCTCTCCACCTGCAAGCTTATCTTTAATTGCTTGGATTCTCGCTTCTAGCTGTGTCTTTTTCGGTCCTTCTTTTAGTTTTGCAACACTATCAATTGCATTTTGTAGATACGGATCACGACTTGATCTTTCGGCAGCTTGTACCTTACTCTCTGCGTCCATTGACACTTTCAGTTCTTGGATACGTTCTAACAACGCTGTCTTCTGTGGGCCATCTTTTAGCTTCGCAACTGATTTCTCTGCTATCGAGATGTTGTAGCTAGTTGGGAATTGTTCCGCTCGCTCGACATCTTTCGTCGCTTTTTGCGTGCGGTCGATTTCTTCAATCTTCTCGACCAACTCTTCTTTGTCAGGACCATCAGGAAGCTTATCGATTTTATCTTTTACGACATCGATTTCTTCTTGTGTTGGATTATCTCCAATTTCATCAATCGCTTCTTTTGCATCTTCAATTGCTTTTGCGTCATTAATTGCCTTCTGCACAGCATCTAAACGGTCTGTCAAATCAGTTTTGATTGAACCTGTAGGCAGGGGATTAACAAGTAATCGACCAGCATCTACATCCGTTTGGGTAACGCTAGCTTCTGCTTTCTCTACAGCTTTTGTTGCAGCAGCATATAAATCTGCTAACTCTTTTGCTTTTTCTACGTCTTCTTTCGTTTCATCCTTCAGTACAGAATCAGGCAATTGATTCACTTTGTCATCGATACCCGTAACATCTCCACTGTCTATTTTCTCCCAAATCTCTTCCAATAGAGCAATAAGAGCACGAATTTCTTTCACACGATTATCAATATCTGTACGATGAGCTTCTTTCGAAAGCTTCTTTCCGCTAACAGAGATAGTTGTTAAATCATCTTTCATCGCAAGGATGTCGTCTTTTGTTGCTTCACCGGTCAGAATATAAGCTTTCATCTCTTCCAGTTCAGCTACTAATCCATTGTAAATAGCTAGTTCTCCGTCTTCATCTACCAACGGATCTGTTCCATTTTCAATTTCCTCTAAATCTGAATCTCCATCACCATCTGTATCTGGATTCATAGGGTCTGTGCCATATTTTTCTTCATCTTCATTAGACAATCCGTCACCATCGCTGTCTTCATTAGGATCGTACTCACTTTCTCCCGTTTCTCCAGCTTTTACAGGAACTACTTCTAAGAAGCCTTTCGTTCCATCAAATGGGAAAGCATATGTGTAGAACGGACTACCATCATGTGGCACTTCTTTTAGCGATACGCCGTTACGGTACACGATATATTTCCCTGCTCCTGAAACAGATGACCACTCGATTTTTATTTCTCCGTCGACAATACTGATTTTAATAACCGGTGTTTCTAATTCCCCTGGCTCTTCTGGTTTCGTATCACCAGGTTTTGTCGGGTCCGTTCCGTTCTCGATTTCTTCTTTATCGGGAATACCATCGCCATCACTGTCTGGGTTTTTTGGATCTGTCCCATTTTCGATTTCTTCTTTATCAGGAATGCCATCACCGTCACTGTCTGGGTTTTTTGGGTCTGTCCCGTTTTCGATTTCCTCTTTGTCAGGAATTCCATCACCGTCACTGTCTGGGTTTTTTGGGTCAGTTCCATTCTCGATTTCTTCTTTGTCCGGAATCCCATCATTATCGCTGTCTGGGTTATTTGGATCTGTTCCGTTTTCGATTTCTTCTTTATCTGGAATACCGTCATTGTCGCTGTCTTTCTCAGGATCTTCTGGTGTGACCGGCTCTGCTTCCACATCTGGAATCACCGGTTCCCCTTTAGATTTGTCAGCAAATACAGGGACGACTTCATATCGATAGCTCGTGCCAGCAATTACTTTACTGTCGACAAAACGTACAGCCGGTGCGTCTACAGAACCAATTTTTGCTCCGTTACGCATAATGTCGTAACTAACTGCATCTTTGATTTCAAACCAGTTCAATGCAAACTGTTGTGGCGTCAGATCTACTTGAGCATAGTAAGCACCATTTGTTACAAGCCCAGATATATCCGTTACTCGTACATTGATTGCTGTGTTGTCATTAATGTTAATCGAGTCTGCAAGGTAAGGGATCCACTCGCCGCTGTTCAACTTAACTTCCACTGTTTTAACCCCAGAACCAACGTCTGATGATGTAATAGCAAGTTTGCCGTTCACAATCTCTACCTTAGAAATTGTAGGCTTGTTTTTATCGATGTTTGATACTGTGAATGTCGAAACTTCACTTTCGTTCCCTTCATCATCGTAATAGACAGCTTGAACCAAACCATTTTCTGCTACTTGTACAGGTCCTTCATAGATCTGCCAAGGGGCATTGCCTAGTTTCACTTCTGCATGTACAGATTCTGCTGGAAAATCAACCGTTAAGGTGATTGGTGCAGATGACCATTCAGTTGTACTTAGAGCAAAAGTTGGTGCTTTTGGTGGTGCGACATATTCCTTACCAAGAGATACAAATGTGTATCCATTTCTTAAGGCATATTCTTTGGTAAGCGTTGGATTGTCATACCCTTTCAATGTTAAATCTGAATCAACTGCCTGGTTGTTCATAAATGCCTTGAAGCCGTTAATAGAATTTAAAGATGAAGGTAATGTAACAGTTGTTAACTTATTATCTTGGAAAGCCTCTTCCATGTTAGTTACGCCTTCTGGTATAACGACTGAAGTCAACTGATTTCCTTTAAAAGCATTACTAGATAGTCTTTTCAATGTGGAAGGCAATGTTACTGAGGTTAAATTATTGTATTGAAATGCATCGCTTGCAATAGTAGTTACACCTTCAGGAATTACGACCGAATTTAAGTTTTTATACTCAAAGGCCGCGGAGTTAATAGATATAACCTTATTCCCATTTATTTCACTAGGGATAATTATGTCTAAATTAGTTCCAACGTAAGACACTATCATCACTTCGCCATTACTCTCTGCATACTGAAAGTCTTCATAATAACCAGACGAAGCTGCTTCTGCTTGTTCGGAACCAAACAAGTCGTGCAATATCCCTTCTTTTGATGCATCCCCCATTACGGCAGTTCCTGATAAAAGCAAACTTGTTGCTAAAGCCACTTTAGTAGCTCTTTGACTCAGTACATTTCGTGCTTTGTATTGCTTGTTTTTCTCTTCTTTCATTCTTTTTTCCTCCAATATGATTTCAGTTTATTAAGCTGTCTATTATATGCGTGCTAACTTTGTTTATTCGAAGAACCATAGGAGCGAACCTTCGACTGTATTCGAATCTTATTTCCTAATAACTTTTTTATTAATTGAATATGATGTCATATCAAAGAGGAGGAGATTTACGATGAAAAGAATGAAAAAGAGTCCAATAAAAACAGCAAAGGCCTATACTAAACAGCGAATAGACGTTATTAAGCCCTTAGCAGAAAATGATGCCGCTGCGATGTTCCTATCTCTGCACGAAATGAACCTTGATAACATGATGATGACTATCATGTTGGACCAGATTCAAGTAGATCCCAAGGAAACAGCAAAAAAACTAGTACCCTATTTCATGAAGAACCTGAAAAAAGGTACTAGATTTGGATATTTGCATGATATGGAGATAGAAGGGATCTTACTCCCTGAAGATTATAAGGTTGTATTTTTACAATTATTAGAAATGGCAACGGAAGAAACTTTGAAACGCAAGGGTGTTCATTTATTTGCCTATCCAAAAGAAGAGACACATGCAACTCTATTTGAACAGGCTGGTTTTACCGTATTATTGGAAGCCAATTCAGAGGTTCCAGCTCTGTATGTAAAGAAACTGTAATTTTCTAAAAAGAAAGATCCGCAATTATGAAGTGACCCCTAAAAGTTAGACACAGTTATTTCATTAAGCAATTTGGTAAAAATGGGTTCGGTATTGCACCGGACTCATTTTTAATTTTGCCTTCATCCGTTTCGTGTTGTAATAAATAATATACTTTTCTAATTCGATTTTAAAATGCTCCACACTTTCAAAATCCTTTAAGTAGAGGAATTCCGATTTCATAATGCCAAAGAAATTCTCCATCACAGAGTTGTCGTAACAGTTTCCTTTACGGGACATACTTTGTACAATACCCCTACATTCTAACGCGTGACGATATTGCTTCATTTGATAATGCCAACCTTGGTCTGAATGTATCAGTAGTTGGTGGTCATCAGATAAGTGTTCTAAAGCTTTCTCTAACATTTCTGAAACAAGCGAATACGTTGGTCTAGTGTCTATTGTATACGTAATAATTTCTCCGTTAAATAAATCTAAAACAGGAGATAAGTAAAGCTTTTCACCAAGTAACTTAAACTCCGTAATATCGGTTACCCATTTCTGATTGGGGGCATTTGCAATAAAATTACGATCTAAAATATTTGGTGCGATCTTACCAACAGTACCTTTATAAGATCTATATTTTTTCATACGTACAACACACTTTAAACCTAACTCTTTCATAATGCGTTGAACCTTCTTGTGATTTACTTTTTGCCCACGGTTCGCTAACTCATCGCGAATACGACGGTAACCGTAACGACCTTCATGCTCTTCATAAATCACTTTAATCTCAGCTTTTAACTCTGCATCTGAATCTGGACGATTCATTCGCTTCACTAAATCATAATAGGTACTTCGTGGAATACCAGCGAGCTCAACGAGCTCCTTCACCAGATATTTATGCCTTAATTCAAAGACTATTTGTGTTTTGTCTTGTTTGGTGATTTTTCCTTGCTTTGAACTAAGGCATTCAACTTTTTTAAATACTCGTTTTCCATTTCAAGTTGCTTAATACGTGCTTCAAGAGCTTCGAATGATCCTTCAACTTGAATTCGTTTTGACTGTTTATTTGACTCTTTTTTCATGGTTGGACGCCCCTTTTTCATTGATTTCAGAGCGTCAATACCAGTTGAGTTATACAATTTAACCCATTTATGTACCGTTGATGGAGACGGGATGTTAAAAATCGCAGCTGCTTCATTAGGAGTTACTCCAAAATCATTTATATAGTTTAGTACGTCCATTTTAAAGTTCAAATCATAATTTGTATAGGTAGAATTAAAAGCATCTACTCCATTTACTTTATACTGGACTACCCAAACCTTTAATGGGCTTATGCTAATATGAAACTGATCAGCTATTGTTTTAAAGGAAGCTGTTCCTTTTAGATACGTTAAAACTGCCTGTAATTTTAATTCAGAACTATATTTTGTCATAGAAAAACTGCACCTCCAATTGTTAGATTGTGTCTAACAATTGGGGTGCAGTTCATTACCGCGGGTCTTTTTGCTGTATCAACCAGAAAACGCAAAAAAACACCCTATAATATTAACGGGTGCTTTTGTAGAAGACTGAAGAAAAGAGCTAGTGAATCGAATCACTAAGCTTTATTTATGCCAATGTTACAGCTACGGTAATTGCCCCATTTGTAATAGCAATAAATGTGGCAGGAACACTCTTCATATTGCGATAGGCTTGTACAGTAATAACCGCTAAGGACCCAACGATTGCTGTTGTGAGCATATGAAACCCTCCTTTGTTAACACTTCCGTGGCCAGCGATTTCATTCATCGCGAGGGAGAAGGTTAAGTTGATTTGGGCTATTGTATTCAATTTGCTGGGTATTTATAAATTAAATACTGCTTAACATTGCCGAACCAGTTTTGGAGTGTCAAAATTTCATTTTGAGTCATCGTTACTTCTTTTTTTAAAAAAGCATTGTTCGCTTCTAAACAAAAGAAGAGCCTTGCACAATGCAAGACTCTTACCAATAGGCATTCAAAGCTATTAATTTCTGTTTCGACCATTCTTCATATTGCTTCCTGGCGTCTAAAAATTGATTGCAGTCGAATACAGACATAATGGAACCGCATGCTATCGCTTCATCAAGAGAAGCAGAATTTGTCAGATTCTCTCTATTTCTTGTAGTTACGAGTATTTGATATTCTTCAACGCTGTATGCATTTCCGTTTTCTTTTTTATTTAAACGTACCGTAATAAACCCTGATTCATCTACGACCAACTCTGAAAAACTAGACAATATCGGATCCTTCGCCCATTCTTTTGCTGGAGAAAAAAGCTGAGTATACTTCCCATTTCTTACAAGAAGAACGATAATATTTGCCTGTTCTTGAAAAGAAGCCACTTTGACCATGGTTGTCATCTGAAAGGTATCCAACCACAAAATTCCTGAATCTTTTCGTCTCCCAATAGTAATCACCAATAGGCCCCCATTCGTTCCTGATATTTATTCAATTCAAATCCCCCACCATCAAAAATTCGGAAGGGATAAAAACCTTCTATACCTTCTACTGCATCCTGAATCCTTGCAAAATCTTTCCTTTTTAAATTATTCATCTCTCCAAATGCGAGTATGAATTCCGATTTGTTCACGTTGTTTGATCCAACAATGGTCATTAATGTCCCATCTGCTGTTACAAACATATCGCCAGATGTCATGATTTGTTTTATATAGGTTAAAGAGTTTTCACTTACGTCCGTTACTATAACGTTCCTGCCTCCTTCCCTTTCCATCATTAACAGACGGAAGTCAGAATGAGTAGTCCAGGCATGCATAATCACTTCGCCTAACGAATTTTGAAACCGTATTACCTCTTTGCGATTTGCATGAAGTTTGAATAAGTCCTCCCCACCATACAAACAAATTCGTTGGTCTGTCATGTTGATTTTATATTCTTCCATGTATTCCCCCTCTTACATATCTCACCAGAAACATCCAATCGATTTCTCCCATCTTAAGAACAAATGTTGAGAAAATGTTGTATCTTGGTTCTCAATTGTAATAGATTTCCCTCTCTCACTTATGTGAAGAATCTTTTCATTGTTAGATAGGAATTTCACTGCTTTGTCCCAGGTATTGAAATCCACCTTTTTCACCAACACAAAGGTAGTCACACCGTTATATTCACCGACTGCAGCTAATTCTCCTAATTCACTAACCCACCACTCAAAATTATTTCTAAAAAAATTAGAAAGGACTTGAAATGTAGCATCCGGTCGCATGGAAATTGCATATCGTGAAATTTCTCCTCGAATATTAGAGATTAACATTCCAATAACTTGCTTATCAGAACCAATTAATGTTCTTTCCAGGTGTTCGTGAAAATTTCTTACTGCTTCACTGTCCATTTCTTTTGACAGTGTACAAGAATAATAAACCTTACCAGATAATTCAATTTGATTCCGATTCATTGGAACACCCCATCCATTTAAATAGTAGAAGCAAGCGGGGACTTACCAATATACCCCAACCGCTTCTATCACCTCGTTTTCTGTTATTGTTGGAACTTGAAAAAAATCTTCGGCATCATTTGCATTTAGCATATGTTCATCCATCTTTTCGTGAATATGCTCAAATAACTCGGAACCTTCTCCAAATTCTTTCACCATTCCTCGGTACAAATTATGACTGAATAAATAAATTTTCATCCGATGCGTTCCATCATGATGATGACCCAAAACTGTTACTTCCCCGTTGCTGTCTACTTCTAATTCTACGGTATCGCAATTACCCATCGCTTCTAAGGGCGAATTATTCAAATCGATAAGCTTCCCACCGATTGGACTTCCATTCCATAAACCCAATTTGCCTGCTAAAACCATTTGTGCTACTGGCTTGTTAAATTTTTTCTTATATGCTTCTTTACACTTCTCCAAAAAGCTAGTGAAGTACTCTTTTTCATCACTCCATCCAGACTCAGAATAAATAATTGTATCGGAATTGACATTTTCGAGTTCTTCCAGACTGCTATAGTCTCCTAAAACCCAACATTCTTCTACATTGTCGTACCCCTCATAACAATTATCCGAACTTAACACGATAGCCGATTTCAACATAACATCGTCCTCCTTTTTAAATAGGCCAGTTTGACCTTCCATGTTTTTCGTATCATTGTATGTTATGCGAGAGGGTTAAAAATAGTCGCGACTATGTGTGAGAACTATTCGTTTTTCTGTTAATCTATTCAACTGGCTTCACTATAAAACAACAAGTTTTGCTGGATGATGATTGACAAATATATATTTTGGGTATATTATGTAAAATATATTTTACAAAATGAAAGAGGTGTTTAATATGGTTAGTTCGTTTTCTTCTGAACATCTTGTTACAGGCATTCAAACTGTAGGAAATGCAAATATAATTAGCAAGGAGCAGCTTGGTCCTTTTAAGCCTATTTCTCCCGACGAAATTTTCACGACGAATCATCAAGAAGTCCGTGTTCGCATGATTGTGGACAATGGCAAAGAGGTCATGTTTGTTTCCGAACCTTATGATTTATTATTACCATCCGCAGAAATACATAGTAAGCACATATGTGAAAATGGACGAGATCTAGATTTGAATGGTGCGGTTAAACATGCAGCCGATAGTTTGCTAAATATCACTTCTGCGGAAATAAAACAGATTGAATACCTTGATTTTCAGATAAGTTCTTCCAGTTTGGTTGAATTTGTCGTTCGTGTGAATGTAGACAACGTGTTGAGAGATTCTTCTTATTTCTACTGGATACCGCACAAAAAAGCAGACGAACATATTGCTCGTCTACTCCAATAGATACCTATAGGGTTGCCATCCACAAGACAAAGATAATTGCCATATGAACGGGATAAAACCAAAAGAAGAAACTCTTTGGCATTTGTGGCATAGGGGCTTTAATCGGAAGTACTAACAATACGAGACCCATAATTGCACCTATTTGCACATACCAACCAGTTTCCCATGCGTAAATCAATGTCAGTGCGGAACCAATGACCCAAGCTAATCCCTTATGTTTCCTCAAATAATACCAAGACAGACCTAAGATTACACCATACCACCCATAATCGACATCAAACATATAAAGGAGAAGTACGGCTAAACCAATCATCCGAATATCTCGAATGACCATTAACACGAGAATCATTGCAAAAAGTACATTCAACTGATATGTGTTAAAAAGAAGTGTGTACGGAACTTGTGAGAGGAGTGCGAATAGCCAAATACGGACTGCGTGTGACTTAGGATTCCTTGTTCTGACTGCTCCTTCGACAAATAAGATCATAAACAAAGGAAATGCAATCCTCCCAATCACTCTCATCCATGTTTCTTCCGGAAAAAAGAATATGCCCACATGGTCAATAACCATTGTAATCATTGCTATCCATTTCAAGATCTCAACTCGGCTATCGAATGTTTGTCGTTTACTTCCGAACACCATATTCCCTGTCTCTTTTATTAAGCTCTCGCTCATCTTGCCCACTCCTTATAATTCAACTCCTGCTGTATAGCCGCCTCTTCTTTTTCTATTTGTACTCGTTCCATCCATCCCATGAAGGATCCAAACAGCAATAAAAGACATGCTATTCCAACGAATAAGTAACCGATAAATTCATATTGCCATTTGTCTGATTTCTTAAAGACTAAATACACACCTAATATAAAAGTAATGATTGAAACAAAAATATACATTCAGAATCCGCCTTCCTGTTTTTCTATGGTATGCATATCGGAAAGAAGACAAAACAAAAGACAGGCCGAAGCCTGTCTTATGCATGTCTTAATCTTATTCTTTCGCCGTAGATGTCGAACAGACCCTTTTGCATACCTGCATCAAGTGATGCTGGCAAACGATAAGTTTGTCCTCCCATGACAACGAATGTGTCAATGTCTCCCGGATTTGCTTTTACATACTCTAAAAAATTTCTAGCTTGACCCTTATCTTCTGTGACAAGTTCCACACCGACCGATTTAGTTCCACGGTCCATCTCAGAAATGTCTACCATCGAACGAATTGTAAGAGAAGCTCCGAAATCGTCTACTTTCACGACTCCCTGAACCATCAATACACGACCCTCTACGAACATATCAGCATTTTGCTTGATTGTTTCCTCGAAAGCCACACAGCTAAATTCTCCTGAACGGTCTTCAATAAGGATTTTCTTGATCGGTTTCCCTGACTTTTTCGCATAAAATGTTTCTACTGATTCTACAACACCAGCAATTTTCACCACTTGTCCTTCGTAATCAGATGTCCCTCCAGTCGCATAACCATCTTCATCCTCTGATTCATCAAACAGGAATCCTATATCATATACCCCTTCTTTATTAAGTACGTCGATATAATCGTCAAGCGGATGAGCAGTGATATAGAATCCCGCTACTTCTTTCTCTAGAGTGATCATGATATTTTTCATCATTTCTGGTAAATTTGGAACCGGGATGATATGACGCATTTGCTTTACCTCATCTTGATTCATTAAGTCAAACATACTCATTTGTTCTTTGTTTAAGCTTATTTTTTTCATCTTATCTGCATGTTTGAACATCGCTTCCAGTATATCTATCTTCGCTCGGCGAGTTCCTTCCATTGAATCCAGAGCACCAGCTTGGATAAGGCTCTTCATTGTTGACTTGCCCATCTTTTGGTTCACGACCATACGTTCAATCACATCCTGCATATCACAGAATTCACCACGCTCTTTGCGTTCTTCCAATATTTGTCCAGCTGACTGACCAAGACCTTTTAAACCCATTAGTCCGAATCTAATTTTCTTATCTTCTACTGTAAATATTGCTTCAGAACGGTTAATATCTGGTGGCAATATTTCAATATTCATGCGTGAAATGATCGACAGGTACAATTTTAATTTGTTGTACTTTCCAAGGAAACTGTTTAGCGTTGCGGCCATAAATTCCTCTGGATGATATGTTTTGAACCAAGCAGTTGCATTCGATAGCATTGAGTAAACTGCCGCATGCGATTTATTGAAGGCATACGAACCGAACTTCACCATCTTGCTCCAAATTTTTTCTGCAATTTCTGTAGAAATATTATTCGCGATACAACCAGCCACGAATTTCTTTCCAAGAGGTTCAATCATTTCTTTTTTCTTTTTAGCAAACGCCTTACGCACATTGTCTGCCTCACCTTTTGTGAACCCTGCTAAAGAGCGAACAATTTGCATTGTTTGTTCCTGGAACACGATAACGCCGTATGTTCCTTTCAATGGCCCTTCTAGTAGAGGATGATCATAACGTACTTTTAATGGGTTACGCATACTATCCAAGTATTCTGGAATGTAATCCATTGGGCCGGGTCTATAGAGGGAAACTCCTGCAACCAGACGTTCAAACAACTCAATGTCATTCTCTTTAAAATCAGATGCGTCTGCAAACAGTTCCTTCATAAATGCACGCATACCTGGTGATTCCAACTGGAACACACCATACGCATCTCCTTGCGAGATATTTTGGTACACTTTTGGATCCCCTAGAGGAATATCCAAGTAATGCATCGGTGGAAGTCCTTCTAATGCACGTTTTTCATTGACTAATTCTGTTGCACTTGCAATTACCGTCATCGTACGAAGTCCCAAGAAATCCATTTTCAGCAAGCCGATTTCTTCTACTTCACCCATTGTATATTGGCAAGTAGCTTCCTTCATTTTAATTTTCTTGTTCATCATTAAACTCGTTGGAGCATAATCAGAAACCTCTCCAGGAGCAATAATTAATCCACATGCATGAACCGATGGGTTACGCGGTAAGCCTTCGATACGCTGTGCTGTTTCCACCACATTTTTCAAAGCAGGATTTCCATTTACGACATCTCTAAATTCAGGAGACTCCTCTAATGCTTCTTTCAACGTGATATCCGGTCTAACTGGAATCAATTTAACTGCCTTGTTTACAACATCTAACGGGAATTCTAGTACTCTAGCTACATCCTTCACGGAAGAACGAGCTGCCAGAGTTTGGAAAGTGATAATTTTCGATACTGCATGTTCCCCGTACTTATTACGAACATAAGCAAGTACCTCTTCACGACGGCCATCTGGAAAATCGATGTCTATATCCGGCATAGAAATACGGTCTGGGTTCAAGAAACGCTCGAAAAGTAATCCGTATGGTATCGGGTCAAGATCCGTTATGTGTAAACAGTAAGCCACAAGGCTACCTGCAGCACTTCCTCGTCCTGGACCAACCAATATCCCTTTGTTTTTAGCCCACACGATGAAGTCATTCACGATTAGAAAATACCCTGGGAAGCCCATCCCTTCTAAAACATCTAACTCGTAAGCAAGACGCTCTGTATAAACAGGGTTAGTTTCTTCTGGTTTTCCATCAAATCGCTCTTTATATCCTACTTTTGTCAGATGACGAAGGTACTCGATTTCCGACTTAAAAGGTGCTGGGAATTCAAAAGCAGGTAAAAAGTTCTTACCAGTTTGTATCTTGAAATCTGCACATTTTTCCATGATCTCAAATGTATTGTCGAGTGCTTCTGGAATATCCGAGAATAACTCTTCAATCTCATCTGCTGTATGAATGTGGTATCCTCCACCTGGAAACTTAATACGGCTTTCATCACTCATTAGTTTTTTTGTTCCTATACACATTAATACTTCTTGTGAAGGACGATCTTCAGCATTTTCGTAATGAGCATCCGTAGAAGCTACTAGTTTTAAATCAAATTCTTTGGCGATCTGTTGCAGTTGAGGATTAACAATTAATTCTTCTTCTGCTCCATGTCGCTGAATTTCGACATAATAATCTTCTTTTCCAAATATTTTCACCATTTGTTTTACCACATAGCGAGCTTCTTCAAATTTTCGGTCAGCTAGAAGCTTGTTCACTTCTGAACCAAGGCATGTAGTTGTAGACATAACGCCTTCCGAGTATTCTGAAAGCATTTCATAGGAAACATGCGGATACTTGTGGAAGTTTTCAAATGCTAGACTCGTCAGCTTCGTTAAGTTTTTATATCCTGTTTCGTTTTTAGCTAATAATAACAAGTGATTTCCTTGTTTTGACCCTTGGATATTTTCCGCGTATGCTTCAAATCCAATAATCGGTAGTTTTCCCGCTTTTCGCATCGCATTGTAGTATGCTAATGATCCGTACATACCTCTATGGTCTGTTAAAGCTCCTGCGTATTCCGTCTTACGAACTAGAGCATCAATACTGTTAGAACCGTCTAGAAAAGAGTATCCTGAGTGTCTGTGTGGATCCACAAAACGCAACACTAAAACCACTGCAAACTCCTCTACATTCTTCAACACGACTGCTTTTAATTTTTTCCGACGTCCAAAAGCTCCAATAGCTGGTGCAGCACTTGTAATCGCTAACGTTTCTTCCTTTAGTGAAAACGTTAATAGTTCTCCGCTTAACGTTACGTCTACAAATGACCCTTTTGGTAAGTTCAAATTAGAAACCGTTACTACATGTTGTTCTTCCATATCTGCAGTTTCTAGAATCATGACCTCTGATTCTTTTCCAGTATTAGAAAGTACAACCCCTAACATCACTTCTCGAACACTAAAAGCATTTTCATACCCTTTGGATTCACATACCAAGAAAACTTCTCCTGACGTACGATCCGTAATTGTTAAGGTATCTGCATTTTTATTGAACGTTGCGATGACAAATGTTTTTGGTTCTAGAGCAACTGGTAAAGTTACTACGTGTTTTGCTTTTTCTTTACACATTTTTAACATCCTCCTTTTTAATAGTTCGGACTATCATATGCCGAACACCCCAATAGAATGAAGTTCCCTTCTGAACAATAAGCTCTCATTGGCTCTACTTTGTTTTCCATCTGAAGTATCTTATTCAAAAAAGAGGGAAAAGATTCGATAAAACAAAAAGACCACGCCCGAAGGAGTAGTCTCATCGTTTATTTAGTTCATTGCTACGTCCAAACGTGCCTGTAAGTCCACTTTCGCTTTCCCATCAGGTAAGCCGTCGATAGCAGTTTGTGCTTTCTCGAAGTACATATCACGTAGGTATTTCTCAGACGGTTGGATCTTGGATGACTTTAATACGATTCGCAAGTTCGGTTTTCTTTGGAGAATCTTTTAGCTTGGCTATGCTATCCATAGCCTCCGTGATGTACGGTTCACGTTTCGTCAGTTCTGCCGATTTTACTTTACTTTCAGCATCTAGAGTCAGTTTTAGTTGTTGAATTCGTTCACTCAGTTCTGTTTTGAGCGGGCCGTCTGATAGCTGATTAACGGCTTTTTCTGCTAAAGTAATGTTGTAGTTCGTTTGCATTTTTTCTGCATGAGCTACTGCGTTTTTAGCTTTTTGATTCAACTCAATGCTAAAGATTCGGTCATTTAGCTCAGTTTTAGTGGAGCTATTTGGTAATTTAACAACGAGCTCTTTTGCTATGGCAATTTGCTCTTTTGTTGACTCGTCATTCAGCTTGTCGACAGCATCTTGTGCTTGAAGAAGCTCCGTACCTTCTGGAGATACTACGATAGCATCTAGTCGCTCTAGGAGAGTTGTTTTCTCCAATCCGTTAAGTAATGCCTCTACTAAAGTTCGAGAAGCATCTATGTCTGCTTGCAACTTAGAGCCTTCTGCGATTTCTACGGAAGCGGTTGCTGTGGTGATTTGCTCTTCTAGTGCAGTGTCAGTACCTATCCCCACTTTAATATCCACCAATAAAGTTGGCGTAGTTTTATTTGTTGTCGTCCCGTCCCCTATTTGCCCATTTCCATTTTGTCCCCAAGCATAGACACTTCCGTCGGATGTGATTGCTAGGGAATGACCATACCCACCTTCCACCGACACCACTTCAGACAGGCCATTAATTTTAGTTGGCGTTTTTTTTTGTGTAGTCGTTCCATCGCCCAGCTGTCTTCTTGAATTATCTCCCCACGCATAGACGCTTCCATCCGAGGCAATTGCGAGGGAGTGTAAAGTTCCTGCCTCAACCGCTAACACATTAGACAAGCTATTTATTATCGTTGGCGTATTCCTTTGTGTAGTCGTTCCTTCGCCCAACTGTCCATAATTATTACGTCCCCAAGCATAGACACTACCATCAGAGGAAAGTGCTAGCGAGTGTTCTCTTCCAGCCTTCACAGCCACTACATTATGCAGACCGTTTATTCTCGTTGGCCTGATTTTCTGCGTGGTCGTCCCGTCCCCAAGCTGCCCTTGTGCGTTATATCCCCAAGCATAGACGCTCCCATCGGAGGTGAGTGCTAGCGAGTGAGTCTGACTTCCCGCTACTGCCACTACATTAGACAAGCCGTTTATTTTCGTAGGCGTGGTTTTGTTTCCTGTCGTCCCATCACCCAGCTGTCCATATGCATTCTGTCCCCACGCATAGACGCTCCCATCGGATGTGAGTGCTAACGAGTGTGACCATCCAGGCACAACAGTCACCACATTCGACAAACCGTTTATTTTCGTAGGCGTGGTTTTGTTTCCTGTCGTCCCATCACCCAGCTGTCCATATACATTCTGTCCCCACGCATAGAGGCTTCCATCTGAGGTCAATGCGAAGGAGTAAGCCTCTCCAGCCTCCACCGCCACCACATTCACCAGACCGTTTACTTTCGTTGGTGTTTTTCTGTCCGTTAACGTTCCATCACCCAACTGTCCACTTTTATTATATCCCCACGCATAAACGCTCCCGTCTTGGGAAATTGCGAGGGAATGGAATTCTCCTGCTGATATTGTGTTCAAATCCTTTGCGAAACCCTCAGCTTCCGCAACCTGCATAATCGACAATTCCGAATTCACAAGTGACGTACCTATTACCCCTGCAAACCCTGATAACAACAAAGATGCTGCTAATGTTGATTTTAACAAAGACTTAGATAATTCATTAAGTGCGTTATATTGCTTGTTTGTTTCATTCTTCATTCTTTCAATCCTCCAGTGTTTTGTTTAGCTTTTCATCATATGCAAATAGAACTAGTTGATTCGATTAAAACCAAACCTTTAAGCAATCTTCGAAATGACAAAAACCACTCCCAAAGAAGGAGTGGCCTAATCATTTAATTACTTTATTACTACGTCCAAACGTGCCTGCATGTCCACTTTCGGTTTTCCATCAGGTAAGCCGTCGATAGCCGATTGTGCCTTCGCGAAGTACGCTGCACGTTGGTATTTCTCCGCTAGAGCTACTGCATTATCAGCTGCTGCTACCAGTTTTTGAATTTCGAGTTCTTTCTGCATGTCTGTGAAGAATGTCGATAGCTTCTCGATTACCTTGCTGTGCGTATCTTCATATTTGCTTAGAGCCTCAATAGCTTTAGAAGCTTTCGTTATATACGTCGAGGTTTGGCGGTCTTTTGCCACTCCAACTGCTGTGTAAGCTTCTTGAAGTGCTTTCTTGATTGTCACATCGGGGATAGCGTCGATTTCCACTTTTAAATCGTAAGCGAACTGCATCGCTTCAGTCACTTCGATTGCGTCTAAACGCTCGACTAGTGATTGTTTCGCTTTGCCGTCGTTCAGTCCGTTTACAAGAGAACGAGCTTCCTTCATAACAAACAGGTCACTTGTCGATTCTGCTTTCGCAACAGCATCGGTTGCCGTTTTTAGCTTATTTGCTTCGACTTGATCACTCGCTTCGTTTGTAAGGACATTTAATCTTTCTTGCATTGCTGTTTTCACTTCACTTACAGGAAGCTTGTCGACTGCCTCTTGTGCACGTGTTAGGTACGGGTCACGCTTGTAGCGTTCTGCGTAAGAAACTTGTGTCTCCGCAGCTTTTAGAAGAGCTGGGTCCACCTCTGGTGCTTCTGGTACTACAGGAGCAGCATCTTGTATCGCTTTCAAACGTGCTTCTAAAGCTGTTTTGTCTGTTCCATCTATTAGTTTTGATACGAGGTCTTTCGCACTTGTTAGGTACGGATCTCGTTTATGTTGTTCTGCTAGAACCACGTGTGCCGTAGCTTCTTCTAGGAGTGTTGCCTCTGTTTCACCAGCAAGTGCATCTTGGATGACTTTCATACGGTTAGTAAGCTCCGTTTTCTTTGGCGAATCATTTAGTTTGTTAATGCTTTCCGTAGCATCCGTTATATACGGGTCACGTTTAGTCAACTCAGCAGACTTCACTTTACTTTCAGCTTCTAGAGTCAGCTTGAGTTGTTGAATTCGTTCCGCCAGTTCTGTTTTAAGCTGTCCGTCTGGTAGTTGATTAATCGCTTTTTCTGCTAAAGTGATGTTGTAGTTCGTTTGCATTTTTTCAGCCTGGCCAACAGCATTAGTAGCTTTCTGTATTAATTCAATTTCAGCAATACGGTCATTTAGTTCCGTTTTCGTAGAACTGTTTGCTAACTTAGCCACGAGTCCTTTTGCTGTCGCAATTTGTTCTTTTGTCGAAAGAACGTTTAACTTATCGACAGCCTCTTGTGCTTCTTTTAACAGTTCCGCACCTTCTGGCGTAATAACGATAGTATTTAATCGTTGTGTAAGATTAGTTTTCTCGGAAACTTCAGGCAATGCCTCTACTAACAAACGAGCGGCGTCTATGTCAGCTTGCACTTTCGAACCTTCTGCTTTCCTTACGGATGCCGTTGCTTTGGCGATTTGGTCCGCTACCAATTTCGCATCGTCTATTACTTTTTGTACGACATGTAAACGATCTGTGAGGCTAGTTTTCTCTACTCCAGAAGGTAATACATTCACAAGTGTGAGTGCTGCTGTAACATCTGCTTGGACCGTAGACACTTCTGCTTTTACAACAGACTTTGTTGCTATTGCAATTTGTTCTGCCAGTGCTATTGCTTCCGCAGATTCTTTAGCCTCGGCAACTAGCTCTTGAGTATTGTCTTTCAGTTCTGATTCTGGCAGTTGCGAAACCAATTCCTCCAATCCTACTATTTCGCCACTAGCAATCTTGTTCCAGATCACTTCAAGCAGTCCGATGATGTCTTGCACATCCTTCACATAGCGAACGATGTCATCCTGATGTGCTTTGTTTAGCAACAATGTTGCATCTGTCGAGATGTCTTCCAATGCTTCCTTCATCGCTAGCACGTCGGACTTGGAACCTTCTCCCGTAAGTAGATATGCCTTCATGTCTGCAAGCTCTTCCTTCATTTCTTGGTATGCAGCTTCAGAAGCGTCAATTGCTTCTTGTAGCTTATCCAGTCGGTTTGTTAGGTCCACTTTTGTTTCCCCTGTTGGCATTTCATCGACCAGCACGCGAGCTGAATCCAAATCTGCTTGGAGCTTTGAGTTTTCAGCCAATTCAACAGCTTGAAGGATTTGCTCTATATTTTGTGGGGTCTCCGAAACCATTACTTTTCCGTCTTTTATTTTTTGACTTGTCGACAAATAGACAAAAGGCTTAATGGGTCTAGGATTATAGGCGTCTTCTACATACGCCATTTCTGAGCCGGCATTAACTGTATAAGTTACTTGTCTCGCACCTCCAGAAGGGAATATCGTAGCAGACGAATTCAGCCAGTAGGTTAATCCATCCCCTTTTATCAAGTTGAAATATTTATCCGCTTCTGTTTTGTTAATGAATCCCATCTTGAAAGTACCGGTTAGATAGTCTCTGTAGTTCATAAAGTCGTAGCTATACCAATCCTTGTCTAGCATCAGTTCTTTTTCAGCGTCAGAAAATGTGTTTAAGTAGTCGCTGTTCAGATAGTTAAAGGACTGATTGAAAGGAACAGGAATTGTTTCTTCACTGCCCGCTAACAATCCTGTTTCAGGATCTAGAACCGTCCATTCTCTATCCGAAAAGAATATCTTGTCTCCAGCAGTTAGTTCCCCTATTTCTTTTTCTCCCATCGTTTTCTCATCTAATTTATTTTTTATTTCTTTTGAGAAAACAACACTTTCTTTTCCGATATTGCTTATGGATTTAAATTCAATTAGTCCATTCTGCGTAACAGTAACACTACCTTCGTAGTTCATCCATTCGCCACCATTAAATCTGTAAAGATTGCGGTGGGCTCTTTCATCAAATGTAGCATCCACTAAAATGTTTTCAATTGTTTCCTTTTCTGTTGATAAAGTAGCTATTGGAGTGCTCAAAGCAATAGCATTTACTTCTTTTGCAGGTGCTGACATCTCAAAATGATTGTATCTATCTAAAGCGAAACGTCCTATAATGTGTTCGGTTTCTGAAACATCAGCCATATTGATTTTTTTGATGCTGGCATCATTAGCAAAGCGTATGAACGAGTAATTGGAATTATAAAACTGATCCATATAAGGATGATAGCTTTCATTGATAAGAGAAACCGGTTTGTCTGAGATTACAATCATCTCGGAGAGGCTTTGGACAATCATACCTTCCCAATTTGCCCCTTGCACAAATTTGTAAACACGGTAGACATACACATCTGGATTCTCATCAATATACCTATTGACCTCATCAATCTCTGCTTGCGGCAAAGCATTATATTTATAAGTTATACTAGATTGAGAGGATTCGTACGCCAAATCAAGTTCGCTCGTGCTCTTCACTATAGGAAAGTTTAAATAGTTCTTTCTCGTTGTAACTTTTTTTTCATCATAGGCAATGGTAGTTCCTTTTGCATCTTTTGCAACTACTTTTACTTGTAATTCATCCTTCAGGGAAAAATCCCCTGTAAAATACTGAATAGGTTGGATGGTTGCTGCTATATTGCTTTTTAAGGTACCTTCTAGGTACAGGTCATAACTTGTAGCTCCTTCAACTCGTTCAAATTGAAAACCTCTTTCATGTGTTCCATAACTTAGAGATCCGTAAAAAGCTAAGTTTAAATCAGCTTTCTTTTCGCTTTCTGCAGTTGCAGCTGATGCATAACTGAACCCAGTTATTTTTTCAGCGATTCCGTTATTCGGACTTCCAATAGAATTAGCTGAGGTAAATCCGGTGAACAGCAAAGCCGCTACCAATGTCGTTTTCGCTATGCGATTGCTTAGTACGTTATAAGACATCTTTTCTCTTTCGTTTCTCTTTTCCACTCTAATATCCCCCTTAAATTTTAAGTACTTTTCATTCTATGCAGTATTTGTATAGAGTATTTTAGATATTTGTGCTAGAAAATAGATGGCTTTAAGTGTGGGATGAATAGTCTAGACTAGACTTGGCTTTATCATTAACGGTAGGGACGATTCATGAGTAAATTTAGTACCACCAAAGTAAAGACCACCCCATTATTCGGAGTGGTCTGTTCATTTATTTATTTCATTGCTTCATCTAGACGTGCCTGTAAGTCCGCTTTTACTTTCCCATCAATCAACACATTAATAGCTGATTGGGCCTTCGTGAAGTACGGTGCACGTTTGTATCTCTCTGCTAGAGTAACTGCATTATCAGCTGCTGCGATTAGTTTCTGTGTTTCAATTTCCTCTTGCACATTCCCAAAGTAAGTTGCTATTTTTTCAATCATTTCCCCATGAGTCGCCTCGTACAGACTAAGAGTGTCTATACTAGCTATCGCTTTGGCCATATATGTGGAGCTTTGACGTTCTTTCGCAAGCTTTACAGCATCGTAAGCTGCGAGTAGCTTCCCTTTAATTACAGCGTCTGTCACTACATCAATTTCTCCCTTGAGGTCGAAAGAAAACTGCATAGCTTCTGTCACTTCAATAGCATCTAAGCGTTTCGTAAGTTCTGTTTTGGCTTCACTATTTGCTAGTCCGTTCACTAGAGAACGAGCTTCTTCGATGACAAACAGGTCACCTGCTGTCTCCGCTTTCGTTACCAATACAGTTACTGCTTGCAGTTTTTCAGCTTCGAGTTTGTCGTTCTCCTCAACAAGTAGTGCATCTAGCCGAGTTTGCAGCCCAGCTTTCTCATACCCATTAGTCAGTTTGTTGATAGCTTCCTGTGCACGCGTTAGGTACGGGTCACGCTTGTATCGTTCTGCGTAAGAAACTTGGGTCTCCGCAGATTTGAGAAGAGCTAGGTCTACCGCAGGTGCTTCTGGTTCTACAGGAGCAGCGTCTTTAATCCTTTGGAGCCTTTTTTCTAGAGCAACTTTATCGGGTCCATCTTGCAGTTTTGCAACTGTAGCTATTGCGTTTGCTATATACGGTTCACGTTTTTGTTGCTCCGCCATATAGACTTGGTTAATCGCCTCGACTAACAATGCTGCTTGTTCTTCACCCGCTAGACTGTCTTGGATGACTTTAATCCGTGCCGCAAGTTCCGTTTTCTTTGGACCGGCCTTCAATTTATTTACACTAACCATTGCGTTCGTGATATACGGTTCACGCTTGGTCGATTCTGCTGATTTCACTTTATTTTCTGCTTCTATTGTGAGCTTCAGTTCCTTCATTCGGTCAGAAAGCTCTCCTTTAATAGAGTCTTCCGCCAATTTTTGAATGGACTTCTCTGCGATCGAGATATTGTAACTCGTCGGAAGTTTCTCTGCATTTGATACGTCAACGTAAGCCTTTTGAATAAGCTCAATCTCTGTAATTTTGTCTAGAAGTGCATTTTTTTCTGGGCTATTCGGTAATTTTATGACTAATTCCTTTGCTTCTGCAATCTGCTCTTTCGTTGAGTTGTTTTCAAGAGCATCCACTGCTTGTTTAGCATCTTCCAATAACTTGTCCGAATTTTCCTCTGAATTAATTCCATCTAATCGGTTCGATAATTCTGTTTTGACGGTTCCGTTAGGCAATGCCGTTACCAAAGTACGGGCAGCATCAATATCTACTTGGAGCTTAGATCTCTCTGCTTTGACAACAACAGTAGTTGCTATCTCAATTTGTTCAGCAAGAGCTGCGGCCTCATCAATCGTTACTTGCACTGCATCTAAACGATTCTTCAGGTTTTCCTTATCTATACTTTCAGATAAGTTGTTCACTAGTGAACGAGATGCCTCTACGTCTGCCGGCAGTTTCGTGCTTTCTGCTTTCATAACGGAAGCAGTTGCAATATCTAAGTCTGTTTGAGGGTCTGGGCCCGTTCCTTTTGCTTCTTCGACCTCCTGTTCAGTGTTATCTTTAAGAGCTGAATCTGGTAGTTGTGAAACGAGTTCATCCAGACCTGCGAGTTCTCCATTTGCTATTTTATCCCAAATCATTTCCAGTAAATCAATGATATCTAGTATGTCCTGTATATAATTCCCGACATTGGTACGGTGCGTTGTATTCAACAGGGTTAATGAATCATCCAAGATGATCTTTAGTACGTCTCTCATTGCAAGGACATCTTCACGTGTTCCTTCTTCAATTAGTAGGTACGTTTTCATGTCCGCAAGTTCCACCATCATTTCTTCATAGGTCGCATTAGAACCGTCGATTGCTGTTTGCACGGCGTCCAGTCGTTCAATCAGACTTGTTTTCTCTAAATCATTTGAGACAGCACTCACTAGTAATCGAGAAGCGTCAACGTCAGCTTGAAGTTTAGAACTCTCTGCTTTTTCAACGGATTCGGTAGCCAATGATAATTCATCATTTAATTCAACCTCTTCCCATTTCCCTGTTTCTTGGTTGTACATAGATTTCTCTGGATTAAAGAGTAAATAAGGATAGGTCTGTCCTTCATCGATACCCCAAACAGCTTCATCTCCAAATACGCCAAAACTCCAATTTTTTAATAAATACGTATTTCTTTGCAATGTTTGCTCTTCCTGTATGGATTGCGTCACTCCAGCTAAATGCCCGGTGGGTTCTGGATTGAATATCGAATTTTTATAGAAGCGAATGCCTTGTGAAGCAATAACGCCATTATTAGTAAAATTACTAAATCCTGCAAATGCATAATGACGACTAGAAGTAGAGCTGCTGTTGTCTTTAAGATAAGGATTTGACATAAATAAATTCTCAATTACTAGATTTTTTGAGTTGTAAGTTGAGCCAGTTGTTTTTACTTCGCCAAATGCTCCACCTACATTTGATGATGCATTTGAACTTATTCCATTGGCTACATATACATTTTTAATATTCATAACTGGGGGTCCATTCAAATATCCTATGATCCCACCAACGTTTGGCCCTAGAGCACTAACAGAACCTTTCAAATAACTGTTTTCTATCGTTAATTTCCCTATGCCAAAATGACCAAAGAACCCGCCTACATCAGCATTTCCGTTACTTACAGAGGAGTTGACAGTACCCGACACATTCAAGTTTGTATAAACTTCCTTTAGTGTTGAACCAGTAACACTTCCAGCTATTCCTCCCACTTGATAAGTACCTTTAACAATTCCTTTTACCGACATTTTGCTCAGATTTGAATTTCTGAGTTGCCCAGCTATACTTCCTAGGGAATGCGTTCCCTGAACGTCAACATTAGTAAAGTTAATATTTTCTATATTAGCCCCGTTCGTTTCAGCGAAGAATCCGACATATCTTGTGTTGTCTCTAATTGTCAAGCCATTGATAGTAAAACCATTTCCACTTAATTTGCCGTTAAAAACAGGATTTGCAAGACCTTTTCCTATTGGCATCCACTGTTCACCAGTTAAATCGATGTCATTTTGTAAGACATAATTCCCTGACAAGTTGTATTTTATATTCTCTAGGTCACCTCGGTTTTTAATTAGGTTGACCGTAACACCCTTTTCGTTTGAAAGGTTTTCCGAATTATCCAATTGCAAAGGAGCTACTTCAAAGTTAGAAGTTAAGTTAGATGGGATAGGATAATTAAGACCTTTTTTAATCTCCCAGTCAGAACCAGTTAACAAAACTCCATAATCCCTTTGCATATCTAAAATTTCCGAAGAAGGAGTAAAGAAATGAGTAATATATTTAAAACTACTAGTCACAAAGCTATTACTTGGAGCATATATATTAGAAATGTTACTTGGGTTAACTAATACTCCAATAGCTTTTTCATTAACAAGTACATTTGCTTTACTAAACTCATTGAAAGCATACAGATTTTTTGCATTACCTGAAAAACTTCCGAATAATCCCCCTGAATATGCACTATTACTTATATCCATATACATTTTACTAATGCCATTTTCTACCTGAGTATTACTGCTAGCATACCCTATTAAGCCTCCAACATGGGCAGAAGAATTATGCTTAATGCTTCCAGATGAATAAATGTTTTTAAGTGTACTCTTGGATGCAGATCCTACTATTCCTCCTGATAGACCTTTAGATTCCAGAGACAAGTCTACGGAAATATTAGTAGCAACAGAATTAGTCATGGTCTGTATAAGCCCACCAACCGAATTCCCTTTGATAGTTCCTTCCGCAGTAATATTGTCGAAATTCGATTCAAAGGCTGTGATAGACAATGCGGAGGCACTCCCTGTAGAGCTATTTTGAACATTTTCTATATTCAAGTTTTTGACACTAGCGTTTTTCAAAATGCTAAACAACGCACCACTAGTACCTGAATATTTGAAATCGCTGATCGTATAATTGTTGCCATCCAATACACCTTCAAACAAGGGAATAGGCATCCAATTTATCTCAGCTAAAGAAATATCTTTATTAAGCTTAAAATAACTCGTTTTAAAATTTCCCATAAACGACAGTTGAGAAGAGTTTTCTATTAAATACGGATCCTCCACAGTCCCCGTTCCACCAGCAAATATGCCCGTTGCTTCTGCATGGGTTGTGTCATAAAACACCCCTACTATTCCATTGCTCGAAGACAACGGCCCGATAACGCCTGTAACACCCGATAATAGTAAAGAAGCTGCTAGCGTGAATCTCACTAATGAACTCGATAGTACATTACGTGCTTCTTTCTGTTTTTCTCTTTTCTCTTTTTTCATTATTTATTCCCCTCTCTGTTTTTTCGTATCTGTTCATTGTATGTATTTGGATATTTTTCACTACACAACAAGCTTTCAAAAAGCTAAAAAGACACCCCAAAGGGTGTCTTAGTTACTTGATTGTTTGTTTGATTGTGCGTGACAAGTGACGTGTCAAGGATTGGTCATCCGTGAAGATGATATTTCGTTGATACATCTCTTTAAAATTAGGTGCTAACTGTTTTCGCATGTGTTCACTTCCAAAGAAAACCGAAATAACGCGAATACCTAGCTTCCTAGCTTCTTTAACAGCGTTGTTAACGTCTTTCTTCGCTACGCTGTCGCTTGCATATACCGTTGGCATCCCATCTGAGAAGATAATCAAAAGACGCTCTTTTTCAGGTCTTTTCATCAGCTCAGCGGTTGCCACTCGAATAGCTAATCCATCACGATTTCCACCCTTTGGACTGCATTCAGATAAATGTGTTAATGCGTGATTAAAGTTCGATGATTCATCAAAATCTTTAATCTGGCGATGCAGGGTACTCCAGTTATTGGAGCAGAATTGCAATATCTTGAAAGGAATTAGTCCCCGCAATGCTTCCTCTGCCACTGCAATAGCTTCACCAGATGACATATACTTAGATTTCGAATTGCCTAGACGTTCTGTCATCGAACCCGAACCATCCCATAAAAGATACCCCACGTAATCGGTTTGATCCTCATGGCCCCTCTTCATGAACACGTCCGTTTCTTTTATGCCGACTTTCCAGATAGAGTTAGCATCTACTACGCCTCGTCTTTGGTTGTAAAGATTATACGATTTTTTATTCTTTAAGATTGTTTCCACATCTCGTCGTAATTTCTTTGCTTCCTTCAACAGCACGCCTGTAAGCTTCATCTTATTCCGGTAAGTCATTTTCTCATTTCGATGTCCTTGGACATTACTGTCACCCATGATAGCTTTGTGTACGACCTCTTTTATTTCTTGGTCCGTTAATGGATACTCGTTGCTCTGCTTTTTCTCCAACTTGGCTTCGCGAGCTGCCTTCTCCATTCGACGATTAGCATCTTGGAATAATTTATCCGATTCTTTCTCCATTTCTTCTTGGATCTTGGCCTCGGCGTCCTTCTTTGAATGCTCGTCAGAATTTGTATTTCCTTCTTTTTCTTCCTCTTTGTTCTTATCAGAACTAGTTCCATCTTTGCTGTCTTCTTCGTCCTTATCAGATTCTCCTTCCTTTTCATCTCCTTGACCAGTTGTTTCAGACCCAGAAGATTCTTCATCAGACTTTTCGTCATTATTTTTCGAATCAGACGATCCTTTACCCGATTTCTCCTTCTCATCTTCTCCTTCTTCAGAATCATCGTTCTCTTCCGAACCAGAGCCTTTCTCATTGCCTTTTTCTCCCTCTTCACCTTCTTGATCTTCTCCCGATTCTCCTTGACCAGCATCTTCTGATTCTTCTTGCTCATCTTCTTTTTCGATGTCGTCATAATGCGTAGAACGAGAACCCGTATTTTCCTCGGTCTCCGAAGATGATGTAAAGTCTTGCATTACATCCTTCATCATGTCCGCGAACTGTTGATCAGCTTCTTGTCTTTCTTCCATCAGTATCACTAGATATGGCTCAATAGCCAGCATGATTTCTTCACAAACTTTTAAGTGAAGGGCACTTGTTCTAGCCAATACTGCTTTTTTGATTAAGGGACGAATTGCGTCAATTTCTTTCTCTGCACGCGTACCTTTCCAGTGGGTTTCCCATTCTTTTGGTAATATCCCCATCGTAGATAGTGTCACTATAGCAAACAAGAAATCTCCATATTCGCTATCTCCCGACATTGGCTGATGTTTCCACCAGATCCCTCGGAAGAATTTAATCGGCATCAGTGTTCCTGGTCGTTTATTTGCAGCAATTCGCTCGATACGCCCGTCTTCTGTGCCATTCCCTACATACTGAGAGGCAGTCACAACGTAATTGCTACGTAGTTTGGGATACTTTTGGAGGAAGTAGTTTTTCATTTTCTCTTGATAGGCCACATAGCCAGTAAAACTAGAAGAGTTTACGTGTTGACACTCATGAATAGATAGGGCACGCATCACAAGGAATATTTCCTCAGGACTCAAATCCCATACCCATTCCGGAATCCCAACCACTACTTTCTTTCCATCCGTATAAGAACCGCCACCTACTGTCAAAATGCTAATTACGTCCGAACGAGCTGGAATCATGTAGGAAACAAAACCTTCCATAATTCGCTTGAAGTTCTTACGTTCCACCAATCGTTCGACCCGTTGTTTTAATTTCGGCATATCCTTTTTCATCTTCTTTTCCTCCTTTTTAAATGGAACAGAGGGATCCCCCCTCCGTTCAGCCAGTTTATTACCGTTTACTTTCTGTGCGTTTTTGCAACATCTAACGATTCACTTAATAACTCCGAATCATCTTCATGACGTAGGTAGAAAGACAAAGCTTCTTCCACAAATTCCTCACTCGGCTCTTCGTTCTCGTTATCTTCCATAAACTTCTCAATAATACTTTCTCTGGCGTTCTCCGTATGAGCACTCTTTTTCGTACTCTCAATCACATCCAGTTTGATTAGTTTTCGACTGATTTCCGATTCCGGATTAGCTTCGATGAACCTCTCTAGTGCCTCTATTACTACTTGTTGTTGTTCATGATTTAAATGTGCCATTTGGACATTCCTCCTATTAATTAGTTAATTAGATAGAAAAAGAGGGGCTCGCCCTCTTAATCAACCTGTAATATCATCAATCATGCTTTGAACAAGCAGTCGCTCGTCCTCGTCTCCCATACGGTTAACGATATTGTCAGTCAGGGCATCTTTTAACTCGATGTCCATATTGACAGCAAGAGCAGCATCGATGAATCCTCGAATAGTCATAGCCTTCTCATTCACTTCTCCATCCCTCACCAGTTTCTGCAAGGATTCGAACACTTTTTCCATCACGTTCAAGGTATCGGATTTAACCTCTTTTACTTTGTTTATGATGACGTTCGAAATACCTTTCAATTCTGGGAAGATAATTGGAACAAAACGGTCAATTGTCGCTTCGTTATTATCAAACGTACCTTGGTAGTTGCGGTTTTGTGTCGCAATTGCCACGAAATTCTCGTGAGCTTCTACTAATTGGTATCCCGGTACTTGAATTCGACGACGATCATCTAAAAGGGAGTTAAAGATAGACATAGAACTAGAAATTGCGGTATTGAATTCATCAAATACGATGAACCCACCATTTTCTGCCGCATCTACAACCGACTCTTTAGAGAATCCCATCTTTGTAGTGCCGTCCGGTAACGTTTCAATTGTTTTGCCACCTAGCAAACTATTATTATCATGACCCGAGTTCAACGAAAACTCATAAAGTGGTCGAGCAAATAACCAAGCAATTGTTTCCGTCAATACGTTTTTCCCTACTCCACGCTCTCCTTCCAAAAGAAGATTACGCTTCATATTGATATACGCCACGGATTTTTTCACAATGCCCGTGCTGTCTTGATACATTACTGAAGGTTTTGGTGGAATTCTCATGGCAACATCTGGATCAGCGTATTTCACCATGCTTGCAAATAGTGCTAGCTGTTGTTTTGGTGTTACTCCATATCCCTGAAGCGTAGTCACGCGATCCTCTATCTCTTCTTTGGACAAAATGCCATCCGTTATGAGGTTTTCCATCATCTTTTTCCCTTGTTTTTCCGCTTTCTTTTGCTCTATTAATGTCATGTCCACGCTTGCCTTACAAATCACAGTTGTGCGATCCACTTTAAAGGTTAAAGCTGTTAGTTCCCCATCCATTTCTTCAATCGCTGCTTTGATATCGTCTACATCGTTGTAATCTTTTGTAGACTTATCCATCGCGTAGCCGATTCGATCGTCACCCATATAAGCAACTACTTTTTCATTTTCAATAACTAGCTTAAAGGTGAAGTTCCTACCGCCACGAATTTCGTCTATCATCCCAAAACGAACTGGGAACTGCGTTTTGGTTCCGCCAATTTGGATAATCAACTCTTGTGCCTGAGAAGGTTTTTCAGCCTTTACGACCTGCTCTAAAACAACCACAGTTATTTGACCACCTCGAGGCATACGATCGACAAATTTTTCGGAGACCCTTACTATCGTCTCGTCGTTTTTCATAAGGCTGAATACTACGGTATTATCGACACATCCTTTATCTTCACGAACCGTTTTAGGGGAGCTGATGTAACCCAGCTCTTCCAATGTGTCTTTATTCAGCATCTTAATAGCAAATTTATCGTATTCATTTGTGGGATCCTTTCGTAGCAATACCTCATCTCCTACAATCACCTTTGACATTGCTTGTTTATACATTGCGATAGATACACCAGACATTTTAAGACCTTTACTCATAATTAACTTCCTCCTTTTTATATGCAGAATAAATCTGCTCCTAACTTTTGAATGCAGTCTATTCTATGGGGAAAGGTCCGGATTCATGCCTACCTAAATCGTTAGGAAAATACAAAAAAAGAGGAAGGAATTAGTCCTCCCCCTCTAGCAATAACTTGTGCATCTTGCTTATTTCCCCTGCATTTAAAAAGGCAATCTGTTTAATACGTTTTGTGAAACTCATACCAATCACACTTTTAGGTATTTTCATAATAGGGAGTTCGTCTTCCTTTTCCAAATCCTCTATCATGGTTTCATACATGTTGTCCCATACTTCTTTATCATATCTTTTCACTTCCGCCATACGACCTGTTCTAATTAGGTCATCAATCCCTTTAGAAAGAGAGTGCGGCCAGTTCAAATAATAAACAGGATAACGCTTATCGATTAAAGTATCCGTCATATTCTTCAAATGTTTGAATACCGAGACATTCGAAGAAGTATCTGCATCATATGCGGTCATCACGGAATACACCATGAATCCTTCTGGATATGCCTCCATCAAATGCTTATTTTTAGCAAGTGCTTCTAGCTCATCTGCTACTCCCTTCCAAGAGGCAACCCCTTGTAAAGAAATAACCACACTACCAGTTTTTTCTGCTAGAATTTCTGCTTTAAAGCGACCCTCGGTGATAATGACTGTTCGGTTCCTAACAACAAGTGGAATTACCACATCTGCGGGAGAACCCGGAGAAACACCAAATTCCAGTGCGTCGTCGTCTTCTGCAAACGATGATGTAAACCAGTGATACCGACCAGCTTTTGTCACGCGGTCCGTTCTCACTTGAATTCCTACGATTTGACCAAAAGCATTTTGGATACTAATGCCCAACCCTTTTGATATCCGCATTTCCCACTTTTCCGTTTTGTGAGACCAGTAGAATCCCGGTATGCCTTTTAGGATTTCTTGTGTACCAAATGCAACTTCAACCAATCCAACAAAATGATTCATGAACTTCATTGTTGGCATCGTAAAGTACATACCTCTTTGGATTTGTTCATCGGACATTTTTCGTTCGTTTGTCAAATATTCCTTGTGACCAATAGACAATCCGCACTCATTCATAAATAATCTGTAAACCCGGTCTAGTACAGCAGCCTCGGCTAATGGGTAGAAGGTCTTTTTCTTAAGTGGATTATTGTATTTTTTTCTAACTTGTAGTCCTGACAACTCATCAATAGACTTTTCTGCATAATACCGTTTGTAATCCTCTGCTGTGATGATATCGAATTCTAGTGCGATAGTGAATACGGCATCTTTAAACTCGATCCCATTGTAATCCATAATGAAGGTAATTCCGTCTCCTCCAGCATCACAAGCAAAACATTTATAACTCCCTCTACTTTCTGTTATTACAAACGAACCAATATTCTTATCGTCGTGAAATGGACATAAAGCCAAATGATTACGACCATTTGCTTGAAGTTCCAACCTTGAACCTATGATAGTTGAGATAGAAATATTCTTTACCTGTTCTTTAATGGCGTCAAAAAATTCATTTCGTTTCATGACAAACCCTCCTTTTTAACAATGATCCCAAAATGGATCTCCTTTTTACATTGTCTCTTTTCGTTATATGCACAAGTCACTGCTTTTACAAAAAAAGAAGGAGTCCTCATTTCAAGGCTCTCTCCTTTTTGCATAAAGTCTGTTGCATCTCCTTTGCCTGTTCGATAAGTAAGTAGGCATGCCTAATTAAATCGTTTTTTGCGTAACGATTCCTTATTTCTTGAGACTGACGCAAATACATATTTGCTTTACGAAGTTTCCGATTAATCATTTCTTCTCTCGTCATTCCCTATCTTCCTCCTTCACCATTTGCTCTATCATATTCAAATATAGAAATGCCAATCGATTATAAGGTCGAACCATGTCCAATCTACAGTCCTCTTTTCCTTTTAAAACAAGAAGCAACTAAGGAAATCGTTTGAACAAAAAAGAACCACTTCTTAGAAGTGGTTCGCGTCTTGTTTAGTTCATAACTACATCGAGCCTAACTTGTAGGTCCTTTTTTGATTTCCCTTCAGGTAAAACATCTATTGCAGCTTGTGCTTTTATATAGTACGTTGCCCGTTGGTATTTCTCAGACAGTTGGACTGCTTTATCGGCTGCTCCGACAAATTTCTGTACTTCTACTTCTTCTTGCATGTTGTCGAAATATGTCGAAAGCATCGCAATAAGAGCACCATGCGTAGAGCTATATGGGGTAACTAACCCGATGCTTGTCATCGCTCTATTCATATACGTCGCACTTTGACGCTCTTTTGCCACACCAACTGCTTCATAGGCATCTTGCAGTTTTTGCTTTACGCTTGCTTCATTCACTGTTTCAATTTTCCGCTTCAGCTCATACGCAAATCGCATGGATTCTGTTACTTCTATGGCTTCTATATGTTCTAGCAGTATTGTTTTCTCTACCGCGTCTTTTATTTCATTTACTAATCCACGTGCTTCTTCAATAAGACTTAGATCGCTCGCTTTTTCTGCTTTCGTGATGGCCTCTATTGCTTTTTGTCTTTTTTCAGCTTCTATTTTCTCACTTGCCTCATTTAACAAGAGATTTAATCTATCTTGAAGAGATGATTTCGATTCATTAACCGAAAGGCTATTAATGGCTTCTTGGGCCCGAGTCAAATACGGCTCTCTTTGATATCGTTCCGCGAAACCGACTTGAGTCTCCGCAGCTTTTAAAAGAGCCGGATTTTCTTTAGGTTCCTCTGATTTATCTGGATAATTATCTACTATTTCTTGTAGTCTTAATAGAAAAGCCGTTTTTTCTAAGCTATCTTGTAAACTCGCTACCATTTCTTGTGCCTTTTTAATGTATGGATCCCTTTTATATTGTTGTGCAAGCCCCATGCTTTTTTGTACTTCTAGGAGAAGTGATGCTTGTATTTCCTTACTTAATGCTTCTTGAATTGTTTGAATACGCAGTTCTAACTTATTTTTCTCCTCGCTAGTTGGGAGTTTGCTTACGCTTTCTAAAGCATCTAAAATATACGCCTCCCTTTTCGTCCTTTCAGCATTTCCTACTTTGATCTCAGCATCCAAAGAGAGCTTCAGAAATTCTAACTGTTTTTGCATGTTCTCTTTTATGGAGCCATCAGGCAAAAGAATAATTGCTTTTTCAGCAAGGACAATATTGTAATTCGTTTGTAATTCTGTTGCTGCGTTAACCGCGGCTATGGCTTTTTGCTTTTGCGTGATGGCAGTTACACGCTCAAATAATTCTACTTTTATAAGACTATCAGGCAACTGAGATATAAACGAAATTGCCGTATCTAACTCTCCCTTGGTCGAGTTATCTGTCAAATCTAATACTGCTTTTTGTGCATTTTTAAGTCTCGCTTCGTCACTGTTCGCGTACTCAACTGCATCAAGCCTACTACTAAAGTTCTTTTGCGAATCGCTTTCATTTAATTCATTTACTAATACTCTAGCAATTTTTGCATCTGCGTTGAGCTTGGTTCTTTCTGCTTTTTCTACCGCTTCTTTTGCTTTCGAAAACTTCTCGGTCTCTATTGCTTTATTGATTTTCGCCTGAATCAAATCTAGACGATTATTTAATCTTTCTTTATCCAAACCATCTTCCAAACGGTTCACTAGCGAACGAGATGCGTCAACATCTTCTTGAAGCAAAGTCTTTTCGGCATTTTCTACAGATTTAATAGCGTTGCTAAGCATTTGATCTTGTTCAATCAGTTTTTGCACGGCGTTTAGTTTCACTGTTAGGTTGGTTTTGTCTATTCCAGACGGGAGAGATAAAACCAAAGGCCAAGCATTTGTCACATCCAATTGATGCTCAGAATCTTCCGCTTTTTCTACCGCTTTAATTGCGTTTTTTAGCAACTCAGCCAATACATTTTTTTCGTCTATTTTCTCTTGAACGACATTCAGACGTTCACTTAATTCGTTTTTATTCGTGCTGTTTGGAATCTCATCAACTAAATTTCTTGCATCATTTACACTTACTTGCGTGATTTCTGTTTCTGCATGACCAACCGCTTTTTTGGCCGCTTGCAATTTCTTTTCTAACTCATTTACTTCTTCACCGATTTCCTTAATCCCATCGAGTTTCATTGGACTCAAAAGCTGTGTATTTGTTCCATTAATCAATCCGTTAAAACCCCACACATAAACATTTTTTGTTTTATTCACTGCGAATGAATTTTGCCCATTCACACTAGCTTGGATGGAAATAATATCAGAGAGACCAGAGACTTTGATGGGTGTTTGTTGAACTTTAGTCGTTCCATTTCCAATCTGTCCCCTATCGTTAGCACCCCACGCCCAAACAGTACCGTCTTTCTTTAAAGCCAAAGTGTGTTCTTTTCCAGCAACTACTTTTATGATATCTGTAAGTCCAGGAACTTTCATAGGAGTAGACGATAGATTCGTTTTGTTGTTATTTCCCAAGCCTAATTCTCCTTTTCCGTTCGCACCCCAACTCCACACGGTTCCATCTGCTTTCACAGCAACAGAATGTTTCGTACCCATAGCAAAATCTACGACATCGTTAATAGGTATTTTAATAGGGCTAGACAATCCCTTAATATCAATTTTCCCGTTACCTAGTTGTCCGGAATCGTTTGCTCCCCATGCCCATAGACTTCCATCTGCTTTTTTCGCTAAATTATGTCTGTTTCCAGCCTCTACTCTAATCACATTCGTTAAGCCCACAACTTCTGCAGGGACATTGTTATTCCGATACGTTCCGTTACCCAGTTGCCCTAATCCATTTTCTCCCCAGGTCCATACAGTTCTGTCTGTTTTCAACGCTACATTATGGTTAGCCCCCGTTTTTACAGAATCGACACGTGCAATCCCTTTGACCTGAACAGGGACCATACTGTCCTTAAATGTGCCGTCTCCTAATGCCCCTGAATTGTTATATCCAGATGCCATAAGAGTTCCGTCTTCCTTGAGAAAAATGGAATGAGACTCTCCTGCTGAAACGTCCATAATATGGGTGAGGCTATTCACTCCGATAGGTAGCTCTTGACTCTTTTTCGAACCTATTCCTAATTGACCATAACTATTATTTCCCCATGCCAATACGTTTCCGTTTAACAACCCAAATGTATGGGAAGTTCCCATCTCTATCTTATTTAGCGACAATTCTAAAGCCTGTGCTTCCTGAATAGAAAATAAAGTAGCAATTTCGAATGAATGGGTTGGTAAATGAACCCCGGCAAAAAGAATTGATGTAGCCAGTAAAACTTTAGCAGTTGGTCTACTTAGAACATTACGCACTTCGTGTTTTTTGTGAGCGTTTGATTTCATTTAGTTATATTCTCCTCCTTTATTTTGGTCGAACCCTTTATTATATGTCCTTTGTCCTACATCATTCAGCAATATAGAGACCACATTTATTTGAATATTAAAAGAACCACCCCCGAAGGAGTGGTTCATGTCTTGTTTAGTTCATTACAACATCGAGTCTAGTTTGGAGGTCGGTTTTTGCTTTCCCTACAGGCACTAAATCGATAGCTGCTTGTGCTTTCACAAAGTACGGTGCACGTTTATATTTCTCCGCTAGAGCGACTGCATTATCAGCAGCAACAATGAGCTTTTGCATTTCGAGTTCTTTCTGCATGTCTGTGAAGAATGTCGACAGTTTCTCGATGACATTGCTGTAAGTCGCCTCATATTTGTTTAGAGCTTCGATACTTTTAGAAGCCTTTGTCATATACGTCAATGTTTGGCGTTCTTTCGCCACTCCAACTGCTGTGTAAGCTTCTTGAAGTGCTTGCTTGATTGTTACATCGGTGATGGCGTCGATTTCGACTTTTAATTCATACGCAAACTGCATCAATTCCGTTACTTCAATTGCTTCTATGCGTTCAGAGAGTGTTTGTTTAGCATCTCCATCTTTTAGTCCATTCACAAGCGAACGAGCTTCTTCGATAACGAACAAGTCACTAGCTGTTTCTGCCTTAGCTACCCTATCACTCGCTGTTTTTAGCTTAGCTGCTTCGACTTGATCACTCGCTTCATTTGTTAGTACATTTAATCTTTCTTGCATGACTGTTTTCACTTCACTTGTTGGAAGTTTGTCGACGGCCTCTTGTGCACGCGTTAGGTACGGGTCACGCTTGTAACGTTCTGCATAAGAAACTTGTGTCTCCGCTGCTTTTAAGAGTGCTGGGTCGACCTCTGGAGCCTCTGGTGTAACTGGAGCAGCATCCTGTATCGCTTTTAATCTTGCTTCGAGAGCTGTTTTGTCCGCTCCTTCTTTCAGCTTAGAAACAAGGTCTTTTGCACTTGTTAGGTACGGATCTCGTTTATGTTGTTCAGCAAGAACCACGTGGATTGTCGCTTCTTCTAAGAGTGTTGCCTCTGCTTCGCCAGCAAGTGCATCTTGGATGACTTTCATGCGGTTAGTAAGCTCCGTTTTCTTAGGCGAATCATTTAGTTTATTAATGCTTTCCATAGCATCCGTTATATACGGGTCTCGTTTAGTCAATTCAGCAGACTTCACTTTACTTTCAGCTTCTAGAGTCAGCTTGAGTTGTTGAATTCGTTCCGCCAGTTCTGTTTTAAGCGGGCCATCTGGTAGTTGATTAATCGCTTTTTCTGCTAAAGTGATGTTGTAGTTCGTTTGCATTTTTTCTGCTTGAACGACAGCGTTTATCGCTTTTTGGTTTAATTCTATTTTAGTGATGCGATCACTTAAATCCGTTTTAGTAGAACTAGTAGGCAATTTAGCTACTAATTCTTTCGCTGTAGTTAATTGCTCTTTTGTCGACTGGTCATTTAGCTTGTCGACAGCATCTTGTGCTTCTTTCACAAGTTCCTCCCCTTCAGGTGAAACTAAAATAGAGTCTAATCGAATTGTTAGAGCTGGTTTCTCTGAAATAGAGGGCAATGCCTCTACTAATTTTCGAGCTGCATCTATATCTGTCTGCACTTTAGAAGTTTCTGCTTTCTTAACAGCTGCCGTTGCTTTGATAACTTGATCAGCCAATAATTTTTCATCGTCTATACCTTTTTGAACAGCTTCTAAGCGTTCTATGAGACTAGCTTTTTCTGTACCGTCTTCTAAACCGTTGACAAGTGAACGAGATGCGTCCACGTCTGCTTGCAGTTTCGATTGCTCTGCTTTTTCAACAGACTCTACAGCTTCTACTAGAGCATTATCGATTTCTGGTGTCTTCGCATCTTCTACTTCTTGCTTTATATTATCTTTCAGTTCGGATTCTGGCAATTGAGATACCAATTCATCCAGTCCTGCTAGTTCGCCGTTTGCGATCTTGTCCCAAATGGTTTCTAGCAACCCAATGATATCTAGTACATCCTGCACATAATGAGCAACTTCTGTTCTTTGAGATTCTTGTAGAAGTGATGTCGAATCAGACAAGATGACATTTAATGCATCCTTCATAGCTAATATATCTTCACGTGTACCTTCACCCGTGAGCAAGTAGGCTTTCATATCTACAAGCTCCGCCATCGCCTCTTCATAGGAAGCAGCAGACACATCAATTACCACTTGCACGACATTCAAGCGATTTATTAAGCTTGTTTTTTCTTCACTATCCGGCAAAGCGTTCACAAGGGAACGAGAAGCGTCTACATCTGTTTGGAGCTTAGAACCCTCTGCCTTAACTACTGTTGTAGTAGCTGTTGCTCTCTGTTCCGCCAACGTGTTTGCATCATCAATTGCTTTTTGCACCACATCTAAGCGATTCGTTAAGTTTGTTTTCTCTGTCCCAGATGGAAGATTGTTCACAAGTAAACGAGATGCTTCTACATCCGCTTGTAACAATGAACCTTCTGCTTTCACTACAGAAGCAGTAGCAGCTTCTAAGATTTTAGTTTCTTCTCCACCACTTGCTTTGATATTCACTAGCAACATTGGGGTGATTTTGCTTGTAGTCGTTCCGTTTCCCAGTTGTCCAGACCCATTATTCCCCCAAGCATAGACGCTTCCGCCTGTAGTAATTGCAAGCGAGTGGTAGGTCCCGGCTACTATTTCCGTGACATTAGATAAACCATTTACTTTCAAAGGAGTAGTTCTATCTGTTGTTGACCTATCGCCCAGTTGTGAATATTGATTGTGCCCCCACGCATAGAGTGTCCCATCCGAGGTAATTGCGAGCGAGTGGTTCGCACCAGCTTCTATTTCTATAACATTAGATAAAACTTTTGTCGGTATTAATTTGTTTATTTTCGTTCCGTCCCCAATTTGTCCCTTATCATTCAGTCCCCATGCATAAACACTTCCATCAGAAATAATGGCTATTGAATGTGAATCCCCAACTTCAATTTCTGTTACATTTGACAAACTGTTAACTTTCGTTGGCGTTACTTTATTTATAGTTGACGCATCGCCCAATTGCCCCCGATCGTTAGCTCCCCACGCATAAACGCTTCCATCCGACATGACGGCTAGCGAGTGTGAACGCCCAGCTTCTAATTTCGCTACATTAGACAAACCGTTAACTTTTGTCGGTATTAATTTGTTTGTAGTCGTCCCGTCGCCCAATTGTCCTTTATCATTAGCTCCCCACGCAAAGACACTTCCGTCTGAGGTAATTGCAAAGGAATGATTAATCCCAGCTTTAACTGCTACAACGTTTGACAAACCTTCTACTTTCGTTGGCGTGGGATATTTACTTGTTCCAGTCTTTCCATTTCCTAATTGCCCCAAATCATTTCTTCCCCATGTATAAACGTCTCCTTCTGACGTGAGTGCGAGATTATGATTATCACCAGTTTCGATAGCCGCCACATTCGTTAGTCCTTCTACTTTCGTAGGTGTCGTTTGATGAGTCGTTGTATTGCCTATTTGTCCATAATAATTAAATCCCCAAGCGTAGACGCTTCTATCCGTAGAGAGTGCGAGAAAGTGTCCTTCTCCACTTACGATATCTTCAAAAACATTTATTTCACTAGCTGCCTCCGCCACTTGCATGTGGGTAAAGGACATACCTACCCCCGATGGTCCAATTGTCGTCATAGCTCCTGACAATAGTAAAGAAGCCACTAAACTCGTCTTTATAAATCTTCTTGCTAATACATTTCGTGCTTTATGTTGCTTCATTGTTTCATTGTTCATTTTTTTGTCCCTCCTTATTTTGTTTAACAATACATCCTATGGCTTTCGTACTAAATTATTCGAGAAAAAAGACCTAGCCTTGGTTTGCAAAAGAACCTCCCCCGAAGGAGTGGCTCACGTCTTGTTTATTTCGAACCGCATCCAGTTTTGCTTGAAGGTCAGTCTTTGCTTTTCCATCAGGCAATCTTTTGAGACAACAAAAAAGCGTCCTCGAAAGGACGCTAAGTTTTCTTTATTCTATTTTGCTTCTTCTTTTTCTTTCACTTCTACCAATGGTGTTGTTCCACTGATAGTGATCCAACCGTGTTTCTGACGAGCTTTGATTTCCTCTAATTTCAGGACGTTTTCAGTTAAAGAAGCATTTAAGGTTCTGTTTGCCTCTGCTTCCCCTTGAGCACGAATTTTAGCTGATTCGGCTTCTCCACGAGCTCGCTCAATTTCAGCATCCGCTACTCCTGTTGATTCAATCTTTTGTTTTGCTGCATTAGCTGTTGCAATATCTTTCTCTAAGTTCAATCGTTCTAATTCTTGTGCTTTCTGAACGCGAGCATCAATTGCAGCTTGTGTATCTTTGTCCACCTCTGGATTTCCAAGTGTTACATCTGCGATGATAAATCCTAAACCTTCCGAACTATCAGCCATTGATTCTGCAACTTTTGCAGAAGCTTCAGTTGTTTTAGTGCCGAATATGTCCAATACGCTGTAAGTCGAAACGACCGAACGTGATGCCTTGAATAGTTTTTGGTATAAATAACCTTCTTGGATTTGCTCGATGTCTTGACTACCTAACTCTTGAAAGATTTCTAACACTTTCGATTTATCTACTTTCATTTCATAACGTGCAGGCATAGTGATTTTTTTACCATCATTAGTCGTTACGCTGATTGCTGTTTCTACAATTGTTATACGTGTTGGGTATTCTTGTGTTTTTTCTAACGGCTTAATTAAATGCCAACCTGGATTCAGCACTTCTTTTGCTCCGCCTGCTGGCGAATAAACAACTGCTACTTTTCCTTCTGGCACTCGTTCAACGAACGTAAATAACCCAACAATTACAACCATAACTGTGATAAATAAACCAACCAACCATAATATACCTTTAATACTCAAACCTTTACTCATTTCTTTTCCCCCTTAGTTAATTCATCATCTTCTTCATCTTCAGTGTTGCCCGTTACGGCATCTTCAATAAATTCGCCAGCTTGCTTTCCTAGCCTTCTCATATCTTTTATTGCAAAAATTAAGCAACCTGTAACGACCAGGGCTAACAAAACCAACACAATCACCAATCTGACCATTTTCCAAGCACCCTCCTATAAAGTAAATCACTTTGCTTGCTACCCCTTACATCTACTATAGTATACATTATATCATTTTAGTTGTCAACACTTCATGAAACATATATATCCACTAAAAAAATACTCCTACAGGAGTGTTCTCCGCTTCATTTTCTTTTCAACCAAAAAAAAAAGAGAGGGAATCCCTCTCCTTCAGGTTTCTTAGAACGGCAGATCATCATCAGAGACTTCGATTGGGCCAGAATGTCCAGCTCCAACAAGTTCTTTCGCTTCAGATGGTGCACTTGAGTTAGTTGTTGAAGTTGATGAAGTGGTTGGTTTAGAACCTTCTTTATAACCTTTAACATTAAACTTCTCAATTACTAAAGTTTCGGCTGTGCGTTTCTCGCCTTGAACTTCGAAATGTTCTGTTTTAATGCGTGCAGCTACTTCAACTTCTTGACCTTTAAACGTTAAGTTTTTCATCAACTCAGCTGTTTTCTCCCAAGCTTCGATGCCATAGAATGAAGCATCCTTATTCTGTCCGTTGTAGAAAGCAATCGCAAAGCGATGACCTTTCTGTGACGACAATACCTTTTTACCTGTTCCTGTTTCGCGTAATTCTGGTGGATCATTTGTTAAACGACCCGTACCGAATAACATTAAAACTTCTGTTTTTGTTCCTTTGATTTCTTGAATAGTGTTTACGATTGTATGCATATTGCATACCTCCCTTTATATGATTGTTGTCGAGCGTGGACAACTCCTTTTTTACTCAACACGCAGTATTATATGGGACTTAGAAAATTATATTCCATTTATAGAGTTTAGAATGTCGAACCATAAAAAAACCCGCTATTATGCGGGCGAGTCAATCTCTTCTATAGGACGAACAACCTCTCGAAGAACAGCGAAAACATTTTCAAACAGTTTTTCCTCTATCTCTGGTTTTAATAAGGTGAACACGTAAACTTCTACTTCCTCATCCATCTTTTCGCTTTTCTCTTCGACAGACATATCCTTCCATTCCGGAGCCATCAACCAAGATAACGTCCGTTTAATCAATAATTCATTAATGATTTCGTACTTTAGGTTGTTACTATCAATATTCGGCTTCAAGAAAGGCTCGATTTCCGATGTTTCCATTTTCTCAACTGGCAAGACCTTTTTTAACCCTTTCAATCCCACCTTCATCGACCCTAGAATACTCTCTGACACACCTCCGTCGTCCGCCATACTTGCATCTGTCTCAAAAGCATGTTGATAGCTCATTCTTGGCATAAAAGGGATATTGAAAGATGATCTTAGTAATCCTGATATGTTGTTCACTTCATAACAAATAGATACTTCATCTGTTGGAACATCATTAAGCATACGCTGTATAATATTTTGAGCTAATTGTGCCTTATCCTGCTTGGCAAAAGCTAGCATAGTTAAAAGATGATAGGCCCACCACTCATTTTCTCTTGTTTGTAACCAATGCGGATAATCCTCAGCCTCTTCTTTAAACCATTCATAAACTTTCTTCTTCTCACTGAATGGTTCGTGCGACCAAGTAAATGCGTATGCCTCAAGGAAAACCTGTAGCAAATCTTTCCCTTTAGGTATCTTGCTTCCGTGTATCAAGTAAATTCTACTTCTCCATGCTGCATGCATAGCCATTGCATTCGTTGTCTCCATATAATCAGGAACAGATTACTCTGCTCCCTCACCCCCTTCGAATTGTTTAGACAAGATTAGATAATCTTGTTCAGGAAACGCATATACTGCTAGTTTTTCTTTCTTCGCTAGGTCATAGACTTCGAGTTTGTCTTGATTTTTTGTAAACAAACGATGCCTCTCGACAGAGCCATTTGTAAAGAAGCGGTTAGATGTATCTGCATCAATCTTGTCGATGTTCATTTTTTCTTTGTGTATCTCCACGATTTGCGGTTCTTTAATTTCTTTACCTAATGGATCTAACGATTCCCATATTCTACTCACGATTAATTGTTGTTCGTTTCCAAACGACACGATAGAGGTACTGTCGCCTTCTAACTCTAATAATTTAACCGCGTATAGTGTTTCCGGCTCTATTTTGAATAGTAATGAATTGTCGGAATTGCTACCAAAAATGTTAAGAGCATAAACATGTTCATCTAAAACTATCATTTCTTTTAATTGTTCCCCGATGTGTGCATAGATATGGTGTGCGTCTTCCATAGAAATACTTCCCACTTCTTTGTCGAAAGCATATAATACATGTTTGCCGGCCACTACTATCTTCTCTGGCTCGCCATGTAAAACGATATCCGTCACACTATCCTCTTTCACCATCTTGGCTTTTTTGTCTTCATAAATAAAGAGATATCCAGCATCTCCTTTCACAAACTGTTTCGCGTTACCGAGATCTTTCATATCAATTGGTTTCACGTCCAATTTGTGCTCTTGGGAAGTCACTAAGTAGACCTTTTCATCAATATCTGAATATGCAAATAGGTTTTCTGATTGCATATCTTTATAGAAAATGTAATGATCTTCTTTTTTCTTAATGGTGATTTGTTCGATTACTTCTTCATATACAATTTCTTCGACTTCTTCAATAATTTCAATGCCAATATCTTTTTCATCTACATAAGCATCCTTCTCCTTCAAGAAAATGAATTCTTCTCCCGGATAAATTGGATGCATCGCATACCCATTATTCAGATCGCGTACATGTCGAAGCATGACAATCGTGTTTCGTTTAGGAGTTAATTTGGTTTGAATGTTCCACGCATTATCATGGTTTACAATCGTAACTCGTATTTTTTCAAACTCTTTATAGCTATTATCTACACTTGTTTTAGGAACAGACTTTTCAGTAGTTTCTACCACTTTCTTTACTGTCTTTTCTTCTACTACTACCTCTTTTTCTACGCTAAGTGATTTAAGGTCAAAACGATCTTTTACCTTTCCGTCCCATGCATCATACAGTGTAAGTTTTCCATCATCTGAATATCCAACAATTTCTTGGCGAGGCTCTTTCTCCACCTCTTCCTCTATTGTTTTATCTTTTTCCTTATTGGAAAACAAGTATATAAAGCTGATAACAAGGATAAATACGAGCAGGATGAAAGCTATCCCGATAAATCTTGTTCTTTTAGTCATTTTTTTCTTCCCTCTCTTCTCTATATTTTTTTTCTAGATGAACGGCTATCGCAACTGCATCTAGTTCATGTTTAGAAAATCTCTTTTTGTTAATCAAGGATGACAAAACTTCCTTCAACTCCTGCTGCGTAGCTTTACCTTTCCCTGTTACCGTTTTACGAATGGAACCAGGAATATACTCTTTATAATCAATCCCTTGCTTCGCAGCTAGTACACACAATGCACCGGAAACAAGATTAACAGTCATCATAGAAGCAGATTCATTTCCACCTGATTTTCTGGGAGGACTGAACATTAATAATTCGCCACCCATAATAATCGGTTTGTAAATAGAGCAGTATTCCTCTAACAAGCAGAAGATGGTGTAAACTCGTGTATGAGAAGGCGTTTTTGCTGGTGTCTTTATCGTTCCGCTACTAAGTAGATGCAATCCATTCTTTGTTGCCTGAATAAAAGCATATCCACAATTAGCAATTCCTTGATCTACTCCTAAGAACACTTGATTTACTTGCACAATGGACATCCCTTACATGGAACCATTGCATACTCATCTATCTCCATCTCTACCATTAATTGATCAAATATTTTTTTGCGTTTTGGATTTTGGCGGTGAAGAACTATACTCGCTACATCAAAAATATGCATAGCTAGTGGTAAAAAGTAAATTGGATCATTTGTATCTAAATCCTCGTCGATTTTCATTACTGTATATAGTTCTGGTATTACACCATGCAACCAATCTTTCCCTATTACAGTTAGTTGTCCTTTATACTCCCCTAATAGCATGTGTTTCTTGTCTTTTTCGATTAAGTGGAAACGTTCAAAGTTCGGTGCATTTTCCAGTTTTTCCAATTCAGACTTATACACGCTGACAATATCACTTATTTCGGAAGTATAGGACATTTCTTCTTCCAGTGGATAGGACGATTCGTTGTTTGTGGTTAAATGTTCAATATATACACTTGCATCTTGACGTATCCCTGGCAAAAGGAAAGTTTCAAATGACTCTATTTGTATTCTTTCATTTACCTGTAGATACCGATGAACCTGGTGTCTTACTAAGCGAGAAAAGTAATAGTCCTGAAAGTATCCTACACCGTATTCATTCACCCACTCCACTGTTTCTGACGGTTCTTTATCCTTCATTTTTTCCAACAGAACATCTTCTAATATTGACATAGTAATAGTTGAAGACACGATATCAACTAACATCTCAAAACCTACTGCACTTTTAGCTTCGCACTCCCATATGTAGCCGTCCCTGAACGTAAAGTTAATTTCAGGCTTATCAATGCCCAGACCTATTTTTAAAGCACCTTTATTGCTAGTAATTGCGTACATAAAATCCCCCTCATATTGACAACCATATTTACCTATTGTATACTGTAGTACATAAAGTTATAAGGCGAATCAAGTCGAACTGAAACGTACGTGTTTACACAAGTGGTAAAAATACTTCCGATTGCATATATTGCTACGTGTTCATTTCAAAAAAGGAGGAAATCATATGGATGATTTCAAATTAATAAGGGGTCATGTCTATCTTGCGGAATTAGAAGCAGGCAAGGGAAGTAAACAAAGAGGAACGCGACCAGTGGTCATCATTCAAAATAATTTAGGCAATCATTTTGCACCAATTACGATTGTTGCGGCTATTACATCGAAAAAGAAAGACAAAAACTTACCTACACATATGCAAGTACTAAAAGGAACCGCCAATCTGTTAGAAGATTCCACCGTTTTGTTTGAACAAATACAAACGATATCAAAGGAATGCTTACGTAAGAAAATTGGAGAATTACCCGTACATCTTCACAACGATATGAATGAAAAGATCAAGATATCGTTGGGTATTATTGAGTTCGACACCTATAACGGTAGTAATTCAGCCAAAAGACACGCATAAAATATAGTAATTTATAAAAAAAATAAAACAAGCAATTATCCATTAAGGATTTTTTGCTTGTTTTTTTTTGGTAGCAGATGCAAGGTTGGGAAATTGCGTATGTGAAATATTTCTGTCCCTTTTTCCTTCAATTCTTCTTCCAGAGATATTTGCATCTGTGGTGAAACTACGATCATGCGTAGTTCTTTCCTTTTACCATATTTATCTTGGTACAATCGTGGATAGTTACCAGCCTGCCATAAAACATCTTTATCCTCTTCTACTTTCACTTCGCACAAAACAGTAGCCCCTCTGATGTCCTTACCAACCAGATCAATTCTTCCTTTATGAACCTCTACTTGGCGTGCCGTGAACACTAATCCTTCCTCAATTAAAGATGGTTCCTTATATAGAATCATTTCTAGTGTTTCTTCTCGCATTTTTTCGTATTTCTCTATAATAATCCCGTTTTGAAGAATAGTAGTTTCCCATTCGCAAGGATCTCGTTCTGGAACAAACAAAACACGATACGCAGTTAATCGAAAATAACAACGAAGGTCTTTATGAGGAAGTTTTTCTCTACTTTGGAGGGAATTGAAATCGTAGCGTCTTTTTATCGATTCTGATAGTCGTATTATTTTATCCCACTTACTCGCTACTTCGTTTTTCCAATAAGGTATTCGTAACGGAACCATTTGTATTGATGAATGGTACATCCCCATCGCTTCGTATATATCATCAGGAAACTCTTCCTGTTTTAGAAATCCTAAAATAGACAAGTCGTCCACTTTTTGAAATGGTCGAGTGTCGTGAGCAATAGCATAACGAATAAATAGTTCACAAAGAGCTTCTTCTTCTTTATCTCTTTGATAAAAAGACTCTAGACTCATCTTAATATCCCCCTTCTTTATGCCTGTTGTATGCAGTTCAAAGGAGAAATAATTGTATCTATTTGTTGAACTACATCGAATGATTCAAAAGCAAGGCAACTGCATATAATAAGCGATTTCAAATATAAGGAGGAGATTCCATGGCGAATCAAGTAGCAGAAAAAAATTATGTAGATCATCAAATCATCAGATTTGACGGTAAAGACTCATTCGTAGAAATTTTAAAAGGGACATTTAGTATTGATAAAGTAGCACTAGGTTTTGTCACATATGACAACAAAGCAGCTGCCGGCAATAAAAAGAAAGATGAAATCACTGTGTTCATTTCTCTTCCAGAATTCTTGCAGTTAGCACAAGATATGAAGTCTGGCCGTCTTTCTCACTTAGCAAAAACAGCACTTGCCGATATGGAAAAGGGTGGGTATTCTTATGCTAAACCTATCTTTACACTTTTAGGGGGGGTTGGTGTGAAGAAACTCGCACAGCAAGGTAAAACGCGTCCAGATGGAAAAGCTCTCTCTCGCCAGTTTAAAATTACTCCAGGTAGCAAATCACCTTGGATGTTATCTGCAGAGATTGGACCTGGGGAAGAAACTGACAAAGGTTTGATTGCACCAAAATATGTAAATGGAAGACCGGAGAAGATTATTCGTATTCCTTTATCCGATGAACATTTCAAACAGTTATTCTTAATTACGGAAAAGTACATTGAAGGTTATATTACAGCTAAACTCATGATGGAAATGCAAAACGCTGCAAAATAAGTTAAAAAAGAGAGGATGCTAAAAATGCGTCCTCTTTTTTTATAGGTAAGGGTTTTCTGCAATAAAATAACGAGTATTTACAGAAATGCGAATTGTTTTTTTGTAACATAAAAAAATGTACATATATATGTATAGTAGAATAGTGCAATATGACAAAAAAGGAGGTCTTGAGATGAAAAACAACAGAAAAAAAATCATTTTGTTCTTTAGTTTTTACAGCTTATCTCAGCTATGTCTACTAGTACTTTATTACTGTGGAGTAAATAGTTATATCATGGGAACATATACTATTGCGACATTTATTGTCTTATCAACTGCATTTGTAAAAGTCTTCACACAAACAGAAATCAATAAGTAGTTAGACATATAACAAACCGAATATTCTGACATAGTGAACCAATAACCTATATCCCGACACGCTGTAGATTATTCCCGGTTAACTACTAAATGCCTTAACGACGACGTGCTTTATTTGGCTTACCGTTAAAGACCCTCTTTAAAACATAAAAAACAGATAGAATTGGACTATTTTGCAGAATCCAGATGTATCCTCTTGGTCGAATCTTCTTGCGGCTATAAAGAACAAGAAAAACCACCCAATTAAAGGGTGGCTATGTTTTCAATATTCATCACTTCCCAGAGTTTTGGTGCATAGTCACCCTTGGCAAAAGGATGATGGCCAGTTGGCAAGACAAACTCCTTCGCTTTTAACGATAGATCTTCGGGTGAATATCCTCCTAAGAGCGTTTGAGCGTTAAGGTATACATCCTTCAGCTTTAACAGGCTTAGGAAACACAGTTCTCCCTCTTCATGATATCCAGCCAACGTTGGTGTCCAAGGGTGCCTTCTTTCTCCACGCAAGCAAGACAAATAAAACAACACGAGGTCTGTTTCAACAATCTGCGATTTCCAAACATTCAAGGATCGTTCCAAAATCAGTTGAGCCGCTGTGACTCTTCTCGATTCTTCCTGTTTATTTTCCAAGCTATAGCAAGGAAGTCCAAAATGGACAAAACTGACGTCTATCCTTTTTCTCGAGCCTTTGTTATAACTCCTTTTCTCAGATAAGATTCCATCCAATAAATGATACTGCCTTGCTCGGAGCAGAATAGCTGCAGCATGCAAAAACAACTCTCTTAACAAGAAGTTGTAATGTTCTTGTTCCCAATTATACGGTGAGGTTTTGATTTGCAGGTTATGGAAGAAATCGTTCAACTTCTGAATAGTTGCTGGGTTTTTTTCAATGACCATTTCAATTAAACAATCATGAAACTTTTGGACAAACTCCTCTGAGTCTAGTATTCTTTGGTATACAATTTCTCCTGGAAACTCAGGTCTTATTGATGTTTGTTTGTATTGAATTTGATCGAAGAATTTCTTCTCCAACCTTTCAAATGCTTTCATGGTTGGTGTTTGCATTTTCTTCTCCTTTCATTTGATAAGGTATTCTACGTAAGAAGTAGTTACTTTAATCCCAGTTAAAGAGAGCACGTCCTCGATTCATGACAAAAAAAGAACGCCACTAATGGCGTCCTTCTGGAAATATATTAACTTGCCACAGATCGCTGACCTCGGAAAGTTAACAATTCGTCTCGAGATTTTTTTCGTATGAAATCAATGGTGCGAGTTTCTACCTCTTGAAAATCAATATTACCTTCGACATCTTTTGAAAACCAATGATCTTTCTGTAAATCTAAGAACACAGTTCCAATATCTAACTGTACGTAAATACGATTCATCGTATTCTTTCCAACCTTTTTCTCCCAATAGGAAACGCGACTCACTTTAAAGGATTGCATTTCTTTACTAGGTTCGTTTCCAAACAAGTCCATTTGGCTATAAACCGAATGTAATTCTTCTTTTTCGCTCGACAACTCTTCTTTCATAAGAAGAAATGCTTTCGCTAATGCTACGGCATCGTCAATTGCTCTGTGATGATTTTCGATTTCTACGTCGTAATATCCACAAAGAGTGGACAACTTGCCGTTTGCCAATTCTAAATAAGCATTAGCCACTACTTTTGTGCAAACAACTAATTGACTTGAAGCAATCCCTAATTTTTGAAGACTTGGCTTCAAAAAGCGATCCCAGTCGAACATAGCATTGTGTGCAACGAACGGAAGGCCTTCCATCCATTCATAAAACCCTGGCAATACTTCAGATTCTAACGGTTTGCCTACCAACATTTCATTTGTAATCCCCGTAAGTTCGATAATCTTTGCATAAATCTTCTGCTCTGGATAGATGAATTGTTGATATCTATCTACTATTTTCCCTTTTTTAATTTTCACGGCACCAATCTCTATTATTCTAGCCCCTTTATCTGGTGACAAGCCCGTCGTTTCAAAATCAGCAATGATAAAATCCTCCATACTCAACATTATTCCCAGCATTACTTCCTTTTTATCTACCTTATTCACATTTGCAACCATAAGGTCACCTCCATTTGTTTTTTGATTAGTGTATCTTATGCATCTCTCGTCGTTTTATAAAGCTTTTAGAAAAGTTGTTTGGAATATTATAGAAATAATAAGAGGGCAACCCCATTGTTAAAACTGTTTTAGTAGTATGTTGAACGATGTTTGACAAATGGCATATCACATTCTACCTATACATAAGATAGGAAAAACTGAAAAGTTTGAGAGTTCTATGCTCTCAATTCTTTCTTATGGAGGGTAAAAGATATGAAGTTCAAGGAATTACACAAAGGGGTCCGTTTACGTATTGTTCAAAGTTTTTTTACACAGTTCCTTACCTATGCAATGATTATGATGACGCCTCTCTATATTAATCTTCACTTCGGATTAAAGGCGGCTGGGTTTATCCCAATGATTGGGATTGCATTAGGATTTCTCGCTAGTATCTATAGTGGATACGCAGCAGACAAGTTCGGAAGGAAACGAGTCATGCTGATTGTTGAATCTGTTCAAATAAGTTCATTTCTTGTGATTGTTCTGGCCAATTCCGTGATTTGGTTCTCACCTGGGGTTACCAGTTTAATGATGGCCTTAAACATGGTTGCCATTGCCGCTTATCGACCTGCTGCATCCGGAATGATACTAGACCTCACCGATCAACATTCTCGAAAGTTTGCTTTAATGTACCTTTATTGGGTTAGCAATCTTGCAGTCGGTATTGGAAGTTTACTAGGAGCTAGTCTTTACAAGGACCATTTCGCTATCGTTTCGTTGACTTTACTCTCTATGTCGATTGTGTCTATTCTGATTGTTTTCTTTTTCATCCCAGAGACGCGTCTTTCATCAGAAGAGAAGCCACAAACTGCCTTAGAATCTTTTAAGGAGCTAGGAACAGGCTATAAGATTATTATGAAAGACAAGTTGTTCCGTTTTTATATGATTGGAATGATTTTTTTCATTTTCATGGAAAGCCAAACGACAAATTATGTCAATGTTCGACTAGTAGAAACCTTCCCAAGCATCAACTTTCATTCTTATGAGATTACGGGAGGAAATGTCTCAGGGCTACTGTTATTAGTTAACACTCTACTTGTATTGTGTTTAATTGGAGTCTCCACCTATGTATTAAAGCATGCTACAGAAAAACAGATCCTGCGATATGGTCTAGGGATATTTTTAATTGGGGTTATTGGAATTGTTCATTTTGACTCGTTACTACCTCTTATTCTAAGCATGATGATATTGACAATAGGAGAAGTATTAACATGGCCTTTACTCGATTCATATGTAGGAGATATTGCAGATGAAAATCTGAAAAGTTCATACTTGGCTGCTTATAACACTACAGCAGATATCGGTCTTATTCTTGCCTCTTTCTGTATTGTGCTCATGGATTATTTCTCAAAATCAACCATGACTTTCTTCTTCGTTGTGATTGCATTGCTCACCTATTTATTCATGCAAAAGTTAGGCAAAATGATGGAAGATGTACGACTTAAAAAAGACGTCAATATATAGGATTTTCATTATAAGAGTCAAAAACATGTCGAACCACTCATGTTAACAGAATATTTTATGTTGTATAAGAATACAATGTATTAATCATTAGATATGGAGGTGACACACATGGAAGCAGCTCGCGAAATGGAAAAAGCAAGAGGTACAGAAGCAGCACGATAACCTCCAAAGACTTGTATACAGCATAGCTGTTGCAGGTCTTTTTTGTTTGTTCATACATAACTGACACCAATATTATCTCTTTTTTTTTGAAAGAGTCATTAATGTCGGGAAATCAAACCTTACTCCCCTGCATAGAATAGTGCGAGCATGAAAAGAAAGGAGAATTGCCCAATAGGCAATCATTCGACTGGCTGTAAAACTAGACACGGGTAGCATTAAATTAAAAAGGAGATTGAGTTAGTGGATTTAGTGTCATAAGTAGGTCTGTTTTTGAATAGAACAGAACCTAGACGCAAAATCGTCTACTCAACACACGAGGAGGAAAAACATTATGTACACACAACAACACATCGAACAACTAAACAAGGATATCGAGAAATTCGATATGATTCATCCGATTACACCTGACATGAAATTACACCGTTCTGGTGTGAATCGTATGGTCATGTTAGATCGTTACAGTCAAAAGGATACAGCTTTAAAAACGCTGAAGTCCGGAGACTTAGTTGTATTAACCGTAAAGGAAGACCCGAAATTTCCAGGGCGTGGATTTGGGTATGTTCGTTCCCTCGACAAAAAAAATAAAGAGGCAGTTATTGAATTAGAAAGCGAATATGTAGAAGAAGGTAAAGAATCTACGATTATTCGTCCGATTAACAAAATCGAAAAACCTTTGGAGTTATACTATGAGCAAATCGCACTTCGAAATGCACGTGAACTATCAGAAGATGAGGTTGAACAAGAAGTATGGTTTAAAAAGTTCACTAATTTGATTGCAATGGAAAAGCTAGTACCTGCAGGTCGTGTTCTTTACGGTGCTGGTTCTGGTACAGATGTAACTTACTTCAATTGTTATGTACTACCAATGGTCAAGGATTCCCGTGGTGGAATTAATAATCATCGCAAAAAAGCAATGGAAATCATGAGTCGTGGTGGTGGCGTTGGAACAAATGGTTCGACTCTTAGACCTCGCAATACACTTGCAAGAGGAGTAAACGGAAAATCTAGCGGTTCTGTTTCTTGGCTAGATGACATTGCGAAATTAACACACCTTGTTTCACAGGGCGGTTCGCGAAGAGGGGCACAAATGATTTTATTATCAGATTGGCACCCAGACGTCATCGAATTCATTCTGTCTAAGATGCAAAATCCAGATATTCTACGCTACATCATGAAAGAGATTGACAATCCTTTCATTCAGGAAATGGCGAAAGAAAAATTAAGCTTCACGCCTTTAACTGATTCTGAAAAAGAAATCTATGAATTGACTATTCGTCATAATGTATCTGATGAATCTCGTAATACTGCTGAGAAATCACTTAAAGATGGCGGAACTTACAGTGTGAATGACCCAGAATTCTTATCAGGTGCAAATATCTCTATCGCTCTCACAAAAGAATTTATGGCTGCGGTGGAAAACGATGAGATGTATAGCCTTCGTTTCCCCGATGTAGAAAATTACACGAAACGCGAAATGAAATTCTACAACGAAAATTGGCATAATGTTGGAGACGTTAGAGAATGGGAGAAAAGGGGCTATGCGGTGAAAGTCTACCGTGAAGTTCGAGCAAAAGATGTTTGGAATTTAATCAATATCTGTGCAACATATGCAGCAGAACCTGGTGTGTTCTTCATTGATAATGCAAACGATAAAACAAACGCAGCAGCATACGGGCAAAAAGTAGTCGCTACAAACCCTTGTGGGGAGCAGCCACTGGCACCTTATTCTGTTTGTAATTTAGCCGCAATTAACTTAAGTGTCTTCGCTAACTTTGGAGATAAAACATTTGATAAAGAAGGTTTGATTAAGACAGTTGCTGAATCGGTCAGATTGCAGGACAACGTAATAGACAAAAGTCCATATTTCTTGAAAGAAAATGAGGTTCAAGCTCTTGGAGAACGTCGGATTGGACTTGGAGTTATGGGTCTATCAGATTTACTAATCAAACTTGCAGCTAGGTACGGATCAGAAGATGGCTTAACTTTGACAAATGAGGTCTTTGAAACAATCGCTACAGCAGCCTACAGAGAGTCTATCGAACTAGCTAAAGAAAAAGGTTCTTTCTCCTTCTTGATTGGGGAGACAGAAGAAAAAACGATGGAGTTGCGTCATAAATTTATCAATACAGGATTTATGAAAGAAATGCCAGAAGATATTCGTATGGATGTCCTGGAGTTTGGTATTCGGAACTCACATTTACTGACTGTTGCACCAACAGGCTCAACTGGAACAATGATTGGGTGCTCTACGGGTCTAGAGCCGTACTACTCATTCAGTTATTATCGTTCTGGACGTTTAGGAGCAAATATCAAAGTCGATGCGAAAATCGTAGAAGACTACCTGAAGTATAACCCAGAACACGAAGGGGAACTTCCGGATTACTTTGTGTCAGCGATGGAGTTATCTCCTGAAGAGCATGTAAACACACAGTGTGCAATACAAAGATGGATTGATTCTTCTCTGTCGAAAACGGTAAATGCTCCAAAAGGATATACCGTAGAACAAGTACAAAAAGTATACGAAATGCTTCATAAAGGCGGAGCAAAAGGCGGTACGGTCTATGTCGATGGCAGTCGTTCGATGCAAGTTCTGTCCTTGATTGAAGATGATATCGCAGAGATAGCTGAAACAGCTGAAACAGTAGTGTATGGAACACAGGTTGGTAATACTTGTCCAATGTGCCGTGAAGGAAAAGTAATCGATTCCGGGGGATGTTCTACTTGCTCTAACTGTGGCTCGCAACTTAAATGTGATATATAAGAAAGTGCCCTCAGGGGCATTTTTTTAATACGAAAAACGAAACAAATACCTACCTAAAAAAATATAGATAAACCACGAATAGGAGTGTTATATGTGAAGGTGTCCATTATTGTTGCAATGGATCAAAATCGAGTGATTGGTAAAAACAACGACATCCCTTGGAGAATTCCAAAAGATTGGGAATTCGTAAAACGAACCACAAAGAGACACCCCATCATTTTAGGTAGAAAAAACTTCGAATCGATTGGCCGAGTTTTGCCAGATAGAAGGAATATTATTTTAACGAAGAATTGCATGTTTTCCTTTCCTGGATGTGAAATAGCACACTCACGAGAAGAAGTACTTGAATTATGTAAGGATGAAAAAGAGATTTTTATCTTTGGGGGAGAACAAATATACGACATGTTCATGATGGATGTAGAGAAAATATATATGACAAAGATTCACCATGTGTTCGAAGGTGATACATTCTTTCCAGAAATAGATTTGAACGAATGGACCGAGATATCAGTGGAAAAAGGCATTCGAAATCACCAAAACCCATATGATTATTACTTCCATGTCTATGAAAGAAAAATTAAGTAAACAAAAAGTTAGAGAGTGCATTAGTCCCAGAAGGACTAGTGCACTCTCTTTATGTACAAAGAATAGGTAGAAATCCTATATTAATAATAATCCATCGTTTCTTAATTCATATACTAGATCACAACGGTCTGCGACTAGACTACTATGAGTGGCGATAATGATTGTGAGGCCTTGCTCTTTTAGTTTGTCAAAGTAGCTTAAAATTTTTAAAGTCGTTTCATCATCAAGCGATCCTGTCGGTTCATCAGCAACAATTAGTTCGGGGTTATTGATAAGAGAACGAATAATCCCCACTCTTTGAACTTCGCCTCCAGATAACAATTGAATCTTTTTCGGAAATAAGTGTTTGATTTCAAGTAATTCACCTAATTGATTGATTCTATCCATATCGAAATTTTCTTCTTTTTCATTCTTGAACCATAACGGAACACAAATATTTTCTAAGGCCGTTAATTTAGGTATCATTGGACTATGCTGTGAGATATATCCAACTGAACTACCTCTGAGTTTGGTCAACTCACTAAAACTACACTCATTCATATCTACGTTATTCAAGAATAATTCACCTGATGTTGGACGCTCTAACCCAGCAATTATATTTAATAGTGTACTTTTTCCAACTCCACTTTTACCTTTAATTGCTATAAGTCTACCTCCCTCAGCATGTAAATTTACATTTTCAAAGACCGGGACGCCCTTAAACTCTTTTTTTATATTCTCTAATAAAAGTCTGGTCATAGTATCATCCTTTCAAACTTTGAACTATATCTATAGTATGGAAAGTTTTTTTAACCATTATGTTTATTAGTAGTGTGGAAACTAATAAGAAAACAATGACCAAAAACAAGTAATTTGTAAGTAATAGTATGGATCCCTTAGTTATAAATAATAAGAACAAAACAGGGATGAAACATCCAATCACATTTGCAAATATAAATTCCCCTATTACTATTTTATAGATGTCTTTTAAACTTGCTCCGCTTATTAATAGTGCTAGGTAAGTGGAAATGCTTCGTTTAACTTTAAGATACATAACAAAAACAGAGATAATCAAAATGATTAAGAATAAAACTACTAAAACAGAAATCAATACGCCCGTGTGTTGCTCTGTCATTTTTACTAATATATCGGTTGAAATAGTATTAGCACCAATAATAGTGAAGTCAGAGAAACCAGTTTTTGTTGAGATTTCGTTAATAGTTTTCTTTATTTCTAATGGAGAAGAATCAGTTACGATTTTCCCATTTGAATTGCTAAGCAGTATAGCTTTAAAGAAGAGTTCATTTTGTGAGTTGAAACTCTTTATAGCAGAAGGAGCTTCACTAAAATTTATTGCTGGAAGCACTATGTATCTATCTAATAATACCTCGGGTTCATTAGCTGCCAATACTTTTTGATTTGCATTCAAAAACCCGATAACTTCAGCCTTAAACTCCTTTTGGTAAAACAAGATATTAATTGTATCTCCTAATTTATATATATTTGATAAATCAGAGCCTAAAATAATTGGAATGATATTATCATGTAGTACATAATCTTCTTCTTTAAACATTTTTCCGGTTTTTAATTGAAGATTATTCAAATCAAACACCGTTTTATTAAACCTCATAGACTTGACCGTTCGATAAGAGGTATCACCAATATTAAAAGGCGGTTGATTGTTGCCAGATTCATAATAAGCATCATATTTTATATCACCTTTGAAATCTGCCACGCCTATCGGTTGCCAAACAGGATTGTAATATATATATTTCAGTTTCTCTTCTAGCTCTTTTGAAAAATTGTATAATTTGTCATAATTAGACGGAACTGAAAAGAAGGAGGTTTCTTTCTCATCGTACAATTCATCTGATATTTGGTATAAGTTTTTATCTTTAAAATTCTCCACGGTATTACTTTCGATCACCGTATAATCCATATTAATAACCAACACCATTAACAGACATGAAAATACTGTTGCGATTAAGATATTAAGGAGATTAAAGTATTTGTTTTGTTTAAATAGAGTCAATATAATTTTCAAAATTTCTTACCTCCTCTTTTCACTGTATAAGAAAAGACTTCTTTATAAAAAAACATAAGCAAAAATAAACTAAATCCAACAAACATATAAAGTGAGTTGAAGATCCAACTATTAGACCAAAGTGGGAATCCTTTTTCAATTACTAGGCAGGTAGTTATTAACAATGTGGATTGTAATAAATAAGGGATTATTTTGTATTTGAATACCATATTGAATACGGAATGAAAAGGATATCCGGATAAATAGAGTATGCCCATTAGTGCTTTCTCTCTGCTTATTAGAATATAACATATCAAGATGAATATAAGAGTCAGGAAAACTAGACTTACTAAACCTACCTTATTTACATAAGTATTAGAGTTTAAAGCATAGGAACCAAACACCTCATTATCAATGATGCTTATTGTATTATCATTTATAAGTTTGTTTAATATAGATTCTTCTGCATCGTTTGGAGCGACGATTTTAAAATATGTACCATTTTTTAGCACTAGTTCTACTTCATTTGATATAAGCCATGTTTCAGAGTTCAATATGTATGAGTTAGGCGTGTTGAATTGTCCTATTAGCGTGTAATCGACAGGCACACTACTATTAGCTTGATTTCCCATTATAGCGACATTCCCTTGATATTTATCAATATCAATAATATCTTCTGCTTCGTTGTACGGAGGAAGAACTACATCCCCATTTAACCAAACATATTTAACTTCAGGAAAATTAACGTCGTATTGAAATAGAATAAATTCATCATTAACTTTTGAAAATGGTGAATTTGCTTCTTCCATCGTGAAGCTGATTGCACTCTTATCCACAAATCCATTGTTGATCATATTGATGTAGTCTAAGTATGAAATTGTCCAAAAAACAAGAATGAAGAGTATATTAATAACAAGAAGATAGAGAGAAAACGCTATGTCTTGTTTATGCAGAATGCTTCTCATAATTTTAAAAGCAAAGAGATAATCCTAGGATTACCTCTTCTTGTCATATTAATTTCCATAATAAGTTTTAGCAGTTGCGAAATCTCCAGGATGCCAACCACTAGTTGCCAGTGTATAACCTACTCCCCATACTCGGCCACTATCGGCTTCTGCAGTACCAGTAACCCAAGTCTCATATCTAGCTCTCGAATAATGTTCTATACCTTTCCAAGTAGTTTCCCCATTAATACGTTCATAAATTTGTGATCCAGGTTTTTTATAATCATAAAAAGAAGAGTGTGAAGCTGCAGCAGCTAGTGCTGAAACTGTTCCTTTTTCACCAACAACAAAACTGTTATTTAATTCTGTTGCAGGATTTGTGAAATAGCCACCTTCTTCACTCCAACCACCAAGAACGTCAGCTGATGCTGGCACAGCACTAGCGGCAAAAATAGATAAAGCAATAACTGGTATTATTTTTTTAATGTTCATTACTTTTCCCTCTTTTCTAATTTAATTAATAATGTTTTTCGTATTCTTCCTTGTTGTTTCAATACTACTAGAACAATAGCACTTAATAAGATAAATTAATTCAGATAGCTCTTGTGCAACATTATACTAATTGTTCTGTCCGACAATTCCCCCTATTATTTTCATGAATTCCTCCCTATATCCTGACTTCTATTCCAATATATATCAATTTATATTTATAATATATAGGATGTTATGCAAGAATTGTATCTGTTATTTATAAGGAATAAATGTTTTACCTTTTCCTTTCCGTTAATAAAGTCGAATAGTACAAAAAAATACTAGTTTGTTAATAACACTTTATGGTATCCCTGTCGTGAGCTACTGAGCTATCAAAAAAAACAGCATCCCTAGATAGGATACTGCTCTTTCTATATGCCTATGATTCGATTTCGTTGTAAATCAATAAGTAGATCATGATAGATTTCCCTAAGAATGTTCAAGGTTGTCCCAATAAATTCTGGAGCAACTCTTTTGTCTAATGTTTGCACCAATACCAAACGATTTTGCAGAAGAAGTGGTACTATCTCTTCGTTCACCAATAACGAATAAACCTCTCTAATTTGAGCTATGTCTTCCTGTTGAGCTTTCTGTACCAGTGAGCCTTTGCAGAACACTCGAGTATCGTACTTCTCTTTGGGAAGGTTCATCTTTTGACAGAGTTGATAGGTTTTGACTTGCACTTTTTCTATGGACTCCAATAAATGTTCTATTTGAATTATTAGTTCGTCACTCATCTCCATTCTCCTTGTCTATAATTTGGTGGATTACTTCATAATCTGATAGAGACCAGAATGCCCGAATGCCTCCGTTGCGATCAATAAAAAGTACACCTTGACTATCGGTATATACAGAGGTCGTTATTCCTAACGTTTCAAATATTTCCCCTTCATCTATCCAAAGTCGAGAAGTTATCCTGCTTTTTATCATGTCGCCTTTATGAAGTAAATGTGGTTTCATTAGTTATCCCCTTTTGTGATTTCGAAAGATCGAAACCTGACAATATTATTGCCTTTGCCATTTCATCCGTGCAATCCTTGCAGATATTAGGAATCGCAGTGTTCGTCCATATATCTTGCTTTCCACAAAAGTGACATGTATAGGGCGTCATTGCAGAACCACCCATTCCACTTCTTGAATATTGAATAGCTCTTGAAAGCTTTTCGATGTCGTACTGAGATCGGTCCAGTTTAATGGCTTCCTCAAGCTTACATAAGATAGCTAAATGCTCTTGTCTATCAAGTGCCTGAACTTCTATCCACGAAAGTTCCTTACCGTATTTTTCACGAATGATTTCCGTATAGAACTTCATATTCTTAGCTTTATTTTTTTCAATTTGCATTAACCAATGATTTTGCAAGTGTTATTCCTCCTGTTCATCTCTTAACTAAATTTATTGGACTATGTTTAGTTCCGAACAATACCTCCAAAACATTCTCGAATCAAAATATCATGGAGTACAAACCAGTTGTCCGCACGAAGTTGAGCATCTATCTTTTGGTTACAAGGTCTGCTCATTGCTACAACCTTTCTCCCAAGCTCTTGAAACTTCAAAATAGTAGATGGCTTATCGTCTATTAGTATGTCACCTTGAACGAGCCATTTTTTAGAAGTAACTATAAAATTTTCTTTTGGAATGAAGGGGAAATGTTCCTGCAACCATGCTCTTTTATCATCAGTTGGATTACTTCCCCTCCAGTCACTTTGTCCAAAGCTGCATCCTTGAGGTGAATCCGTCACTATAATTAGCTCTGCTCCTAATTCAGTTAAATCTTTCAGGACATCCTTACACCCATCCGCAACTATCAGGTTGCGAAATAGCCCCGGATTACGAAGATAATCATAAATTTTCATCCCGCACTCAGGCTTTGTAAATAAAGAGGCGTCCCACTCTGTCAAATCGTTTTGAGTCAGACTATCGGAGTATTCCTCATTGTATAGCCGTATCCATTCTGCTGAAAAGTTTGCCATTACATCATCCATATCTAATAAAATAATCGGTTTTCTCATTATTCGTCTCCATTTCATTGATCCTATAGGATCTCCATTTTTATAATTCTTGTGTATTATATTCTTACCTTATCCTTTTCATAATTTGATAATGTTTGATGGTGCAGGAACTACATGTATTACTCTGAGAAACTCATTTTCGACTGAAAAGAAAATGCTTAATGATGCCGAATAAAAATCGTTGATGCTATTGGCTTTCTATATGTCTTTGAAAAGAAAGAGAAGAAAAACATGACTAATTCCTCCTTCCTTTTCGTATGATAGATTATCAAAGAAAGAGGAGATGTTTGATATGGAAATGAAACAACAAAATCTAGATATGGTACAAAGCTACTTGAAAAATGGGGAAACGATTATACTCGCCCCGTCAAACCCAAATATAGATGCAGCAATAGTCGGCTCTGTAATGGAATTACAACCAGAAAACCTCATGATGATGTCGTTGATTGCCAAAGGAATGGTAGAAGATGACATTCAAGAAGACATGAAAGTCTTTAATGCACTGCTTGAAACAGAGACTGACAGGCAACTTTACGGTTATATCGAGGATATGTCATCGGATAAATCAATAATGTCGGGCGGATACGGAGCTGAAATGCTTCAATTGTTCGCAGAAGCTTGTGAAGAGCGTAAAGTAAAGTATTTAATGATCTACGCTGCACCAAGTTCACTAAGCAACGAGCCTATTTCCGCTGAAGAACTGGAAGAGTGGTTAACTACCCAAGGGTTTGATGTGCTTATTCCGCGGAATGAAGTAATCGCTACCTTAATGATTCGCAAACTATAAAATATAGAGCCTAGCTTTTAGGCTCTTTTTCTTTGGAAATAAAAAAACAAGGGATAGAATCCCCTGTTACGAACTATTTTGCATTTTCATTATTTTATTTTTCAGGAGTTAGTTCACCAGTGATAAATAGGCAAATCCTTCGCTAATTCTGCGTCTCGATCTAAACATAACCATATACAATTGTGTCTAATTGCTACATCCATGACACTTTTCAAGTCTTCTGGTAAATCTTCTTTCAGTTCAACCTCATCTTCTTCAACACCCGTATAGATAAACCAACCGTATTCATTCTTTTGATAATGTATCAGCCCTTGAATAGCATTACTTTCAATGAGTTTAGCGGTCTCCTCTGAGATATGTGCTGTTGAAATGGTTAACATACTTGAGATTTCTAGTTTTTCCATGAATAATTTCCTCCTTAAATGCAGACGACTTGTCCGCTCCTATTATCTTGTTTCACCCTATCATACGCAATTACTTGTCATTTCATAATATCGATTTATTCATACAAGAAATATACTCAAACGACTACTTAGTCAATTTAAATTTACAATAAATGAAGATATTCGTTTAAGCAGAATAATGTTCAGAAGTGAACGGCACCCTCATTTGGAATATCTTTTTTTACTACACAGAAAAAAGAACCCAACTGGGCCCTTATTTGTTCTCTTTCTCTTTTATCTCATCTATATAAAATCCGTCGTATGTGACCAGCAGAATATATTTATTATCTTCTGCCCGGACTCTAAAGCGATGACGACTTTCTTGAACCACACGAATGTCGGGCCCTTTCTCCTCATACAGAACTTTAGCCTTTTCTTCCACGATTTGCTTGTTAATGGAGGTCAGGTGATTGGCATGAATACATACAACCAATAACGCAACGATTATTCCTCCTCGAGCAATATACGACGTTTTTCTTGTGCTCGTTAGGAGAAAAGTGGAGATCAGGCTGAGGATTAGTAGTCCCGTGAGGATCAAGTGTGTTTCCCCCATAGGCTTCACTCCTTTTTCTTAGCATATGCAATTGACACTTGTTTACTTCATTAAATTTGAACAACAAAAAAACGAGACATTGAACCTCGCTTTGTTAGGCAATGTTAGCCATTTTATGGAGAAGCATGCAGAACAGGCTGTGCAGTTCACACTCTTGAATCTGTGTTAGCTTACCCCCCTGTTCTTCAATAACTAACAGCGAATCAATTCTGAATTCGACTTCAACAGTGCTCATAATTCCTCCTGTTCTTATGCTGACATTCTGACGTATTCGTATGTTCTAGCAACACGCATGTCCCCTGCTTCAATAAGGAGACGATATTGCTTTCCCTTCCCTTTGACAAAACCAATGCACAGACCAGGGATTACTTCTTTTACCTCTTCCGTCAAATGTCGCGTCGGATCATTCTCTCCTGTAAAATTCACTTTTAGTTTTCCATCATGCCGTCCGCCCTCTTTTATCCCCTCAATCATCATTTCTTTTCCATTAAACCAAAGGGACTGGCCCTTTTTTCTCGACAAAACTAACATTTAAGTTCTCTCCTTTTTTGTTGATTGTATGTTTTCCAAACTCAACCTCTAAAATCGTCAATAGTTATTTGTTGGCAACCAACCAATCGACATGCTTATAGTGTTTTCACTCATCTTATGCACCATGGCCTATAAATATAAAAAAACTCTCCGAGAGGAGAGTCGTATGATTAAGCAAAGCCTTACCCGATAAAGTTTTCGAAGACTTTATCGATGACTTTTTTTGTAAGATTGCCAGCCCATTCTGCCAACTTGTCCCCAATAGAAAGTGACTCGCCGTTTAAATTTTCTGCACCACTTGCTATACCTGTACCATTAGCTATCAGGAATGCTGTGAACAATACTAGTAAAATAACCATACCCATTAATTTCTTTACCATAAATTATTCCGCCCTTCTTGTTTAGTACCGAACGACAAGTAATTTACGATCTAGCTCCTTCGCCAAATCGATCATATGCTTTGTCCCTTTTGAATATCCATCCCAAAAACAGATAACTGCATCCGCAGACTCGCCCATTTGTCGATTGCGTACAAATCCCGCTCGCTTTCCAAACAGCTTCCAATTAGCAGGGTAATCTTCTAAACCATACCCTCGTTCTTTCGCGTATTTCTCTCCAAGGGAATCTGCTCCCCTCGCTTTACCAGAAATAACAATCACTTCTTCCGCTCCAAGCACAAATTGATCCACTTCACGTTTTAAAAACTCATAATCTGAAAACTCTCTTCCTCCTGCAATTACTAATCTCATATTATTCATCCTCTTTCCTATTTAATTTCAATTTCCTAGTTGAATTGCGATGCTAACTCAAAATGTTGTTCAAAGACAATACCCAGATGTGCTTCTCCTGTCGTTTGAAAGGCGACATCATATGTGTCTACTTTAATGACTTCTACATTTTGACAAGCAGCAAGTAAAATGGCAACTTCTTCTGCCTCCTCCATGCTATCGGTTTGTAGGGAAATTATTTGCCCAGATTCAATAACCGATGAATGATAATTAGCCTCAGAAATACGCACGCTACATGGCACTAAATCATCGTACATTTCCATGTATGCGGTCAGGTAATCGCCTTCATACTTCTCTTCTGCAATTGCGAAAATACTAAAGGGAAGTACATCCACTGGTTCTTCTGCCCAATCATGTAAGCAAATCAACTGTATGTCAGAAGCATCTACTTGGAATTCTTGAAGTATCCAATGTTCTCCAGTAAAGTCAGCATCCCTAACATAGTCTAGTTCATAGATTTGTTCGTTTGTCATGATATTCTCTGAAGATATTCCTAACTTTTCCGTGTCGATCGTAAATAACAAGTAGTACCCACGCCTGCTGTAATTCATTTCGTCTAGTCTAGAACCACCGTTTGGAATTGCGGATAGACACCCTTCTACCGAATTAGATACACATATACGAGGAATCTTATCGTTTTCTGCATCTTTGTGTCGATTTTTTGGTATAGCGGGTTGAAACAAACCGGTATGCAACAGTTCCGTGGAAATATGATAAAACCTCATAATAGACGCTCCTTTTCAAAGCAGGATAATTCTGCTCCTTTATTGTTTTAACAAACTATCCTATGGGATTATCAGTGACTCTATGCCAAAAAAAAGAACCCGTAATAGGGTTCTAGAAAGGCAATTCAAATTCTCCTACCTCTATTATTGGAGCATTATGGTAAACCCTATGTGCAAATGGATTCTCCTCGATCAATTCCGATTCCACTGTTACTAATTCTTTTTCCACATCTATTTCGCATAAATCATTAGTGAATACCTTAGGACTTACTTGTTTCATCCAAGCTTGAAAATCCTCTGTAGCAATATCATTCTTGAATAATCGTTGATTTCTCGACTTCTTGACCTGTCTGAGTTCGTTTCCTTGTAGCTCTATGCAAAGTACTGGTTCTTCATCCTTAAAGCCAATAACGATAGCTAGAGACTTTTCTAAAGCCATTCGGTCATAGCTTCCTACACAAATGTGCATTGCTTTTCCCACGTGAAGTAATTCATGAGTGTCTATGGCTGGGCGGAATTGAATCGTTTGACCACTGTAAGACAACTGATTGATTTCCTCTTTGCGATAAGGAATGATTTTGTTTGCTCTGTTTATCATGTTTCTTGCTTGCGATAATCCGTCATGTACACTCTTTAGATTGCCTGTTATGACATCAAAAAATTCTTTTTTAAATCGGGTTAAATCAGATGGTTCAAGAGAATCCATCTCTTTCAGTAAGTCTGCATACATCCTTATAGAATCTTGGAAATGGAAATCTACATGCATATCTTGGACCATCGCTCTTTCAAATCGTTCAACATCTCCATAAAAATGCCTTATGAACTTCTTAAGTAGCCTTTTTCTAATATACGAGACTTCTATTATAGCCCTAGGGTCTTCATCATGAAGTTGATAATTCGAATTAGTTTTATTCACTTTTCTTTCAATTAGCGTATGAATATGGTCTTTATTTTTCATGACTTGAACAATAGACAGAACTTCTCCAATTGTATAATTCGGGAGCTTTCTAAGCATCTTAATGGAACGTTTGGTCAGAGCTGGACAAATTGCTTTGAACGCCTCTGTACCCCCCGCTGCTTGGCGTACTAATTTGTTTTTCTTTGGTTCTTTACTAAACAACGGAATTGCTTTTCCCATATGATGAAGGTGGGGATAAGCATTTAGTAGCGTAAGCATTCCAATCTTTTCTTCGCTATTCTTTCCTTGCGAGTCTACATTCCACTCAGCTAATATCTTATCTGGAATTCTACTGGATAATCTTTCAATAAATTCATCCACCTTTTTTGCATAAGCAGGAGTTTTGAGAGCTGCATAAAAAGCCTCTCTTACATCTCTTCCAGTAACACCATAACGTGAAACATCCTGGACTGTTCGCTGCGGAAACTTAATTTTATAGGTCCGTCCGGTTTCTTTGGACAAACTGAGCGTAAAGGAGTTTCTGTATGCCTGAAGCTTAACATTTTTAAACGTTCTTATATCATCCTCCCCATAATCATTTTCGAAGAGCATTCTATAGTTTTGTCCGCTTATGGATAGCTTGATTCGTTTGTCATCCTCCAAGACTGTGACTGAAAAAACATGAAACCTTTCTCCGTCGTAAAAGCCTTTATTATCACAAACACAAACGTAATGAGAAGGCTCCTCATTACTGGAATCAGTGTGCCCACATGGACAAGCAAAGAAATAAGCTAACTCTCTTCTTGACATTCCTTTTTCATTTCTAATATTGCGATAAAATCTTTTATACACACCATTCTTCATACAACAAACATCTCCTTTTTAAATGAGGACAATTCCTCTCCATGTTTTTAAGTTCTGTTTATTGTATGCGGAAGAAATATTTTGATAATGACAAGAGAAAGAGATAAAAAATAGAGAATCATGTCGAATAATGTAGAAACATAAATCCTCTTGGGTACAATTACCGTATTAATTAATGAAATATTCTCATAAATACACCAGAAAAATATCCTTTTATGCATATGCTAATGACATTTAGACAAATACATAGTATATTCGACATAAGAACAGTATTACCAATAGACCCAAACCACAAATAATGTCTCCCCTCCTTGTTTCCTACAGACAACAGAAATAAGCAATTGTTGACAAACAGTGTAATTTGACGTATAATTAGAGACATATAAGAAGCTGTATAAACATAGCAACAATTTCTTTGCAAAGCTATATCCCTCTGTTGTTCTCATATTTATTATTTAATTATCCTGCTTTTGCCATTGGAAAATAATATTTACTCACCTTCTTCTGAGGGTTGCTTGATTTTTCAAAATACAATTAAATGACTATAAATTTTAGATAGAGATATACATATTCGAAGAACCAACAATGTTAATAAGTGGTCTTCGTGATTAAAGAACTTTAGGAGGGGGAATAAAGCTTGGAAAATATAAATGAGCTACTGCTTCATTCGAAAACGAAAGAAGAAATAATTGGTTTAAAGCAGCACATTTTAGGTGTTGAAAATAATCACAGCAAACTTACGAACGAAGATAGATTGTTAAATAAGGTTCGATTAATGCGGGCACATATCTTACTTTGGGAAATCGATGAAGCAGAAGTGATTTCTGCTGAATTACGTGAAAGAACACATGAAATGACTGTTGAGATAATTTACTTTTATCACAAATACAACGGAAACATAGCTTACGCTAGAAAGCATTTCGAGCTTTCTCTCCTGTTGTACCTTCAAGCTTATGAAGTTATTCCTGAAACTACAAGAAACTCCTTGCAAGGATTAGAAATTGCAGATTTGCATTATTCTATCTGTCTAGCTGCTCAATGGACTTCACATTTAGATTTAGTGGAAGAGCACAGCCCTATCGCACTGGAAATCTATGAAAACAATGATAATTTGAAAAGAGTGTCTGAACTCTATACAAACATGTCGATTGTAGAATCTAAATTAATGAATTTTCAACGTTCTCTTAAATGTCTAGAGAAAGCTTTGTACTATGCCCGTTCTACAAATTGTTGGAAAGTTCGTTTCCCAGCTTTATACAACTACGCTTTAGCATGTATGAAGTTTAAAAATTACGATAAATGTATCCAAAATTGCGAAATCGGCATTCAAGCGATGCCAGAATCCATGAAGTTTGAGCGATTCGTACTTTTTCTTATGCAAGCAAAAGCTTTTAGGGATCAAAAAAATCTGAGTGCCGCAAATGAAACAATATTAAAAGCTGGCTATGTATTAGAATCCATGGAAGAACATGAGAAACCGATGTTGCATTTTGAAGATTTCTTGATGGAATATAAAGTGGCGAAACTCCATATACTAGGTTACACCGAAGAATATGTGAAGTTTATGAAAGCCGAGTTCTTACCAAGAATAGAAAAGATAGGAAATGACTACGATATACGGTATTATTATAAACAGCTAAATGAATTTTTTATCGAGAGAAATGATATCGAGGGCATCATGAGTATTCTACTCAAGGTGAACGAATTGCTCTTGCGAAGTGATTCTAATGTAGCGACATGATTCTTTCGGAGTATCATGACAATAACAGGAGGAAAAAAAATGAGAAACATGAAGAAAAAGTTGCTGTGTGCAGCAATGGCTCTAAGTATAGGAGTTGTTGGCTTTACTTCTTCTACAGGAACTGGTTTAGCCCAGTCTGGAGAACAATCAAGTACTGTAGCAGGACCAATAACACCTCAACCATGGAACGTTAAAACTATCGGTGAGGCAACATCAAAAGCCATACCACCTGCACCTTGGAGCATTAAACCAAGTGGTGAACAAGTAGCTAAGCACATCCCACCAGCACCTTGGAGCATTAAACCAAGCGGTGAACAAGTAGCTAAGCACATCCCACCAGCACCTTGGAGCATTAAACCAAGCGGTGAACAAGTAGCTAAGCACATCCCACCAGCACCTTGGAGCATTAAACCAAGCAGTGATCAAGTGGCAATGGATATTCCGCCATCACCTTGGAGCATTAAACCAAGCAGTGATCAAGTGGCAATGGATATTCCACCATCACCTTGGAGCATTCAGCCAAAAAACACTACAGTTTAAATGGTTAATACAAAAAGAGCTCAGTTCTAATTTGGGCTCTTTTTGTGTACTTTATATTAATCTTATTAAGATTCTTGTAGATTATAATTTATAAGTCGATATTCTTTTTTTTAATCAGAAATCAGAATATGTCATAAAAAAAAGCACTGCAAAGCAGTACTGTATTTCTAGTCATCTCACAGGGTAAGCATATTCAAAAGGAATTTGAATTTCCTCATTATTCGCCACTATGATATAAGAAGTATTTGTTTGACTTATCACCTCATTGATTTCTCCGGAACGAAGCATGCCATTTTTCACTATCATATCTTTTGTAACAACCAGTGTTCTCACTTTGTTCAACTCTGAATGACGAGTAATGTCTTCATTCACGTTGACGCTCTGCGGAACGACATTCTCTTCTGAAAAATAAACAAGCTCTGCTGCCTTTATTCGAGCTTTTCTTACATCTTCACCCATTACTGTTACAACCTTTTTTACCTGATAAGAAACTTCAATTTGGTATTCATTTTCCATTTCATGTTCCTCCCTGATGCTTATCTGTCTCAAATAAATATATTTCATTATATGCAAATATGATACGTCCAAATAAAAAGACACCCCGAAGGATGTCTTATGCTTGCATTTTTGTTGCATAGAAAAGATTTGCTTCTTCAACAGATTGCGTGATACTATCGCTAACCTCTGAGTAATCCACCATATGTTCAAGCTTCTCGATTCCTATTTCAAAGGTTAAATCAATTGCATAACGATCTCCTTCAGACTCATAGTACACCATCGAGTAATCCATACGAATCATCCTATTTTCCATCTTGTGTTTGTTGCAGTAGTCCCCTATTATTTTGGGTAACCTTAATACCGCAAATTTCTCGACAATACCTTTTCTTTTCATGAGATTCATTATATCTTTTTCCTCTACTTGGAAGTAGTTTTTGGCAAATGTTGCATCCATATAAAACTTCTTATGGACCACGATCTGCTCTTTTGTCAGCATGGATTTAGATGTTAACCCAAGTGTATTTGCCAAGCTTCGCATCAAGTCCTTGCGTATTACCTCAAATTCTTCGAACATCTCTTCGTCACTCTTCGCATAGGTTGTTTGCGTCAGAAGATACCGATTAAAGTCTTCCATTGGAATGGTTTTATCTTGCATGTAGGTGAAGGCATCTATTGTAACGATCTTCTGTTCCTTCATTTGTGCAATCGTTGTGATAAGTGCATCTCGAACTATCTGCGGGTATTCTTTCATTAGCTCTGTTTTATAATCTATGAGCGTCATCCCGGTTTTATTCAATCTATTCATCCGTTCATTCCTCCCCTAATCTTTTATTGTTATAATTAGTATCATTTTGAATGGTCTCTAGTGGCCACAAGCGAACAAGCGTCTTTCCGATAACGTTTTCCACTTTTACTGTACCAAGGTTGCGACTGTCCAAGCTGTTATTTCTATTGTCTCCCATCACAAACATTTCACCATCTGGCACTGTCAATGACACAGCACCCATAAAATCCTTGTCTTGTATATAAGGCTCGACCAAATCTTGGCCATTAATAGTTACTTTTGAATCTGAAATTGTTATAACATCTCCACTTGTTGCTATTACTCGTTTTACCATGATAGGAGCAGTTTCAATTCCAGAACGAAAAACAACAATATCCCCCTTCTGAATTTCCGTCAATCGGTTTAGCAACATGTAATCACCATCATCCAGCGTGGGATACATGGATGTCCCTGATACGACAGTGGGCTTCATTGAAACGTTGAATGCTGCACCTAAAACAAAGGCAATGATCATCAGCAGAATAAATCGTAAGTTCTTTCTTTTGGGCACTCTTTGTTCCATCACTTCATCCTCCTGATTGATTGTCGTATTTTTTCTCTCATCTCAACGAACAGCTCTGCGGAGATAGGAATACGTACTTGATAAGAGGACTGGACAATATAGAAGTCTCCATTCTCATGCATCACCTTTGATTCTATCAGCTTAGTATTGGTGGAATAAGAGAATTGCTTTTTGATAATTTGTATGACATCTGGTGCGTGTGTATCCAGAATGCGATCTACGTCTCTCTCTTGAACAAATTGTGGATACTCTAAGGTATCTCTTACATCAATTTCCAGTATAATTTCATCGTTGGAATAAGGCGTAAAACCGAAGATGTAAGTTAGTCCCTTCGAAATGAATTTCAATTCGTCGGGTTCAATTGAAGCTGTGAGTCTCGTGGTGGCCCCGACTCCGTTAAAATCGGACAAGAAGGATGCGTCATGAACTCCATTTTTCAACTTTTCTAAATCTGCACGCAGTTTGATCCGAGCTTCTTCATTTTGATAAATACGTTCATGCTGGTTTTTTAACACTTGTAGTGCATCGGAAAGTACTTTAGGTAACGAAATAATCAGGATATGGAGCATTTGGTCTTTTTCTATTTCCTGAATATCTCCACCTTCAGTCACCATGATTAACGATTCGTCGCCTACCGCAAGAACAATCCCTCGCACTAACCGTTTTGAAGGGTCGGGATGTTCGCACTTTATTTGTAATCTGTTATTCGGTTTTACCTCTGAAAACAGCATGTAATTCCTCTCTTTCTATTGTTTTTGTATAATATGTTAATAGCCGCTTTTTAATCGTCGTATCATGTCGAGCAATAACAAAAAGACATGCGTTAGCATGCCTTCTGAATCAAGCTTTCGTATTGAGTCCTAAACTCATCCAGTATATCTTGTACGCTTCCTAACTGGGAGTCTGCAATCTTGTCGTACGAACTCGTCACGACTCCACTGAAATATTCAGTGTTGCCTAGCTGGATTTCTTCAATAGCCTCAAACATTGTATCTATTACGTCAGCAACGGCAAGTATTTCCCCTTCAATAGAATCGTCTTTGGCCGTTAGCGTTAAGGAACGAAAATGCTCTTTCCATCCACTCGGCAAAAACTGCTGAGCGTATTCTTCCTCAAAGACTTGTCGTTCAAGACCTTCTACAGCACGCGTCATAGCTTTTGTACGTTTTTTGGTTAAAGAGAGTATATCACCTGTCAATATTTCTATCTCATCATGAGAAATTGCTTTTTCAAGCAGTTTTCCCATATCAATTTCCTTGCCGTATTTTTCTCGCTCTATTAGTGCTAGTCCTTGAGCAATTTTGGCTACCGACCATGAATGCTCTGCTACACTGCGTTGCTTAAATAAGAATAAGTTTTGATACCGTTTCAGGTTCATTAATCCTCTGCATTTCAATAGATATTGAATGACATTCATTTTCATTCCCCCTTAATTTCTCGTTCTTTATAGTATACACTATTTACATTTCGTTGTCTAATATGTCGTGAATTTTTAATGGAACAAATTAATGTAATTTAGACTAGCAAATCCATTTTTGTTAAGGTCTTTTATACCTATCTGTGCTACGATTAATATTATCAACATTTCACTTTTACGTACACAATTAAAAAAATGGTAGCTTTCTACCAACAGAAGGAAGGTAATTATAATAAAATACGGAAATATAAAATACGGTGAATTAAATATGCCAGTAAACAGCATTAAATACAAAGAAGGGACTTATAGCAACGAGTTAATAATTGAAACGAAACAATTTACGCTGTCTATCATTATGTTCTGTGATATTTTTAACCCTAGCGATAATGTTGCCAAAGGCTATTCCACTTATGACATGGAGAAGAGTTTCAAATACATTCAATTTGAAATTAGAAGTGGTATTAACGTTGATTTAGACACTAAGTTTGCCAGTTGGGGAAAAGGCTCCAAAGGAAAACCAACTTCGGACCCCTTTAAAACTGGAGATTTAGAGGTAGAAATGAACTTTAAACCTTTAGACAAATTTGATCCTAACAAAGGCTTACCTTTGCATTTGCGAACATGATAAAATGAGAATAAAAAATGACCTCTCCTCAGTGGAAAGGTCATACCCTGTTTTGTCTCCTACTCATTATCTCTACTGATCCTGGTTGTGCAGGGGGTGGAGCTGGTTTACGCCCGTCTCCACGCTGCTTAGTTGTTTGCGGAGTAACAAGTTCTCTCTCTTGTAAAGGTTGAGCCTGAACGTTCTGAGTCTGTCCTCTTCTTTCTGCTTGAATGTCATACCATTGTTCATACGAAAAGTTCTTGGCTTCCTCTGTTTTCATTCCGTGGCGAGCTTTGACATATTGCACGGTGTCATAGAACTCCCGCATCGTAATCATACGATCTCTATAGTGCATTGTATGCACGTAGACCCCCATGAAGACTGCAGCAATAAAAATTCCTCCTGGGTTAAAGTAACCATAAACAATATTGACATCCAACAATACTTCTTTCAATCTTTCCGGTCCTAAGAACAAGAAAATGGCTAGTGATACTGCTACATATAGTCCAAGGCGAAACTTAGCCCCTACGTATAAGAACTGTTTAGTTTTAATGAGCTTTTCGACTGGTTTATAAAGCTTCCGATGATGAGCATTCCAACGGCCCAAATTTCCCATCTTCATAAAGATGGATTGGTACGCCATATATAACACAATAAAGGCAATGTCGAAACTCATGATGATGCCTGTGTATGACACCCCTCCAAGTCCGACTGCAAAGAGTCCGATCAAGTTTACTTGACCAACTAGTTTTGATACATCCCCCTCCATAGCATCGTGTGGAGGAGGGAAATAAGTTGAATGATTTTCTCTTTTTCTTTTCATGTAAATCCCTCCTGTTTAATTTTTATCCTTTTTGATTACTGGATTGCACCATTTGCAATCTCTTCCATTTCTTTCTGAGTGAACACATTTGACCAAATATCGCGTGTGTCTTCGATGGCTATATCAATTTCTTCTTTTGTTAAGCCTTCAAAATAGGTGGACCAGTCTTTTTTCAACTGTTTTTTCCACAAATCACCGCTTTTTTCGACAGCTTTCTCTTTGCTTGTCTCCATCACTCTTCTCAAGCTCTCAGAATCTATCACTCCCGTACTATCTCGTTTGGAAGTAAACGATGCCAAGGCTCCCTCTACCTTGTGACTAGCTTCGTCATTTAAGATTTCAGACAAATGGAGTTTTTCCATCGTTTCCTGTGGACCCCAAATGAATGCCACATTGAAGAGAATAACTGCTACTGCAATGCCAAGTGCCAACTTAATGGACAATTTGAGCAAAAATACCATTATCGATAGTATAACAAATACCACGATCAGTGTTAGGATTATTTCTGTCATTCCTGATAACCTCCCTTTCCATACATTCTATGCAATTAAGGATGTTTTGAGCTACTTTCCTTTTTACCTGTGACCTCGTCACTCCATTTAATTAACCAGTCCATTCTATGCAGAGAATCCTTCTTCGATTCAGCACACACAAAAAGACGCCCTTTCGGACGTCTCTCATTAACTAATTTTCTTTTCAGGAAACTCAAACTTAATAGAACCAGCTTCTAATTTGAGTATGGCATCGAACGGTTTTTTGGCTTTTGATGTCATTCCTTTAACAAGTCCCGTTTTCCCCTTTTCGCATAAGTCCTTAATATTCTTTTGAGTTAGCTTCTTTCCTAACATGACTGTCGGTAGGGTAAATTTACAGCCACCCTTATATTCCGTACAACCATAAAATGTCTTATGGGAAAACAGCTTTCCTTTTTTACATGCCGGGCATAAGGCGATTCCCTCTGCTCCACCTGATTTTCCAGCAGATGTTTTGCCAGTGCTTGTATTAGTGAAAGTAGCCCCTTGTATCTTCGTTGGAACCTCTTCAATCATTGTTTGAATAAACTTGCCGATGTTACCCAAGAACAAGTCTTTGGAGCCATTGCCATTTCCAATCTTTTTCAGATAGGTTTCCCATTTAGCTGTCATGGATGGACTAGAAAGTAACGTTCCTTCTATTGCTTCGCAAAGGACAATTCCCTTATCTGTTACGGAAACTATGTTTTTTTGCACAGCGATATACTCATGCTTCTTGATCGTCTCAATAATATTCGACCTCGTAGCTTCTGTCCCTAATCCTTCAACCTCTTTCATTATTTCGCCCTCTTCACTATCTTCGAGGTTTTTACCACATGTTTTCATCATGTTAATCAGTTCCCCTTCGGTATAGGGCTTAGGAGGAGAGGTCATGCCTTTACGAATACCTACTTTAGCATCAACTGACTCTCCTTTGACTAATATCGGCAGAGCTTGGTCTCCGTTTCCTTTCTTCTCTACAGGGAACAAAGCCTTCCACCCTTTACTAACTTCAGTGTTACCGGTCGTGTCGAACTGTAATCCTTTCACCTCTGTGATTATCTTTGTTTCCTCATATACATAATCTTCATGGAACATAGCGAGTGTAGTGTTCAGCACTTCAAAATAGATATTATTTTCTTCTGTACTTAATTTGGCAAGCTCGTTTGCTTTAGGCAACATCTTCGTCGGAATAATAGCATAATGCTCCGATACTTTTGCTCCGTCTACATACCGTTTATTAGGCTTAGTAGAAACAGGCGTGAATCTAGCGTCAGCAATGTCCATATATCCCTTAAGATTTTTCACAAGATACGCAAATTCATTTTCTGTGATGAACTGCGTGTCTGTTCGCGGATATGATAGCAACTTTTTCTCATATAAATTCTGCACTGTTAATAATACACTCGCAGGACTATACTTCCATCGCTTGTTGGCCACCGCTTGCAAAGTAGATAAGGCATGGAGCTTTGGCGATTTTACTCGTTTTTCTTTTTTAGTAACAGAGTGAACAGAACCATCTTCTTCTCCTGTAATACCATGCTTATTCATCAGCGATTCTACTTCTTTCTTATCCTCGCTTTTAATCTTCGCTTTCCCTTTGTATTCGCCATTCTTTGCTTTGAACTGTCCTTCAAGTTCATAGAATGGTTTTGCTACAAAATTAGCAATCTCTTTTTGTCTCTCATATATCAGATAAATAGTCGGACTTTGGACACGTCCGATTGGTAAGACGCCGTCAAAACCTTTCTGTTTCATTAGAATGGTGTAAAGACGCGAGAAATTCATGCCGACTAACCAATCACTAATTTGACGAGCTTTTGCTTCATCGTATAGCATCAAATCCTTCTTGTTGTCATGAAGATTATTAAATCCTTTACGAACTTCATCAGCTTCGAGTGAGTTTATCCATAAACGCTTAACCGTCTTATTCTTTACGCCTGTCATCTGTAAGATACTGTAGAAAATATTCGACCCTTCTCTATCAATATCTGCCGCATTTATAAGTGTCTCAATAGACGGATCATTAAATAAACGTTTAATATACTCAAACTGAGCTACTTTTCCTTTTGCCACTTTATGCTTGTATTTTGCAGGCAATATAGGCAATGTGTCCATTCTCCATGTTTTCCATTTTGGGTCATATTCCTCCGGTTGTTGAAGCTCAACTAAATGTCCAATTCCCCATGTAATAATAGCCCCATCAGGGAATGTTGAACATTTTTCCAACTCTATCATGACTGTATCTCGATGCTTCAAAGTAAAGGCCTCAGCGTACGCTTTTGCTTGGCTTGGCTTTTCAGCTAAAATTGCTACCTTACCCATATATATCCACCCCTCTGTTTTTTTGCGACTTTTGTAACTAGTAGTCAGTCTCCCACAAAAAAAGAACGGTTCCCAATTGGTTCCGTCCATATGTTTCGTGAAAGGTTCACTCTTGCGGTATCTCTCTATCTTCGATATTGCCAAAAGGCATGAGCTTCCAGAAAGCTTTTCCCATTATGTTTTCCACTTTTACTGGCCCATAAATTCTTGAGTCAATCGAGTTACCGTGATTATCGCCTATCACATAGTATTCATTTTTCTGTAGTTTTATTTCGCTTAATGGGTTTGACAAGTCTTCCTGTATGGAAACCCCTGTATAATCAATCCCATTTATCCAGATACTAATACCATCTGTCTCTATGACATCTCCAGGAGCAGCAGCTATGCGTTTGACCATTTGTTCACCGTTTACTTGGAAACGAATAACCTCTCCAATCTCGTAGGAATCCGTTTTTTTCTGATATAGTACTAAATCTCCCACATTTAAAGTAGGTTCCATCGAAGCAGACGGAACTCTTCCCATGCCAATGAAGAGATGAAGGATCAAGAAGACAACAATTATCCTTGGTATCCAAATCCACCCACTATAATGTTTACTCCAGTGAAATCGACTTTTTTCTTTACCCTTCATACACTTCACCCCTTTTCGTTACTATAATTATAGCACTTCGGCATTATTTTGTCAAATATAATTTACAGAACTGATTCAAAACTGATTCAAAACTCGAATATAATCGCCAAAATAATTAACTTCTCTTCGTACTCAATCAAATCTTTTCCAACAAAAAAAGAGGGGAAATCCCCTCCTCTTTTAGATCAGACTGAAACTTTCAGTTTTGTTCCGTATGTTAAATTGCTGTATAGCTTTCTTCACTTCCATTGCAATAGCCTTTCCTAATTGCACAGGAACAGAATTTGCAATCTGCTGCTGCATTGAGGCTAAGGTTCCTTTAAATTCAAAGCTATCTGATAGTCCAAAGAGTCTTGCACATTCCCGAACGGATAAAATTCTATTTTCTTCTGGGTGCGTAATATTGGACTTCCTTGGATTTGCAATAGTAATAGCAGGCTCATCCCATGCTAGACGTCGATAAACAGAACTATGTGTCTTGTCTGACTTCATCTTCCCTGTCTTTAATTCGTCTGGAATATCCCTCCAATTTCCGCCTTGAGGTACATGCTTCATACGAGCGATGGTATCTGCTTTTCCTTTACTATAATCTCCTTGATTCAGAAGGTCGGTTGTGATCCCTTCAAATGCTTCTCGAACTGTAATATAGTTGTCCTTTGTGTACAAAGGTTTCGGCAAGTCTATCTTGCCAATTTTAGAACCGATAAAGAATGCTCTTTTTCTATCCTGAGCTGCTCCAAATTCAGCGGCTGAAAGAACACCAGAAGTGATTTCGAACTCTGACAAAGCTTCATAGATCTCTTCTTTAAATCTCCCATCTCCTGCTGTGAGGATACGAGGAACATTCTCTAAGACAAACACCTGACAATTTTTGTTGGCTTTGATGGAATCAATATAATGGCGAACCAGCATATTGTTAGGATTGTCTAAAAAATTCGTTTTCCTATTTGCAGCAGAAAATCCTTGGCAAGGACTACCGCCAATAACAACTGGAGAACCTATTTGATTAAAGCGACTTTTGTCAAACTCTGTAATGTCTCCTGTATGAATATGATCACCAATGTTCTGACGATAAGTTTCAGCGGCTGATTCGTTCAATTCTAATGCGAACGCTACATCAAAACCTGCCTCTTGAAACCCTACATCCAATATCCCTGCTCCACTGAACAAACTTATCAGTTGTAGTGGTATTTTTAAATCTTTTAGGGACTGCCTTGTATTCTGAACGGAAGAGCTAGAAAATGCACCACCATCTGCATAGTCAAAGATGGATAGCTGTTCAAATGAACCTACAGCTCCGACTACTTGGTCTAGTTCTTGCTTGGACATTCTGACTTCGACTAATTTTTTAACGCGAAGGATATCTTGAATATCGATAATCTTCGAGGCAGAAGAGAATAACTTCTTCGCTTTCTTCTTAACCGTCGAAACTAGCGAGTCATTAATCGAATCATCTTGCACATAGCCACTAACCACGATTTCGTCATCATTGATCTCTACTTGTAAGAACTCTGCACCGTCAAATACCGCTAGTGCTTCTTTACTGCGAATATCAATGACTGGTTTAACTCCATCATTCATAATCCTTTTAGATACAACATTCTTACCATCTTCTGATGGAACAATAACCACCTTTTTCGCTTGCACGTCGATGATATATTTATAAGAAGTTCCAGGTTGGAAGGAAGTATTTCTCAATTGTTTGTCCTGTAGGTAGATACCACGTTTTGAATTCTTAGCTTTTCTCGATTTGATGAACATTAAGTCATCTCTCCTTTTAATATGCAGTTGAACTGCTCCAATTTTGATGGTTCTATACATTCTATGCAGTTCGGCTGAACTTACAAAAAGAGATTTCTGGACAAAAAAAAGAGAGTCGGCTAATAGCTGCAACTCTCTCTTCTTTTCTATTTCTCGTTTGTTACTCGATTTGCCAGTAACTATGCAAGGTTACTCAATTTTCCAGTAACCTCTTAGTCAATGTGTCTAGTGCGACGCTTTATGGTCGAAAGACGACTTAAATATATTCGATTTCATCCCATTCTAAATTCAGTTTATTTGCTTCTTCTTTTGCTTTGAATATGGCTTGTAAACTAGTATTACCAGTAGTTTCAATAACAACAGGTTCTTTCATTTTGTTACCTTTAACTTTAAATTTAAAATTCAATTTCTAACACTCCTTACTTCGCATTTTGTTGTCTACTGCTACTTCGTATGGTCGAACTGTGCGATAGTCAACTTTCTTCCAAGACTTCATTTACTTCCTCAACAATATCATCTGCATCCATTGATTCACCGTACTCTTTTCCAATTATGTTTTCTGCATGGTATTTACAAGACTCTAATACATATCTTAATTTTGAGACCTTTTCATCTACTTCTTGAAGGGTCTCTAAGATAGTAACAATGTCGTCATCATCCATTCTCGTAGAAAACTCCCCACGTAACTTAGCCATTAAATCGTCTATTTGCTTCATAATAAATCTTCCTCTCTAATTCATAGTTTGTGATTACTGCTACTTCGTATGGTCGAACTGTGTGTTACGAAAGTTAATTAATATTGCCATATACACTTTCTAACACACTTTTTAACTCACTTATCAATTGTTCTTTCGTATGGAAAGTCTCCATTTTACCGCTTTCTAACTCCTGTACCATTTCAATGCACCATTTAACGTCATTTACCAATGTTAATCGTGTTGTTCTAAGTTCTGACATCGCAATCGATAGTCCCATTTTTATTGCTCCTTTACCTCGCTTTATGTGTGAACCGCGGCCTAGCATTCTAAGCTTACGAGGCTATAAGTCTCTTGTATTGTCTAGAATAAAAACTAATAAAGTTTTCCACGCCACCTTCATAAATAATCATCCCGTCATAGCCTAAAAACTGGACCTGAGGTATAAGGTGTTCGAAAATCTCCCAAGTATCTTGATATAACACCCCCGTTGTCTGTAATTCTTCAAAATTGTAAAAGGTTTCGCCAGTATAAAAATCTTCTAGTACTGGAACGGATTCCAATAGCTCATTAATATGGACTCTGGAAGAAGTATCAAACGGTAGACTTAGCGTTAATACATACACCTCGACTTCTCCATAGTCTTCGGAAAACGATTTTTCCGAAGAGAAGAATACAACATTGTCATTTTTATCTTCGTGATTTTTACAACCGTGATAGACTTCTAATTCCAACATACGAATCCACCTTTCTTTCCCTTTTTAGTTCATTAAACTTCCAACTTTTTACAATGATAGTAGTTTTCATTCTCTTTTTAATTTGTCGTTCATGTTGAAAGGTACATAGAACATTACCAAGCCCATACCGATTACAGCTAAAATGCTTACTTTAACTATGCCGCCAAATATGACCAATGCAAAACATAAAATCGCTATCCAACTATACATTTTCAATGTGTCTTCACCCTTTTCTTGTTCAGCAAAAACTACTCAATTGCTTAACATGCAGGTAAACTGCTCCTGTTTATTTAATACATGACATTCTATGCATTTGCTTTCCGAATCATAAGAAAAAGACGCCCGGAAGGACGTCTTAGTATTCGTGCAAGTCATCTTGTATGTTTACTTCACCTGTTCCTTTTGATACATTAAACCCCGCTTCACGGAAGACCTTGATTATCTCATCTTGGCTTAATCCTTCCAGTTGTTTTCTTATTTCTTCTCTAATGTCCATTCAAAATCACTCCTTTACTGTATGCGTGTCTGCCACATCGTATGGTCGAACTGCGTATCAGATATTTTTGCTAACTGAATTTAGAAATATTAGCACGTGATTTAGTTTTTCTTCTGCATTCTCATAATCGTCACTTAAATCCCCTTTTTTAATGTCTTTTATGAACTCCGCTACATTCTTATATTCAGTTCCAAAATATATATTTAAGTGGTCTATTAGCTTCATGTGGATTCCTCCTACTTCTCTTTATGTGTCTACGTTTACGTATGGTCGAACGGTTTAGTTAGCTTCTTCTCTTTTAATAACTATTATTGCCTGTTGTAACCCGAAAATTAGCTGATAGTGAGCGTTAATACTTTTTGCAAATTCAATCTCTTTTTCTAAAAGAGCAATGATTTTTTCTTTATCCACGCTTTCTCCTCCTTCGCATAATGTGTCTACTGTTACTACGTATGGTCGAACTGTTTAGTAGAATTGTTTTGGTAATTCTATTTTCTTGAGTGTATCTTCTAATTCTTTTTGATAACCAGATTTGTATGTTTTAATTTCAGAAACAATTCGGATAAAGTGAGAGTCTGACTTGTTAGACTCCATTACACGGATTGCTTCTTCCAAAGCCGATACTTCATCTCGCAACTTTTCTAATTTCATCATACCTTGTAATGCATTCATACTATTTCCTCCTATTAGTTGCTGCACATTAGGTGTACACTGCCACTACGCATAACCGAATTGTGCTTTAGTCTCTTGCGTTAGAATAATCTTCTTCACATTCTTTAGAGCAGTATGTGTTTTTGTCATGCTCTGCCGAAGATTCGCTCGCAAAGTAGTGTTTATCACAAAGTTCACATATTTTAGCTATTTCTAATGCCATTTTATTTTCAACTCCTTATCTCACTTTTTGTGTCTACAGCAACGTGCTACAATTTATCAATTAGCTGTGTCATTAACTCTTTTCTGCAACGTTGGCAAAGCTTCAGGCTCATACCTCCGATTACAATTATTGTTTCTGCCCATACATGCCTGTCTAAACAGTCATTACAAACACTCATATCATCTTTATTTCTCTCTACTTTCAAAATAATGCCTCCAATTCTTATACTTGGAACTTTTATTGAAGCTAATTCCTCTGCATTCATGAAGATAATTTATGAATTAGTTCACATATAGCTTTATTAAAACGAGCTAAATTTTCGTTATCCTAAATTTCAAATATAAATGCTCTGCTTTTACTTCCATGTCTATCAAAAGCACCCGTCAGTATTATCTATGAGGGGTACTGTTGAATACCCACCACATTCGACAAAGGTAGTTAGGGTTTGTTGTGTCGTATAATCAAGCACATAATACGTACCTTGTTAATGCCTTGTGTTTTCTCCCGCAGTTTTCACAAACAAGAGACATTGGGTCTTCATTTTCATTTAAAACTGACAATTTCACATCCTTACAATCCTTATTATTGCAAATTCTATTCGCCATTTTCTTCATTACTAATTCCTCCTCCTTGCAGCATTACTGCTCCTGTTTAATTAATACGTTATATAGTATGCAGATGCATACCTAACCATAAGAAAAAGACGCCTTGAAGGACGTCTTAGTGTTCGTGCAACTCATCTTATATGGTTATTTCCCCTGTTCCTTTTTTTGGAATATTCATTTCGAACTAAGCTCCCATAAAGCTGAATCATAAGCCAGTGTGAATACTTTACCCTCGTTTGCTGGCGAATAAGTATCCACAATAATTAATCCTTCTTCCACCTCTACGTAGTAATCAACGTATCCATCTGTAAACTGATCCTTGTCAAATTCATCAATAAAGTAATACCACTTTTCCTCTTCCCCTTGCCACACCATTATATACGTTTCAACACCACGAGTTTTTTTAAGTTCTTGTGCCAATTTCTCACTTAATGTAAACTCATGTTTGCAATCAAGACAGTTTTGCTTTCGTTCGAAAAGCCATGTTTCTGTATCCTCGCTAGAACATTTGGGGCAATTAAAACCTGGTTCATTATCCACATTTTCTTTTTTCATTTTTGTTTCTTCAATTTTTCCATCGAGAAATAAGGAAACATAATCAGCCCAATTTTCAATATTGAAATGATCTAGAACTAAAACTTCTGCTTCATCTAGGTCTAGTCCTTTATCATCGACCGCTATGCTAATAAAGTCCTCAGTCGTAAGCCTCCATACCGTTTGATCTTTGTAATCCTGCAAAACTGCTACTTTTGATTCCAAGTCTTTAACCTTTCTTTCTAGCAACACTTTTTCTAGTGATGAATCTCCTTTAAGAAACGCTTCTACTTCTTCTTGTTGCGATGTGAAAGATGCTTCGGTAAGCAATGCTTCTAGAATAGATTCAACCGTTTTCTGTTCATCGGGAAGATAAGCAGGTTCATCAAATTCTTCTCCATTCATCGAAAACCTTCTAACTAGGTCATAGACAACGATTTGCTCAGCTTCTTTTACTAATATCCAGCCATTTTTCTCCGCGTCATCAAATAATTGATCCTTACTCATTTGGTCTTCTACGATAACCGTAATAAATTCATTCTTTTCTAATTCTTTTACCAATACAAAATTCATATATAAACTTCTCCTTTTTGCGAAACAGCAATATAGCTGCACCATGTTTTTATAATCCTTGCATTCTATGCAGTTGCCTTCCGAACTATAATTAAAAAATCCCTCAAAGGACTCCTTCAAATTAATATTGAGATTCCGCTAATAGAGAGATATTTCCTGCAAAAAAAGAGAAGCAACGTTCTGCTTCCCTCCTTTTGGTCAATTTATTCCGTCATACATAGCCAGAAACTCCTTACCATTACGATTAAATGCCAAAATTCCACGATCTTGTTTCGTTTAATTGTTCATTAATATCCTTGGATAAATCATAAACTTCCATAATTTGAACTTCGCTGCCATCATAACTATCCGCTTTTTCACGAACACTTTCAGAAGCATGAACATAGACAGGATAATCTTCATGATCCCACGTATCCACAGCAATGATTACATGCGTAGACCTCTGCTCCAGACCTCTTTCTAGCCATCCTTTAATTTCTTCTCTCGATGAAGCCATAATCTATTCCTCCTCACCTCAATTAAATACGTTTAATAGATTGTCGACAACATTCCCAATGATTCTCATGTGATTATCGTCTACTAATGCCTGGTCCAGCTTGTCGGCGGTGTCCGTTGATTGTATGTCTCTTCCTTCAAAATTGGTAGTAAGGAGTAATTCACCTTCATGAAACATTACAATCCCTTTAGAGGGTACATTGTCTTCTAATATGTCATTTAATTTAATTGTTGTTCCTGTTATATCTTTTAAATTTGTATTTATAGTAACCATACGTATTTATTCCTCCATTTCTTATTTCTGCATAATTGCACTTATAATTCAATTACCTCCGAATCTGCAGATAAGCTGCTCCTGTTTAATTTGATGCCCTCTATTCTATGCAGTTACTTTCCTAACCATAAGAAAAGACGCCCATAAGGACGCCTCTGTAAAATGTGTAATTCTATTTTAGAGAATTTTCCTTTTTCTTACTTTTATACACATCAATACGTTTCACAACTTGCATTCCATGTGTCCCTGTTTCAATCTGAGAGCCGGACATGCCTAATGGATAGCCTTTACTTAATAAAAACTCAAAGATTTCCTTCGCTATCTCCTCATTGTGACAATAAACAATATCCTCCATATTCGTAAATGGCACCGGCATTTTCATACCCCTTTCTATTTCTGGAATGTGAGTTTTCACTTCTTAAGGGAATAACACATTTATTTGTTCGTTTACACTCTTTAGTTGTTCTTGATTTTCCTTGCTTAGCAATTGTGCATCTTTAGACAATTCGGTTCTAACTCCAAGATATATAAACAAGCATCCTATCTGCAGCAAGCATATAAACATCAAAATACCTTTTTTCCTTTTCAATTGAACAATTCCCCCCGTATTAAAATCTGCATTTAGACTGACTAACACTTATTAATCCCTCTATATGAGCCATCTAATAATCAATTCCTTTCCTTTTCTTTCTTTTCCTAGCAGTCTTTATTGAGAGTTTTGACTTTTATACTTCTCTCCTACTGCTTTTTTCTTTTATCACTTCTAAATCTTTGAACATCGCAGCTGTGACAAAGGTATTTAGTTATTACCTTTCCTACTGAAAAATAAGCAAATCCATTATGTTCATATTTTGTGAACCACCTTTTGCAATCTCCACAATATAGCCAAAACTTCTTTTTTCGTAAACGTTTCTTCTTTGGCGGTGTCAGATTCCGTTTAGGTATCTTCACTTTTATGCTTTTTCCCTTTTTCAACGTGGAGAAATATTCGCTTTTCATCGTTTACACTCCATTCCCTAAAACCTTCTTCAAATCGTACACAAATGATTCCATTTTCTTTTTATTAAACTGATATAATTTCGTACTCTCGAGCGTTGGTCTTTCTATACGTAAGGTGTTTTCACGGAAATCTAAATATCCATTGTTATCCAGTGCTCTATCATAATACTCCGAGTAATCCGAACCGCAGCTATTGCATTCGGTAGGGACGAAGTTGCTCCACGACTTGTTTGACACTGTCTGGAGATAATCAACCAACTCTAAGAATGTTTCTTCTCCAAATTCAAAGATGAATTTCAAGCCTTGATTACCGATCGTTTCTTCAGCTTCAAAAATAACCGCTGACTTCCTACTGATGACAACCAAATTTCCACCGTTTACTGTTTCGAAAATTCGTACATCCATCGCTAATTTCTCCCCTTTACATCTGATGGCTCTAATTGGCCAGGTACATTGACCAGTAATTCTCTTAATGGCATAATCAAGTAGATTATCCTAGACCACTCCTTTTGTGAAGCAACCATATAGCTGCACCATGTTTTTATAATCCTTGTATTCTATGCAGGTACCTTCCAGACCATAAGAAAAAGATGCCTTAAAGGACTCCTGTTCTTAATTAATAATGAAGCTCCACTAATAGGAAGATATTTAATGCACAAAAAAAGAAGCAATGTTTTGCTTCCCTTGACAACTCTTCTCTTTTCTCTTCATTTAGTAAAGTTCGAACTAACATCCTCTATTGATTTAATTTCTGTAACCTCATATTCGATGTCGTGCTCGACATATTCAAACCCACCACTAGTAACAAATTCTGCTTCTACTATCGCCATAAAGTAGTAATCTGATGCTTGTAGATTGTCTTTTATTACTATGCTTAATTCCGACTCTAGGTCATATTTTACTTCTGGAACATAATTAGGTGTGATTTGCTCTAATAAAGCGTGGTCGATATCATCAAATATCCCTGTATGATTATGATCATCATGTATTATATCAAGTATCTCTACCTCGTTCTCCCCATCTTCACCTTTCCAAATATGTGCCGAAACAATTGCTTTGTTTACCATCTTATTGCCTCCCTTTTATTTAGCAGCCTCGCACTGCTCCTTTTGAATGAATACTCCCTAGTATATGCAGTTCTATTCCGAACAATAAAACAAAAGCAACTACGCAATAGGTTAGTCCTAATCAACTCGATAAAGTGTTGTTCTTCCACTACGTTTTCTCATTGAATAGAATCCTTTCATTTTAGAAATACTTTGTAAAAGTTAAACAAAAAGGAGCAGGTATAATGATTACCAATCAACCATGTGGATGCAGAACCAAACCTTTAGACAAACACTATAAAATCAAGAAACATTTATTAGAAGGAAACATTGTGTGGTTTGATGACCCTCATTGTAAAGAACACGAAGATGGAAGTGGTTTAGAGGGGTTCATGATCTATAAAAATGGTGTTGTTCATTCATTAGTAGTTCCAAACAGCGATAGACATATGGGTGAACCAATCGAACTTTCGCTCTCTCAAGCAATTTGGCAACTTGACGAATTCTTTAAGTTTGGATGTGACTTCTCATACGGAAAAGCGAGCCTAAAACTGGAAGGTGACCATTTTCGTCTTTATTGTGGGGGCGAAATTTAATATCTAATGAGATGTTCTTCTAAGCATGAAAAAGAGGAGCAATATCTGCTCCTTAATCTTAAAGTTATGTCAACAATATACTTGTACCTACTATAAGACATACTGTCATTGAAGAAAACATAGCTATATCCATTGCCTCATAGCTAAGATATCCTATCTTATATTCTATTAACAAATTAATTAATATCACTATTGAGACCAACAAGTAAATTACTCCCCAAGTCAGCATGCAAAGCTCCCTCTCATATATTATCTCCGCGGTTTCTCCACACTAATGTTCCCACTCTCATCTATTAATAGGCTTTGCCCTGTATATTCGAGCCCATTTGATTCCAATACAGTGACGAATTCCTGCCAAGTTATATCTGTGCCATCAGACTTAAGGAGCACGCCGTCTAATTTCATTGCTATTTGGTTTTGCATCTTATTCACACTCAACCTTTCCTAATAGTTATGGCCATAACATCTCAAATATTTCTACTTCGTTTTGAAGCTTGTCATCGGAATATTTCGCATAGGTCGCGAAGATATGGGTCCCGAATATCTTATTACATAAAGCACAGTAAACAATCTTTTCCTCCCTTGTGGTCTTTGGTAGACTCTGTACTGCTTCATAATCAATAGTTCCATCTAATTTTCTCGGCATCACGACAGGATCGTCTGGATAGGCTTCAATAAGTGTATTAAACTTTTCATCGTCGTAATACATAGGGTTCCTCCTTAAAGTGATAACTGATAAAAGGCCGAAAAAGTCAGTTCTACCTCTCTTCTTTGCTTATCTGTCGCACGAACAATATTTTTACGCAACCACTCTATTTGTGCTTCTGTCGGGTTCCTAGAACAATCAATAAATACATGACATATGCTTGAACCTTCTTTATCTGCCCAGGGAGCAGTGCCAAACTTAATAAACTCAACAGACATGGCAATGTTGTTATAATCATGGTCATTTAGCTGATAGATTTTCACTAACTCGACTGCTTTGTCACAATGCTCTTGATATCCACATGGGTACCACACTCCATCTTGGGCTAAGTAACCCGATAGTCCATACTTTTCCATCGTTGCTCTCTCCTATATGACTATTTCAGGTGTTTTGCTTGGCTATTTTCAGCACATTTGACGTTTTGCTTTTATTACCTATTCTTCTATTAAGGAACTGTAAATTACGCCTGTTCCATCTGATGTTAATGCAGCTTCGTAATGATCCAGGTCTACGAAATGACCTATAGTTTTTTCAACTTCAATATCTCCTTCTTGAATAGTCAATTCCTCTCCAACTATCGTCCGATAGTACAATTCGGAGGGAACTCTTAATTTAAAGACTTCCTCACCTTTCAAACCAACCAAATAGTATGCACTTGAGGTAGCTAGCATGCCTGCATTGACTCTTCCTGTATACTTATCTGTAATTTCATATTTCTCTTCATGGTTGTATTCAAAATTTTCAACAATAGAAGCCTCAAACGCCTCTATTCTGTCCGCTGTTATATTTTTCGTAGTCGTTCCTAGATGATTTAGTGAAACCAATACTAAGAACAAAGTCCCTATTACAAAAGCAATTGAAGCTACAAGGATGCCCCACATCTTAAGCTTTTTCATATTTCCCCCTCCTCTTATGATTTCATCTTTTCCCATCTCGTATATCTTGATAGAATTTCCGCAACTCTGTCTCATTAGAATCGGAAGACATCTCTAATGAAATCTGAATATACTCTTCCAGCTGTTCCTCCGATGCTTCTAGGATCATTTTCTTCAGCGAATCGTATGCGACTTTCCAATTTTTAAAGTTTTCATCTGCTTGTTTACTGATGGCTTCCTGTTCCAATGTTTTCATCATATCTGCCCCTTTTCACATTTCACCAAAACTACTTCGTTGGCATCTTTACGTCTTTTAGACCTGACAATACCAACTCGACCTCTAAATCATTCGAATAACTCTCATTTACTTTATTTTGAAAAGATTTCAGTAGTTCGGCTGCTGTTTTTTCTTCTTTTACTTTCATTTTATAGAGTTCATCTAAAAGAGGGCTCAATAGATCCTCTATCTTCTTCCTAGCATCTAACCCAAGTGTTATCTCATTTTCTTCACTGTCCTCTAAAATAATGTGAATTTTCATTAGAGCGGGTTGGAACTTAAATAATACTAATGAAACAGACAAATCAATCTTTTCTTTAGTTAATAACCATTCTATAGAGGATTGATGACTGATTGAAAGCAACTTTGCAGTCATTTCGAAATTGTCTCCTTCTAATTCTTCCTTTGACTTTTCTGTTGCTTTATACGGATGACCACCGAGCATGAAAAGAGTTGATTTTTCCTCTGATAGTTTTTTTTCTTTCTGGTATCCAAATACAAACTCTCGTGTTTTCTTTCTAATTTCTAAATGCTCAATATCTTCTCTGGAAACATATAGTTTTCCATCATCTAATTTATCCCAGACTTTAACAAGTAACGGTAAAACCTCATGTTTTTCTGTCTGCTGAGTTTGATCCTCGATATTTCCTCTATTTATTGAATATAGTTTGTAGGCCAAATAAGACAAAAGTATAGACACCGTAATACCGAAAATTGTAATGAGAATAGTACTTAGGCTAAAGTATGATAAGGCTACAGCAAAAAATCCAGTAAATATTATTGCTAATATGATAATAGTCTCAATAGTCACCATAATATACCACCTGTGTTACTGTTTCCTCTCGTTACCTTTTCTGTTTTCCTAACTCTTTTAGCAATGTTTTCGATATGTTTCATCTCTGACTTTACAGGCCTTGGACAATAGATAATCATTTTTCGTTTTTCTTTTAAATCACTATATTTTTTCCTAAAGAAATATTTTTTTCGGAATACATCTGCATCTGCGATAACCTTTGCAATCTCATCCTGCGTCATCCAAAAGAACGCTGCTTCGTCCACCATAAAAGGAAGGTATTTCTTTTCATTTTTCTTGGTTTGTCTTTTTTTCATACGAATTCCCTCCTTAGAACAACCTCCTCTCCTAATGAAGGAGAAGTTGGTCGGTTTACTTCCTAACTAGACTTGCTGAATCTATCGAAATTATTAATCGCCAGACGCAACTTGCGACCAATTAGCGAATTTCGATTGGTTTGTTCTACTTTTAATGCAGCTTTGTTCATAATCTCCACGGATCCTATATTAATAATCAACTCTTTTGCTCGTGTCCATCCCGTATACACCAGATTTCGGTTCAGCATATTCTCGCCCATCTCATGAAATGGCATAATGACTACTGGGTACTCACTGCCTTGACTCTTGTGAACAGTCATAGCATAAGCAAGCTCTAACTCTTCCAAATCTTCTAATGTATATTCGACTACCTTTTCATCATCATATTCGACCGCAACCAATGTCCCATGATCTCTATGTCGGATTATCTCAAGTATTTTACCTACTTCACCATTCATTACATCAAGATCAGTATTATTGGCCATATGAATTACTTTATCGCCCTCTCTAAAGTAAGAGCCTTTGTCGAATGGGTTTTCAACACCTTTTCCATCTGGATTAAATACCTTTTGCAGTGTTTGATTCAAGTACCATACCCCTAACTCTCCTCGCTTCATTGGAGTTAATACTTGAATGTCGTCTAAACGCTTCCCTTGTTTTAAAAGCTTTTGTATGGATTTAATTAGAAAGTCCTGAATTTTCTTGTGATTATTGTCTGTTTCTATAAAGAAAAAATCACCTTTCTCGTTGTTCCATGAAATACCACCAACATCTTCTGTCGTCAAGCCACGTTTCATGGCGTACGCATTTGTGATTATTTGACTATCGAGTGCCTGACGGAACACCTCTGTTAATTCAGTGGTGGGAATACGACCCGATTCGATGAAATCTTTTAATACTAGCCCTGGACCAACAGAAGGAAGCTGATCTACGTCGCCAACAAATAAAATTGACACCCCTTCGTCAATAGCGGTTAACAGTGAATGACAAATAAAGACATCCATCATTGATGTTTCGTCTACAACTACTAAATCTCCCTCGATTAACACGTTTCCTTCTTGTTCACTGCCATACTTTAAGGCACGGTGTATTGTAGATGCTGGACGCTTAGCCATTTCTTCCATTCTTTTGGACGCTTTACCTGTCGGTGCCAGCAAATGAACAACTGCACTAGGTCTGTACTGTTTTAAGCAGTCAATAACGGCTCGAACAGTATGCGTCTTCCCTGTTCCTGGTCCCCCCGTCAGAACGCTGACACCTTTCGTCAACGCCATAACGACAGCATTCTTTTGACCCTCTGCGAAACCGACACCAGTTTTCTTCGTTTGTTTCTCTACCCATGCTGTCACATCTTGCGGAGAAACTAACCACCCTCTCTCTTGAGAGACCAAATGTTTCATTCGGCTGACAATACCTGACTCCATCCGATGATATATTTTCAAATAAATACATTCGTTTTCTTCTTCATCAAAATCTCTAAGGATCTCACCTGTGTTCAATAAAAACTCGACACCGACTTTTGCTAGTCGAAGTGACTCTGTTTCCGAAAGCTTGTGTCGAAACGATGTTGAATTGATCCATTTTGCTAGCGAGTGCTCCAATTCTCGACTATGCAGGAACAAGTCTCCCCTACGTTTCGCGTAGGATTCAAGCATAGAAAGAATACCTGCTCTAATTCTATTGGCATTCTGCGTGTCGATTCCCATTGCATCAGCAATTGCATCTGCCTTATGAAAATCGACATCACACGAACCAACAAGAATATACGGATTCGAACGGACCTTTCGAACAGCTTCATCCCCGAATTTTGTATATAAATGGTTCGCAATCTCTAAGTTTCCGCGAACTGACAACATATATAGAGCAACTTCTTCAAAATTTTTATGCTTGACCATATCTGTGTGAATTTGTTCTGCCTTTGCTTTAGTCATGCCTTGAATTTCCAACAGCTTTTCCGGTTGTTTCTCAATGACCTCCATACAATTGATGCCAAATTGGTCCACAATTCGACTTGCTATCGTGACACCTAGCCCTTGCACATGCTTTTTCAAAAACTTCTTCATTCCTTTGTTCGTCTGTGGCATTAGCTTTTTCGGCTGTTTTACTTGAAAGCGGTGTCCATACTTGCCAGAATCAACCCATTCGCCATCCGCTGAAAAGTCATCACCTTCAAAAATCGACATAAACTCCCCAACTACCTTATGGTCCTTCGTTGGTGCTGACCCATCGGGTTGTTCGATAAACTCAATGCTAGCAACGGTGAATAATGATAATGGATCTCGCTTCATAATCCTTTTTATTGTAAATGTCGCCATTTTTTCGCCTCCTGTAAACACTTTGTCATATTATATACTATAGTATACATATATTTAGGTTTTTTTGCAAATCTTTATTTCGCAATCATTGCGTCTGTTATTGCGTGGAGTATTGTTGCAATAGAAAATCGTAAGACACACGAAGGGTTGACAACAATATGCATTATTCGATATGATTAATAATATTAGTAAATCCGCATTCATTGCGAAGTGTATTTCGCAATGAAAAAAGAAGGAAGTTGGTGAATCGTGTCGAAACTAGAGGAAGAGGACTTGCTCCATATACTCGCGAGTAATTTGTCGAAAGAGAGTCGAATCTTATTGGCCTCACTTGTTGACAGAGAAGAAACAATGTCGAAAGAAGAACTAAAAAAAGCAGCAAATGAACTATATGAGCTTAATTTCCCTGAGAGATTTATGGAAACTGGGCCATTAATTCATTCTCGTCATTCACTTGATATGAATACAGCACGATTAGAGGGAGCAGGCTTGGTACATGTGAAAGAAGTAGGCCGTGTAAGAATCTATTCGGTATCGGAACTGGGGCATCGCCTCGCCGACTTTATTAACAAAGACTAAAGGAGAGATAAACATGCAAATGGAAAAAAGCAGACTAACTAAAGGTGAGGCACTTTCTGTGAGCTCAAGATTTGGATTTTTTGGATTGGGAATGGCTGGCGGTTCAATAGCTGCAGCCTGTGCCAACATTAAACTTGGAGATGGTCACCCTATCTATCCATATTCCGGTCTTTTTGTAAATACGAGCCGAATTGACATGGCGACTATCAAGACGACAAATCCTAAAACCAAAAAATTATTAATCGGCAATGGCCAAGGAGCAGGAAGAGATATAGAAATCGGTGAAGAGATGTTTGATGCTTCTACTGAAGTGATCGGCGAGGAATTCGACAAGATATTTAATGGTCATGATTTCATCTGGGTAGTCGCTGGACTAGGCGGAGGAACAGGCACTGGGACTGTTATTAATGCTTTGGAAATGGTCATTGAAAAAGGTTACGGCGGGAGATTCGGTTTAATACTAACTCTTCCACGTGACTCAGAGGGTCTGAACGTATTCGAAAATGCAATGAAGAGATTGAAAACAATTGAAGAATTCATGGATAGCTTTGGCTCTATTATATTTGTCGACAATCAGAAACTATATCAAGAATTTGAGAAATCACACAAGAATGCACCTGTTGGTGACTATATTCGACACGCTAATAGATTTATAGCCGAAACGCTACATGAAATGAATGTAGTTACAGCAAGCTATAAGCCAGTTGCTGAGTTTAATTTCGACTCTTCTGAATTTATAAATCTCATAAGCACGCCAGGCGTATTGCATATTGCAAAAGCTACGATGGATGCCACTGAAATCGTCGATGCAAAGTCTTATAATTATGAACAGCATGTAGAGAACATGCTCGTCGAAGGTGTCCTGTCAGGGGGCTACGAGCTGAAATACGCAGATAAGCTTGCAGTAAGCATCTTTGCTGAGAACAGTATGGCTAATCGAGTGTTCAAGCTAAGCTTCATCGAACGAATCGAAGCAGTAATTCAAAAGGTTTCTGCTACTGCCTCTGAAAAACCAATCGCCCAATACGGTTACAAAAATTCCGTAAAGCCGAATGAAACACAATCTAAATCACCTGTTTATCTTTATGCAATGTACGCTGGGCTTGACCTCCCTACTCGTATTCAAGAAATTGCCTTATTGAAAGATCAGTTAGTAGCTGAAAAGATAAAGCTCGAAGAAGAACGTAGAGCAAACAAACCAAATCTGTTTGGAAGCAGCGAATCTATTACTCGCCAAAAGAAAATACCGCAACCTGGTCAAGACTTGTTTGGTAGAAAACGAAAAACCGAAGAAAACACTGAAAAATCAACTGGTAAAGGCTTAATAAAAAACTTGTTTGACAAATAAATATTCCTGAACCGACACTATCGAGTTTCCGTGATAACCTAGTTCTGGTTGTTGCGGAAGAATTTAAGTGTTAAGAGACTACTAATTCGCTAGAGTTAGTAGTCTCTTTTATATAAAATTCACAAATGGTATCTATGATGCCCTTGTTAAAAACACCACGGTTTCTCCCCTTTGTTGCATTGCAGAAAAGCATAACACTTGTTTTTCTTAACTATAATGACGACAATTCATACTCTTCTTTCTAAATACAATCCGTGTAACGTGAACTCCCCAATACACATCTGGGTGAAAATCAACTTGATAGCTTTAATTTACCTCTCCTTCCTTTCCTTCCTTATTTAAACCAGTTTTCTAATAAACCTTCCTGTTCTGCAAACTCATTTATCCACCGTTAAAGTAAATGTCATAAGTCATCTAAAAAAAGCGTTAACAAATAAACGCCCAAATTGACGCCTTCCCAACCTCTCGGATGTCAACTTAGTAATATTTAAAAATGCTTAAAACAGCCTATTTAATAATTTTAAACCTCATTTTCATAAAACCGGAATGGATTGAAATAGGATTGAATCATGATTCTACAAAATAGGACAGGAATGAAGCATTATTAAACCAAAGTATTACAAAACCGGACGGGATTGCATTATAAGTAAACCATTTTGTGATCCAACTGAATTGAAAAGGATTTAAAACAATTTATATTAAAACAGCATTAAACAGGATTGGACTTATTTTGATGCTAATTGAATTCATTTGAGGTTAACATGGGATTGAATAGAAACAAATATGGTTTATTATAAGACAGGTTTAGCGATAAATGATTTAAATTAGATTCTATTCTACTTAATATTACAAATATATCGGGATTGAATTGCATTATAAATAAACTAAAGTTGATAGAATCGAATGATGACTGAATATAACTGGACCGAGATTAATTTATAATTATGCTATATATAACACAACCAGTCACAAACTGATTTGTTTATACTTCTGTTTGGTTCATAACAGAACGGCATAGAAGTTATTATGAATCTAAATTAACATTAAGACGGTCGTTCCTTGTCAATACTAGTGTATTTTTCTTATTGGAATTTAGAGATGTTATAGTTCACCCCTTAATTGGATAGGATTGAAACAAAACTAAAGCAATTACTGTCAAAAGCACGACAGAATAGGACTGAGCAGAATACAACATGAAGTATGATTAGATTGAAACATGATGAATTCTCAAGTATAATAGGATATAATTAAGAATAGAGTCGATGGTTGTTGAACCTTGTAAACAACAAGGAATCAATATTCAGAAGGACAGGAGGACTATAAATGAGCAATAACTATTCATTCGAAAATTTACATGGAGCAGACCAAGATATTAAGTTAAAGGTTAGCGTAGAAGAAATAAAAGAACTACTGGCTGCTGATCCGTTATACCACATTATAAAAAATACTAGCTTAGAAGATGATCTATTTGGTTCAACACTCATAGAAGATGGTTTTGCCACTATTGAAGACAAGATCTTTTATACTACATCGCAAGTTTGTAAAGTATTTGACAAGAATGAAAGCTCTTTACGATATTATGTGAAACCTTTACAAGATTACATATTTAAAGACAATGATGTTGCCTCTGCAGTTGCTTATCGTTTTGATTTACTTGCTGTTTTTAAATTGTGGATGATTCTCTTATTGAAAGATAAATACGGTGTACGAGGCCTAAAAAGACAACTTGGCCTAGAAGCTATTCCAGTCAAGGATGAACAAGGTTCATCAAGTAAATCTGGCTTACAAACCAATAATCAAAATGAAATATTCGATAAAATCTTAAAGGGATTCTTTAATAGTGATTCAATAAATATGGTCCTTGATGAAGAGGCTGGTTACTATTATCCCGAAGTAAAGCCTGAATATATTGAGGAACAGATTCGAAATCATGTCGGTGTTATTGAAGATGCCTACAAAGAGAAATTGGAAACAGCAGAACAGCTCCTTCTAGAAAACAAAAAACCAGACACCTCTGTTGAGGATGAAAAGGCAAAAAAAGAACAAGAACTCCAAACAAAAGAAAATGCCGTCAACGAAGCAATGAGCCGTATTCATGAAATTGAGATAGAAGCAATTGAGTCATGGAATGCACTAGATGAGTCAGAGAAAACAACCAAGGTCGGATTATTCGGGAAACGCGTAGAAGATGCTGTGAAGCGTTCTAACTATATCCTTAAGTTCAGAAGTGAACGACTAAAGAGTATAGAACAGTCTCCTGCAGAAATCTAATCGTATTTTGAAATACCATTTAGTAAATATTGTTTAACCTTATAATTTCTATAGGAGATGCCATACGCACCTATATCTCTATACTTTCGAGTCTAGATTAGAATGATCTCCGAGTATGGAATAATCATCCAGTGATGCCTAATAACATCTTTTAAGATTATATATAGAACATATACTTAATCGGGCCGCTCATAGATACGAGCAAAGCGGATTTTTCAGTCACCAAGCAGGGGATACTAGATAATATCTCAGCATCTCAAAATAAATATAGAAGTGTCTGATAGAGAGTATCCCTAATCATTCTGCACAATCAACCATATCCTTTCCGAGTATTTGGGAAATATTGTATAACCCGACCGGCATCTTAATAGATTCCGGTCTATTTTCGTTGGCATCTGTCACAACCAGTCAACTAGTGGCATGGTGCGACATGGTCTGTCGGTATTTGAGGAAGGAATTATATTGAATTACAGTAATTAGGCGTGATATATTTGGTGAAATTCGAAAGAAGGAGTGAATTTCGCAATGGGTATTGTTATTACGCTTGGTCTTCAAAAAGGCGGAGTATCCAAAACTACCACCACTGGTATTTTGGCATACTTGATGGCTAGAGAAGGAAAAAAGGTACTGGTTGTAGATATGGATATGCAGGGAAATGTCAGTGAGATGTTAAGTGGAGTTGAAGCTAATGAGTTTATTGGCAGCTCCGTATACGAAGCTATTGTCCATAAGGATCTAGGAAACAAAATACGGATTATAGATGAGAAATTGCATTTGTTACCAGCGAACAACTTCCTTTCTTTATTATCGAGATGGTTATACACAGGGAAATACACCGACTTCTCCCATGAAAAACGCGTGGTTCAAACAAAAAGACCAACAGGTTCTCCCTTTGCACACTTAGACACGGTATTATCCAAGGTGCGTGATCACTACGACTATATATTGATAGATACACCCCCAGCACTGTCTGAGCAGACAACGAATGCACTCTATGCAAGCGATTACGTTATCACGATGTACGAGAGCTCCAAATTTTGTCACTCCGCTATTGAGAATTTCTTTCTAACGATAGACATGGCGAGACAGACAAGTCCTTGGAATGTAGAAATGGTGGGAATTCTGCGGACACTGAATGACGTAAGACGCGGGGACTCTAAATACTTCAATGAGAAAATCAGAGAAGAATATCCCAACGCTGTATTCAAAACCATTATTACCCGTAAAGCAAAAGTTGGTCGTATCCCGATCTATGGTTTTATGGAGAATAAAGAACTTAATGAAGCGGTGAAGCCTTTTGAAGACTTCTATGAAGAATTAAAAACACGGGTCGTACAGAAGGAGACGGTGGGGGTTTGAGCATAACCATGGAAAAACATAAGGTTATTAATGAAATAGAAGCAAAAGAATCAACAAAAGGTAGAGCAACGCAATTTGCATCAGAATCTTTCTTCAACCCTGAAAATTTTGCTACTATAACCCAAGAGGGTATACACACCTTTGATAAACTTAGGAATTTCGAACCGAAAGTACCTAAAAGGCGTATTTCTACAAGCTTAAAATTAGATGCGGACCTCAAGCATCGACTAGATGATTGGCTTGGATTATCTAGGCAACGCAGTGACTTTATCAATTACGCTATACGAGCCGCATTCGATATTATCGATAATAATTTACCTGAAGACCTGGACTAGTTTTACTATCCAAGGTCTTTTTTCCATTCGACGCAGTTTTTTCTATTAAACACTCCTCCTCTGCATATAACAGAAGTAAACAGTTATAAGTAAAGGAGGAAGATTAAAATGTATATGAAAAAGCTCGCGGGTAGAGTTCTATGGTTATTCATGGCACTAATGGTCATTACAGCGTTTTTCCAAGTAACACCAGCAGCAGCAGCGGGAACCACCAAACACTGGACAGGAAAAGACGGCACAGTCACTGTTACAAGGCCATCGAATTTGCCACCTTTTGCAATTTCCTTTAATGGGCATTCATCCTATCCAAGTAGCAAACTATTCTATCTGGAAATACATCGTAGTATATTTAGTTGGTATTCACCTGTGCCACCAGAGGCAATGAGCCCTAGCAATCAGGATAAAGATAGATGGCAAATAGTAGAAAACCGAACAAATGAATATGGCGATGATTCCAATGCCTATTTCGTAAATAAGAATTTCAGTTGGAATTTGAAAAAAGGAAGACAAGAACCCAAACTTGGAAAACCAGGAGTGTATCAAGGAGATAACACTGGTACAACACAAATAGGGGTTGCTTACAACAAAGGTGGAACAACCTACAACTATGTAGGAAAGAACTATGAATGGAGATATCTTGGGTATTCGGCAGAAGGAAATTCTGTTCATAATCCTTATTTCCCTGCCGATTATCCACCCCCGGCTGATAGCGATTATAGTGATAGAAATTGGATTGTAGATCCAAGCACCAATGACGCAACGAAGAGTCATGAAATGGCTAAAGCTTCTCATTACGATTCGAATGAAAGCCAAAAAATTGCATGGTTTAAAAAGTATTTCTTCACGAACAACCCTAATTTCCGTAGAACTGGAAAAACATTAGATGAAGATGCGAAATACTGGTCTGAAATTTTCAACCTACAAAATAATCCAGACTGGTCTACAGGAATTGTAGTTGGTTTCCATCAGTATGGTAAAAAGATTTATTACATCAATTTAGAGTTTTCAAGCCCTAAAATGGCAAACTTACGTCTGACAAGCTATAAGGTGTTTGATAATGAAACTGGAGAACTAGTTGCTTCATTCACTAGAAACGCAACAGACAACAAAAATCTTACAAGTAAATTTACGAAGCATAAAAAAGCAGTGAAAGCAGGAAGTGAATACCGTATTGAAGCATCCGTGAAGAACATGACGGAAACAGGACTAGTAGGCAAGTCTACTATGTTCACACCACTTGGACTAAACACCTATTATTCTTATGATAACAAGGTTGCGATTCCTAACGTGTTCGACATGCAAGCGAACTCTGCAATGGCTCAAAAGGGTGCAGCGAGATCGGATAGCGATAAGATCGGTTATGGTCATGCAGCGAAGTATGACAAAATGGTATCAGACGGAGGAGAGGCTTCTTCTTGGATTGTCAAAGTCCCAGAAACAGCTGGAGAGTTTATGAAGTTTCGGGCGACGATTCCACTTGCTCACTATATTATCGGAGACAACTTTGATACAAGTGATGATGAAGTAGAATTTATCATGCCTGTTCAAACAGACGATATTGGGGTCAGCGTCAATGTAGACTTGCTACAAGGCGGGAAGAAAGTGGACGATGTAGTAGCTGGAGAAACGTATAAGTTACGCTTCTATATAAACAAAGCATTCGGAGAAAAAGAGGTTGGCTCGAACAACCCACTAAATCCATTTGCATCTCTAGACCTCAGCTTAACAGACGGGGTACGCACGTTAAACCTCGAGCAAATTGCTACCAAGACTGTATTGAAAAAACAAGGGGATATAGCCATTGTCGAGATGGATTACACACCAACTCAGCCATACATGAAGGTAACATGGCAGATTGCTAATAAACACAGAGTACTCAAACAATCGACAGACTATACGAACGATGGACCATATTCGAAGGAATGGAGAGGATTACTCAACATCTCCGCTTACGACCTAGAAGTCAGTCCAAATGCGATTCGGATGCCTGTAGATGGAAATACTTCTGCAAGCGAATCTGTTCAGCTTTCGTTCAAATCACAATTAGAAACAAACTCCACTAAATCGTACAATGTCTTGTATACAGTGAAGCTTGGTAATAGTGTGATTGGTCAATTCAATGCAACTTTACCACCAAATCAAAAAGTGCAGTTGAGTTTCAGCGTTCCTTCCAGAACATATACGCAAGGTACACATACCTTTAGTGTAGAAGCGAACCCGGCACCGAGAAATCCGGTTGAGTATGTTCCAGGATTAACAAATCCATACAATGACAACATTGCTGAAGGATATCTGAAAGTCACTAAGAACGACGCTATCAAGCGTTGCGATATGAGACACACGTTAAATGAATGGACGACTAAATATACAATCTATGACTGGAAAGGTGAAGCATACGAATTCCAGAATAGCCGAATCGTCGGATACGAAGCAGCTACTTGCTACGAGTACGAATACGATTCAAAAAGCGGGACCTACATCCCTTCTCCTTACGATTGTGAACGTCCAGTTTATGAGTACTACCCAGACATGGGCATAAAAACTACCTACACAAACACATTTTTGGACATTCGTGATCACTTTGAAAGCTATAATCTCTCGAAGATTCTAATCAGAAGCAAAGAAACTGCTGGTGGTTGGAAAGATGTTAAAAACGGGACTGCGAAAGTACAAGCAGGATATGGCTTTGAAATGAAAGTGTTTGCTGAGTATCGCTCCAATTTGTTATCAAACAGACCAGAATCATGGTCTTATTCTACAAGCTTCACGTTATCAAATGGTGTAAGCCATAGCTACGTGTATGACTTGAGAACTGTTAATCCGGATCATGGCCTTCAAGCTAGTCCTTCTCAGATGTTCATGGAGCATCCGTTTAGTAAAGTGGCAGGAGGAAAAGCAACCGTAATACTAGGTGTTTCAGAATCTACTGGTGGACTGGATAACAATACTAAAACATTCTATATGCCGCTTGTGAAAACGGCGGGTGTGAATGTTCATGAGATGTTGATAGATAAAAATGTGAAGACTGGCACTTATCAGATGCGTTTCGATACACCTGAATGGTATGGGTCGACACAGAAACCTGCAACGTCCTTAATGCTGTGTGATTACGCGACAGTAACCATTGAAGTGACAGCAGATAATGTTGACGATATGAACACACATATCACGCATTAATAACAAGAGCCTCTCCGGAGGCTTTTTGTTTTCTGTAAATAATATTTGACAAATAACCATTTTTATGCTATACTATTAGTAACAGATAAAGATAAGAGAGGGGAATATGAACATGAAGAAATGGCTTATAGGAATAATGGCTCTATTATTGATCGTAACAATTGCACAAATAACACCGGAGGATAAAGCTAGCGAAGCTAATCGCTTATTCGTAAACGGCAAGCAGCTTAGTGGAGCAGATGTCTCTTTAATGAATTACAATGCAGAATACAAATCGGTTTACATTCCACTTGTGAGTACAGCAAAAGCTCTTGGATTGAAAGTGGAAAAAATAGACTCAAACAATGTAATGGTTTTTGACAAAGCCAATGAACAATATCTGTACCGTATTGGAAGTTCAGTTATCTTAAAGGGTTCTTCGATGAATACGATTCTTCCTTATGAGACAAAAGTTATTTCTAGTATCAAAGTACCGGTTCAAAAAGGACCTTACTTATCCAATAATCATTTCTTAGTTCCTCATAAGTCTTTTACAGATGTATTAGATATTGCAGTAGAGGCTACTAAACGATCTGACGGAGGTTGGGATGTCTATGTAGGGTCTAAGCCAGTGAAAACAGGACAAGCAACCAATGTGACTCCTCCAAAGACAGAAGCTCCTAAGCCCGCATTAGCAGGAGTTAAGCAAGACAGTCGATTCCCATACCCTAGCAATTGGGTAGCCCCAAGCATCGGAGATACTCGTACAAGTAAAAACATAGAAAAAGATGCTCTAACTCTTGAAAAGAAACTTGGTTATTCAGAAGTATCTTCTTCTTCTGCATCGTTTGATATAGATGGTAATTATAATTTCGGAATTTTCCTAACAAAGAAATCATCTCAAGATTTTGAAGTTTCAATTACGATTCCATCATTTAAATACAACACAAAAGCATCTAACGAAAATAAGATTCCGTACATTTTAAAAGAAACTTTAACATTCTATGGTGTGCCTGAACTATACAATGTGGTGGAAGCGGGGAAAATTAAAGGCGACAAAACCAAATGGGACAAACCATTTAAAATAGGAAATCGGTCCGTAGAAGTTTGGGATACAGGTGGACAAACCACTGTAATGATTGGTAAAGCAGGCGTGAAGTACGATGCAAACTGGAAGCAAATCAAATAGTATAATTAGTAGAAGAGGGCGTCAGAGTATTCTGTCGCCTGTTTTGTTTATACAAAAACATAATATAGTGAGGTGGAAAGCGAGTGAAGCATATACGTTTCTCCCGCGATAAAAAATGACACGAAATACAATGAAAAGTACGTTGAGAAATAATTATCCAACGTGGAAACAGACAAAAACTAGTTTTTCAATAGTAATGCTTATTCTTGTTACACATATATTTTGGTTTGCCTTCGGAGTATTAGGTTTTGAATACTTGCCGATTTTTGTCAGCTTGGACATAGGATTCATGATTTTCGCTATCGTCCATCGAGTCCTATTTATTCCATTGGCAAAGTTTTCTATCACAACAGCCTTTTTCAGGGAAAGTTACAATCTTAATTTCTTAAAGAATATCTATCTTTTTCGAGACATATTAGTACTAGGTGCTTTTCTTCGAATAGGAGGATACGCCTTTTTACTTTTATCAATCGAATCAGCTACTCCTGCTACTCCTAAAGAAATAGACATGATTTGGGCAGAAAAACTGAATAACCCCTTAGGATTCCTAATAGCTCTCTTCCTTTATATAACCTATCTTTTCTTCCAATATTATCAAGACCGATTTATGAAGATAGGTGATTATTATTACGAAGTCAAAGAACATATGGAACTCCGAAAGGTTAATTCCCAAACAGCATCGGTACATGTACGCAACAGAAGAAAAGCAGATAGAGATAAAGAGGTATACTCTAACTCAATAAAGAATGCCAATCAGACAAAGCAATCGAGGTAATCGAAATCTATTTATGGGAGGATATAGAGGATGTTTGAATTTCATAGTTTGTGAAAGTATTCACTTAAACTAAAGTCGCAGTTTAGATGAATAAGCAAAATGCATTTTCGAAAAATCATAATGTTAAATTTGTTTAATATTGGAACTTCTATTTACTTCAAACGTATTAAAGTAAAGGAGTAGATTAGTTGAAAAGTGTTGTTTAACACGTGTTCAACAATCTGGCATTTTGTGTATGAAATTCGAGGCGACAGGAAAGGTGATGGATTGAGTCTAATTCAAGTTATATATATAGTGCTTATATGGACAATACCTAGTCTGGGTTCTTGGAATTCCTTCAGAAAAATGGAGAAAGAGAAACAGATAGAGCTTATAAAAGAGTGGAGAAATCCTTTATCTATTTTAGGTATTACACCTAGTTTTATTGGTGTGCTTGTATATCTTACAGGCTCTGTTGCAGCATCTGACATAAAAGTCTTACGTGATTTGGGAATCGCTTTGGCACTATTTGGTTGGTTTGTAATTTGGGTAGTAGGTCTGATAAAAGGAGAGGAAAATACCTTTAAGTGTTTTACTATGATATTAATAGGGATTTCCGTACTAATTGCTTATATCTATCTGTTTTCTTACTAAACTAACGGGTGCTTTACTTCAAGAAGGAGTAAAGCCTTTTTTCTTATTGAACCTAATGCCGCAGTTTCGTTGAAGAGTAATTTACCTAACTGTGGAAAGGAGGCATGGATATTTAATATGGATACTGATTCTCTGATTCCGTTTATAATTATTTGGGGATTACCAGCTTTTATGGTTGTTAGACGTTATTTTAAAATGAATACTGATGATAAAAAATCAGCAATCAATGATTTTAGGTCATGCCGTTTTATTTTAACAATTGGGTTTATTGTAATGGGTACTTTCTTTGCACATTTAGGGTCTTTATTCGCCATTAGGATCATGGAGTTAATTGGGATTGGTTTTTTTGCTTTAGGAGGATTCTTATCAGCAATAAATCTGTGGAATAAGAATAAAATCAAAAGTGTGATTATACTGGTTTTAATAGCTTTTCCTTTGTGGTACGTATTGAACTAACGGGTGCTTTACTTCAAGAAGGAGTAAAGCCATTTTTTTATTGAACTAACGAAGCAAGTTAGTTTAAGAAACACATTGGTTAATTGTGGTAATATATTATCAGATATGGGAGGGATTTCATTGGACTCATTTTATATTTTAAGGTTCTTTACGACGTCAGAAATCATAATTTCTACTTTTTTTCAAAATGGTATTTGGGTAATCGGCTTTTTTTACTTGCTAAATAAAACATTTGAAAATAATAGACTTAAGTATTTTTCTAAATATACTTTATGGGTTGTTATGGCTATCTTATTTATTCATTCAGTAGTAATTGGTATAGAAACTTTATTCTTATTAAACTAAAGTAGCAGTTTAGTTGAAGAAGAAGGTTTTTTTGAGATTGTGTTGAATAAGTTAATATATGTAAATTATAGAACAATAGGGGTGCTTTACTTCAAGTCTGGGGGTGGCACTTTTTTCTTGCCCAAACGTAACAGTTTAGTTCAATAAATGAAATATTCATACTTAAAATGGGGTGGAGAAAGTGAATACAATAGATTTTGAACGGATAAATAGAAATAGAAAAAAGATATTTACGTTTACTTTAATTTGGATGGTATTGCTTGGCGGGCTATTATTTCCAATAAAATTTGTCCAATTTATCCCAATATATATAGGAATGCTCGTTGTCTATTTTTATATTGCTTACATGTTATTTGGTCTATATGAAAAACGTCCTCTAGTGATGATTTTCTATGCATTTTTATTTAACTCCATTGGTCTGTTATGGCGTGTTCTTTTAGAATGGGGAGAGTATTCAATGATTAGGGATTTGACTATATTGAATGTGATGATTTATCTTATTTCGATTCCCCTTTACATTACGCTAGTCTTTTTAGTGATACAACGATTGATTGATAGAAATCAAAATAAAGTGCATAGCTAAAATAAATATATAGTTTTTCATATTCAGCTAACGGGGCTTTACGGGTAAGCCTTTTTTCTTATTGAACTAAAAGGGTAGGTTAGTGAAATAAAGGGTAAAACTAATTAGATATAAATTAGGAGAGTACAATGAAAATCTTTCTAGAGTCAACACTAATTTTAGTTATATTCGTATTTGTTAGTATCATATGGGTAATTCTTTGGGGAAGTATATATTTAGAGATTGGCATTGATATTGATGAAAGATATGGTGGAATGCCTTATGTCTCTATTCTTATTCTGTTTTTGGTGCTATATAAAAACAAATTGCAATTTAGCGGAATGAATAAAGGAAAAGATAGAGAAAAACTACCGAAATTGATTTCTAAAATACTTATTTTCACTGCAATTAGTCTGTTATTCTTACCGCCAGTACTGAGTTTCTTCTTCAACTAACGGGTGCTTTACTTCATGAAGGGGTGCGAAATGAAAAAACTAGCATTACTATTAATTTTTCTGTTATTATCAGTAGTTTTAATCGCGTGTAACAATGATATCCAAGAGTCTCAAAAGAAGGAAGATCCAACTCGAGTATCTAAAGAGAATACTAAAAGAATACAGACTGAAAAAAGTACTGTTGGAAATGAAGAAAAATTCCTTCCAGCTTTTAAGGATCTTGTTACACCTGAAATTTCCCTTTTGTCTTCTGAGGGGAAAATGAAATATCTGTTTGATTTCTCGTATGGAGAAGTATGTTGGAATAACTGTGATGAATTCATTCATTACAACTACCCTAGCATCCATAGCGGAGATGTTGAAGTTGGTGATAAAATTCAAATTGATTGGAGTACATTAAAACCGCAACCAACAGAAATTCATTTAATACACGTAGATAATAGCGATGAATATGATTCAAAAGAAGTGAGTAGAAAACAAAAGTCTCCTGAAAATACACCTTTAACAATTGCAGTTGATGAAGAAATGATTGGAAATCAATATGCTTTCGAATTCATATGGAAAGATGGAAAATTGGTTGAGGGAAGAAGCATAATGAATTTTAAACTTGAGTAGTGGATTTATCAAAAAGTCTTCTTGTACTATCGGGTGCTTAGTTTATGGGTTTGCTTAACTTGTGTTCAACAAGTGAGCTAAGTTGAGAAAGGAGAATCGAACTTATGAAGAAAAATATTTTGTACTTTATAGCAGGTCTCTTAACTTATTTTGTGATTTCTAATCTTATGCAGTTATTGTAAAAGCTATTTTAATGAGTTCAACAAACGGACGGACTTGCTTAATAAGCGGTATCTGTTCTTGTTCCAACTAACATAAAACGAAAGTAACATTCTACATTAGATTCCTTATATACAAACTGGTGCTTTACTTCAAGAAGGAGTTGAGCCTTTTTCTGTTTGAACTATAAGTTGCTGTTTTCTGGAAAAAAAATAGAGGTACTAATTGGTGTCTATTATGCTGAGTTAGAGACAGGTTTAGTTAATAAAGGGCGTAACATAAATCACTAAAAATACATTTTGAAAGAGTGATAATATGAACTACTACCAAATTGTAAAAGAAGTAATTAATGATTGGGACCCTATGTACCTTTTACCTTACACATCTGAGGATGAATATGAACCAGAAATACGTCGCATTGTATCACTTTTACCAACTATATCTGTTGAAAAATTAGCGGTAGTGATACATGAAGTCTTTGGCGAAATGTTTTCGAGTTGTAGAGTACCTTCGATTAATAATTGTTACCCAAGTGCCTTGAAAATTTGGAACAAAATTTACAATAATAAATTTCCAAATTTAAAAAAACGATATTAATCAAAAAAATCTATAACACAGCCAACAAAATAAAAAAATGTACGTTACTAAATTAATTAGTAGTGTACATTTTCATAATGTAACAAGATAAGCAAGTAAAGGTTAGATAGATCACCATATACAATTGCTTGCTCTTCCGGTTACTATTTATCTGCGTTCGATTGTTGCCTTTCCATTTTCAAATCTCATCAGGTGATCACCGGCTTTTATTAAAGCGTTGATTGGTGCCATCCACACGCCATTTTCATCTTGATATGGCCCAGAGTACAACTCGATCTTTTGTCCTCTATATAATGCAAACGCTTGACCGTCTTGATACTCAATTCTCATGCCATCAATATCGACATAGAAACCATTGTCTACTTCCACAAATGTTCCACCTAGAGATGTTGCAACTTGCTCAGCTGGCATTAGGGCAATTTCACGCTTCACTACAATTGGCTGGTCGAACTGGACGAGTTTACCTTTGATATTGATGCTATCCGTTTCTACCTCACTAGCATGTATAACAAGCATTCCATGACCACTTTCTTTTTCCTCTATTCCTGTTCGAAGGTCAAATGTCGTGTTCAAGAACTGTTCTTCTAACTGCACAAAACTCATTGGGAATTTAGCTTGTTCAATGGAGATGACTTGACCTTGTACTAAGGCTAGTCCTCTTGCTTCTTCTTCCACAAACTGACCGTTTCCATCTACGCTCATTGCTTTAAATATGTCATGTGCTTCATCATACGTAATTGCATTGAGATCCTTCACCTTCACGCCGGTTGCGTTATAATAAGGGATTTCTGCAAAGCGGTTGAACGTATATAAAATTTCGTTGTTTTCGAGAGCGAGCTTTTCTCTTTCTTTCTCAATCAACGCACGTTCTTTTTTGTACTGTTCCAAACGCTCTTTTGCATCGTAAGGGTTATACACATTTGCAGGTTTGGATTTAGAACCAGAGAATCTCTCAGTTCCTTCACCGCTCCAACATAAGCCTTTCTCGCCGTCTTTCGGTTTAGAAGTGATTGTCTTAATCAACTTCTTACCTTTGTAATGCTTATCAATCTTCACACAACGGTTACCTTCCATTTTGTACTTACTTTCCACACGCGTGCTTCCGCCTCCAAGAGAAGGGAAGGTTACAGTACCATCTGGATTCTTAATAGCACCAGGTGGCAATTTACCCCCATTAGAGCCTCCTGAACCGCCTCCAATCGTTTCTCCAACATTTGGGTCCTTTCCGTTGTCAATGACATCGTAGTCGTCTGGTACAGCATCTACAGGCTTGTCTCCATGATTACCATGACCAGGACCAATGATTTCGAATTCTCCGATTAAGTTTGTATATCGTTTCATTAGTGCTGCCTGAACAGCTTTGTCTTTAATCATTGAGATGGCTTCTTTGACGAGAGTTGCATCATTTAAATCCTCTTTATTCTCGAAGCGAGCAAGGATTAACATAGCGTATCTTTCGATTACAACATCATATGCTTCTCCACTCAATTGTTTAAACTGAACCATCATGTCTTTCGGTAAGTCTATTTGATTGATAACTTTTGGATCATTTCCTTTTACAGTCGGAAGGGAATGTACAGCTTCCACATATGCTAGACCTGTTTCTTGATTAGGGTTTGCAAGAAATGCTTCCTTCATTAATTGAATGTGTTTAATGTACTCATCATACTTTGAGAAAACGATGGGTACAAAATCTGCAGAAGGATCTGGTTTTGGTTCTATTTCTTCCTCCTCTACATTCTCTTTGTCATTGTTTTCGTCATCTACAATAGGAGCTATGATTTCTGGAGACGGTAACTCTTCTTCTTCTTCTTCTTCAGGAACTAGGACATTTGATGAATCGTCTTTTTTCGGGATTTCCCCTTCGAACGTATCGGTAGCTTCTTCAAGTTTATCTAAGATGTCCTCAATGCCCTCTAGGTTGTTCTCAGCCGATAGGGAAGTTTTTTCTGAAGAAACTGCATCTCCTGTATTTGCAGATGCCGTGACGGGGGAAATAACCATCATTACTGCGAACCCAGCAATCATCCATCTTCTCCATAGGCTTTTTAAATCTTTGTGTCGCATTTGTTTTCCTCCTTTCTGTTAGTAATCTTGTAGATTGTTACATCTTCGTCGAACCAAAGGTTGCCACTTTTCCTCTACGTGAGTCCGGAGAAATATCCATCGTAATATGCCCGATGTAATCTTCGGTTTTTCCTCGTTCAATCATATTGGATAACCCATTATTGTGCTTGGTTAAATGTGGGTCGTCAATTTGTTCAATATCACCCATTACAATAGACTTTGAGGCATCCGTGGGTCTTGTTAAGAAAGTTTTCATCATTCGATTAGAAGTGTTTTGACCCTCATCTAATATAATGATCCTTTCATCTATACTCGTGCCTCTCAATAAAGCGAGAGGAAGTGCATCTATAATTTCTTTTTCTCGCATAGATAATATTTTATCGGCAAGCATCAACCCTTTGCTACGCAACTCTTTTTTATAGAGATGCTCAATTGAGTTATAAAGAGGTTTGATATGGTTAGCAATTTTCTCATTCATATCACCTGGGAAGAAGCCTAAATCTTCTTTTTTGTCAGTAGGAATAATGGACTTAGTGTAAAGTAATTGATGTTTTTTACCACCTTCTACACTCGCTAAACCGACATCTACCGCTTGTAGTGTTTTCCCTTTGCCGCTTGGGCCCATGGCACTTACTGCCAATATGTCAGGATCCAGAAGTAAATAAAGATACATTTTCTGTTCCAAATTCAGTGGTTCAATTCGGAGTTTAAGTCCAGACTCTTTTAAGAGTGCTTGTAGCATTCTATCTAAAGGAAGGATTCTGTTTCCTTTCATCACTCCAATAGCTGTATGTGCAGGATTTGATTCGTTTACTAAAATAGCAAACTCATTTGGATACAATTCATAGGCATTCGCTAGACCACTTGTGAAAAGATGCCCAATCATAGGCTCAGGGACCGCAATGTATCGGTAGCCTTTGTACAACTCTTTCGTTTTAATAATGTCGGCATGGTAGTCCTCTGCGGTTACGAACATACTCGCCATGACACGAAGCATTCTGTCTCGACTTACGAGTGTTCCTTCATGATGCATCGCACAGGAAATGATTTTATAGTCATTTTCATTGTAAGAGAACCAGCTTTTTAGACGTTCTATGTTTTGGTGATTACTCACTTTTACGAGGGTTTTCCCATATTGAACACCTTCTTCTAATGAGCCAGATTTCGAAAGATTTTCTAGAATTTTCGTAAATTGAGACGCTGCGTAACCCCGGTCAGAATGTTCATCTTTGAGTTTATTAATTTCTTCAATAAGAATAGCAGGTAGGATGACCGTGTTCTCTCCAAATTGGCTTAAACACTCGAAATCATAAACAGGAATACTTGTGTCTAATACGAATATCTTCTTGTTCAAATGCGACCTCTCCCTTTTTTGCGTTTTTGTATTATATTGCAGTTGAGAGAATCTATTCGCTTAGATTGACACTACTAATGAAAATAATAATATTATTGTCTTTTTCTCGAGAGCATTTAAAGACATATATTATTCAAGTATTAATTTAAAGATTAAATTAAAAATTAAAACAGATATTAGAGAGACTGAAATACAATTGAAAGCCTTGATACGAAAGGGATTGACAAAATTTGATTGTCGATAGTATGTATTTTGGTAAAACAGACTGCTCACTTGGTAAAAAAACAGCAACACTTTGGATAAAGAGGAGTAGCTATCGGATAAATTAATGGCGGTTGAGGTAAGATTCCGGTATTAAGTGGTAAATTAAAGGGAAGAAAAAGAAAGTTTTATGCACCTAAAACATGGAAACTTGTCCACATGTGGATAAGTGGTGGGAAATTAATATAAAAATGAGGTTTTTTGTTTGAAATTACTGAGTTTGATAACATTTAAGAGTAAGGAATACATTAGGAATGTGGATAACTATGGTTATAAAGATAACTGGAGCAGGAGATGGAATAGGTATATGGAGGTCATACTCAGTTATTCATTTAGTGATACAAGAATGAATAGGGGAGGAAGAATGGTACATTCAATCAAACCAAAAAAAAATTCCATGACAAATAGCCCGTCACCGATAGGGTTGATGCAGGCAGGGATAAATATTCATTTTTTAAAAAAAATAATTACTTAAGCAACTCGCTCTGAGTTGGAATGAATAGACATGGTGACAATAATCGAACGGATATACCCACCAATATTAGAGATAGGTTTAGCAATTTCATCTTCATTTAGCTCAGCTTCTCTTCTCATGCGATAAGACCACATACGAAGTGCACCCTCTGTTAAGTCTAGACCAAATTCCATAGATAAAGAAGCCAAGCTGCTGAAGTCTCTTTGCTTGTAGACTGGCAAAGATAATTCTTCTACCACTGCTTGAATCGCTAAATCGTTTTCTTGATAGACAATAGCCTCTTGAGCTTTTGCATGGAAACGTTCATTGATATCTACTTCTATATGATTTGATATACGGCTTAAAGTAAAAATCTCATCCGATTTATCAAACAACTTGTTTACCAGACGATTACTTTTACGTATATATTTTGGCAAATCTGCTACAAGATCGGCTAAAGGCACATTGATATGTGATTCATTTCTGCTTTTTCTCACAAGTTCATAGCGGTCATATGTTTCATATAAGCGTAAAGACAAACGAAGAGCGTTAACATCTTTCATTGAACTTAATTTGCTTAGATGTTCGCTGCTCATTTTTAAATAACCTTGCTCCTTGCTATAGTATGTAGTCAAAACAATTTGCCACACTCCACGATCTACTTTTGTAAGTTCGATAAAGCCAATATCTTGTAATCTTAACAGATTACGCGTAATCGTTCTTACATCCATGCTGAAAAAGTCCGCAAGCTCTACTGTACGAATATTACGAATCAAACCTACGGAAAAATGTTCTAGGTAGGTAGCTTTAGCTTGTGCTTCGGATTCAGACATGTTGGGATTAGCTTCTTTCATTTTTGCAATAGCTGCAGGTTTTGTCGTTATTTCGGGATCAACAAATCTGCTTAATTGTACTGGCTTCACATCTAAGAAGTGAAAACCAACCATCATTAATATTTGGGACTGTGTCAAGGATACTTTTTCCGTACGATAAAATGCATGTTGATCATTTTCAGAGCAATTATAAGCACGGCAAAAAGATGTCCGTTGTTCTAAGGACATCCCAGGTATATTGTCTTCGCTAAATCGGCACTCTTTTGATACGCCCGAAAGGACACGTCTTTCAAAACCATGTATGATACGTTGCAAGAAGGAACGATCGATTCTTGCAAACTCTTTTGCTTTAATGTGATTAGTAGGTAATGAAACTTCAACGATTTTCATGACTAAAAACCCCTTTCCAATTCTAGCTTTGGAAGGGAATCTCTCTATTGCGTCAGGAAAGGATAAACGGTATAATAAAAGAAGAATTTGATAGGTAAATCTTTCTTTTTGTGAAGCGTGTTTGCGTTGATGTCCAAGTCAACACAACAACTATCGATACTTCCGTTTTTCTTTTCGATAACACATTCAGATTAGATTCCCAACCAGACGACCAATCGTGCTCGATACACGGTTGGTTTTTTTTTGTGTTTTTGTCGATTGATGTCATCATATCACAAATTTTGTATACAGAAAAGCTTTAATTTCGTACGCAAAAAAGTAAAGATTTTCATAGGAACCTTAATAAATCAACGTTTCTATGGTGACGCAAAAAAGTAAAGAAATGATAGAAAGTCAACAATAACATAGTGCGAAAATTTTTTTTAGTTTTTTTTTGACGCAGAAAAGTAAAGAAAAAGTTATTTCCGACGCAAAAAGGTAAAGAAATAGTTCATTTATACGCAGATAAGTAAAGAAACGGTCTTTACTGACGCAAAAAAGTAAAGAAATAGAAGTTTTGTTAGCAATTTTTGTCGAATTCAAACAATTATATTTTTTATTCTCTGACGCAAAAAAGTAAAGAAAGTAGAAGGTGTGACGCAAAAAGGTAAAGAAAATGGATTTAGTGACGAAGAAAAGTAAAGATAACTAACTTTGAGACGCAAAAAGGTAAAGAAAAATCATTTTAAGACGCAAAAAAGTAAAGATAACTAGCTTGGAGACGCAAAAAAGTAAAGAAACTGCTTTGACTGACGCAGAAAGGTAAAGAAAACACCGGAAGTGACGCAAAAAAGTAAAGAAATTATCTTGTGTGACGCAGAAAGGTAAAGAAAATTAAGAAAGTGACGCAAAAAAGTAAAGAAACCGCTTTGACTGACGCAGAAAGGTAAAGAAAACAGTTAGAATGACGCAAAAAAGTAAAGAAAATATCTTGTGTGACGCAAAAAGGTAAAGAAAACAGAGTGAGTGACGCAAAAAAGTAAAGAAACTGTCTTGGATGAAGCAAAAAAGGTGAAGATAAGAGGTGGAGTGACGCAATAAAACAAAGAAATAGTCTTGTGTGACGCAAAAAGGCAAAGAAAACAGAGTAAATGACGCAAAAAAGTAAAGAAATTATCTTGTATAATAATAAATGTTAAAGTAAGAGCTTAGGTGACGCAAAAAGGTAAAGAAAGTTTCTTTGTATTCTTTCTTTAATCCATTAAGAGTTAAAAAAACAAACACCTAGGTTCGGAAGAGAACAAAAGTGTTTGTTTTATTGTTGTATATTGTCAAATTATGTTATGCCTGCTCAAGATTCTTTGTCCCTGTATTATCTATTCCAGTAGAATTGGAGGTAGAGAGCTTATAATCGACGACTTCAGCATCGGAGAATTCTTTAAATTTCACCAAGAAGCCATCTTTTTGTCTAGTGTAACTACTAATAATTATTTCTAGCTTACAAAATTCTTTTAAGCTGTCTTCTATTTTGTTCATTGCATCTTTGGGTGATTTTTCATCAATCCTAATTTGAGTGGAGAAGAAATCGACTAATCCATAATAGCCCTCTGAGTTATCTCCTTCTACATAAATACGAAGTCTTTCTTTTTGCATCAAATGCACCAACAATTGCGAAAACTCAATTCGTAAGCTATCAATCTCTCGATGGTAAATACGAATAGTATCCTCATTTATCAATTGTTCAAATGCTGCTTCATTCACTACCACTTGAGCGATGAGAGCATCTTTATCAATAGAAACGGAATCGAGGAACGACCAAGATAAGTCGGTCCCTTTAGAACCTGGCTCACGTCTTCTAACTTTCATCATAAAACTCATCATTTTAATTTTAAATAGACGTTTTTGGGCTTCTTCATAATGCCTTCCGGCCCTAGATCCGTAAACGTCTTTAACTAGCGGTCCTATTGGGAAGGAAATTTTTCTATCTAAATAGAATGAAGACGTTTTTTGTCTTAAAATGTGGCGGATAATTTTCATGTCAACCGTATCTGGATTCCAAGAAGGCACCATTAATTCATCGCCATCTTTTAAATCCACAAGCGTGCGTATCGTAACATTTTTATTCCATGAGGTGTATTCGCCTGTTAATAGACCGGGATTTTCTGAAGGTATCATAACTTCACTGGAGCTACGCTCACTGAATGCAGGTGTACTTACAAGACTTGGATTGTGCTCAATTTCCTGATATATGTTTCCCGTTGGCCCGTATTTATCCAATATGTATTTGCTAATAAGAAAAGATAAATCATTAAGAAAAGCATTTTTAACTGAACGAGTAGGCTTATAGAATAAAAATGGATAATCCGTAATATGTTGCGTTTTATCCGCGATCCATTTTTCGACAGCATCCATTCGCTTTGCTATGTACTCATCTTCATCTTCTACGCCTACGTAACCTGAGTCTAGATCGTTTGCTGTAATTAATGCATCCATTGTATTAAACTCCATAGCAACGGGGTTATTACCCTTCTCTATTTCTGCTAATAATTTCTTATACCAGTCGCGTTTCATTATTTGACGCTTATTAAAATGAGTTTTTCTCATCCCAACCATATCCAAACCATTGCCATCGTGTATACCTATTCGTTCTTCTAATAAAAAGTCTATCAACACTTGTTCATCAGGAAATTCGTTTCGCATGACTTGGGTATATATACGACGCTTCATGGCTGGAACATTAGCATGCAGATAATCTTCTATATCTTTTCGAACAATCATTGGAACTTCTTGCATATCAAACACCTCCAAAACTAACTAGTTATTTATGATTATATCGAAACATGTCATCAAGAAGCAAATAGTCAGTTGAAATAAGTAAAATATAATTGACAAAATGGGAATCTATGTGTATAATAAGAAGTAAGATAACGTGTAAAATATTTAATTCAAACATTGGAGGTTGGAGATATGAAGAACAGAACTACTAAAATAGGTGTAGGAATCTTAACCATATTAGCATTAGCCGTACCTAATGCAGCAAGTGCACAAGCAAAAAGCTTTAAAGATGTACCAAGTACACTTTGGACGCATGATATTGTTGTTGAAATGGCAGACGCAGGTGTAATTAACGGATATCCAGATGGCACATTTAAACCAAACGACTCGATCACGCGTGGCCAAATGGCGGCAATGCTTTCTCGTTCAGAAAACTTTGAGTTAGAAAGAGCAGCTGTTGCATTTAAAGATGTTCCAACAAATCACCAATATCATGATGAAATACAAGCTGTTTATCAAGCAGGAATTGTAGATGGTAAAGGAGATGGCACTTTCGGAGTATCTGATTCATTAACTCGTGGACAGATGGCTAAAGTACTTACAAACGCTTATGAATTAGAAGCAAAAGGAACAAAGAATCTTTCGGATGTTGAGGGCCATTGGTCTGAGGAGTATGTATTGGCTATGTACACTAACGGAATTACCACTGGAAACGGTGGAAAGTACCTCCCACAAGAAAAACTAGAACGTCAGCATTTCGCTGTATTCATGCATCGTGCACAGGGAGGCAAACCAGGAGCAGTTGTTCCGGTTAAGCCATCTACACCAGCGGAAGACGGGGTCAGCGGCTTCAAAAACAAGAAAGCTCTTGGGCTTCACGGTTTTGAGTTAGATCGCTTCCGTTACGATGTATACGAAAACTCTGCGAAAGATGGAGGCATAACACTTAGCGTGAAAGCTTACACCGATGGAAAGAATATTTCCGTGGAAAATTATCATGAATTCGTACAATCTTTAAAGAAAACAGTATCCGATATGAACCCATCGCTTAAACACGTTTATGTGAAGGTGTATGTAAACGACAGCAAAACACCTAACTACGTAACAGACGATACAAACATGTATTACAATTAAACAACAAACGATCTGCCTAAAAGGGTGGGTCGTTTTTATGGTTTGCCATGAATATGGATAGCGAATAGTGAATAAAATTACCCCATACAGAACGGAGAGGTTTTATGGAATTGATAAATGAAAAAAACGCCCTATGGGACCATGAAAAGGAAAGGATAGTAGGGGAGGCAAAGGAAGGAACATTTGATATGGGCGATTTGAAGTACGGTGAAACTCTTTTTCAGGAATGGTGGAAACTTATAGATGAACATAAAAGAATCATAGGTTTTGGCTGGGTACACAAAGAAGAAGATGACTTCGAAATATCCGTGGCTGTCGACAAAGAACATCAAGGCAATGGGGCAGGTTCTTTCATTTTGGGGGAATTAGAAGGCATTGCTAAACAGTTAGGCTTTCATCAAGTTATAGGAATCATAAAGTCAACAAATCAAGAAGCAACTGAAGTGATTGAATGGCTTTACCGTAATGGTTATGTTGCATATTGGCCGGGCTTCCAAGGTTCTGAACCAAAGAATCAACATGTTGCATTTAACATAGTTAAGAAATGCGATTTGACGTTAACAAAGAATATTTAATAAAAGGTGTTTACTATTACACGAAATTCCAAAACGCAACTCGTTTAACAGAAGGAAACTATTTATAATTGATTTAGATGACAAACAAAAGAAAAAGGAGTGTAGGAAATGAAAAAACAAAGAAAACTAAATCAATTTGAGAAGGACAACAATGAGGAACTAATAAAAATGTTTAATGAAGTCAACACTGCTGGTTTTAAAGCGGATTTAACTGTGATGGACCATATGAAAACTTTATACAAAGGAACTGTAGTAGTAGAGCTAATGATTGGTAATGGCATTGAGCTCCATTTTGATGAAAAAGAACAAAACAATTACTTAGAATTAGGATTAGACGTAATTTATCTGCTCAATGAAGTTCCTATGAAATTCACGAGAAACACGACAAACGAATCTTATGGATGGTTGACTCAAAAAACATTCCAAATTATGTTAGAATCTGGCAAAACCATTAATATTTCGGCAATTGAATAAATAGAGGAATAGAGTTTGACAGACCATCATTTATGAATGGTCTATTTTTTTTATCGCAATTATTAAGCAAATAAAAAAGGAGCATTTCTGCTCCTGTTATCAACCTGCAGACCGTACATTTTCGGCATCTGCTTTAAATTGTACTGATCGTTTTCCCATGTAATCATTGATATCCGGATTTCCGATTGCTTTTATGACGGCAGGTCTTCCCAGTTCATCATACAAGTTGCCATCATTCCAAATGATTACGTCCAGACTGTCTCCTTTTAGCTTCGCATGTTGCTTCTCGCTACCCATTCGGAATTCACTTCTTACTTGAAAAGCCATAAGTCCGATGACGGGTGGGGGAAACGCTTCGCCAAATGGCTCTAAAACACGTAAATCCTCGATAAAGTCTAGCGTCAAACCTTCAGGAGTTAACGGTATTTCTACTGTAATGACTTTCTGAAAATCTTCTTCAGTCAATTCCTCTTCAGCGAATTTGTTCATTTTCTCCGCGAATGAATCTATGAGAGCAAGCGTGGTGGATGCACCAGCAGCTTTTGCATGTCCGCCGTATCCGACTAGTGTTTCTGGGCATTTATCCATCGCTCTCTTCAGATGAAATCCTTCAATTCCTCGTCCTGAACCTTTTAATGTATTACCTTTTGCATCCGTAAAAACAAAGAATGGTCGATTATATCGTTCTTTTAAACGACTAGCAATAAGGCCGGTAAGACCTTCGTGAAAATCTGGTGAATACACCACATTCATATGTTTTACGCCAACTTTTTCGACCATTTCGATAGCTACTTCACATAGCTCTCGAGTGAGTGCGGAGCGGTCTTCGTTACGCGTCTTCAAGTACGTGGCAATCTCTTTCATACGAGTCTCGTCATCGGTTAGAAACAGTTCGATAGCAATGGATGGATCACCGTCCAAACGACCAATGGAGTTAATGGCCGGCCCATAACTAAATCCAAACACACTACGAGCATCAATAGTTTTTGGAGCTAAGACTTCACGAAGTATGGAGAATGCTTTTCGGTCTCCTCTCATCGCCTTTTCAAATCCTTTTCGAATCATAATACGGTTCTCATCGAGCTGCGGCATAACATCCGCCACAGTTCCTAAAGCAACTAAGTCCAAGGTGTCGTACACGTGCTCAATAGGAAGCCCCATACGGAAGTACAATAAATGCATGAGCTTAAAAGCTACGGATGCCCCACACAATCCTTTGAATGGGTATGGACAATCTTTTTGATGTGGGTTTACGACCGCAACACATTCTGGAATCGTCTCTCCTACATCATGGTGATCCGTAATAATTACCTCTAATCCAAGTTTCATCGCGTGAGCAATTCCTGCATGGCCAGATATTCCATTATCAACAGTCACTATAACTTCCGTCTCTGGATGTTTTAGTAGCATCGCATCAATACTGTCAGGGGTTATCGTGTATCCATGAGCAAAACGATCGTTTGCCCAATAATCAACTCGAGCTCCTGCCCCACGTAATAGAGAAGTCATGATAGTTGCTGAAGTAACACCATCAGCGTCATAATCACCATAAACTAAAAATACACGACCTTCCTTGATCCATTGCATTAAATACTTCACAGCTTTATCCGCATCTTTTAATAATGATGGGTCGTGCAGATCCGACAATTCTCCGTACAGAACAGCTTTAGCTGATTGTGCATCTCTGAATCCTCGGGATGCAAGCACCTGTAGTACATTGTCCGACAATCGAGCCAATTCTTTATCCGCTTTTAATTTCGATAAATCCTCGGTCCTTTTTCTTTTCCAAATAGCAGTCATGTGAACACTCCTTTTCTAATATTGAGCCAAAAAGCTCTCCAATTATTTTTTTCTTGTTCTATCCTATGCAGGACAAGGGTTTTCATAAAAAAAAGAGCCCCGAAGGACTCCGAACCTTTTAAATTGGCAACCAATAAGAACCGAGTGCGACCACGATACAGAGCATGAGAGCGAATCCGAACAATGTCTCTCCGAAACTACCAGTCTTAATTTTCGCAAAATTCGTCGATTCTTTTGAAAATGGATACATCAGTGGAACTCCAGCAGGTGTGAGGGCATCTAGGAGCACATGACTGATCGCTCCACAGAAGAACCCGATGATACCGAATAGCCACATTTGTCCAAATCCAAATAAATTGCCAACAAAGAGTAGGGCAATGGACAATGCAGCTAGTAGAATAGGTGCATGGGTTGCTCCGCGATGTCCAGTTGTCATCCGAACAAGAAAGCTCAGAAGTTTGAGTCTTTTCCCAATAAAGCTTCCTTTATGATCAATATCAGGAAACAGGGAACCAATTAAAGTACCTGCAGTCATTGCAAGTCCCACTTCCACTGTAGCTTCTGGAGCAATGGCATATAAAGCGGCAGCCGTAGCCACTCCACCCATTAAATGTGTGTTGTATCTCATTATTGCAGCCTCCTTTTGTATGAAATCGTTCTATCATACGCAATTAGAGGCAAAATTAAAGCCTACTCTATTAAAAAAGTAGGCGAATGATGCATTCAATTCCCTTCCGAACTAGGAAAGCGAAGGGGATTAGCAATAAAAAAGCAAGTTGCCAGGCGATAATTCGACGGATTAATCGGTTAGATGCTAAAGGAGAGAACAAGAGATTATGAACTAATACAGAAAAAAAACTTTTAGAAGATTTCGTCCTTTTCTGAATTCGTTTTATACAGCGAGTATCTTTGATAGCTGTCAATAATCTCTCCATTTCTTCTCAACTCCTCGTCAATCCTTTTCTACTGGTATCATAATTTGTCTAAATAATAACTCGTAGTCTTCCATGAATTCTTGCTTCAGCTGCTTACCAGCTACGCTTTTCGCTTGATTCCACCCCATACCGGGATGTTCTTTAAGAATTTGCTCATGTCGTGATTCTATTCGCTCTTCCACATAAGATTTCATGGAGCGTTCTATTTCTTTTTTTGTAAACTTTTTTCTAGTCCCTGGATTGAAATACTCCATTTTGTCCGCTTTGATTCGTAAAGTTCTTTCATGATATGGAAGCACTTCATTATCGACCATTGATAAGTATAAGGATGTGTCTGAGTCTGATTTCAAAGGAGTTAGCCATGCTGAATCAGTCAAGGAAAAGAGTTTCTCCACTGGCTCACCTAAAACATACGATATCTTGAGTGCAGCGTCTATACCAGGTTTCGACTTGCCAGTTACAATTGTATTTACTAGTTGTCGGGACAACCCTGTTTTCTTGGCCAAAGTTGACAATATCATTCGTTTGTCGTCGAGGATATCCATGATTTTATTATCGATTACATCTTCTTCTTTATCTAAAACTAAACCCAGTTTTTCTATTTCCCAAATGCCTTCTAATATTTGACCTTCCACTAACGGGGACTTTTCATTAGTCATCCAAAAACCTCCCATAAATCTTATCTATTGTTCTTATCATAACTGGTAGACCCTATATTGTCAAATAAAATTGACAAAGGACCCGGCCGTTAGGCAAGGTCCTTCTGTTAGGTATGCAACAAAGTCAACGCTTCTTGATAAATCTTTTGATGAATAACATCTATATCGTACATAGTGCTTCCGTTATCGCATGCGATTACTTTCCAATCGAACGTTGACGCTGCTTCTCGTCCTGCTAAACAGGTAGTCCGCATGTAACTATCGTTTTCTTCATGAATATCTCGTTCTCCTCCAACTTTTAATGTACGTCCTTCTCTAAGTTTTTTAGACACCTCAGGTTCTACATCAAGAAACAACATAAGGTCGGGTCTTGGTAGCCCACATATCTCATGTTCATGGTGGTCCAACCAAGATAAATAGGTACGACGTTCCTCTCCCGACAACTTAGCACCTTGGTAAATCATATTGCTCGATGTATAACGATCAAGAATAATGACTACACCATCTTCCAAATCCTTTTTCCAATCTGACAAGTAGCTTCCCAATCTGTCTACCGAATAAAACGTAGAAGCAGCATAAGGGTTGATAGCTTCTGGATCAAGACCGAACGAACCATTCAAATACATGCGTACTAATGCTGAAGAAGGGGATTCGTATGCTGGAAAGCTGATTCTCCTTGTTTTAACGCCCGCATTTATGAGTGATTTCTCCAGTAATTTCGCTTGCGTCTCTTTTCCTGCACCATCTACACCAGATTCTAAAACGATTAATTTCCCTTTCATATGAAACGCTCCTTTTTTATCAAAGTTTTGACTTTCCTATTTTTTACGTCTACACCATCTTATGCAGTAGAAATAAAACAATGCGTCGAATATTGAAGAATCGAAGCCATACAAAATACATATGATAGAGCAGCGAATAAGTAGAAAGGAGTAAAAAAATGAAAAATAAATGGAATGCGGTTGGCGTTTTCCTTTTCATGTGTTTGTTGTTGTTGTTTGTCTCTCCAACTGTGACTCATGCCCAACAAGAAGACATAGGTCTAGGAGGAGGAGCAGACAGGATTCAGTATGATGATCCGAAGAATGTAGATGAAGCTTGGTTTAATTTGTATGAGGATTGGCAAAAGTTCTTGGCATTCGTCCTTGCTTTTGGTCTATTAACTTCCATATTGATATTCATCATGTTAATGATGAAGCTGTCTAACACTGGAGATAATCCTTATGAAAGACAAGCTGTTTTAAAAGATATTCTGGTGCTCTTTGTCACTACGGCAATACTCGGAGGTTTCGGATTGTTTGTAACGCTAGTGATCCTAAACTTCTACCAATAGCAAAAGGACCCGGCATTATGTCAGGTCCTTTTTTGTATAGCGATTCAATTGTTTTTTTAAGGCATCCGTTAAATCTTTAGGTGCCTTTTTCCCATGAAGCACCATCTCTTTTTTTAACATGTCCGAAAGCTCTATAAATGGTACATCAGGGATTTCATGGCCCGTTGCTTGTAAAAGTTGAGATAAGGACAATGGCAGGGAGCCTGCTATTAGTCTTAGACTTTCGACAGAAGGGGTGCGTTGGTCCCTTTCCATGCGAGAGATGTAAGAAGAGGATAGTCCTGTGGCTACAGACAACTCTTTTAAAGTCATCTGCTCTGCCACACGAGTCGTTCGCAACATTTCACCAAACGAATCATTCTTCATGGTCGGAAGGTAACTGCTTTGATTTCTCTCAATTTTTTTTCATCAGGTTCTTCAGCCTCATAGCGAAGGAATGCTCCCAATTCATACAGAGGAATGGTAGACATGCGTTCATCTGTCGTAAGTCGATACGAACGCATCTCTGTTGTCTCTTGTATCAATTTCCCTGCATCGAATGCGGTTCTGTCTCCATCACATAGTACAAACAATACTGGTGGAGTATCCGATTGGTAATAATACTTTTTCCACGCTCGGGTTACCAATATTGATTCTAGTTTCGCAGCTTTATCTCTAAACTGGGAAGGGAAATCATATTCTCTTACGACTTCTCCTAAAAAGCATTTAGGTAATCCGCCCACATCAAGTGTTAATTCAAAGGAAGGGACGATATTCTTTTTCCCCATACGCAATTCGGGTTCAGCTTTAAAAGATATGATTTTTTCTGGAATGCTTCGTTTTAGCTGGACGTAAAACTCTGTAACGGCTAAGGTCTTGGAAATTAGCTCAGAGGATTTCATATTGACCGTAGATACCCAATCTGTTGTATCTTGATTGGAATAATGAGCAAGTAGATATCGTCCGCCTAAGTCAAGGCAATAAAACTCCTGTGCTTCTGGATGAACCTTTTCCTCTTCAAAAGAAGAAAGCATGAATTTGTTTAGAATGCGATACCTCACCAGTTTTTCTAAACGAGCTTGAATGTTTCCACTCGATGATTTGTCAGCTAAAGCCATATGAATTTGTCGAGCCGTTGCGAAAGTCATTTGAAATAAGAACTTGGCAACATCTAGATCACGGTCTTTAATGACATCTGTGTTTTTCATTTTGACAATTTCGTTACGACCCACACTTAAGGTAAATTTGTTTTCAAATGTTTGTCGCAGATCTGCTGGTATAGTTTCGTGTTTGTCTGTTTTTAATAAGAAACTCACTTGTTTGACTCCTCTCTGATTTTAGGTATAAGAAAAAGGAGAGCAAAGCTCCCCTCTTTAGGATTAAGACAAGACACGTAAGATTTTTCCGCGTACGCGACCTTGTTCTTCATCTACTTGAGTGATTCGGAAAGATACTTTCATACCTTCTTCGATTTCACCAGTTGGAGGAATGGAGCAAAGAGCATCTAAATTTGGTGCAATACGCACGAATACTCCCCAAGGCTTCACGTTTCGAATCATTCCAAATACGATTTGGTCACGTTCGAACATATCGATACCCATGATCGTCGGGCTGCTATGCTTTTCCACTGCTTCGAACAGTAAACGTCCGCTTTCAGAAACTTTGCGAAGGCGAATGTTGATTTTTTCACCAATTTTCTTCACATCCCCAATAGCTGTGTAGTCATCTGCGAAATCTTGGTTTTTCAGTAATCCAGTTACGCCATCAATTTCCACATACGCTCCGTATTTCAGAATATTAATGATTTGACCGTTTGCTACTTCGCCTTCTTCTAAGCGTTTTACAACACCGTCTTTCGTCAATTGTTGTGCTTCTTTACGAGAGCAATAAACGATACCGTTTTCTAGGTCGATGCTCTTAATTGTGTAGTGAACTTCGCGACCAAGGAAGTTAACAAGCGAACGCCAATTAAGATCCACATCTACTTCTTCACGAACGATAACAGCTTTCACACCGTCTAAATCCATACCTAGGATATCTGTGTTTAACTCTTTGTCGAACTGAACTAACTTGATAGTTCCTTTCATAACTTTCTTTTCTTCCATCGCTTTTTCGAATGCTTTTTGGTTTTTCATTTTATTTCCTCCTGTTTTCTATTGAAAAATTTTTTGATGAGGGAGAAGAAGGACTCTTTGGTCTCTTGTGCATCTTCCTCTTTATTGATGAAATACACTTCCTCTGTGTACTCCGGGTTTAGTGATGATGGTGTTAATGTTGGAGACTCTTCCAAACTAGAGTTGTTGGGAGGGCGTATACGCGGTCTCCAGACTTCTGGCTTTAGAACAGGATCCTCCAGTATTTCTACTGCCTCTTCATGAAAAAAATTTACTACTTGTGCAACATCGACTTCTGATTCAGGTACCAATTCATTTACTGGCAGAAGCTCAAGTTCTTTCGAAATAGGCATTTGTTCGTAGTCTCTTTCAAAAACTAATTGATCCCGGTCAGATTTCACTCGAATGATACTGTCGGGCTCTTCTTTTGGAGAAGCCATAACTGTTACTTTCTGATTAAAAAAGTCATCTTCAGCATCATCTTGTACAAGGGGTACCTCCGCAGCGAATAGCTGTGGCTCCTTTATTTTTTCAGTTGAGTCAATTGTTTCTGTTGAGACTATCTCTGTTTGCTTCTCTGCAAGCTCTTCAGCAAGCTCATCGATCCGATCGGTCAAGAATCTAGGTTGAAACGGTTTGCGGACGACTAACTTCACGCCATGTTCCATGGCACGCTCGGATATTTCTGGTTGATTAGAACCATTTAATCCGAAGATAACCGGTGGGTTACTCAGTGTCCTGATGTACTCTAGAAATTCAAAACTGTCATTTCCTTCTAGCTTCAGATCAAGGAGAACGAGGTCCGGTTTCTTTGCTTCCAGAATTTGAATTCCTTCGTGCGAAGACTTGGCCTCTAGCGGTATATTGTAACCTGCCTGCTTTACACACCTTTGTATGAGGTTACGCATCGCATAAGCATCGTCAATTACCAGTATCCGCATTACTTCACCTCTTTCCTCACTTTATTTTATTCTGGTTGACTGTTGTCAATTTTATTTTACACACTTGGGCTATGTATTATTACTCGTTTTGGTCGAACGAATCATAATAAATGGGGGAACGATATTTAAACGGAATGAATTAGGAAGAAAACAACTAGAATAGAACAGTTTAAATCAAAAGGAGGGACGTCAATCTTTGCGTCTAGTTAGGAAGGTAACCGAATTAAAAAGGAGGAGTTTTTATGAACGCTGTTAAAAAGATTAATGAATCTACGGACAACGAACTGGGTGTTATTCAGGCTTATGTAACTAAGAAGGAAGAAAAAGAGAACCGGAAGAGTGAAAAATACTGGTTTTTACAGTTTACTGATTCTACCGGAACGCTTGCTTCTTTTGTATGGAACAACCATCCAGTTTATAAAGATGTGGAGCAGTTAGAGGAAGGTATGTTTGTATCTATAGAAGGGAAAATTTCTCTTGGAGTAGAACATCAGAATATTGACATTGTAAAGTTTCGCATAGAGAAATTGCCAGAGGTGGGTCTGGAGAAAGATACATTAATTAAGTTGAAACATCAACTTAATGAACATGTACAAGCAATCACCGATGATTCGCTGAAACAGTTGGTGTTAAATGTGCTATCTCGTTCGGATGTGAACAATCTTTATTTCAGTTCACCAGCAACTCTCATGAGCGGATTTTCGTACACAGGGGGAATTATTGTATCTGTTGTACGGTTGCTTCGCTTAATCGATAGTGTATCCGAAGTGATAAACGAAGATGGTCATGGAGTTAGTAGAGACTTGCTAAAGACTGTTGCCATCCTAGAGCCTGTGGGCAAAGCATTTGCGTATGAGATTAAAAACAGTCGTGTTTCACGGACTAAAACAGGCGAATTTTTCGAAGAACTTTATCTTACGATGAAAGTGGTCTTGGAAGAACTTATAAAAGTTGATATGCCACCTGAGAAAAAGTTGTTGCTTGAGCATTGTATTGGTTCTGCTCATGGAAGAAGTGACTGGGGAGACCTCCATACAGCAAGATCTAAAGAAGCTGTGATGTTTGGCATCATCTGGAACCTCAATTTGCAACTGGGGCATTTCGAACATTTGAGCAGTAAGTCTTCTGAAGGGCAAGAGTTTGCGAAACTCTTCCAAAAGAAAGTCTATCTAAAAACATTTGATAATTAAAGGGTTCGAGGCGTGGAAACACGCCTATAAAAAGGAGGATGCCATATGAGCATGCACTATTCAAAAGATAAAACAAAAGAATTGATTGATGAATTGAAGGGGAAAGGTCACATCAGCAGCATGGAAGACCTTTCTAAATTCATACAAAAAACGGGACTAGTAGTGAGTGAAACGGTGGGACGCCGTCGCTCACATATCGAAGTAAATCCTAAAGTTTACGGGGTTAATCTAACAGATAAAAATGAGGAAACACAAAAATTCTTTGCAGACCATGTAAAGCTAGGGAAGATCAATTTTATTCCAGACACGCTAGATAAAGAGCTTGGAAATGCAGAATCCAGTGTTCGTACAGCTAGACGTCGTGCATGTATTGGATTTGATGATAAATATATGCCGATTGAAACGTACAAAACCTTCTTGAGAAAATTTGAGGAACATAAAAAGCGGTATTTTGAAACGAGAGACAGAATAGTTGTTCAATGGGAAAGCTTAATGAAGCAATTTGAAAAGTCGCTTCGTGCCAGTTTAGACGACTTGAACGCGGTTGACCAAGAGATAGTCGTCACATCTATTCTTGCGAAAATCCCATCACGAGAAGAATACAAAGAATCCTTCTACATGGACTTAGAAGTTAAACCTTTTCCAGTAATGGAGAATTTGGATATGTTTGAGGATGATATCAAAGAAACAATTGCCCAAGGCATGCAAGGAGAATCGGTTACCACGATGTACGAAATTATTGCTTCTTGTTTGAATGATGGTTTCCAACAGGTATCTGCTGTGTTGTCGACTATTGAAAGAGGAAATTCGGTTACACAAAAATCGAAAACAGCTCTTCAGGATGCGGCTAAACGGATCAAGCAAAAGAATATTCTATCGAATGACCGAGTAAATGGCATTGCTGCTCAGATGGATAAGACATCCAGAATATCAGACCAAGATGAAATTGCAGAAAGAGCAGAGTCGATTGCATCGCAAATCATTGGATATGCAGAGGAACTATCTATCGGAACGAAAATTTCGACTACTAATAGCTCGCTTACGTATGAAGAGTTGCTAGAGATATATGAAATGGAATACGAAGAAAAAGAATCAGCATGAGAGAGGCCAAAAGCCTCTTTTTTTTTATATCTATTGCTAAATTGTCGAAATATAGAGGAATATTCTCGATTTTGGATATATTTATGCTAAAATATCTATCATGGAGAGGTGATTAGTAGATGAAATGGTTAGTAGACAAAGCAGATACGAGTAATATGACAATAAGATTTAAGAGCAGACGCAAGAAAACCGAAGGAATTGCCTATACCGTAATACTTTCCAAGAGCTTGAAAGAATACATTCAAGAAGAAAAGGTCACAGGAATTCGATTTGGTTACGATACGGATAAAGGACAGACCAAATTAGTAATAGGTTTCAATAAGGAAGGTCAAGGGGCAAGTTTACTTAACAATAAAAAGGAAATTCGCAGTTGGTTTGAAGTGACGGAATATATTGAGCAGTACATGGAGGAAGGAATCGAAGTAAACCTATTAGTAGATTACCAGATTACCCTTCGGAAAAACGGCACACTCCTATTGGAATTAGAGAAAAAAGAATAGGTAATCCTGGTAATGAGCATTCTGCTGTATAGCGGAGTGCTTTTTATATCCTCTCGTATTTTAGACGTTAGCTTCTCTGGATACCTCGCAACCAGAACGATGACATTATATATATTCGGGATACTTAAGAAAAAACACAAAGTATCCCGAACGGAGTACTTGTTGACTGAATATTCCGACATAATGAACCAATAACCTATATACAATCACGTCACAGTTTATTCCCGCAATCGCAAAGAGTCTTGCTGAACAATAGAAAATTAAAAAAAACTTAGAATTTATATATAACTAAACAACATAATATAAAAACGGAATATTCCGACATAGTGAGCCAATAACCTATATACCGTAATGTTACATAGTATTTCCTCCAACAGCACGAAAGTAAAATAATCTTCCTAAAAAAATAAAGGTACTGAAAAGACACCTTTTATGAAAAGCAATGAATAAATTATTACGGATAGTAGTCCTTAAGGTAGCAAGGTGCTCGTCATTGTCGAAGTTGTTTTTTAGATGCAATACAAAAAAGAGCCCAAAATGGGCTCGGTTATTCAAAGGTGTGTGGCTCAAACACCCGTCGTTCTAATCCAGCATTTTCGAAAGAGTACAAATTTCCGAGTAAGTCAAACTGAAAAAGAGCTCTGTGGAAAGAGAGATGTTCCATTCTGTGAATTGTGGTGAAGAATATGTTTTCTTGCGTGTGCATATCAATCATGCGTAGATCGTCTCTAATTTGCTGTTCAGATTCAGCAACTATAATATAGCCTATCTTCCGTTTGAATCGGTTCTGGAAGTAAAGAGTATTCTTTTCCCAATAGGAGACTTTTGCCACTATACTGACAGGAGCACCCTCATAATCGTCTACTAAGAACTCTTGTATTCTACCTTCTTTAACTAAAATTTTCTGCTCTTCATCTAATTTACGGATATACCATCTATAATCCGCATCGGGAAAGAGTCTGGACAATCTGTCTCCATCCGAGGTTACAAATTTGTGTTTTACGGAAAGGAAATGCTCTATTTTTCGAGCGTTCAGGTCGTTTCTAGTGAAGGATGGAATGAGAACATTGGTTAAGTATGCCAATAAGTCTTCTTTGGAACCAACCATTATGTCAAAATCCGCTTCCATCTTATCTAAAAGCCGTTCATAAATCGTGTGCTTAACCAGAGCAACACGTTCTTTTGTACGAACCACATTTTCGCAGATGAAAAATACCACGATTCGCTTTTCTCTAAATGCATATTCTTGCGAATTTAAGAAGTTACGATAGTTTTCCCACTTATCGCACAGTTGTTTTCGGGATTCCGTTCCCATATCCATCTCTAAAAAGAGATCAATGTCGGCAAAGGAAATCATTCCATCTGGTCGAATACTTGTGTATTGCGAGACATACTTTTCGTCATAATATCTCCATGGAATAGATGGTTGTGTAGCCATATACTCAATAACAAACTGATTCAGATGTATTTGATGGTTGATGAGTTTGGGATACATGCTGAGTTCAGATGCCAAGTAGTAGCCACGACGGACCACTTTTCTTTTAGAGTCGTAGATATTCGTGGGCAACTCGAAAAAGTGTCGTATGATTTCAATTCCGAGTGGAGTGAGGAAATAACAAATGCGGTCTCCAAGGTACTCTTCTTCTTTTAAAAGCTCTTCTTTTTTCAACAATCGTAAAGATGTTTTTGTAATCCTTGTTGCTTTGGCATCATCTAATGTTTGTCTTTGTTGTTTCAGTTCTTTTATTTGCAAGAGTGATAGACACCGGTATTGATAAATCATATACAGAATATCCACATCTTGTTGTTTTAGTGTTTGCAGTAATTCATTCAATGGTTTTGCCATAGCTTTCCCTCCATAAAAAAATTCCGCTGTATTATATGCGGAATGGAAGGAAGGTACGCTCATAAACGGTCGCATGATGTATACCTATATATTTATTTGTTGACTATAGTATATTTGTTATCGTAATATGTAAGGAACACTATACAGTGTTCCGATTTTTAATTGGATTAAGATGCGATACGGTGGTGTTTGAAGAAGTAAGTATCGATAGCTTGTAATACTTTACCAGTAGTTTCGATATTCATGCGTTTAACTTGGTAGTCTAAAGCTGAACCGGGATACTTCTCCATCACGCTCTGAACAAGACGATCGCAAATTTCATAGCGATTTATTCTTGTTTCTGCTTTTACAATTTCCTCAATCATTAATTTAGTTCCTCTTGTTAAGTGGTAAGAATCAGCTTTGTTAATCATATTATTTTTCCCCTTTCGTTCTGCTTATATTTATAACTTAAGTATATCACCATTGTACACCACAGTCAACGAAAATAAAAAATATATACTATATTGAACAAAAATGTTTCTTTTGTACTATCTTTGTGGTATAGTAAGGATAAGAGTTAAATAATAGTTAAATAATAGTTACACAACTTTAGAAACAACAAATAATATTAGAGAAAAGGGGTGAAGCAGCTTAGGCTGCGGCATATATGGATATTTTATTAGAAGAAAGAAAAAGACTTGGAGATTGGTACTTAGAATTTATAGAAGAATCGTCTAAAAGAGACAATCGCGTAGCTATTTCTCGAATCGATAATTTAATACGAGAGACTATGGGATTTGAAACTGTAGAGAAGATTGAAATGATCGAAGAAGAGATAGAAAAAGCTCGTAGTTCTAAAAAAACAGGATTAACAGAAGAAGACGTAGCTAAATTCTACAGAATCACAAGAATGTTACGAAAGCGAATTGAAAAACCAAAGTACTCAGAAATTGGAGAACTTATTAAGAACTTAAGATTAAGTAAGGGGCTTTCCCTTCGCCAAATGCAAGAAGTATCTGGTATTAGCTCTTCATACATACATCGAATTGAAAAAGGAGACCGAAAAACTCCTTCAAAAGAGATGTTGGAGAAGATTGCGATGGCACTTGACCAGGATCCAGTTGCTTTTGTTACTTTAGCAGAAGGGAATTCATCCATTAAGCAAACTGGTTCAACAGGAAACTCTGCGATAAATGTAGAAACTCTTTTATTTAATACTCCATTAGCCATCAAAGGTCGTGATATTGATGAGGAAGAGAAGTCTTTATTTATAAAAACTGTAATTCACCTATTAAATTGTGACTTTGGTGAAAAAAAATATGCGGAAATGATTGAATTAATGGAAATGGCAGAAAAATTTAAGAGAGAACAACAAAAAAACGAACAAAAATAAATAATAAGATAAACGGTCGCTCCTACAATGGGAGCGGCTTTTTTTTATTCCAATTGATTAAACATACTTTCTTTCATAGATTAATGGCCTTGTCACTATAATAGCCAGAGAAATACGAAAAAAGGGGTGGAATGATGAAATTTAAGAAAGTACGGAACGAGGGTGGCTATGTCACTGTCCCGTTTTTGTTGTTTGCAGCAATATTAACGCCTATTATTCTTTTTCTAGTAATTGAAATAACACAATCATATTCAGCTAAGTCGAAGATCGAAATGGTTGCGGACAACATGGCGAAAGCTGGGGTCTGGCAAATTGATGAAGAAGAATTGAAAGACGGAGAAATTGTCCTTGATATAAATAAATCTCAAGCTTCAGTAAACAACTTGCTTGCTAGCGAGTTTGGTGAGGGTACCGGTCAACTAGACAGCATGCCTATTCAGGATGTTGCTATTAATGAGAGAGCCACCGAGACAAGCCGAACCGTGCGAACAGAAGGTGTTCAGTTCCAAACTTCAGGCCCATCGGTGTTTATTGGACTACATGCATATACAAAGCCAATTTTTTTACCGCCTGTCATAGAGGTTCGAGCAGCTCAGGGACTCGGTCTTAGGTGGAGAGATAAAGTGGATAAAACATATACTGGTTCGTTATCATTTGGAAGTTTATCTGCATCCAAAGTCGTGAATCCCGCAATTTATGATAGACAAGACTGGCCAGTTACTTCTCCAGACTTGCATATGGCAAGTGGAGGAAATGTCTCTGTTTCTGTTTCCGTTTCACCAAGCAATCCTGAGAAAGAAACAGCAGAAGTAAAAATGCTATTTGTCGGAGGGGATCATTCGTTGAGCTTTGGTAACTCTGCAAGTTTCACAGTCCCAGAGGACGCACCAATCGGTTCTATGCTTGTTGTAGAAGCTATTTTCACTTCATTAGAAGACGGCTCGACCCGTGAAGAGTCTGCAGTTATCGGACAGGTTACACACGAACTGAAAAAATTACTAATCACGGAACGCATACATCCAAAATAAAAGGAGGGAAGGGGCATGTCCCCGTCTATATGGAAACAATGTATTTAATAATTGCAATTGTAATCACCTTACTGCTGGAGTTCGGAATATGGCTGAACACCAGAAAGGAATATCCGGTGTCATGGAAGTGGCTAGTGGGAGTTATGATTTTTACTGTTTTGCTGTTCCCTCTATTAAAAGTAAATTATGACATGCTATTTCAACGACCGGCAGTTTTAGTTTTTATTCCCTTCGTTGCGAATTTATTGATGATTGGCATTATCGACTGGAAACACCAACTAATCCCGAATAGATTGTCAGCTTTCGCATTTGTTCTTTCTGGAATCTACTGTTTATCTTTGTGGTCAGCTTTCGGAAAAGAGTTAATCCTTGGTGGGATAGTCTTATTAGGCATCTTTGTACTATTATATGTCTTTGCCAAAGGGGCCTTTGGAATGGGAGATGTCAAACTGTCACCATCTATCGGTTTGATGATTGGGCTTTCGAGTGTTGGGGAATTCATGATGTTTACCATGATTTGTGCAGCATTCCTATCGCTTATTTTAATCGCTTGTAAATTAAAAAACAGAAAAGACAAGATTGCATTTGGCCCATTCATGGTAGTAGGATTCCTTATTTTATGGATGTTCTAGGGAGTTCGGCATATTTTTGGAGTCGCGAACTAGATACAATGGAATACATTTTTTGGACCCGCATATGATAGTTACGTAAAAGCGTTGGCGGAGACAGCGAAAGCTAGAATCGCAAGGCTTATCAATTTAAAGGGGGAAAAAACGTGAAGAAAATCATCCAATCGCTCAAAGCGAAAGCTGGTTTCATTTCGGTGGAAACAGTAATCGTGGCAGCATTACTAATTGGTTTAGGCGTATTCGCTATCAGCCAGTTCGTAACAGTTGGTACAGATGCTTCTAATGCAGCAGTAGATGCCGTAACTGACGCGTTATTGATCACTCCAGGAATTTAATTATTCCACTAGACTGGTTGCTTACGAGTATTCCAGTCAACACCTTGACACAAATAAAACAAAAATAATAGAAATCGGAGGAAACAAACGAATGAAACAAATCATGAAGAAAATGCGTGAAAAGGCTGGGTTTATCTCAGTGGAAACAGTAATCGTGGCAGCGTTACTGATCGGTTTAGGCGTATTCGCTATCGGTCAATTCGTAACAGTTGGTACAGACGCTTCAAATGCTGCAGTTGATGCAGTTACAGATGCGTTGCTAATCACTCCAGGAATCTAATACTAGTTTGGCAGTCGCCTTTTTTGGCGACACACCAACTGCTAGTTCGCAAAAAAATAAAATCAGGAGGAAAACACACATGAAAAACATGATGTCTAAACTACGCGAAAAAGCTGGGTTCATCTCAGTTGAAACGGTTATCGTAGCAGCATTGCTTATCGGCTTAGGCGTATTCGCTATCGGTCAATTCGTAACAGTTGGTACAGATGCTTCAAATGCTGCAGTTGATGCAGTTACAGATGCGTTACTGATCACTCCAGGAATCTAATGCTAATCTAGCAGGTGTCATTGTGACGGCACGCTAACAGCAAGTTCCAAAAAAAATAAAAATAGGAGGAAAACACACATGAAAAACATGATGTCAAAATTACGTGAAAAAGCTGGGTTCATCTCAGTTGAAACAGTAATTGTAGCAGCATTGCTTATCGGCTTAGGCGTATTCGCTATCGGTCAATTCGTAACAGTTGGTACTGATGCTTCAAATGCTGCAGTTGATGCAGTTACAGATGCGTTACTGATCACTCCAGGAATCTAATTGAAGAAGACCCTTAATTGGGTCTTTTTTTATTTCAATTACTATTAATTCATAGTGAACTATTAACTATGCAAGTATAGAAAAACCACAAATAAAATGATAAGGAGAAATAAAATGAAAAATGATGCAAACAAGCAGTATAAAGCAAGAAATGTATTATCTAATTCTATATTGAAATCTACATTAGCTGCATCTTTATTATTATCCGGATTTGCAGGAGCATTGGGTGCGACTGGGTCGATTTCGAACTTCTCGGTTATGCAGATTGCGGAGGCTGCGAGTAATCAACAGCTTTCAAATGTTATAGGGGGGGGGATGAAACACGCCCTAGCAATCACCTCAGATGGCAGCGTCTATGCGTGGGGACTAAATGATAAGGGACAACTGGGCGATGGAACTACTACAAGCAGAACCATGCCCACGAAAATAAACGGAATGTCGAACGCGGTGGCGGTCGAAGCTGGTTCAAATCACTCTCTCGCCATCACCTCAGATGGCAGTGTTTATGCGTGGGGAGATAATAAATATGGACAGCTGGGTATCGGGTCGACTGAAAACAAAAACACTCCTTCTAAAGTAAATGGTTTGTCGAATGTGGTGAAGGTGGTGGCTGGAGAACAACAATCTTTAGCAATTACCTCAGATGGCAGCGTCTATGCGTGGGGAAATAATGGAAATGGACAGCTAGGAGATGGTTCGAGAACGAATCAGTCTACTCCATTGAGATTAAGTAGCTTGTCGAATGTTGCTACAGTGGAGGTTGGAGCTACATTCTCCTTTGCAATCACCTCGGATGGCAGTGTCTATGCGTGGGGATATAATTATCAAGGACAGCTAGGTGATGGAACGACTACACAAAAGCTAACACCAACAAAAATAAACGGTTTGTCGGACGTAGTGGCAGTGGATGGTGGATATGAACACTCCCTAGCTCTCACCTCAGATGGCAGTGTCTATGCGTGGGGAAATAATATTTATGGACAGATAGGTGATGGAACGATTTCGGCTAAAAAGACGCCAGTTAAAATAAGTGGCCTGTCGAATGTGGTATCTATAGAGGCTGGGTTTTATCACTCCCTAGCAATCACCTCGGATGGCAGTCTCTATGCGTGGGGATATAATTCATATGGACAGCTAGGCGATGGGACGACTAAGGACAAGACGAAGCCAACGAAAATAAATAGTCTGTCGAATGTGGTGGAGGTAGAAGGGGGAGGTTTACAATCACTTGCCATTACTTCAGATGGTAGCATCTATTCGTGGGGACAAAATGGAAATGGACAACTGGGGAATGGAACGACAACACAAAAAAACACGCCAACCTTATTGGTTGATATCAAAGCGGGTATCGCTGGTGACCCTGCACTTGAAGAGCAAATAGCCACAGCAACCGCTTCGGTTGCAAAAGCAGAAGGTTCTAAACTACAAGCAGACGTGACTACAGCGAAAGCGTTAGTAAATGCTCTTCCAGATAGCACAGAGAAAACGAACTTAACGACTCGTTTGGATACAGTCCAAAAAGCAATCGATGATGCCATTGCTTTAGTAACACAAATTGCGACTGCAACTACATCTGTAGTCAAGGCCGAAGGATCTAAGCTGCAAGCAGATGTGACTTCTGCATTAATGCTCGTCAATGCGTTGCCAACAGGGACAGAGAAAACAAGCTTAACGAATCGATTAAATATTGTACAGAAAGCAATTGACGATGCTATAGCACTTGCAGAACAGATTGCCACAACTACAACATCGGTTGTAAAAGCAGAGGGTTCTAAACTCCAAGTTGATGTGACAGCCGCTCGCACATTAGTTACGGCACTTCCAAATGGAACCGATAAGACAAATTTAACAAGTCGCTTAGATACAGTGCAAACTGCTATCAACTTAGCTACTCAGATAGCGACAGCTACCACATCCGTAGTAAAAGCCGAAGGTTCAGGACTACAAGTTGATGTAGATACATCTCGTTTACTTGTGAACAATCTTCCAATTGGAACCGAGAAGACGAATTTAACGAATCGCTTAAATGTCGTGCAGAAAGCAATTGATGATGCAAAAGCATTGGTTACTCAAATTGCAACAGCTACAACATCGGTTGTGAAAGCAGAGGGTTCTAAACTCCAAGTTGATGTGACAGCTGCACGCACATTAGTTACGGCACTTCCAAATGGAACCGATAAGACAAACTTAACAAGTCGCTTAGATACAGTGCAAACTGCTATCAACTTAGCTACTCAGATAGCGACAGCTACTACATCTGTAATGAAAGCAGAAGGTTCTACATTACAAGCTGACGTAATAGCAGCAAGAACGCTAGTAAATGCATTACCAACGGGAACAGAGAAAACAAACTTAACTTCCCGCTTAGACACAGTTCAAACTGCTATTAATTTAGCGACACAGATTGCAACAGCAACTACATCTGTTGTGAAAGCCGAAGGTTCTAAGCTACAGGTTGATGTGACAGCCGCATTAACGCTCGTCAATGCATTGCCTACTGGTACGGAGAAAACAAGCTTAACGAATCGCTTGAATGCCGTACAAAAAGCAATTGATGATGCAAAAGCATTGGCTACTCAAATCGCAACAGCAACAACAGCAGTTGTAAAAGCGGAGGGTTCTAAACTCCAAGTCGACGTAACAACGGCACGTACACATGTTAATGAATTGCCATCTGGAGTAGATAAAACAAACTTGACGAACCGCTTAGATATGGTTCAAACTGCTATTAATTTGGCTAATCAGATAGCAACAGTGACAACATTTGTAGTGAAAGCGGAGGAATCTAAGCTACAAGAAGATGTGACTTCTGCATTAACGCTCGTCAATGCGTTGCCAACAGGGACAGAGAAAACAAGCTTAACCAATCGATTAAATATTGCACAGAAAGCAATTGACGATGCTATAGCACTTGTAGAACAGATTGCCACAGTAACAACAGCAGTGGTAAAAGCGGAGGGCTCTAAACTCCAGGTCGACGTGACAGCAGCTCGCACATTGGTTACTGCTTTACCTGCAGGAACTGAAAAGACTAACTTAACTAATCGCTTAGATTTGGTACAAACTGCTATTAATTTAGCTACTCAGATAGCGGCAGCTACTACATCTGTAATGAAAGCCGAAGGTTCTAAGCTACAGGTTGATGTGACAGCCGCATTAACGCTCGTCAATGCATTGCCTACTGGTACGGAGAAAACAAGCTTAACGAATCGCTTGAATATCGTACAAAAAGCAATTGATGATGCAAAAGAACTTGCAGAACAGATTGCCACAGCAACAACAGCAGTTGTAAAAGCGGAGGGCTCTAAGATCCAGGTCGACGTGACAGCAGCTCGCACATTGGTTACTGTTTTACCTGCTGGAACTGAAAAGACTAACTTAACTAATCGTTTAGATTCGGTACAAACAGCAATTAATTTAGCGACTCAAATTGAAACAGCAACAGCTTCTGTTTTCAAATCCGAAGAATCTAAGTTACAAGGGGACGTAACAGTAGCTCGCACGTTAGTTGAAGCACTTCCAACTGGAACGGAGAAAACAAACTTAACGAATCGATTGAATATCGTACAAAAAGCAATTGACGATGCCATAGCACTTGCAGAACAGATTGCCACAACTACAACATCGGTTGTAAAAGCAGAGGGTTCTAAACTCCAAGCTGACGTAACAGCAGCAAGAACGCTAGTAAATACATTACCAACGGGAACAGAGAAAGCAAACTTAACGAATCGATTAAATGTAGTACAAAAAGCAATCGATGAAGCGATAGCACTAGAGAATCAAATAACTACTGCAACAACTTCGGTTGCAAAAGCAGAAGGTTCTAAACTACAAGCAGACGTGACTCCAGCGAAAGCGTTAGTAAATGCTCTTCCAGATAGCACAGAGAAAACGAACTTAACGACTCGTTTGGATGCAGTCCAAAAAGCAATCGATGATGCCATTGCTTTAGTAACACAAATTGCGACTGCAACTACATCTGTAGTCAAAGCAGAAGGTTCTAAGCTGCAAGCAGATGTGACTTCGGCGAAAGCGTTAGTAAATGCACTGCCAAATGGAACAGAGAAAACCAACTTAGAAAATCGCTTAAGTATCCTACAGGATGCAATTGATGCTTCTGCTGTTTCCTATGAAGAGGCGATGGCGGAGCTTGTCGATATGAAGACTTACCTGCTAACGGGGGATGGTACTCGTGAAGATGTGCTTGCTATGAAAGATGCATTGAATGTCATTCATGATGATTCTGCGTCATTGTTAAATGAAGCTCACCGAACAGATGTCGCTCATTATGTGCAGGATGTGTTGGACATCATTGGATTACTCGAAATCATCTGGGACAAGATCGCAAGCGGTGAACTAGCAGGTCTAGATGAATTGGTGTCACAACTACCAGAATCGGAACTAAAAGACAATACACAGCAAGAAGTAGAAGATGCGAAGTCACCAGAAATCGACAATACTCTAGTAGAAGCTGTAGCGTCTGTTGAAAAAGCAGAGCAATCCAAACTTCAAGTAGATGTGGACGCATCTCGTTCTCTTGTGAACCACCTTCCTGATTCGACAGATAAAACGATATTGTTAGAACGTTTAGAGCTTGTGCAAACAATCATTGATGAAGGTCAATTACTAGCAGAACAAATTGCTCAAGCTACTTTGTCCGTGAATAAAGCAGAAACGTCTAAAATGCAAGCAGATATAGAAGCTGCTCGAAGCTTAGTAGAAGCATTGCCATCTATTTCCGAGAAAAATGCACTAAAAGTTAGATTAGACTCTATTGTTGTCACGCCTGGAGCGTCGGAACTAGTAAAAGAAGCACAAGATGCTGTCGACAAGTTGAATGACGAGTCAACAAAAGAGCAAATTGCCATAGCGAAAGAGCTCGTTGTTAAATTACCAAATAGCTCCACTAAAACTGAGCTAAATGACCGAATCATTAGCATTGAGTTGAATCAAAAAGCTAAAAACGCAGTAGCTCAAGCGGAAAAAATGCAGACGAACTACAACATCACTTTAGCAGAAAAAGCCATTAATCAGCTATCAGACGGCCCGCTCAAAACAGAACTGAGTGAACGAATTCAACAACTCAAACTGACTCTAGATGCTGAAAGTAAAGTAAAATCGGCAGAACTGACGAAACGTGAACCGTACATCACGGAGGCTATGGATAGCATAGCCAAGCTAAAAGATTCTCCAAAGAAAACCGAACTTGCCAATCGTATGAAAGTTATTCGAGATGCACTTGCAGCTGAAGTGGAAGTTGCACTTCTAGAAGAAGCAATAGCCCATGTGGTGTTAGCAGAGCAACATAAAAGGGATCCGTATCTAACAAGTGCGAAAGATCTTGTATCGAAGCTAAAAGAAGGAACCGATAAAACAGCTTTGGAAAATCGACTAAAAGCAATCCAAGATGCTGCTCCAGTAAAACCAGAGGCTCCTGTAGTAGATCCAGCTCTTCTGAAAGCAGCAGAGACACAAGTTTCTTACGCAGAACGCTATAAACGTGACCCGTACCTCACGCGTGCACAGGAGGCTGTGGACAAACTTCCTAATAGTGAAGTAAAAACAGCTCTGCAAGAAAGATTGGATATTCTCTCCAATGGAGCGAGTGAACAAATCGAAGCAGCTAAGCTGAAAACAGCGACCGATTCGGTTGATAAGGCAGAAATAGCTAGTGATTTATTCGTTATCGAAGATACTCGTTCACTTGTGAACGAATTAATAGACGGCGATTCCAAACAAGCACTTGTTGAACGCCTTGATGCAATTGAAATGACAGAAGCGATGCGGTTTGCCTATGACTTGAAAGCAGAAATCGACGCCATCACCGATGTAACAATCAAGCAAGCACTTCAAGAAGCTTACACAGCAGTTGGAGTGGCGAAAGAACGCCAAACCTCAACGTATATGACAAAGGCTTCTAAAAGTATCGAAGCCCTAAGCAAATATACGGCGACTCAAAGCGAAGTCATCGAGAAACTTTCTACATTCTTCACAGACATGCAGAAAGAACTCGAAATGCAAAAGCTCATTGTCGCTGCTAATAATGCAGTCGCTCTTGCGGAGAAATACAAACGTGCCCCGTACTTCGCAAAAGCTCAAGTTGCTATCGATGTATTGTCTGAGGGGAAAGCAAAAGCTGACCTTCAAGCACGACACGATGCAGTTATGAATTGAACGAGATACTAATCACTATTTAATAGTTGACTCTCTTGTTATCTGGCAGTCCTTTCATAGGGCTGCTTTTTTGTTCCTTCAAAAGAGTAGTGTTTGATTTCGGTAGTGAACCAAAAAGACCTGCATATCATAGACCAAGCGAATCGTGTCGAATGATTCAGATTAACGTTGACCTCTGTATATAAATTATTTATAATGTATACTACAGGCAACATAAAAGGGAGGTGCTCTCTTGTTTCTATTGAAACAGTGGAAGAGAGAAGAAGAAGGTTATGTGTCTGTCGAGGCGGTTTTTATAGCATCCATTATGATGATTATGGCTTATCTAGTTATAGCTTTCTTTTTGGTTTTAATCTCTTACGGACATGTACAACAAGATGTACGGTCATTAAGTGTAATGGCTGAAAGGCAAGGAGGATTAACGGATAGAGACATTGAGATATTCGAAAATACACTCAAGAATTATTCATTTATTGACCATTCCAATGAAATAGAAATATCTCTTGTAACCGAAAGTGGCTTACCAACAATGGACATCGATCCTATTGGAACTGGTGAGGTATATGTGTCGAGAGATTCAGGGGAGCTAATGGTGATGAGAGTAGAAACTCCTGCTAACAATAAGATGCTTAAACCATTGATAAAAGTTTTAGGTTTAGAAGGTTCTATCGAAAGCTATACATTCAAATCTTCGTTCTATTCAGAACGATACTAACAGAAAAAGGAGAATGACGAATGAAAACGAATAAATTACTTTTCTCGGTACTCGCGGTGACATTCATATTGGCCGCGGCTATGTTTTACTACCAAAACTTTTATAAAGACTCTATGAAAGAAGAGGATATGCGGATAGTCTATGTGGCCAGAACAGATATACCAGAAGGCACAAAACTTGGAAAAGAGAATATTGCGGCCATTCAAATACCAGTTACCGCGATGTTGTCTAGTTATAAACTGGACTATACGAAAAACATTGAAGGAAACATTGCATCTAGTACTATTTTTGAACACGAAGTTATTGTGAAAGAGCGTATTACTGAAAAAGACCGAGACAAAAAGCAATTTATGATCAATGTTCAATCGGTAAGCGATATGCGTGGAATCGATAAAGGAGATACTGTTCGCATTGCTGTCATTCCGACAGAGTATGACAACACCGATTTGTTCATGGTGTTGGATAAGAAGGCAGTCGCTTCAAACTCGATTAAAGTTAACAGTTCAGGGAAAGAAACGGGCGTGATTGATTCAGTGAATTTACTCATGAGCGAAGAGGAAGCTGCGGTTTTCTATAAAGCATCGAAGTCCGGTGAGATTATCGTCATGGAATACAATACCTTGGCAGATGCAGAGAAATCTGGCATGCAGTCATTTAACGAATTTATAACAAATCTACCAGTTGAAGAGACTGGAAAATAAGAGGGAGGTGACGGGTACAGGAGACAACCTCTTGTACCCATTCGTTTATGGAAGGAAAAGTTTACGCAGTAGCATCAGCTGTTCCGGGTGGAGGAGCTAAATATACAGCTCTACATCTAGCGTGTGAATCTAAGAAAGCAAGCAAGAAAGGGTACGGGGACGTTTTGTTAATTGATTTTGACTTTGATTATCCTTATCTAGCAGAAGCTTTTGTCAAAGAAGATGAAGATCATGGATTTGATGGTCTATTTAGCATGATACCCCCACTAGAACCGCTGGCTCGAGAGGTTTTAATGTCCCAAGTTACCGAAACGCAAATCGGGATAGATGTTTTGAGAGGAACAAATCAACCAGGCATAACTGGTCATGTGGATTCAGTTCATATTGAGAAAATCATAGAATGTGCAAAAGAAAATTATGACACCGTTATTTTGGCAATTCGTACGCTTCCTACATGTCCTGCAATGGTTCAAACACTCATTATGTGCGACCGAGCAGTTCTTGTAACTGAAGACAATTTTACCAATGCGAAAACAGTTTCCAGAGCACTTCGTCGAATCTCTCAGTACTATGCATCAGAAGAGCCAATAGGCATCGTTTACAACCGTTATCAAGCAACTACAAAGGGTGGCGTTAGTGAAAGTATTGGTAAATCGGATGTCCCAGTAGAAGCACTTGGATTTATCGTATACGACGAAAAGACAGTCGATCATTTGGATATGTTAGACAACTCGAAGTGGAAAAAGAAATCAAAGAACAAGCAAGTCTGGGCGGATGTTCACGCTAAAATGATTCGGAGGTATCAATGATGAAAATAAAAGGGAATCCTATTTCCATTAAACATAACGGTAAAGTGAGTGGTGTCCATCATGTTACTTGTGAGACACATTATCCACCGGTTACAGTAACGGCGTTTACGAAAGACAAACGAGAACTATTTGAATATTTGCTGAGCGAAGACAACTTCCAATCTTTAGATTCCATTGATGGAGATGTAAGACTGGTGTACAGAGATTCAAAAGAAGAAATTATTAAGACAGAAGAAGTGGATGTAGCTTCAAGATTCGGTCTTGATCCAAGAACGACAGAAGAAAAACGCTCAGAACGACAAGAAAAAACACAAATAGAGCGATTAATTGAGATTATCAAGGAAGAAATGGACAATCCTGCAGGTACTTCTCTAGAAGTAGAGGAACATACCGACCGATTAAATAGATGTACGATTGATTCCGACGCTCGTCATTATGTAGAGTCCAAAATACGCGGAATTCTTTCCAAAGAAAATGGCGTGTCTGAGCATCAAGTCGAATCTTACACTACTTATATCTATTCGCACCTGTATGGAATGGGGATTTTGCAAGAGATTGATGATAATCCAGAAGTTGGAGAAATAATGGTTAATGGGTTTATTTACCCTACCTTTCATACGGATATTTATTACATTAAAAAAGGAGAGAAAATTCGATACAACAAAGAATTCTCTTCTATTGAAGAAATGTCCAATGTGTTCTCTCGCTCCATCGCTTTCTCAAATAAAGAACTTAATAGTGTCGAACATGCACTCGTAGAAGCAACTCGTTCCAATCGAGATCGTGTAAATATCATTATTCCTGATGCTTCCGAGTCATATGTTATGAACATTCGTAAATTTGGAAATTTCGTACCTGACTTAGAAAATATGAAAGCCAGCGGGACAGTAAATGACTTTATTGACCGATTGTTGAAAGTGTTGGTTGTCGGTAAAGCGAACATTGGAATTGGTGGAGAGATGGGTACTGGTAAGACGACCCTAATAAACTATCTTTTAACTAATACTCCTAAATCCGAGCGTAAAGTGGTTGTTGCATCTGTTTCAGAGACAGACATAGACCGTGTTTTGAAAGGGCATGACATTATCAACTTGAACGTGGATGAGGAGAAGGGCTTTACCTTTCAAAAACTAGTCAGAGCTGCGTTACGTACGACAGCTTCTCGAATCATTATCCCCGAATCTCGTGGGGATGAATTCAAACAAGTACATGAAGCCAATCTGAAAACCAAGGGGAATATGTTTACAGCCCATGCATTAGATGATTATGCATTTTTAGACATGTGTGTGGATATGTATATGGGCGACAGTGCGGGCAATCCGATGGTGATCCGAAACAAATTAGCCAATTCGATCAATATTGTTGTCATAATGCGTTTGGTTGGAAAAGAAATTCGTATTAAGTCAATTAGTGAGATGATCCTGGACGACAATCGGGAGTTCACTCGCTTGAATACACTTTTACATTGGGTTCAAGACAAAGAAGACCCTACAAAAGGTCAATACGAACAAACAGATCATCGATTAAGCGAACGATTAAAGGAACGTCTTAATGAGTATATTCCATATTCAGAGATGGAAGGCCTATAGGAGGGGAAAACATGACAAACATAAGTGAACGTTTCTTCCAGATTACTTCCGAACTGGGACCCGAGTTTTTTGGGTTCCTCCTGTTCGTTTCTGTAATGATTGGGCTTTTACTGTATTCAAGAAATGCGAAAGATATGCGAAAAAAACGCGAAATGGCTCGATTCGAAGAAACAAAAGCAAAAGGAAAGAAAAACAAGAAGCGTAGTAAAACGCAGGAATTCACCTATTTCAAATCGCTACGGAAACAGATTAAGTTGCTATATTTCTTTAAACAAAATCCGAAAAAAGAAGAACGTCTCTACCATTTAATTCTGGTGGCAGAAGCAGTGATCTTTTTGTTCTTCTTAATCATTGGAAAAGTGATATTGGCTTTAGCTGTACCGTACATTTTTCATAAGTTTGCCCAGAAATCGATTGAGCTAGCAACAGATTCGATAGATTTGTATGTCGAACAGGAATTGCCAAATGCTATTAGGCACGTCATCAAAGCACTTACAAAGACAGGCGATTTAAAGACGGTTATCTATGAAGCCGGCAAGAGTATCCGCGAACCACTTCGTTCCAGATTTATCGAATTATCGAGGAAGTTGGTGACCGAAAATCCAGATGAAGCAATCATGGACTTCGCAGAAGAAATTGATAATACATGGGTATATGCATTCTCCTTCTTGTTAACTTCTTATCGAGATGCAAGTAAAAAGCGAGATATCGTACAAAATCTTGCAGACATGGCTTCCATGATTGAAAAAGAGGCTCTTGTGAAGTCTCAAGGCATCACCGAGAAAAAAGGTACGGTGGCTTTAAACAATATCTTGATGGGTATGGCAATTATCGCGTTCTTTGCCAATTTGTATTTTACGAGTGGGACTATTGAGTTCTTCTTCGAAACGGTGCAGGGCATGATAATGTTGATCGCAGGAATTACTATGGTCGGATTTACAGTCATTATCAATCTCGTGCTATCCAAGCGAGCAATATAATAGAGGAGGAAAACACTATGTACTATGTTTTATTTGCTGCAGTATGGCTGGTCATTGCTACCATCATCCTGTATGCACACCTTATTCATCGTAAAGAGCTTCACACAATTAGACGGTTTCCTAGTGGATTCTTTAACATAATGTACCAACTATCTTTTCTAGCCCCGTTCAAATGGTTTGTGGAAGATGATCTCGACTTGACGAAAAAAGGAGAACATATGAAAATGTTGCTTCATATGAGTCGATTTAACAAACGCTTTACTGTAAGAAGCTTTATGGCGTTTCATTTTTCCTTACTAATAGGAGCTATTCTTTTGTCTATTGTGGTGATTTACTTGATACCATATACAAGCACCATTTTCTCCGTTGTTTTTAATATTGAAACAAATGCAAATGGACCTGGAGACGTATCTACAGGAAAATCGTTGCTGGTATTCCTCTTGTTTTTAGTGTTAGCAATGTATCCAAAGTTTCATTTGAAGAACAAAGCAAAGAAAGAGTTGGTTGGTTTTAATAAAGAATTACCGATGATTCAAATGTTCGTCATTCTCATGTTGAAATCGAACAAAACGGTACGTGAAGTATTATTCGCTTTGTCGAAACTCAACACCTATCACCGCGAGACCTTTGAACAAGGCTACCGGATATATGCACGCAATCCCATTGAAGGGATGCGTTATTTGAAGGGAGAGTTCACTACCGGTCGATTTTCGGAGTTGTTTGATCTGCTCGAAGATATCGGGGAGTATGCGAAAAATGAGACAGTCACAATTCTTGAAGGAAATATGCGTAGCCTGACAGATGAAACAAATGATGTAAAACGAAAAAATGATATTAAACAAATGGTTTTCTCCCAGTTCTCAATGGGGCCTCCATTTGCGGCATTGCTACTCTTAGGTATTGTGCCAATCATTATTTCTGGTATTAACAGCTTTAGTTCAAGTTCCTTATTTGGATTCTAATAAGAAGGAGGAAAAAGACAATGAGAAAAAAACAACTCATCATTACAAATGAAGAATTTGAGAAAAAGATACTAAAAGCTCTCTGGTTACAAGGAATGTTGTTATTTGCCTCCGTTGGTATGACGATTACTGTCATTGGATTTATGTTCGATTACTACTATCTAGGAGCTTATTTCTTATTCGTCTCTTTTCTTTCTTATCGGGAGATGGGGAGGTTGAGAGACGAACGCAAAGCCTATCAACTCAATCAGTTACAAGAATTGACAGGACTTCATCAAGAAAAAATGTTTTTGGCGGAAGTAGATGAAAAAATCGAACGATATGAAGTGCCAATAGATGCAAATGAACAAGAAATAGAGAATCTGTACGTAACTCCTTACCGAAAATGGCCAGTTCGCTATCAGGAAAAGGGGGAGAATTGATGAAAAAATCACCAGAATTGATTATTGCCGTTTTATTAATAACCGGCACCCTACCAACTGCCTTTTTAGGCATGAGCAATGGTTTACAGACGCCGACCATCATGAGTTCATTTTTTCAAGAAGAAGGCTTGCCTAATTATCTACTCCTACATAACGGTTCTGGAGTTTTTAGTGTCGTTTCTGCTGTAAACGGAGAGAAATTGAGTGAAGAAAAGATTGAACCTCTTGTACGGCAAGAAGTAGTAGGAAAGAAAATGGAAAAAGTAGTAGTGAAAACGGAGACGAACCCTAAAAATGAAGTGAAAGTGGACCCTGCTAAAGCTACTCATAAAGGATACCAAGTCGTAGAGATTTCTATATTTCCAGGAGATAATTCTTGGAGAATACAAGAATCCCTTACGCCGAATAAGGACGTCGCGACGATGTTACGTGAAGTCAAAGCAGTAAATGGCGGTCAGGAGATGCACCCAATTTATCCAGGGAAGACTTACAAATTTCTGAAAGAAGTCTTAACTGTCTCACAAACAAAAGAAGAAGTGCAGGAAGAAGTTGTCGAAGAAATAGTAGAAAAAGAGGTAATCGAAACAAAAACTGCATTCATCGTGTCTAGTTCGGAAGTGGACGGAAGCTTTGCTTTTGCAACAGAAGGTAAGGTCGGGCATATCCAGATGAGCAAGGACGGTGAAATTCAAGAGCAAAGCTTCGCTTATGATACAAATGACGTTTCCGGTGTTAAAAAGACCATGGCGGGATTAATGGTCACTCACACGGATGGAACTAATCATTTGGTCAGCAGAGCTGGAAAAATTACCGCTTTTCCAACAGCTTCAGCCTATGCATTTGCGAATAATGTTACGGCTATAGCGTACGGGGAGCAGCTGGTTATTTCAAAAATCAATGAGGAAAAAAGCATTCTCTTGAGTCGTGAAGTGCAATCCATGGTGATTGAAGGAGATCAATTATTTATTTTAACGGAGGCATCTAAGGAAAAATCATTACTAGTTATTATTGACTTGACTTCTAGTGCCATTATCGACTTTCTGGAAATTGGAAGTGCCGCTTATGAAATGAAAAAGAATGGGGAAAACATTCATATCATATCACCAACGGAAGTGATGCAAGTGGATACTAATCGAAACGCAATGAAAAAACTTCTTCAGATACCAAAAGGGGAAGTGGTAGAACTGGTAGCGGACGGATATTATTTGACGAAAACACCTGGTGAAATCTCTATGTGGTTCCGAGACGGAGTAAGGACTATTCCTATCTTGGGTGAGGTAGAAATAGGAGATGCTCAATAAAATAGGAGTTGTAAACACGCGGATCGTAGCGTGTTTTTTTTATGCACTTCTTTTTCTGTGATTAAAAGTCTTTTGGTGAATATAATGCAAAAACGAATAAGAGGTGTGATAGGTGAAAAAGAAAAGAAGCAAGGACGAGAAATTCGTTATCGGGGCTGTCGCAATTGGCTTTTTGCTATTGATCGTTTTCCTAGTTGTGACGTTTACCAATCAAGATTCCATAGGGAACGATACGGAGAAAAAGTCGGATGTTAGTGTAATTGAACATTCGGAAACCGAACACGATAAAGTCGTGGTAAAAGAAAAAGAAGTAGTGCAAGAAGAAAAGTGGGAAACGGGAACGCATCAAACCGTAGAGGTGAAACGAGAGGTCGCTTCTTTCGACGAAGCAAAATGGAGTGTAACCAGAACAGAACTGTTTAATTTAGTACAAAACTTTCAGTTTCACGATGGCTACGCATTAATCGAAGGGCATGCAGAATCCTTTGAGCTTAGTGAAGAAGGACAAAAGTGGCATTATGCACTGAGTGTGATGAGTGAATTAACTGAAGGGACACATGATCATCCATTGTCTGCAGGTGGGGCGTCCAACATTGCAAAAGGATTGTCTATCCCAGAGTTGACGTTAGCAGCAACAATGGTCGTCGACGAGGAAGCTAAAACGCTTGCTATCTTAAATGCAGATAGTGCCTTACCAATTTTTGAAGAGGAAGAAAAACGTATCGAAATCGGAAAAGTAACTCGTTTGGAAGTGAACGACGATTCGTTCTCTGACAAGCAACTTATATTGAAAGACATTCGAGGAAGCTACGGAGAGGCGGAAGTTTACGAAATTCCATTTGTAATGGACGGCTACAACCACACGGCGATCTTGAAAAATGATGAATATGGAAGTTATCAGGTTTATCACATCATAAAGGATGAATCTGCACCATATGAAACAGTTGGATTTTGGTTTGATGTGCTAGGAAGAATCAATCAATAAGAAAAGGAGAAACTTATGAAAAAAATAGATGTTCCAGCGTTTCAAAAGAGAGTAGGTCCATATTGCCTACATTTAATGGTGGCAGCAGTAGGCATGCAGTTCGTGTTCTTGTTTTGCCAACACTTATTCCGATTTTCATCACTGGTTATGACCGTGCTCTTGTTTGTTGTCACGACAGCAGTATTTTTACTGACGAAAGACGAAGCGGAGGATAAAGAAAAGAATTTCGGTATGTATTTATTCCAAGCAAGTATTGGATTGCTTGCTATGTCCTTTACCACGCATTTTGGCGTAACATTTGCCAATTGGATAGACGAGAAAACTCCAGGTAAAGGAATGGCAATTTTCTCTTTAAATATATTAGTAGATGTATTGATTGTGATGATATCGTTTGCTGTCATGAAAAATGATAAGCGTCAAGAGACATTCCGTATGTTAAGAGATACATCTCTCATCGAGCGACTTGGATTAATCGAGAACAATACCGAGACAGAATTGGGAGATGTTGTTCTTTGCAACAATAAAGAAACGAAGAAGCCAGTCATCTGGAAATTTAAGGATCGATTCCTTCACATGCTCGTACTTGGTCCAACAGGTTCCGGTAAGACCAGTCAAACGATAATTCCGCTAATCAATCAGGACATGCAGAATTTATCAGCCGGAATTACGGTGATTGAGCCAAAAGGTGATTTGGCTGAAAAAGTCTACGCAATGGCTGAACATTATGGTAGGAAAGCAGTATATTTCAATCCTATTTTGCCGAATTGTCCTATCTTCAACCCTTTACATGGAAAAGAAGATGAGGTAATTGAGAGTATTGCAACGACATTCAAAATGCTAAGTCCTGATTCCTCTCAGTTCTTCTTAGATCAAAATGAAAACTTAATTCGTAATGCTCTTAAAGTACTGAAACGCTTAATGGGAAACAAAGCAACACTCATTGAATTGTCTCGCCTTATCCATAACTCAGGAGGTATGGGACGAAAAATGGTAACAGAATTTAGTCGTTTGAATGCAGAAACCGCAGAAATTGCGAAAGAGAACGCAGATATTGCTGCTTGGTTCTTAAACGACTACTTCAATGAAAAATCGAAAACATACGACAACACCTCTGGAGTTCGTTCACAGGTTTCTAAAATCACTTCCAACAAGTACTTAAGAAGAGTCTTAAACCCAGAAAACGGTGAAAACGACCTTGATTTCGAGAAACACTTGGCTGAGGGTGGCGTTATTACTATCTCGACTGCTCAGGGTGCCCTTCGTGACCTTGGTAAATTCCTTGGGTACTTTATTATCTTACAGTTTCAAGCCTCTGTATTCAGAAGACCCGGAAATGAGAACACTCGACGTGCACATTTCCTTTATATAGATGAGTTTCAAACTTACTCGAATCCAGGATTTGCAGACATGTTAACACAAGGACGTTCTTACCGCGTGGCTTCTCATTTAGCGACACAGAATAGAGCCTTAATCGGTATGGGTTCCGGTCGTGACGGAAAAAGCTTTATCGAATTGGTATCGACAAATGCTCGTAATATTGTTCTTTATCCGGGTGGAAATATAGAGGATGCCCGTTACTATTCAATGCAATTTGGCGAGATATTAGAGAAAACGACACAGATTGGTACAACTAGGCAAAAGTTCAATCCACTTAAAGGAATCAAGCCGATGAACTACGATTCGGAATCTATCCGAGAAGTCGAGGAGCTTAAAGCTAGGTTCTCACCAAGTGATCTTATTTATAAGGACTTTGGAGAAATCACCTATGTGTTAATAGAAAACAACTCCGTGAAATCACCAGCGGTGGGAGAAATAGAATTTATTCCAAAAGAGCTGAACAAAAAGCTCGACGCCATGGTGGAAGAGTTCAATGAAACATTCATGTCCAAAGAAGAGGCTCCAAAAGAAGTTGTAATGGAAGACGTATTGAATGTAGAACCAGTAATACTGATGGATGAGAAGGAAATGAATGAATTCAATGGCGATAATACACTCCCAGGAATAGAAGATGGCGTTTTCGAGGAGATCGTGATTGACGAGGAAGATACGATGGAGGACATTTCCAAACAATCTTCTCACCGCAAGTTTGATGACATGCAAGACCAAGACTACCGCCACATGCATCAAAATGATTCGCCGTATTCACACGACGATGACCTTATCTAAGCAAGAAGCCCTCCTTAGCAGAGGGCTTTCGCTTTTGTTCGTCCGTTTTCAGATATGAAAGACATGAGTCTTCCATAGAATACAGAAAAAGAGAAGGAGGAACCAAATCCTTGAAAAATGCAAACAAAGTATTTATGGCAATTGGGTACCGTCCATTAGAAGAATTTCTTGAAAAGACGCACACGCCCGAATTCCAATTCGTAGGAGCTACTGTTCATCGAGAAGGTATACTTCGAGGAATATCACAAAAAAAACCAGATATACTAATCATCCGAGAAAATTTAGATGGTAAAGAGAATATTTTAACAATCGTTCATACGGTTCGAGCACAATTCCCTGAAGTGCGTATTGTATTTCTTGCAGGAGATCGTGCTGCGGGTGATTCGCTTCTAGCTAACTTAGTTAGTTATGGAATCTATGACGTGTTGTACGGTGAAAAGATCAACGCTAAAGATGTGATAGGGGTAATGCGTTATCCGAATGATTATGCTCGGGTTAGACATTTACAACCGAAACCTATTTTTGACGAAGAGCTGAACAAGATTCTCTATGAAGCTCCAGATGCATTACCAGGAGAGACCATTGAGCACACGACGACTGTCTATGTGCAAGCCGATGAACGACCGGAGCCTAAGAGAGTTGAAAAAGAAGCTACAGCTGTATTCCCAGCACATGAAACAAAAAAACAGGAGGAACCGGTAGAAAAATTAATAGAAGAAGTACCGGAAGAAGTGCCAGAAGAAATACCGAAAAAAGAAGAAAATGCTTCTCTTCCGATACGGAAGAAAAAAGAAAAGGAGAAAATAGCAAAAAAATCTCCTGAACCCATACCGGAAGTAAAAGAAGAAACCCCAAAGAAAGAGCATGAAGGGGAAAAGACGAACCCACTCCTCAATAAGATTTGGAGTCTGAGAGGAACACTCGAAGACGATAAAACGATGATATTGGGTAACAAACAAAAAATACTAACCTTCGTAGGGGCTAAAGAAGGTGTTGGTACAACGACCATCGCTTTCAATACAGCAGTGGAATTAGCAAAAAAACATCGTGTCCTGTATGTCGAATGGAACGAGATTTTGGCTTCTACGGGATATTGGTACGAGCTAGGTCACCTAGACAAAGGTATAGACTCAGCACTCATGGCGATTTTAGAAGAAGAATTGCCGGAAGTAATGAATGCCGTGACACGTTTGAAAGAGGAGAAAAAACAACCAAGCGATATGCAAAAAGTGCACAAGAAGTTTCCTGATCAACTGGACTGCCTGTATTTCTCAGGGAGCTTCATGATAAAGGGAAAAACTTCTCGTGAATCTATTGCTCCTATCAATCTAGCCAAAGATTTATATCTCTACTTGTTATTCCAGGGAAGTTACGACTATGTAGTGCTAGATGTCCCATCTGATACGAAGTATGAGCCGACTATTCAAGCTATGACTTACGCTCACAAGGTGTTCTTTGTTACTACGCAAGACGTAGCTGTACTTGGTCAAACGATCAAAGCAATTAGCGGGCTCACAAAAGTGGGTATTGATCTTGGCTTGAAGGGTGTTTTTATACTCAATAAATATGAAAAGTTCGAATTAGATGAAAAGCGTGTGAAAGAGTGGCTAGAGATTAATTCAGTGGTCTCCTTTCCAAACGCGAACAAAGAGTGTCTTGTAGATAACTACAACGGCATGCCATCCATATTGCAATCCAGATCATTTATGCGGGCACCGATTAAGTCGCTGCTGACGCACCTATAAAACTAAGGAGGAAAACAGATGAAAATGAAACGTATGGCCATTTTGTTCATACAAGTTGCACTAATTGGCGGGGCAATATTTTTCTTTATGAATTACACACAAAAGGAAATTGAACCGACGAAGGTGTATGTGTATACAGCCGACATGGAAGCTAATCAAGAAATCAAGGAAGCAGACATCACACAAATCGAAATACCAGCAAAAGGGGTTCAGGATAACTTTGTTACAGATAAAAAAGACCTCAAAGGTATGTTTATCGGCTCTCCTGTATTTAAAGGACAGTATGTATATAAAGATAACGTGATCAAAGAAGGAGAACAAGATCCATTTGACTCAATGGACCTTGAACGATATAGAAAAATGAGTATTCCTGTAAGTCTTGAATCAGGTATTGGTGGAAACTTGGAGCGTGGAGACAAGATAGACCTAATCTATCAAGATGGCGGCAAGGCTAAGGTAGAGGGTGACTTAGCGATGGAAGAGTCTGATTTTATCTATTCTAAAGCATTCCTTCAAGATGTAATTGTCTACAATGTTGTTACAAAAGAAGGAATTCCATATGTTGACCGTTCTGAATCGGGATACACATCAGAAGATGAAGATGGAGTAGGTGGAGAGCTTGCTGTATTAACAGTAGCTGTGACACTAGATCAAGCGGAAGAAATCTCAGCACGTCAAGCAAAAGGCAGTATTTCCATGGTTGCTAGATTCTCTGAAGCAGAAACATATGAAACTTTAGGATTTGTCCTAGGCGATTATGAGAAACAATTCGTAGCACCGGTTGAAGTTGAAACTAATCGTCCGCAAGGCGAATAAGAAAGGGAGGTGCGGGCATGTCTTTTTAGAAAGGCGTGCCCGATTTCATGGAAAAACGAGTAATTACAGCAAGTGGTCAACAAGAAATAGATGCTTCCGTACACAAGTTTGATGGCTTTAAAGTCGTCGGCGGAGCGGATTATAAAAGTGAAGTGAAAGAACAAATCCAGAAGCATGAACCAGACATAGTACTTCTAGGGGAAGGATTGTCGGGGCAAGAATCGACTACGCAATTAATTCTAGACCTATCAAAAGAGTTTCCTCAACTACGAATCATTTATTTGTCTGGATTTGTTGAAAAAAAAGATGAATCTCGTATTCAATCCCTTGGGATATTAGTGATGAGCGGGATATACGACATCGTACATGACGATAAACTTTCATTTAATAGTTTGTACAACTTGTTTAAAGAACCTAGAACCCTAGAACAGATGCAGTACTTGGTCAAACAGGTAAAAACAAAACCTGCGAAATTAGTAGAGTTTGTTATTCCTGAAGAGATAGAGGACGAGGACGAAAACACTTACAAGAACGTATTTGTTATTAGTTCCATTAAACCAGGGACAGGAAAAAGCTTCCTTTCCTCTAACATAGCTACGGCTATTGCGAGTAGCGGGATAGAAGTTAATGGCCGCAAACCACGCGTTGCCATTATTGAAGCCGATTTGCAGAATTTATCTATTGGAACACTGCTTCAAATAGAAGATGAAAAAAAACATCTAAAATCAGCAATCGATAAAATCTCTACGATCGTTAATGAAAATGGAACGTTGACTGGGGATTTAGAAGATGTCGAGAAAGTAGACGAATACATTCGTAGCTGTTTTCATCCATACCCGAAAGTGAAAAATCTAGAAGCTTTGGTCGGCAGTCAGCTGTCATTCGGTCAGTTGGAGAAGGTTAAACCTTATCACTATGCTTACCTAATTGAATCGGTGGCAAAGAAATTTGACATCGTAATCGTGGACACCAATTCTAGTTTGTCGCATGTAACGACGTACCCGCTGCTCCAAATGGCGAAGTCTTGTTATTACATCTTAAATCTAGATTTCAATAACATTCGAAACAATAATCGTTATAAAGAGGTGCTTCGAGAAATCGGTGTGCTGGACAAAGTCCGTTATGTTCTGAACGAAGACTATGTTCCAGAAGATAACACAGAGGTTGAGGATTTAATCTTCACGGCGGAACATATTGATGACTCTGACTTTAAACTAGAGTCACGTATACCGCAATTGCCAAAACCAGTCTTCTTAAATCGATTATACGAGGGAACGCCCGTAGTGCTTGATGAAGATGACGCAACACTCAAAACTCGCTATGAAATTTTGAAAGTGGCGAATCAAATTTGGCCTATTAAAGATTTTGACAAGATAGAGACAGAAGCACTTCAGTATAAAAAGAAGAAAAAGAGAGGCCTTTTCTACAAAGGATAATAAAGGCTCCTTCGGGGGCTTTTTTCATTCAAACGAAAAACAAGGGGGAAGCATAGATGGAACAAAATCTAAATAATATTCGCAAGTCACTAGCAGGAATGAGAAGCGGCAAGAATACTGGAAAGAGAGTCCTAGACGAAGAAGAAGCAATAGAAATCGTCCGCACACATTTAGGAGAACGATTGAAAGAATTGTCGGAGCAAGGAATTGGAAATGAAAAAAAAGAAAAAGATAAACCTTTCTTCCGAAAACAATTTGACCGTTATAAAAATTTGGTTTCGGATATCGTATTTAAAGAAGATCTCCGCATACGAGGTTATGAACAGAATGAGATCCATAGATTTATCCATAAGTGTACGCATGAAATCAAAGGGTACTCTGTATTAGCAGAGGCTTTTGAAGATCCTGGAGTTTCAGATATTTATTGCATAAAATGGGACACTATTTTCGTTGAGAGAAACGGAGAGAATGCCCGTTATGAACATATCTTCAAGAATGAAAAACATTACAACGAAACGCTCTTTCGCTTTCTACAAGAAGCAGGGAAGGAAATCAATAACGGAGATAAGAAGATTGTCGATTTTGAATTGTATGGAGACCGTGGATGTGCGACTAGTCCTCGAGTTTCACCAAGTGGTTATTCGTTAACATTGCGTAAGCATTCCGAAGACCACATTAAACGAGATGACCTTATTAATTACAAAGTAGTCTCAGAAGAAATCGCTGACTTGCTTGGGTTAGTGGTTGTTGGAGAATCTAACCTCATTTATGCAGGTATAACGGGTTCTGGTAAAACGACAACGATCCGTGCCATCCTCGATTATTACGTAACAAGAGCAAATAAACGTATGCTCCTATGTGAAGATACTCAAGAGCTTTTCCCAGAAAATGAGCATACGCTTCAGCTGGTATCAGTGAAGAGTTCGGACCCTGAACAAGCAGTACCGCTAGATCAATTAATCATTACAGCTCTTCGTCTGAAACCAAAATATATTGTGGTTGGAGAGGTTCGGGGATTAGAGGCCCAGGCAGCTGTAGAAGGCATGGAAACCGGGCACTCAACCATCTTTACGATGCACGGTGGGAATCCTTGGAATATCGTGAATCGACTTGTGACGAAATATCTGATGGCCATGCCTGCCCTAGGTATCGATGTAGTAGAGCGTATAATCGGAAGCTCACTGGATTATATTTGCATCCAAGATAACATTCCAGGAGTCGGACGCAAAATGACTATGATGCATGAAGTTAGCTACAATTTCTCAACACGACGCATGGAACTGAAAATGATTTGTCATTATGATTTCGCATTGAAAGATTTCGTAATGGATAACAAAATCTCCATGGAAAAAGCAAACACCATGATGAGACGAGGCGTGCAATGGGAAGATGTCGAGAAATGGGTAGAAAAAGTAGCTGCTGCATGATTCGACGGATTTCCGTCATGAATGAAGGGCGATATGACTATCATACACAAACAAAGGAAAAGAAAGGATGAAAGAGTATGCACTGGATATTAATTGGCGTTGCCTTACTGGTCGCCCTTCTTAGCATGACGGTTCTGTCTAGTAAAGAGGACAAGCTAAACAAACGAAAGAAACAAGCCGTAAGCGGATTGCGTGAAAATGTAATCAAACGAAAAATAGACGGGATTATTGAGGATAAAATCAAGTACTCGAGACGCTATAACACCGAAACACTTTGCTTACAAGCAGGTTTTCCTATTTCTTATTCGGAATTATTTATTATTTCCGTAGTGATGGGAATTGTTTTGGGACTGATTATGTATCTTGGGACAAATAACCCGTTGTTAGGCTTTTTATTCTTGGTCATAGGGTTTTTAATGCCGAAGCAAGTTTTGGCCATGATTAGAAATGTACGTGTAACGAAAATGGAGAAACAAGTGGGTTCGTTTATTCACATGATTTTGAAACGATATGAAACAACCCAAGATTTTGGTAAAGCTATTCATTTATCAACAGAAGAATTTAAAGGGGAAGAGCCGGTGTATAGCGAGCTTAAACGTTTGTCTTATGCCGTTACCCTTGGTCGTCCGATTCACGAAGCACTCCGAGACATGGCTAGAAGCATGGGGAATAGATACGTAGAACGCCTTGCGGATTACTATGAGATGGCAGGAGATGCAGGGAATACAGCTAGTCGATTAAAGTTACTCGGTCAAGCATATGAACAATATGAAGAAAACCGTAAAGGAAAAGCTTTGTTGAAACGTGAAATTGCAAATGTGAAGAGAGAGAACTACATCATGCTTGCGTTCATTCCGATTTTTGCCATCTATCAAGTATTTACTAATGATGATTACATCCGTTTCATGACAGAAACAACGATGGGTCAAATAGGAACAGCATCTATCGCAGGAGTGTTCGTTATTCTTCTGTGGTTCATCAATAATAAAATCGGGGCACCACTCGATTAAGGAGGATAAGAAATGGAAATGAAGTGGCTTGTATTACTATTCATGGTGGTATTTTTGTGGATGTTTGCTCGAAATATTCTCGTTCTTGTATTTTCATTAGAGAACTATAAGATCCATAAAAAACGACTGAAACAATTAAATTTCCAACGAAAAGACGATGCCGATATAAGTGAGATTATTGGCAAGGTAACAAATCCTTTTGAGCAATTCTTCTCGCAAAGATATTCGGTAGATCGTCTGGAAGTAACTTGGAGAAAAATCAAATTGGCAAAGTGGGATAAAGTATTCAAATCACCACTTTCCTTTATAGTTTTTCTTTGGTTACTCCGTGTAGTAGGGGTGTTCTTTGCCGTAATACTCTGGTCTGCTTCCCCGTTTTTCGCCAGTATGTGGGGAGGGGCTCTAATCTTATTGCCGGCTTATTTGTTCTACAACTCCACATCGAACCGAGTCCAACGTTTGATTTCCGAGTTTCCAGAGTTCATTCGTATTATGGAAGGGTATCTAACAGCAGGTCTTACGTTCTCGACCTCAGTGCAAGAGAGTATTCGCTATGTAGGGGACGAATGGAAGCCAATTCTTCAAAAATTAGCGGTAGATATTGAACTAATGGGGGTAGACGATGCGTTAGAAGCCTTCAAGTTCGAAGTAGACCTGTTTGAGGTTCGCGAGTTTGTATCTCTCTTAAAATTAACACTGGAACAAGGTGGAGATCCAAGAGAAGGATTCGAATCACAAGCGGAACGTATTAAAGAGTTAAGCCAACTCAATATCGAAATGAAAATCCAAAAACGAACAACGATGGGCATTATGATTCAAGCTCCAATGTTGATATGTCTAATTATGGTAATCGGTTTACCAACAATTGATGCCATGATGAACATGAACTTGTAAGGGTTCGACGAATTTCTATAATCCTCCCTAAAATACTCGGAATGAATAAGGAAGCATCCGAATATGATAGAGCAAACGAAAAGGAGGAGAAGTGGACAATGACGAACCTAATCAATCGTGCGAAGTACGCTGTGTCTGGTGAAGACGGAGCATCGAACCTAGAGATTATCGTATGGTTCTCTGTGGTTCTTGTAATCGCGACAATTTTATTCTTGTTCCGTGACGCAATCACAGGATTCATCGAGAAAGCAACTAGTCGTGTTGCCAACTGGACTGATGGTGGTACAGGAAGCGACAAGTAAGAAACGAGAGGCCCTTCGGGGTCTTTTTTTATGTGTGAATTTTTATAAAAAAATCAAATGTTGAATCAATAATAAATACCCACATATGATGAAGAGTTACACACAAAAAAGAAAGAGGAGAGTAATGAAGATGAAAAATAAAAATCTTAAAGAATACAATGTAAAAAAAGTATTAAGTAAAAAAGCTATTAAACTAATCATGACTAGTGCTATTTTATTTTCGGGGGGATACACCCTCGTAAACGCAGGGAATGGAGACATAAAGAGTATTTTACAAATTGCTGAGGCTAGTGTTTCTCACAGAGACACTGAGCGTATTTCAATTGGGAATAATCACACTTTAGCAATAAGGGACGATGGATATGTCTATGCGTGGGGGGGGAATACCTATGGGCAATTAGGTGACGTTGCTAATCCCGCAAATCACACTCCCTGGAAAATTAATGGTCTGGAGGGAATTGTTGAAGTAACAACTGGATCTTATCATTCTTTAGCATTAACCTCTGAAGGGGAAGTATATAGTTGGGGGTATAATAATCAAGGACAATTGGGTCTCAACACGAGTACACAGATAATATATACCCCTTCTAAAATAGAAGGTTTGCCCAAAATAGTAAGTGTAAGTGCAGGAGATTACTTCTCGTTAGCTGTTGCAGAGAATGGAAGTTTGTATGGCTGGGGCCTAAACACCTATGACCAACTAGGTCTTAATAGTAGGGTAAAGAACTACCTAATGCCCGTAAAAATAAATGTTTCAAATGTAGTTGAAGCGACTGCAGGAGGCGATTTTGGCGTTGCGTTAACAAGTGATGGAAGTGTTTGGGCGTGGGGGCATGGTTCAAACGGACGAGTTGGTAACAATTCAACAATTTCCAATGGATTCCCTAAGAAAATTGCTGGTTTGTCTAATATAAAAAAGATTAAGTCTTCTAATGCCACTTCTTTTGCTATCGCAGAAGATGGTAAAGTTTATGGATGGGGTGCAAACAACAAGAATCAGATTGGAGACAGTTCGACAACAGATAGATTGCTACCCGTTTTACTACCTAAAATTAGCAATTCAATTGAAACAGAAGGCGGAGCTGGCTTTAGTATTGCTATAAATTCCGACAAAACCCTTTCTGGTTGGGGAGTAAATAATATGGGACAGTTAGGACTTGGAACACAAAAGGAAAGTCGTACACCGGTAAAATCAACATACCTTTCCGATATAGTTGAAATTTCTTCTGGGTCTAATGGAGCTGCCGCTATAACATCGGACGGCAGTGTATACGAATGGGGAGGAACCATAAATACCTATAAAATTATCCCTGCATTACTTTCAGGGTTCAAAGTAAATGAAAGTCCCACGGAGGGAATACTAGGTGCGACAGCAGCAGTCATAATAGCTGAACAATCCAAGTTGCAAGCCGACGTGACAGAAGCAAGAACGCTAGTTAATGCTTTACCAACGGGAACAGAAAAAACGAACTTGACATCTCGCTTAGATACGGTTCAAACTGCTATCAATTTAGCTGCACAGATAGCGACATCTACAACGTCCGTCGTAAAAGCTGAAGGTTCTAGACAACAAGCTGATGTGGATGCATCTCGTCTACTTGTGAATAATCTTCCATCTGGCACAGAGAAAACAAGCTTAACGAATCGATTAAATGTCGTACAGAAAGAAATTGATGATGCCAAAGCACTTGCAGAACAGATTGCGACCGCAACAACAGCAGTCTTAAAAGCGGAGGGTTCTAAGCTCCAAGGGGATGTAACGGCAGCTCGGTCATTGGTTACGGCACTACCAAATGGAACTGAAAAGACTAACTTAAATAATCGCTTAGAAAAGGTACAAACAGCAATTGATTTAGCGACTCAAATTGAAACAGCAACAGCTTCTGTTGTCAAATCCGAAGGATCTAAGTTACAAGGCGACGTAACAGTAGCTCGCACGTTAGTTGAAGCACTTCCAACTGGAACGGAGAAAACAAACTTAACGAATCGATTGAATGTCGTACAAAAAGCAATTGAAGATGCCAAAGCACTTGCAGAACAGATTGCAACTGCAACAACATCGGTTGTGAAAGCAGAGGGTTCTAAACTCCAAATTGACGTAGATTCATCTCGTTCACTAGTGAACCAACTGCTAGACGGAACAGAAAAAATAAGTTTAACTACTCGTTTAGATAAGGTCCAAGAAGCAATCGACGAGGAGAAAGCATTAGCAGAACAAATAGTCAAAGCAACAACCTCTGTAATTGTGGCAGAAGCGTCTAAATATCAAACAGATGTCGACTCGTCTCGCAAGCTTGTCAACGCATTACCAAAAAGTGAAGAAAGAACAATCTTAACTGCACGTTTGGATAAAATTCAAAGTGCAATCGACTCATCCAATACCAAGTATCAAGAAATGTTAACGGAGATTTTAGATATGAAGAATTATCTGATAACAGGAGAAGGAACACGTGCAGATGTGCTCGCAATGAAAGATGCTTTGAACGAGATATTGGAAAGTTCTAGAGCTTTATTAAGTGAATCTCACAGAACAGATGTTGTACTCCACGTTCAAGATGTCCTCGACATTATTAAATTATTGGAAAATATTTGGGGTAAAATTGAAGGTGGTGAACTTGCTGGTTTAGACGAGTTAGTTACACAATTACCAGAGTCCCAACTCAAAGAAAATACAGAACAAGAAGTGGAAGAAGCAAAGGTAACGGAGAAGGAAATGGCTATTTCAAAAGCAATAGATGCAGTAGTGAAAGCGGAAGGTTCTAAATCGAATGCTGATATCGAAGAAGCTCGAAAACTAGTGAATGGTCTGCATGAAAGTACAGAAAAAATGAATCTTTCGGACCGATTAGATGCTCTTGAGTTAGCAATCAGCATTGAAGGGCTATTAAAAGATGCAAAAGGTGCTGTGGATAATCTAGGAGAAAACCCAACAAGCGAGAAGTTAGCCGAAGCAAAAGGTCTAGTGTCGAAATTGCCGGATGGACAAGACAAAACCGCCTTATCAGAACGTATACAAGATATTGAATTGAGACAAAACGCTACCAAAGCAGTTCTTCATGCAGAAAAAATGCAGACAAATTACAACATCTTGCTAGCAGAAAGAGCCATTCAGCAGTTAACCGATGAGCAACTCAAAGCTAACCTCACGGAGCGAATTGAAGAACTTAAACGTTCAATCCTTGCGGAAAGCAAAGTGAAGACTGCCGAGATTTCTAGAAGTGAATTGGACTTGGCCGATGCAATCGACAGCGTAAATAAACTAAAAGAAGGTTTAGTGAAAACAGCACTGAATAAGCGTATTCAAGCTATTCTCGATGTAATTTTAGAAGAAGAACAGGCAGCATTGCTAAAAGACGCGATGGAGAAGGTATATATCGCGGAACTAGAAAAACGCGAACCGTTTCTAGAAAATGCAAAGTTAGCTGTGGAGAAATTAAAAGATGGCCCTGATAAATCCACTCTTGAGGATAGATTGGAAGCTATCTCAGCAGTAATCCCACCAACAGAAGGGCCGCCAGTAAAAGTGGATCCGGCACTTCTAAAAGCTGCAGAGCAACAAGTTACTTTCGCAGAACGCTACAAACGAGAACCGTACTTCACACGTGCACAAGAGGCAATAGATAAACTTCCATCTAGTGAAGAAAGATTAGCACTTCAAAAGAGATTGGATATGCTTCTGGCAGGCACCAATCAACAAATAGCACAAATCGCAATTAGCATGTTGTCTGACGAAAACGAATATAACAAGCTCCTAGTGAGATTATTTCCAGTTATGAACTAAACAAGACATGAACCACTCCTTCTGGGGTGGTTTTTTTTTATTGAAATCCGTCGGACTCATTTTTCGATTAGAAAGTAATCCGTCCCCATATCATACAAAAACGAATGATAAGGGAGGAATATGCGATGTGGCTATTCGCAAGAAAAAAGGCAGGAAATATTGCTAAAAAGAAAAAGGGCTTATCGAGTTTAGAGTTTGTAATCAGCATTTTGATTTTCATGCTTTTATTCGCAGCTTTTATTGATATCGTCGTAATTGGCGTGAAATTTGGTGCTTCAACACAGGCAGTTCAACATGTAACAAGGATTGTGGGAGTTCAAGGAGGAATGCTCTCCAGTGCCCCAACCGGTTATCCAGGAGGAGCAACTTCGTATAACACTGGCAGTCAGGTAGACAACCAAGTAACCAATATGTTATCCAAAGCAGGCATTAAAGAAGGCGATTACTCCATTAAAGTAGGTGGTTCACCGATTACTTCGGGTGTTGCATATGACTATATGGACGACATCGACGTAACGATGAGAGTGAATTACAAGTGGGAGATGCTCTCGATGATGTTGCCCGGTGAATTCGACTTCTATTTAACAAATAATCGCTCAACGGTTTCTGAGTTTAGATATCGTTACGACTCATGGTAAGGAGGAAACCCAATGAGGAAAATAAGAAATAAAGAAGGAGCCATGAGCCTTTGGATGGTTATTGTTCTGCTCGTAGCAGTCGTGGTATTCACAGGACTTGTAGAAATCATGCAACGTTCATTCGCTTTGCAAGAGATCAACTCTGTTATGGATACTGCGGGTGTAACGGCTTTGTCGAAAAATGTTAAAGAAGAAGAAATAGAGAAATGGGAGAGGTATTACCGGACTGGTAATTACAAGCCGGATATTAATGATTTAGTGAGTAAAGAAGGTACAAAACATCTATATAAGAAGATAGTCGAAGACGACACCGCTCATATCACTTTTATTCGGGACACGGACGATGCCAAACTGACCGTTTCTTCTTATGAGGATACTCATGGTTTAGGTACATCCACTTTGCCACGTCCACAAGTTGAGATTGACTCGGTGATGATTGTCACGGTCGATGCTCATGGACTTTTTGACAAAATTGCAAACTTGAACAAATGGTACTACGAATCTCGTTCGAGTGAGAACTTTATGATCAGCTACATCGGAGAAAACGAAGACGGGGAAGTAGAACTTTCCATTCGAAGCGTAACTAGAATTATCTATAATAGAGAGTTTTCAGAAGGCTAAGGAGGGACTAGAAGATGGAGAACATCAGCAATTGGATGGGGGAGATATTCGATTCTCCCTATATTCCAATTCTGTTTATGGCATTTTTGCTTATTGCCGCTTATACAGATATCAAATATCGAAAGATCTACAACTGGTTGAATGTAACCTTTTTCATTCTATGGTTCATAACTATCCCCATTCATGGATTTTCATGGATGAATATTATTGGGGCAATCCTCGGATTCGTCCTCATGCTTATACCGGCAATGGTGAAAAACCAAAAGATGGGTGGAGACATCAAAGCAGCTGGAGTCATCGGCTTGTATATGGGAGTCCCCGGAATTTTCCCCTTCTTCTTGATGACAGCAACGACATTTATTGTGTATGTGCTAGTGATGAGATTATTTGGAAAACAGCTTCAATTGTTGCCTATGGGGCCGTTTTTTCTTGGAGCCTTTCTCTTCATGAGTTCATTAAACTTCACGATACTACAATGATACCAACGGATTGACGGGCGTTCGACAACAAAAGGCTTGTTAGTCAACAGTAATGATGATATATTTACTGTAGTACACAAGTCGCCTACAGGAAACACATAAGGAAAATAAGCGAGGAGGTATGCAAAATGAAAATTTGTTTAGATCAGAATGAACGACTTTTCTTAGAGACGATTGATAAAAGCTTTGTCGTGAAAAAATATCGAGAATCCGAAAAGAAAGCAAAAGTAATAGGATATTACGGGACTCTAGACAGAGCAATCGTCGGAGTGCTTGATCATAAAATGATGACAAGCGAGGCAACAAGCATTCAAGAATTACTGAACGAGATCAGAACAGCTAAAAATGAGCTCATAGAGCTATTGAAACTATAAAAACCGAAATATCAGGGGGAAAACCAAAGATGATGTTAACAGAGATAGAAAAAGACGAGTATGCAATTGAACACAAAAGATTAGTGTACTACGTAGCCAACAGATTCTTAACATCTGGCATCTCGCTAGATGAATTACAAAGCGTAGCTTTCTTAGGATATGCGAAAGCTATTGATCGTTTCGACAAAGACAGAGGCGTTAAGTTCTCTACGTACGCAATCAATGTTATGAATAATGAAATTTTGTTCTTCTTACGCAATGAAAAGAAGCATATCGTCAACGGAGTTTCTATGAACTATGCATTGTCTAAAGATGAATTTGGGAAAGACCTCTTGATAGAAGATACGCTTGAACCACAATATGACGGAGAAAAGTCATTAGAGGAACAAGTAGTACTAGGCCAATACGCAGATGTGCTACACGCCATCATCAACGATTTACCTGAAAAAGAGCGATACATTTTGACATACCGTTTCGGTTTAGATAGAGGCATTATCAAGACCCAACGTGAGATAGCAGAGATTATCGAGATGAGCCAAGCTAATGTTTCGAAGATTGAGAAAAACATCATTGATAAGATCAGAAAAATAATGAAGTCTCAGTATCATATCCACGAAAACGTTTAAAGGGAGGAAATCGAATGAACTGTTCATTTTGTCAAATGCCAGAAGGACCGAAAAACAAACAACTCACTGCGGACAAGGTTTCTATTTGCAAAACCTGTGCAGAAAGAGCTCATGAAATTTTAAGAGAAAGAAAGAAAATTAGTCGTACTGGTTTATTAGTTCCTACCGATATGAAAGCAGAACTAGACCGCTATGTGATAGGACAAGAAGAAGCAAAACGAACACTAGCTGTTGCTGCATACAATCATTACAAACGATTAGGAAGAGAAGCGACTGAACTCGTGGAAATTACGAAGTCGAATGTGCTCATTTGGGGCCCGTCTGGTTCCGGGAAAACTTATTTGATTCAGACCCTTGCTACCTTGTTAGATGTGCCTTTTGTAACTGCGGATGCAACTACCTTAACAAAGGCGGGTTATATAGGAGAAGATGTCGAGTCCGTTCTCCAGTTATTACTAGAACGTGCGGATGGAGATATAAAAAAAGCAGAGCGAGGAATTATCTATATAGATGAGGTAGATAAATTAGCGTCTAACGGTGACCGAAAAGATCCAGGCGGTCGTTCTGTTCAAGAAGCTTTGTTGAAAATGATGGAGGACCGTGATGTCAAATTGTCCATTGGTTCGCAACTTCAACCAAAAACAGTCACGCTTAACACCAAAAACATTTTGTTTATATTCGGTGGGGCTTTCGTTGACATGATTGACAGCAAAGGTAATAAGGAGGACAAGGTGGTCGGGTTCTTAAGAGAAAACAAAACAACTATGAAAAAGAAAAGTCCCGGACATGAGGAATTCATCAAATATGGGCTTATTCCAGAATTCATGGGGCGTATCCCGATTATTGCTAAATTGAACCCATTGCTGAAGGAAGATCTTCGCGATATCATGACAAAACCTAAAAATGCTGTGGTTAAACAGTATCAAGCCTTATTCGAAATGGACGGCATTGCCCTTATATTTGAAGATAATGCAATTGATTATATTGCTGAGCAAGCTCTTCAAAAGAAAACGGGTGCTCGTGGTTTGAAAAGTATCATAGAGAGTAAAATGCTCGAAATGATGTATGAAATACCAGGGAAGAGCGAGGAGAAAAGTCTTCTCGTCACACTTGATATGTTAGTAGAAGAAGAAATGCAAACAGCAAACTAAACCCTCGCCCCCTTATCCCAATGATTAGGGGGCTTTTCTCTGAAAACTCGAGGCGTAAAGTAAAAAAGGACAAATAATAGATTAGAAAGAGGTAAAAAAGAATGAAAATGAAAACAAAAACAATAACCTTAACTTTAATCGCTAGTTTAGCTTTTGGGCAAGTTGCATTCGCAGATCAAGGAGTGTTCTTGAAAGATACAACAATTCCAACTGCTCCACTAGAAACAACAATCAAAAAAGGAGAATCGTTTACTTGGAATAATGAATTATTAGCTGACCCAACGGTTACAGTCAACGGCCAAGAATATGCCGTTCCGCTCGACTCCTTCATGCAGACACATCAGACGAAGTTAGTGGATAAGAAAGTGGAGCCTGAGGTTGTTATTCATTCAGAAGGTGGGTTGCTATCATTGCCCTTGCTTACGACCACTGGTTTGGAAAAGGTAATGAAAGAAGCTGAGGGCGGGTTAGTAGAGATTCAAACATTATCTGGTCAAAGCGGATGGATCTCAAGTGAAAACGTGTTTGAAGTGACAACAGAAGTCCCCATCTCTACAAAAGCATATTCGATTGGAGACGCCTTCCCGTTCGGAACAGAACTGGAGTTGTCAGGATTTAACGGAAAAGAATACGAAGCTAATATAAAAGACAAGCTTCATCTAATTTCGGAGGAAAATGTGTCATTCAAAGCTCCAAGTCAGTTTGATGAACTCTATTATTATGCTAGCAAAGAGCTAGGGAAACCTTATATTTGGGGTGGTAATGGGGAAGTAGGTTTTGATTGTTCGGGATATACGACAGAAATGTTTAAAAAATTGGGCATAGAACTACCGAGAACTGCCCTAACACAATCTGTTTTGGGCAAGACAGTAACGGAATATGTACCTGGAGATCTGTTGTTCTTTGAAACATATAAACCTGGAGCTTCTCATGTAGCCATCTATATTGGTGATGGAAAGATGATTCATGCAGCTGGAAAAAAAGTACACATTGCCCCAATAGATAAGCCCTATTGGAAGGAAAGGTTTCTATTCGCAAAAAGGATTCTATAAGAAGGCATTCGCCTTCTTTTTTTTGTTGCATACTTTTTTGGCGTTGTACGGTCGAACGATAGTGTTAAGCGGGTGACTAACTGCATATAAGATAACAGCATGGTCGCGGGTTGACCGTGACTTCATATAGGAGGTGATACAAAATGACAAAAAACGCACAAAGAAACTTCGGATATGTAACTGCTGCGGCTGTGATGTTCGGCTTGATGGCAGTAGGTATGCCTCATTTAGCTGATGCTGCTGGCAATGGTGAAATTCCAGGAGTAACTATAACGGATGGCAAGATGACGGTTACTGGTGCAGGTTTCAGTGAAAGTACTGGTTCTGCATGGAACACGCTGATTTCGAAATACCGAAACTTCATCGTAGGGATCTCTGGTATCGCTGCAGTAACGATGGTTGTGGTGTTCATCCTTCAGTTCTTGAAACTGGGAGCATCTGCAGGCAATCCTAACGCACGAAGTGCAGCCTTAACAGGCGTGCTATGGTCAGGTATCGCCGCGGCCGGGCTCGGAGCAGTATCGTTAATCGTTGGTTTGTTCTATCGCTCCATCAACTAGCCCTTCGAGGCAATCGGAGTCGGCAACCCATTGGTTGTCGGCTCTTTATACATAGTTGACTAAGTCAAGGTCCTGACAGTCAGCAAATATACAAAATGGAGAGGTGAGGAATGAACATGCTACGGACCATATTAGCCTTGTTCGTGAAAATATGAATAATTACACAATGCCACCAGATATGTCGGAAAAAGAAAAAATAATTGGAGGAATCCTTAATATTAATCAATTTTTTTGGGTGTTAGGGGGACTTGGAATAGGGGCGATAATTTTCACCTTGCTATTCGATCTTATTGGCGGAAAAGCTGCGTTAGTTTTCGGATTGATTGGAGCTACTAGCGGTCTACCGTTTGCTCTTTATAAAAAAAACGAGCTGACATTGTTTCAATACATCACTTTTAAACAGAAATTCAAACGGAAAGTGCATAAATTACCAAACAGACGAAAGGACGTGTTGTAAATGGTAGCTATTTTAATCATAGGATTTCTTCTAATTATTGGGGGCATGGGGTTCTTTGCTTATAAACAAATAAAGAAGACCGACCCTAGAAATCAAGACAACTTAAACATGGAAGAAGCAACAACTGCACAGGACTTTATTCCTTTTGAAGACATCAAAGAGGGAATGGTTGCAATGCCGAATCATCGTTACCGTGCGTATATCGAGTGTTCTTCTTTAAATTATCATTTGCGAACGAATAAAGAAAAAGATGCAGTTGAATCTTCCTTTCAGGCATTTATCAACTCTCTATCTTTTCCTACTTCCATCTTCTTGCAAACGAGAATCATTGATAATTCGAAAATGTTAAAAGCAACAGAGAAAGATGCGATGGAAACGCTCGAAGTCTTTCCACAACTTGCGGAATATACAAATCAGTATTTAAGTGACATGGAGCATTTGAACGAAAAAATCCAAAATAACAAACAAAAGAAGAAATATATTATTATCCCTTTTGACGAAGCCATGAATATGGGTGAATTAGATGATGATGAGAAATTTGATTATGTCTTAAAAGAAGTTAGTACCCGTGTAAACATGGTCGCTGACGGACTTTCTGCAATGGGAGTAAAAACACGAATCATGCGTACTCGTGATGTAGCTGAGCTTATCTACTCTACCTATAACAGAGAAAATTATCTGCATGTCGACAATATCATGGAAGGTCATTATTTATCTCTCATGACCGAAGGAGAAAACCGTTTAGACAAAATGAAAGACGAAGAGCGTATGGACTGGATTCTATACAGAGCTCAAAACAGTATACAGACAGACTTATACAATGAAAATTTAAGCGAACCAGAACTCGCTCGATTACAAGAAGCATTGGAAACAATTGATTCACTACGCGATCGACTGGGTAGCTACCATAAACAAAAAGATGACCATGAAGTAGCACAAGGAGATTTTGATAACTTCGAGACGAACTTCAAAAAACAACACGAAAAGGAGAGTGGCTTACATGTTTAAACGAAAAGAGAAATCAAAAACAGTCGAAGTAACTCCTAAAAAGAATGCAGAGAACGTTCTTGCACGGGGTTCAAAAGATATTAAAGATATGTTTGCCCCTCCTTCTTTTGATAGAAGTTTCGAGGATTATATGAAAGTGGGAGACAAGTATGCTAGAAGTTTTATCATGCATGGTTTTCCTTCGAACGTATCCGTTGGTTGGTTAGACGAGTTGTATAGCTACGACGGAGATATGGATACACAAATCCACATTCAACCATCTGATGACCGTTCAGCTTTGGATGAATTGACACATAAGATCACACAGTTCGAGGCACAGCTATCTACGGAGACGGAAAAAGGTTCAATACGAAACGTTACACGCCTTCAAAATATTGTTAGACAGCTCTATGCACAGCGTGAACGTATCGAGCAAAACTACGAGAATTTATTCCATGTTCAGATTGCTACGAATCTATATACAGATTCAGTAGAATCGTTGGATAAAGAAACGAAAAAACTCGACAATCGCCTTAGAGGTCGTAAAATCCATCACATGCCTGTATATCTTCGTCAGGACGATGGTTACAAGTCTGCCCTGCCCTATGCAAACAGTTATGTTCCGGACAAGTTCCGAAACTTTAGTACAGGAGCCCTTACTGCGTGTTTCCCATTTTACAACTCGGAAATTTCACATCCAACTGGAGTATTTAGCGGAGTAAACATGTCGACAAGAACGCCGATGTATCTTGATTTCTATGACAGAGACCTATTAGGAAATTCAAATCTAACTGTTTTTGGTAAAGCAGGTTCTGGTAAGACATTTTTGGTAAATCTTCTTACTCTCCGTTCAGCGATCAAGGGAATTCGCTCGGTCATAATCGATCCAGAGGGAGAATATAAGCCATTAGCATACGCTCTAAAAGGTTCTTATGTAAAGATTGCTCCAGATTCTAAGACAAAACTAAATCCATTTGATCTTGAAGAAGAGGAAGAAGAAGATGGACGTAAAGTCGTCAATCTTAAAGCGAAAATAGCTGATGTATTGAACCTTATTGGTGTTATGGCAGGTTCTATGACGCAAGAGCAGTTATCGATTGTTTCCTACATTATAGCAGAGGTTTATACGAACGCTGGTTTCACGGATAGCCCGTCTAGCTTGTATGTGACTGAGCCGAAATTTGATGAGAAAACAGGAGAATTCACGTTTGCTGGACAAAAGAAAGATATGCCTACTTTTTCAGATTTCCATATCCTCTTAGAGGAATATGCCAAAACTGAGCAGAATCACGATATCAAAACTCTTGCGAACGGACTTAAAATGTTCAAAAAGGGTGGAGTATACGACATGTTTGACACACAAACATCTGAAGACTTGAAAAAATTGAAGAGTTCTCCTGTAGTTGTATTCGACATATCTGCTTTAGAAGAAAACGTTCTCCGTCCTATCGGTATGTATGTGTCGATGAGTTGGACATGGGAGAAATTCGTGAAGAAGGATCCAAAAATAAAAAAACGTGTTATCTGTGATGAGGCGTGGATGTTAGTAAATAAAAACATGCCAGGAAATGAGTATACATCTCAATTTCTAGAAAATGCCGCACGTCGTATTCGTAAACGTAACGGTGGATTACTTGTCGCATCCCAAAACTTTATTGAGTTCGCAGATAATCCACAAGGTAAAGCAGTTTTAACAAATGCGTCAGTGAACATATTCCTACAGCAAGATTCTACCGATATCGATGCATTGCAAACAACCTTTAAGTTATCGGACGGAGAAAAGAATTTCTTGCTTACAGCCAATAAAGGTCAGTTTTTATTAAAAATGAGAGAGGAAAGCTCGGTTGGTTTTGCTTATGCCTTTGAATATGAGAAAAACTTGATAACGAGTGCCTATGCGACACAAGTATAAAAAAGAGAGGGGGTTACCCAATTGAATAAAACAAAACGCAAATGGCCAGCGTTGCTGATGATATTGGTTGTACTTGTCAGCATGTTTAGACCAAGTAACATAGCAGAAGCACATGACGCTTACTTTATGAATGTCTTGGTTGATAACGGAAGTTTTGAGTATAGCTCGTTCATTCTGCATGATAAAGTGTCGAAAATGTCTGGAGAGTCGAAACATACAGAGTATGCATTAGGTGATTTTACGGACCTGAGTAGCACTGGAGGTACTCTTAGCGATGTGCCAACGAAGATTGAAAAGAAAGAGTTTTCCAGCCTTCAGTTAAATGGTAACCCTCCGATGATTTTCTCGTTCCCTTCCAAACAAGATGGCGGGCACCTTGCAGCAAACAAGGAACTTTGGAAAGCAACAAATCATGCAACCGCAACAGACTATGAGCGTGCTAAACTAATTAGTGACACGCTTGTAGGTGGATTGAATGGTGCACTTGCCACTGTTTATGCAGGTGAACCAACGAAATCTCTTGAAGAATTAAGGGAGCGTACGAATAAGTTAATCGCTGCTGTTCAAGGAGGGAAAAGTGTAGGTCCGAATAATGAATGGAAAGTTTCGAAAGGGAGAATTAAGAATCAAGGCTTAGCAAAAGATGGTCTTGGCGATGCCGACTGGATCACTATTTCCAAAGGAACTCAAAAATTCGAATTTCCTTTCCAAATGATCAAGGGATATAATGCAGATTCAAGCACGTACAAATTTGCTAAATCTCTGAAACGCGGTTATGAGTATTCAGACGATACTAAATATCTGAACTGGTCGAATATTGCTTACCAAGCATGGTATTCCTTTGATGTAAATGGTCATACAACTACGAATGTCAATGAGATACGTCGAGTTGGCAAGCTAGAAGAATCAGTAGTGGAGATGACAGAGAATACACTTCGAGGCTTACGTGACGTACTTGGACTCTATCCTATGAATGATCTAGTTTACAACGAGGGTATACGTAACTCTGGCTACTGGCATCATGGGGTAATGCCATCTGCATGGGAAGATAACATGTCGAAATATTATTACGTGTTCCTAGCTGTAGCATATTCTATTATTATGTTCGCTTTTGCGAAAATGTTGATACAACGTAACTTGTCTATTGTGAACCCGGCGATGCGAGTTTCGATGATGGAAGGTATTCAAGACTTGATTGTTACCTCTATTGCTCTCGTATTTCTCATGCCTCTTATGGATTTTATCCTGATGATGAATTATCGGATAGTAGATCTGTTTGGTGCATTAAAAACGCATGGAAATACACTTAGTGAAGTGAACAACTATTCAGGATTCTTGGGCGGAGTTATTTTACAGTTCTTCTATTTCTTTGTAGAACTTTGGCTTAATTTCACTTATATTATCAGGGGTATCATCATAGCAATAATGATGATGATGGCACCATTGTTTATGGTCGCTATTGCAATGGGTGGCAAATGGAAAATGATCTTCGGAAATGCAGTTCGTGAGTTCACAGGACATGTATTTATGCAGTCGTTCCATGCTTTCATTCTGGCTTTCTTGTTGCAAACATCAGTAATGAGTCGAGGTGTAGAAACAGCAGTAACCTTATTTGCCCTCATCACGCTCACAAACTTCTTCCGTAGTTTAGTATTTGGTAACGGGGGAGACCTTGCAAGTAAGATGGGTGTTTCTGGAGCTGCAGGAGCTGTTGCACTTGGAGCATCTGCAATTAAAGCGGGTACAAACAAGCGAAAAGAGCATAACAATAGGAAAGAGTCGAATGATGGAGGTAAATCTTCATCCAGTGAATCCGGTAGTGGGGAGTCGTCAGGGGGAGGTTCGTCAAATCCTTCAGGAAGTGAATTTTCATCAGGTAGTCGTGCAAATATGAATAATTCCTCTATGACAGCAGGTGCTTCAGGCGGTGCAGGAAGTACTGAAGAACGTGGATTAGGTGGAGGTTCATTATCAGAAGAAGGTCCATATGTTGGAGGTTCTGACGGCATGACAAAATCTGAAGCCCAAACTAGTGCGAATTCATCAGGTTCTAATAACAGCGGATTAAAATCTGCATTAGTTACGGCTGCTGGTGCTGGATATGTAGCTACTAAATTAGCGGGTTCTGCTGGATATGGTATGGCATTAGGTGGAGAACAAGGACCTGCTGCTTTCAATCGTTTCCATAGCGGAAGTGAAAAGCCAGAGAATGGCAAGAAAGGTTCAAATAAGAAAGGATCTTCAGGAGAAGGAACAGGAACCCAATCATCAGGCGGACAAATCGATGCAAGTAACGAGTTTGTAGGGATGACAATGGAACAACCTGTTCGTTATGATTCTTCTTATATTGGAGCAGACGGAACTGAAGAAGCAGCTTTTGATGGAGATCAATTGTCCGACGTAGGAATTGTCAGTGCACGTTCAGACGCGGGTAGCCAGTGGATGGAGTATACGCCTTCCTCTCCTTATGCTTCTCAGGCTCAAAGCTACGTAGACGCATATAGTTCGGAAGACAACAGCGAAAGATTAAATCTGTATCATCAAGGTGTTTCCAATGCTCGCGTGAATGCACAAGGAAACTATGAAGTTTTATATGGTAAGAAAGCTACAGACCGTATGGGCTTCCAATCACTTAATTCATCTAACGAAAATGGTAGAGTCCGCTTTGAACAAACAAGAAGAGCAGATCAACAAGCTGCTCCACCCGCATATTTCGCAGGTCCAAAAGCGACTTCTTCTACAGAGCCAGAGAGTACTACCAATAACGAAGAGATCCCGAGGGTTTAGACCTCGTGGTCTCTTTTTTTGGTTGTCGAATGCCCTCTAATTGCATATAAGGCAAAAAGGGGTGATGAACAGCATGAGTAATGAAGACAAACAAACGCAAGGCGATGGCCTCGCGAAAGATATGGCAGGAAAAGCAGGGAGCGGTGCGAAACAGGCTGGGAAAGCTGTTGTTCGGAAGGCATCAAAAGGAATCGGGAAAAAAGTGGCTGGAATGGCAGCGAAAAAGTTAGCATTTGCTATGGCACAAGGATTTGCAGCAACCCTAAAACTTTTAGCCCCAGTACTTATTGGCTTTTTAATTGTTGTATTTATCGTCATATCAGCATGGTATGTAATGTTCGAAATGAGAGGGAAAGACCAGGAATACAGCGAGAAAGATGTACATCAAAATGAAATGCAAGTCGATGACAAATACGGCAATTCGGTAAAAGAAGTATCTGGACAGAACACAGCGATCATCGACTTTTATCGTAATCAAGAGCGGTTTGGGTACTGGCAAATAATTGATGAAGAAGACGATCCTTCATGGAACTTTATCAAGCCAGTTATGCCTTACAAGCTAACAGATAAAAATCCCGGAATAAAAGGGGATGTGCCTTACGGTCTTACGAAGGCAGATGGTTCTGTGGAAGATTACTACAAACAGGAGAAAACATACACTATGAACGCAAACTTCCTTTTTTCTCTTGATGAAGATTTGCATAGACAGGCATTCCGCTATCCAGAACAGTTTTTAAAGCCCGTTTATTATGAGGAGTTAGAAAACGGTGAAATGCAAGAACGTAAAGATAAGGTAAAGCCAGCTCGTGGAGTAGGTTCTCCAGAAGATCCCTATATAGCAACTTCGGATAAGGGTGTTTCTGTGAAGCAAAAGAAACTAGCTGATCCACAATTAGAAGCAGAATCTCGTGTGTTTGATGAAGAGAAGAACGAATTCACTGAGAAGACAGAGAAATCTGTTCATGACTGGGGATTAGCAACGATCTTTGAATATCGAACAGATAAAATTATTCGAACGGTAGAGGGAGTTTGGACAAAAGAAGACTACTATGACAAAGGGTGCGATTGCGTGAAACAAAAACCCATTAGTATAGAGTATGTCTACATGATGAAAGGGTATCCAATTACAATCTGGTTAATTGAGCATGCAACAACATTCAACATGGATATCGAACTCGCATATGAGAATTTTAAAGAGCCGGTGGGACCACTTCGAGACGCAACAGACACAGATCCATCGAGCGATGCGAACCGCATTTTCTATAAAACACATGATGTCTATGAAACTCGCACACGAATGATTCAAGATCCAAGTGATCCAAAAAAAGAAGTAGCAGAAGAATATGAAGTATTCGTGAAGACTGTCGACCTCTATCGATTCCGAGAGGGAGAAATTATGGAAGATAAGCCAATGCCAATGCCAGAACGTTTCGTAAAAGAAGACCACGGCACAGATTATTTGATGGATTACGGGTTCTTTTACCGTTCATGGGTTCCAAAGTCCGTAATGGAAAAATTCGATTTTGAAGAACGAATGGGCGGAATCACAATGGACCTTGGCAATATCGAAACAGGTACCCACACGAATAATGCCAATTATACCCGTTCCATGCAGTACTACGACATCATTGAAAAATATGCTGGGCAGTTTGGTGTAGACCCTAATTTAATTGTTGCCCTTATCGCACAAGAATCAGGAGGGAAAGCCCATATCAAAGATGGTCTTATGCAAATTGTCAATTTAGGAAATGATCCGAGAGCAGTGACAGCAAAAAATAATAGTGGTCAATCGGAAACCTTCTATATAGGTGGTAATGAACGGAACGACCCGGAGAAATCGATTAAGTGGGGGGTCATGTATTTTGCTAGTAAAATGCAAGCACATGATAACAATCCGTTAAAAGCACTCCAGTCGTACAATTTTGATGTTAGTGGATTTATGAAAAAGAATTATCCAGAAGCATGGATGGATAGTGGTAATGCATGGATGCAATACAGAGAAGAAGCACGAATGTCACTAGCAACAGCAGCGGGTTATTCGGGTTCAAAGAGTGCTAGTTATTGGTGTGCTCCAAACCTTGAAAAATCTGGGGGAAGTCGATGGGGCGATATTTGCTATATCGAAAACGTGATGCGTTATTATGCAGGGGACAAATTAGAAGGTTTTGCACCAAATACGCCAGAAACTCCAGTGGAAGGGTCCGAACCTGAAAAAGAGCCTGAAAAAGAGCCTGAAAAAGAAAGTGGTGGATTATTTGATTCTATCAAAAAAATCATCGCAGCAATCATCGGAAAAGAATACAAAGAAGATGAGCCAAGAAGAGTATTTGAACATTCTATGAATAAATGGGAAGTTGTCGACGTTATGAAACAAGCCTCTACCTTCGACAAAAAAATACTATTCTCAGAAACAGGAGATGCAGACTCTAAACAATTCTGGGAAGAAGGATTTAATCCAGCTACAGCAGCACCTGTAGCGGGCGGAAGTTACGAGAGCTTTACTAATCTAGTGCCGAATGCGAGCGGGTACATCACGCCTTTAGCTATTCCGAACCCAATTGTGACTAGCTGTTACGGAATGCGTCTCCACCCCATCGAAAAGGTCATGAAACTGCACAGAGGGGTAGATGTAGGAGTGCCTACAGGAACACCACAATACGCCATTTCCGATGGTGTGGTAGAAGTGTCCAGAAATATGGGTACTGGTTGGGGAGAATATGTCACTGTCCGTTTTACGGACGGCAACTCAGCCGTATATGCCCATTTAAGTCAGCGATTAGTCCAAGTTGGTCAGCAAGTCAAACAAGGACAGGCTATTGGACTAACAGGAACGACAGGGTCTTCGACAGCACCTCACATGCATTTTGAATTTAACGTGGGTGGTCAATACGTAGATCCTTATTTCATCGTAGTAGGAGCAGGAAAGTCACAAGCAGCATGCAAATAAGCTCTTATGAATGAGAGCCTATCTGCATAAGATAGAGCAAAAGACCAGAAGGAGGTGAAGAGAGATATGTCAAAAATAAATGGATTTGTAACAGCATTCCTGCTGGTGACAGTATTCCTTTGGATGAGTGCTCCTGCATTCGCGGATGCAGCAAGTTACTCCAGTAAAGGGTTAGGCGAAAACAATGCCGACCCATTGACAGGCTTAACGGTGACATCGGACGAGAATGTAAATGGCGGTGTCCCAACGGTGAACGTACCCAATGTTCAAATTGAACAAGCGAAGGATTTTGTAGAGAGAAAAGGATTTGATGTCGTTGGGCTTATGCAAACGTTCGGTCAACCATTCGCTATTATTCTCTTTATCTTCGGTGCATTCCTGACGGGGGCGGGTGCAATGGGTAAATCGAGTGGTGCTGCAAAAGGCGTCATCGTAATGGTCATTGCCATACTAGTTTACGCAGCTGTTCTATCCGGACCAGAACTAATGGATTTCGGAAACGCATGGCTGAAAAGTTAACAAAGAAGAGGTCCCCGAGTGGGAACCTCTTTTTTCGTGTGTCTATTCATAAGATACCGATTCGTCTACTACGTGCGATTCTAAATCCGTCTTTAACATACGAAGCGTTTCTTCCTCATATATATATATAGGGTCATCTATTACTCTGACACCATCTTTTGTCTCATATATTAGCAAAGTGACAGATTGTACGGATTTGTTTTCTTCTTTAACATATCGCTCGAAAGGCTTGATAAATTCGACACCATATATCATCAGACTGTCCGCCTCAATGGTGATAATAGCGTGCTTTTTATCCAATTCGACATTGCTCACATTATATGCAAAGGCGTCTAAGTTCTCCTCTGCCGGTAGTGGAACGACGGAATAATTATCTAGATTTTTTTCATTACCTTCAGGCCATGCGTAGAAGTAGGCTATACCTATGAGTAGAATTACCAAAGGAATTAACAAAGGAAGTAGCCATTTTTTTTTGTCTTTTACCATATACAACACCTCATTTTTTTCTATCTTATGCTTCCGAATAGAGTCTATGCTGTAAATAGTTTTCTACGGCGTCGTACGACGATTTAAATGAATGAATCCATGTAAAATGAATAGATTATAGAAAGGAGGATTACCGATGAAACTATTAAAAATAAGTGGAATATTACTAGCGGCAACACTCGTTCTGATGGGTTGCTCGGATAAAGAAGAAACGAAAACAAAAGAAATGGTTCAAATTGACAAAAAGGAGCTAGAAAAGATGGTTGAAGCTTCTCAGTTTAAAGAAGAGGCCAAATATTATCGCGATTACGTACGAGAGCTAACTGAGAAATTGACAGAGGAAGAGAAAGCAAAACTGATTGAGCAAGAATGGAGCTATGAAATCGACGTAAACGGTGTAAAATTCCCTGAAAGTGGAGAGCTTGAAATAACTGCTGAAGAACTTCTCGTAACAGTATCAGAAAAGCGTGCCCCATTCTCTGTCCTTCCATTGGAAGAGAGTATAAAAGGAAAGATTTTTCAAGCCTTGAATCATAGTGTAGTTATGAATGGTCAAGAGATGGAAATGGAGACAATTAGTCAGACGGAAACGGAGCATGTCATTACCTTTGCGAAAGAGAAAGTGACAAGCGGAGATGTGTTTATGATTGAACTCCAAGAGGATGTAGCAGAACGACTAGGTGTAAAAATGAGAAGCATTACTATTCGTATACGATAACTGAATAGATAAATTGGTTAAAGCATATGATGGTTTATAGACGTCCTTATAGCTATCTTATACTAAGAACATTCCTTGTGAACAACGAATGTTAATAGTTATGGTTAGTTCATGTGACTGAATTCTAGGGATTCATCATATCTCAGGACGGATGGGAAAGCTGCCGGTTGGCAGTTTTTTTTGTGTGTAGTTACTCTGTTTGGAACTGAACGAAAAATAAAGCAACAGTAAAAAAAAACTCAAACCCTTGTGGATTTGAGCTTTTGTTAATTATCTATCTGGAGTTGTAATTGTTATAACTCCGGTATTATTTGTTACGTTATCGAACTCAAGGGAATGACTTAATTCAAGTGCGAAATTACCGCTTGTGTTTGAAGATCTAATTGCAGGACGAGCAGTTAACTTGTTTGAATAGATTGGATATAAAGCTCTAGTAAAATTCCAACGTCCATATTTAGAACTCTTAGAAGACAGGTCTACTGTGTTATAGCGAACCCCAGTATTAAAACTATAACTAATCCCAGGTACTCCAGCACCAGATAGAGAAACCGCAACAGTACTACTGCTTGTAGTAGATGGTCCCCAATCTAAAAGAGTTTGATAAGTATATGGTACAGCTAATCTAGTATATAGATCATTTAAATAGCGTAGACCACTCGTACGTTCGTATTGAGTATTTGTCACAACATCCCATACTGATCCAGCCACACCGTTAATAGATGCAGTACTAGATTTTCTGCTCATTTCCACACTAGTTGTTAAATAGTGAGCAGAACTATTGAAAGACCAGTTAAAATTTCTGATAACAGGATTTGCTACAGGCTGTACCGCTGCAATAGAAACAGTATTGTCATTTTTAAGATTTGTTTTTTCAGAAGATCCCATTTTAACAGAAAGCTCATTTTTGTTTTCTGCTTTGCGTTCAAGGACTGTTTCCTTAATATCATCTAATGTACGTTCTTCATTTTCAACCTGATTAAAATAATAATCAATCACTTCTTGTCCGTTTACTACGTCTTTTGAAATTGCCTCAAGATAAAAATCTGTATCGCCTGAAATGATATTTGTATCAATTGGTTCACCATTGTTGTGCAACCACAAATACGTTTCTTTAGAAGATCCGGGCTGAACCGATTTAATATTATCCTCAATAATGTTTTTAGTGGATGTATCCTTGTATTCTTCCCACTTATTAATCTTCACGTCTTTAGCAAACGCATCTGGGCTACCTATTGTTAAACCTGCAATTAATACACCCACACCCATTAAAGAACTAGCAAACTTTCTTTTTGAAAAAAAATTAAATTTACTCAAATTAACCATCTCTCCTTTATGATTTTTTGTTTGAAACTAGTGAATTAGTGAAAAAATATTGAAATGCTGTTGTTTTACTAGGCATCAGTCCCAGTTTCGTAGGGGATTCACGAGACTGACAATCAAGTGCCATAAAAAGTAATACTTAAATTATCCATTCGTGTCCTCCTTTAACTGTATATCTAATTTCAATAGTACTGAAGAATCTTTTGATAAGAAATAGGATGTTATGCAAGAATTTGTTATTAATATATATATTTCTGAATAATATGATATATTATTGAAGAAATGAGGTGATTTTTTTGGAAAAAATAATGAAATCAATAATTACTATTTCATTAATAGTTTTAGCGATAAATAGTTTCTTTTTGGTAAGTTATTTAAAAACATTAACTGAATTAATAAGTGTACTAGTGAATGCAGGAAACTAATATTGTTGTTAATAAGAACGTAGAAAGTTTGCTATTGGCTATATAAAATGTAAAAAGTATACACAAGTGTGCTGATGAAACACTTTTATTACAAATCCAAAATGAAATAAAGCTAATGTATAAACACACTGCCATAAATGAAGCATTGGCAGTGTGTTTTGCTTGTATAATATAGTGTTGATTTTTTTGAGCATGAGGAGTGTGAAACAATGAAAGAAGAGCAAAAACACAATCTAAATTACCTTTATACATAGCTAATTTTATAGATTTTTGAGGTCTTCCTTGGTCCTATTGGCATTCGTATCGTTTGCAGTAAGAATAAAAACTAACAAGGCCTTATTGAAGGCTTCTTCAGCATCAATAAGATTTCCGTTTTTTTTAGAAAGGACACCAATAAGATGATAGGTTTCACCTAATAAATACATCAAATGATGTGTTTCAATGTTAGACAGGACTTCTTTAGCTACGATTAAGGCTTTTTCATAATTCCCGATTTTAAACAAAGAGTTTGAATAGTTGTATCCAATTCTAGGAAGAAGGGTAGAATCTTCTATGATAGGTCGGTTTATAATTTTTGCATAAAGAATTTCGTAAATATGTATGGCCTCATGGTATTTCTTTTTTGCTAAGTAAATTAACCCAATAGAATTAACGATGCTAGTATCTAGTTCTGAACCATATTTCTTTAAATTAACGAGGCTATTCAAAACGGATAACGCTTCATCTATTCTGTTTTCTTTTTTATGTAAAAGAATTGCTCGATGCCACCCAATAAATTTTCCGAATTCTAGTTTGGAATAAGGAGAGTTTAATTCTTGTAATATTTGCTTAGACTCTTCTAAAACAAGTTCTAATGAGATAAAATCCTCCGCATATGTAAATTCCCTGCATCTTTTTTTTAGTTCCTCAACCTCTTCATTAAACGGGAATAATGCTTTAAATGGAATCTCTAATTTCAGACAGATATCATTAACAATTTCTAGTCTTGGTAATTGTTTTCCTTGTTCTAGTCTATAAATAGTAGATTCGTCACATAAACCTTCTGCTAGCTTCTTTATGGATATTCCTTTTGTTTTCCTGAAATAAGCTACTTTTTTACCGAAACCTTCCATTAATATTACCCCCTTAATTTACACATTCTTGCATAACATCCTATATCTTTACTAATCCTATTATATTATATTAATTGATAGAGAGATAGTAAGGGGGGAAGTTATAATGAATAATAAAAATAGATTCGGTAAAATAATCGTAGCATTTTTAATGTCTATTGGACTATTTACTAATGTATCAAGCGGTAAGGATACAAACTTAGAGAAACAATCGACTACAGAGTATGTACAAAACTCAGATGAAACGATTGATGGGAAGCATTAATAGATTTAAGAAAAGGGTTGACTCCTGCACGCCAGAGTCAATCTTTTTTTTATTTATGCAGTCATTCGTCTATAATTTGGAATGAAATATTTTGGAAAGCATAGAATAAAACAAACGCAACCGGATGTATAAACTTTCAAGTGGTCTGATTTTATAGTCGCATAACAAACCAAGAAGCAGGGCTTTTTGGGCGGCTAAAAATCAGAGACGAATAATTACTAAAAAGACATCCCAGTGGCGTACAAAGAGAAAGAGTGTTCTTTTAATCAATAAGGTTAATAAGTCCCTCTTTTTTTCTTAAAAACTACCGCAGACACTTTCATGTGTACTGCGGTGTTCTATTTTTATTCGGGATTACATTGACAACTAATTATATTAAGTGTATACTGTAGTATACAAGTATAGGCAAGTAAAAAGGAGGAGTTTTGACATGTATGCAACGCAAGACTTCGTAGCTATTGAACGGGAACTGGATGAAAAAAAGGAACGTATACGAAGAATTAATCGAAAAGAGAAGCGTGCATCCCTCCTTAAAAATAATGGTTGGGCTAATATGCTCGACTTGACAGCGATAAAAGAAATGGATTTATCTGCCGCAAAAGGAAAAACTCTTTATTCTATAATTGCAGAAATTCCTGTACATAAATGTTTTCGACCAAATCTGCCAGAAGGAGAATATTTTCCCTGTCTCTTATTTCCCCAACATTTTGCTTGGGTTTATATTGATGAACAAGGACACTCTCGTTATTTTACTCGAGCAAAACGTTCAAAAGATAAAATGTACCATACTGTGTCACTGGACATAACGGATCTAGTTGAACTTGGATTTGGATTAAGCAATATCGAGGCCTGTGACCTTATCAGTAAGCACCTATCCCCAGATGTAGTAAAGGAACAATGGCCAGCATCTGGTCACCAACATTACCGAGAGTTAATGAAATGTTGGCAGAAGAGCGGACTGCGTAATCATAAGGTGATGAAGCCACTAATACACGTTTTGGAAGAACTCATTCAATCGGGAGAGTCGTTTTTGGTTAAGAGCCATTGGTCACATGAAGGAAATCCGGTGTTTTTCGCCTCTCATAGATACTTAGCAGAACGTGCTGGAGAGGGAAGGACCACTTTCACTAAAAAGATAAACACTCTAGCTTCTCTTGGAATTATTCGTAAGGTTCCTATAGATGATGTACCTGATAATTTACGCAATTTAACACTACACAGACAATCGAAACTAGGTTATGGGTTCCATCTTTCCTACTTTTCCATTCCTTCTTATAAGGAAACGTTGGAACTAATAGAATCTAACCTTCGCAAGTTAAATCTACAGAAATTATCATATGGAAAATCGACGAAAGAAAAAATTCGTGCTGTGATGGGAGAAGAATCAGCAAATAAAGCTTTTCCACAATTAGTAGATAATACGAAGAAAACAAGACACCTAGCACCTACATTAAGAGGTATTTTTGGACAATTGATGAAAAATGGACCCGTTCGGAAACAATCCCTAATAGATATAACAGTGGTGGGTTTTACAGCGAAGGAAGTCAAGCGAGTGGTAGAGAGAGAGTGGATGACATGGATTCAGGATTTTGGTCTGGAATATCGGCGTCCTAAAAAACATGAGGTTGAGAAATATCAATTAAGTTCGAACGAATTTCATGCATTGCCAAAGCGAGCTATTCGAAAGTAAGACGGAGACCTTCTAATCGAGGGTCTTTTTTTATGTGCAAAAAAAAAGACGCCGAAGCGTCCTTTCGTTTTATACGTATTGCGTGTTCACGATCATTGTTGCACCAGGATATTTCTTAACTTCTTCTTGCATTAAGAAAAGGCAGTCATTATGACTGATTTGTCCTCGAGCAGCCTTCATTACAATTTGCTGGAATGCTTGCTGAACGATTAAGTCATCTTTAGGAGAGAGTCCATTGACAGAAATACCTGCACCAAGTAGAACGGGCTCAGGTGTGTATTCTTCTTCTGGCTCCTCGTCTAATTTTTGTTGCTCCATTTCAGCTTCCAGTTCTGCTTCTTGGAAGAAGTGAACAGCCCCACCAAAAGGAATTTTACCGAGAGCAGCTTCCATTAATACTTTCTGGAACGGGTTTTGACCAGATGTGTCACTCGCTATTTCTTCGTTTAGAAAATCTGCAACAACCTCATGATCTTCTTCCGTTACACCAAAGTAATCTTCGATCTCTGAGCGAATTTCATCTGCAATTTCCATTGGAGTTGTTGAATTGTCTATCTCTACAAGCACTGTGAAATCAGGTAGAACATTAAATAGTCCGACGATATCCTCATTCGTTTGTTGCTTAATAGAAACTAATTGATTTGCGAACTCCTCGATTGTTACACCTTTTTTATTCTTGATTTTCATAATGAAAATTCCCCTTTCGTTTTTGAATCTGCTACATCATATGCGATGACAAACGTATTTATTCCTATTGTTCTACCAGGTTCATATGGCAATGCGTAGTAGCAATGTCCTTTTTTGAATAGAATACTTCAACGAACAAATAGGAGGGATTTATATGAAATGGAAACAAAGGGTGGCAGTAGTTCTGACAGTCGGATTGCTTTTGACAGCATGTGAGAAAAAAACAGAAAAATGGGATGCCGATACAGAAGAAAAATATCTGACAGAAATGGCAGAGACAGCTACTAATCCAGTAGAAACGAAAGAAAAATTAGATGCAAAAATTACACAAATGAGCAAAACGGGTGTCATGCATGGTGTAGATGCTTATTTGTACGGCTTAAATGAAAAAGCTATGGAGTTAAATGAAAAGGTAAAACCTTACGTGGATGAACTAAATAAGCTAGGCATTGTTAGTCTATCGAACGAATGGAAAACCGGTGTAGAAGATGCTAGCGATGGACTATCGGCTCTATTGAAAGAAGCTAGTGAACACTCTCTCGTTCTCTTCCGAACAGAAAGCTTGACTATGTTTAGCCCTGATTTTGTTGGAGTAGCAGAAGAATACAAATCCGGGATGGATGTCAGTATGTATGAATTTATGCTATTTACTGGTGAAGAACAGACAAAGCACTATTTTAATGCAGAATCCAATGTCCTTGACTTAGATATCGTCGCAGAACGCATTAAGAAGCTTGACCGATTACTCGAGAAACACAAAGGTACACAAATGGAGGAATCTCTCCATATAAGCAGATCTTTCTATGCGACGCTCTACTTTGGACAAAACAGCAATGCTCTTCTAGAAGGGGATAAAGTGTCAGGGTACGCAATGTCTCATTATGAAAAAACGATGAAAGAAGACTTATCTATTCAAGAAACACTCAAGGGATACGTTCAACTATTGAAAGAGAACGGCTTAAAGTATGACGCACCGGATGTGCTGATCTATCTATCAGAAGCAGGATTAGTGGAAAGTCAAACATACGATGAAGAAGCAATAGAAAAAGAGACAGAAAAAAAATAAAAACAAGAAAAGAGGAGGAGGTGGAACGATGACTGGTATGTTTAATGTATTTAATGACTTAAATGACCTAAATGAGGGATACTTGGCCGGAAAAGAAATCGGAGAGCGTCTGACCATAACTGGTATAGTAAGAGACGAATTTTATTACGACAACATCAATCGATTTGGTGTATATAGCATCGAATTGGATGACATGCGTACGAAAGTGTCAGGAGAGTTTCCGTATCAATTAAAGGTTGGGCAAACGTATCAGATAAGAGGGAAGGTTTACGAATACAAAGAGGAGTTGCAACTAAAAGCGGATGCCGTTTATCCAGAGCGACCATCGACAAAAGAAGGAATCGTTGCCTTCCTCCAGACGCTCCATGGGTTGAATATACGAGCGAATCTTTTGTATGAAACGTACGGGATGGATGTAATTAACATTCTTATGAAAGAGCCGGAACGAATAGCTGAGGAAGTACGAGGGATTGGTGCGAAAAGTGTGAAGGCGTGGCAAGAACAGCTCGTGGTCCTACAAGACGATTACCATTCGTTAATGAGGCTCATGGGTCTTGGGCTTTCTATGCGAGATGCTGAATATTTGTTTAAAAGGTTTGGCGAATCAGCAGCAGAATCCATTGAGCAGAATCCCTACTGGTTACAAATACACCTCAAAGGATATAGTTTTAAAGCATGTGACAAAGTGGCTGCCACTATGGATTTTCCAGGTGATGCTCCCGAGCGAATAGAAGGAGGAATATTGTTTGTTCTTGAGCGATTTGAATGGAGCGGACATTGTTATACGAGTGACACTCAATTAAAAGAAGAACTCAAAAAGTTATTAGAATTGACGTTAACTTATCAAGAAGTCAAGGATATACTTAAGCGTCAAGAAGGACCAAGCTTACTCATTTCTTATAGAAGTAAGCGATATAAAGTGGCGAGAGAAACGTTAGAAAAACATGCAAGAAGATTTCCCATTGTTCGTGTTTCGGATAAGCTGATTGATGAATCTATAGAGATTTTAAAAATCGCAAATAAGATTGTTGTAGAAGAAAGTCGTATTTACCTTCCAGAAACCTATGATGCAGAAGTTAAAAGTGCTATAGCAGTTGGAGCTCTAAAAAGAGAACGTGTGCCGTTTTCACAAATCCTAGAGCCTGTGGCAAGAGAGATGCTTCTGCGGGAGAAAGTGTCACTAGAAAATAAACAAATGGAAGCGGTGGAACGGTTTACTTCCGAACAAGGCGGAATGCACTTGCTCGATGGTTCGGCGGGTTGCGGAAAGACATTTACCTTGAATATTATCTTGAAAGTAATCGAAGAGAAATTTAGAAGAACTCGTCTACCTTTTGAATATATGATTCTTGCACCTACTGGCCGTGCTGCAAAGGTTGCTAGTCAGTCGACAGGGCGACCAGCCCAGACTATCCACCGAGCATTAGGGTATTCTGATGGCAAGTTCGAACATCATTCTAACAATCCATTGTCCGCAACGTGCTATGTGATTGATGAAACATCCATGATTGACATTCATTTAATTGCTTCCTTACTAGACGCAATCCCTAACGGTGCCAAGGTAATTTTCATGGGAGATGGAAAGCAATTAGAGTCCGTAGGGCCAGGAGCAGTCCTGCTAGATTTAATCGCTTCTGGTGTGTTGGATCACGTCACACTAGATGTCGTGAAGAGACAAGCTTTAGACTCTGCTATTATTCGTAATGCAAACCGAATTATTAGAGGAGAAACGATTGAAAGAGAATCTTCTGCGGATGCTCATTTTGTGCGTCGAAACACAAAAGAAACGTTCCAGAAAGGAATTGTCGAATCTGTTCTTCGCATGGTAGGGACTTACTCCCTCGACGATATGCAGGTTTTGTTGCCGATGAAGCGTGGAGAATCAGGGACATATGTAATTAATTTCATGCTTCAACAAGCATTAAATCCTCATAAAGAAGGAGAGCGAATACTAAATCGTATTGTGGACCGAGAAAATGCAGATTCTGTATCTCTTTATTTTCAAGAAGGTGATAAGGTTATTCAGATGAAGAATAACTATGGAATGGAATGGTTCGAAAATAAGAGCGGTCGCCTCGAAAAGCTTCGTCTCAAGGGAGTTATGAACGGAGAAATCGGGTTCATCGAAAAAATAGAAAAGAAATCAACTGCTATCGGACATGCTTTCGTGACAACTGTTCGTTTCCAGGAAGGATTGGTGTTCTATGAAGGGGACCTTCGAGAGTTAGACCATGCGTATGCGATGACTATTCATAAATCTCAAGGTTCTCAGTGGCCATTTGTTATACTCGGACTCACCAATGATCATTATCCAATGTTGCAAAACAGCATTCTCTACACTGGATACACTAGAGCGAAGGATCTCGTCCTAGCAATCGGGAACGAAGAAGCTTTTGACCGGGCAGCACGAAATTTCACGAGCAAAAAGAGAAGAACGACTCTCGCAGCACAACTGCAGGCATCTATATAGGACATCTTGAGAGAAACCACTCCTTCGGGGGTGGTTTTTTGTCGTTCTACAGAGAGCCTAGTGGTTAGTTTTTAGTCGAATCTAATAGTACTATTTGCATATGATAGAGGGTTAAATAAAATAATCTTAGGAGGAATATCAAATGAACGAAATGAAAAACAAGCAATATAAAGCACGACATGTATTATCTAAGTCTTTATTGAAATCTACACTAGCGGCATCCTTACTATTGTCTGGATTTGCAGGGGCAGTGGGTACGACGGGGGCCATTTCGGACTTTTCGGTTGTGCAGGTGGCCGAGGCTGCTAGCCAGCAACAAGTCTCGAATGTTCTAGAGGCGGCAAGTACAGGAGATAATATGAAAGAGAATCCTGCGAGTGATTTCAGCTATACAGTAAATGGTTCTAGTGTAACGATTGTCAAATATTTAGGTTCCAGTAAAGATGTTGTGATTCCAAAATTAATTGATGGAAAACCCGTTACAAATATTGGGTATAATTCTTTTCGTCATCACAACCTAACAAGTGTAGTGATACCAGATAGTGTAACAAATATCGAGGATATCGCATTTGAATATAACAACCTAACAAGCGTAGTTATACCAGACAGTGTGACTAAAATTGGGTTAAATGCATTCGCAAACAATCAACTAAAAAACATATTTTTATCAGATAGCGTGACTATTATCGGGAAAAGTGCTTTTGCTCTCAATCAAATAACAAACATAGTTATACCGGATAGCGTGACTAGTATTGAAGGTGGTGCTTTTGTTGGCAACCAACTAACAGAGGTTATTTTAGGTAAGGGTCTTATAACTATTGGAAACGGTGCTTTTGCTCGCAATCAAATAACAAACATAGTGATACCAGATAGCGTGACCACTATTGAAGACACTGCATTTGTTAGCAACCAACTAACAGAAGTGATTATAGGTGAAAGCGTGAATAGTATTGGAAAGCAGGCGTTTCATGATAACCAACTAACAAGTGTGGTGATACCAAATAACGTGGTTAGTATTAAGGAATCTGCATTTGGATATAATAAAATAAATAAAATAATAGTCAAAAGCCAAAATGTAAATTATGGATCAAATGTCTTGCAGTATAATCCTACAAAAAGTACTGTTTTTAATCCAAAAGACGTAACAATCAATGCTGCAATTGGTTCAACATCCGAAGTGTATGCAAATAACTATAGTCATACATTCAACGGAGTAGACTCTGAACTACAAATCTTAACAGCAACCGCATCTGTTGAAAAAGCGGAAGGTTCTAAGTCGCAAGCAGATATAGATGCTTCTCGTTCCCTAGTGAACGCTTTGCCTGAAAGTGCCAATAAAACAGCCTTGACAGAACGACTGAACGCAGTTCAAACAGTAATCGACGCATCCAAAACCTCTCATGAAGAAATGATGGCGGAACTTATCGACATGAAAGCGTACTTGCTCACTGGTGAAGGTACACGAGCAGATGTGTTAGCCATGAAAGATGCGTTAAATGTCATTTTAGCCGATTCTTTAACTTTAGCAAACGAGTCTCACCGAACAGAAGTAGCTCATTATGCACAGGATGTACTGGACATCATTGGCTTACTGGAGGTCATTTGGGAAAAGATTGCAAGTGGCGAACTAGCGGGAATGGATGAATTAATATCGCAACTGCCAGAATCGGAGCTAAAAGACAATACGCAGCAAGAAGTAGAGGCTGCGAAGGAACCAGAAATCGACAACACTCTAGTAGAAGCTGTAGCGTCTGTTGAAAAAGCAGAACAATCCAAACTTCAAGAAGACGTGGATGCTTCTCGTTCTCTTGTGAACGGTCTATCAGATGGTTCAGAGAAAGCAAGCCTAATAGAACGCTTAGATGCTGTTCAAAAAGGTATCGATGATGCCAAAGCGTTGGCAGAACAAATCGCCAAAGCAACCGCATCTGTAACGAAAGCAGAAGGCACTAAGCTACAAGCAGATATAGACGCTGCTCGACCTTTAGTAGAAGCATTGCCTAACGGTTCGGAGAAAACAACTCTCACAGAGCGACTCGATTCTATCGCAGTGTCGCCAGAAGGTGCAGAACTCCTTCAAGAAGCTCAAGACGCAGTAGGCATGCTGAATGACCAGTCAACAAAAGAGCAAATCACCACTGCAAAAGAACTAGTTGCGAAATTGCCAGATAGCTCCACGAAAACAGAGCTAAACGACCGCATTTCGAGAATCGAGGCCAACCAAAAAGCAACTAATGCAGTAGCTCAAGCAGAGAACAGACAGACCAATTACAACATCTCTCTTGCAGAAAAAGCCGTTCAAGCGTTACGAGAGGGTCCGCTTAAAACGGAACTCACGGAACGTATCGAGCAACTCAAGCTAAATTTGGATGCTGAAAACAAAGTGAAATCGGCGGAGCTGACGAAGCGTGACCCGTACATCACGGACGCTATGGATAGCATCAACAAGCTAAATGAGTCTCCAAAGAAAACAGAGCTTACTAACCGTATGAACGTCATCCAAGATACACTAGCAACTGAAGCTGAAACAGCACTCCTAGAAGAAGCGACAACGCATGTCGTTCTAGCTGAACAACATAAACGAGATCCGTACCTAACAAGTGCGAAGGACCTCGTATCAAAACTAATAGATGGAACAGACAAAACAGCTTTAGAAGCACGTTTGAAAGCGATACAAGATGCTGCTCCTGTAGCACCAGAAGCACCAGAGGTGGACCCAGCTCTTCTAAAAGCTGCGGAGACACAAGTTTCTTACGCAGAACGCTACAAGCGTGACCCGTATCTAACACGTGCACAGGAAGCTGTGGATAAACTTCCTACAAGCGAAGTGAAAACCGCTCTTGAAGAAAGACTGAATGTCATTTTCAGTGGAGCAAGTGAACAAATCGAAGCAACTAAGCTAAAAACAGCGACAGACTCTGTTGCGAAAGCAGAAACAGCAAGTGACCTAGTTGTCATCGAAGAAGCTCGTTCTCTTGTGAACGGACTAAAAGACGGCGAAGCGAAGCAAGCACTAGTGGACCGCTTAGATGCGATCGAAGTAACCGAATCGATGCAGTTTGCCTATGACTTGAAAGTCGAAATCGATGCCGTTACAGATGCAACAATCAAGAAAGTCCTTCAAGAAGCCTATACAGCAGTTGGAGTGGCGAAGGATCGCCAAACAACTGCCTATATGACGAAAGCTTCGACAAATATCAAAGCTTTAAGCCAATACGAAGAAACACACAACGAAGTCATCGAAAAACTAGCAACGTTCTTCACAAACATGCAAGAAGAAATCGAAATGCAAAAACTGATAACTGCTGCAGATAAAGCGGTAGAGCTATCAGAAAAATATCAACGTGCGACGTACTACACGAAAGCCCAAGCTGCTATTGATGGTTTGTCAGAAGGGAAAGCGAAAGCCGACCTGCAAGCAAGACTCGATGTTGTAATGAACTAAACAAGACATGAACCACTCCTTTAGGGGTGGTTTTTTTATTGGAAAGGATAAGGAGGTTCTCTTCCAAACTGGTAATTTGTAAAATATAATTGACATATATAGTGTGCCGTGCTATAATTAAACACAAGATGTAGTACAGAAAGGGAATGTGATCAACATGGAGACGAAATGGAGCAACATCATCGATGAGAATTATAAATCAGGAGTATCCAACGTCTTTTTGTTGACTGGTACAGTTCATGACTACGTTGCACCTGGCGTATCGCTACGCAATTTCTTGGTAAATCACTATCAAGAAAATACAATACAGATGTGTAGTTACTCGATTGCAACAGGAACAACTATCATTCACGGACCCTTTTTGGAAAAGCAAACGCACGGGAGAAATGACTGGGAAGAAATGCTGATTGACTTACGAACAGTAAGAGAAGAGGGTCGCATCATCTATCTGATAGAATACCCAGAGTTTGTACTAGGACATAACGTGAGCGGGCAAGTAGATAAAGAAACATCGAACCGATTAATTGGTCTGCATCAATTAATGAACGATACAGCATTCATCAACTCCAACAACATGCTGCTCCTTGTGTCTGAAACGAAAAGTGGCATTCATGAGATGTTCTTAAACGCTAATTCTCGGACGATTATTGTGCCGGTGGACTATCCGGACAGAGAAGAACGGATGGACATGATAGCTTACTTGCGTGCAACTAGTAAGAAGCCGTTCGATTCTGAACTGAGTGATGGGGTATTGGCCAATTTAACTGCAGGTCTTTCTCGCATGCAAATGGAAGACTTGCATCTTCTAGCAGAATCTAGTGGGAAAATGACTCGTAATATGGTCATTGACCGGAAGGAAGAGCTCATCCGAAAAGAATTTGGAGAGCTTATTGAATTTTTTGATACGGAAGGGTTTGGCTTGTCCCAGTTTTCTGGTCAGGAACATATAAAGAAATATCATGAAGAAGCTGTGATCGAACCATTTAAGAATGGAAATACTGCTTATGTTCCAAAAGGACTTCTATATATGGGACCTCCAGGAACAGGAAAAACTTATTTCGCTAGATGCCTTGCGGGAGATGCAGGCATTAACTTTGTAGAGTTCAAGATGTCGAAGATCGTTGATAAATGGGTAGGAACAAGCGAAAGAAATTTAGAAAAAGCGTTCAACTGTTTCTTGTCTATGGCTCCTGTTGGAGTATTCATCGATGAGATGGACCAAGTTCTTTCTAGAGGCGGAGATAACGACTCAAATCCAGTACGACAAAATATATTCGGGATGTTTCTTGCGTTTCTTTCTAAACCGGAGAACCGAGGGAAGATTTTATGGGTGGGAGCAACTAATTATCCAAACAAAATCGATGAAGCTCTTAAACGTGCAGGTCGTTTCGATAAAAAAATTCCATTCTTTGCCCCAGACTCGAATGATCGTATAAGCGTGCTGAGACATCATGTTAAGGCTTCTGGATTTGCGTCTACGCTAATAGAGGCCGACTTGGAAGAGCTTGCTGAGGGAATGGATGGTTTTACACCTGCGGAGATTGAAAACATCGTAGTAAAGGCTAATGAACTGATTCACCGAAGAGGTTTAAGCGGAATGACGAGAGCAGTCATGGATGAAGCAATCGGGTATATGTTACCAGCTTCAAATAGCCGTATTCAAGAAATGACGGATCTTGCTTTAAAAGATACAAACGACTTAGAGTTTTTAACAGGAGACTATAAAGAACGAGCACTAGAATTACACCAAAAACACTAAGAGCCTCTATATGGGGGCTCTTTTTGTTCGTCTTCCTTCGAATGATGATAGGTCCCTAATTTGCATAGGATAGATAGAACATATCAACTTGTAGACATGCAGTGTCAAATAGTTAGGAGGGAATGGTATGTATTTTGTAGTATCCGATCCTCATGGTTGTCTGCGAGAATTGAAAATCTTGCTGAGACAATGGGATCCAAAAAAAGAAACATTGATATTTCTAGGGGATGCGATTGATCGCGGAATTGATTCTCTAGGAGTTATACAATATCTTATGGAATTAGAGGAAAAATACGGGGAAAAAGTAATTGTAATGCGAGGGAATCATGATGCAGAATTTCTTGCATGGTTAGGCTCTGGAGAAATGGCAGGGATATTTTATAGTACATCACAGGAAGAAACGATTAAGAGTTTCTATGTGAACCGTGACATGACTCGAGATACAAGACAACAGCGTGCTGAATATATTTTGCGTAATTATCGCAAAGAAATACGCTTTATGAAATCGATGCGTCTGTTTTACGAGACAGAGCATGTACTGTTTGTACACGCTGGAATTGACTTCACCATACCTGATTGGCGTAAAGCAGGAGAAGGTACATTTCTATGGATACGCAATGCTTTCTTCGAGTCGGAAGGGACAATCGACAAACGAATTCTGTTTGGACATACACCAACCAAATACCTGAATGATGATCGCTCCAATAAAGTATGGGTAAATTACATGGGCGATAAGATAGGGATAGACGGCGGGTGCGTATTCGGGGGACAGCTGAATGGTATTGCTTTGAATGAAAAAGGCGACATACGGGCTGCTTACGCAGTTCCGTTTGGTAGTGAACAGGTCATCTATTATGCTAAGGGGGAAATTGAATAATGCTTAAATTACAAGAAATTTTTATACAAGAGTTAATGAATGGCTTCAGTCGAGTTTATCACGTATCTCATAACGATTTGGACGGGGTATCACCAATAGTTTTAACGAAGCTAGCCTTTCCGAACATTCGCACTAAAGTGGTTGCTAACGGAGGTCCAGTGGACATAGCGACGAAAGAGTATATGGATGTTATGGGTAAAGAGGATTTGCTAGTGTTAACGGATTTATCTCCTAGCTTAGAAGTAGCTGGTCTGATTGAAGAGAAGATAGAGGAAGGGTATAAAATCATCCTGTTTGATCATCACAAATCAGCTATGCCCATTCAAAATCCTACCTGGACGGAGATTGTGGTAGAGCAAAACAGCATTCTGGCTTGTGGAACATCCTTGTACGCAGATTTCCTAACTAGAAGCAATTGTCTTTCCGACTATTCGGAAGCTGCAGTTGAGACTTGTGTGGAACTAGTCCGTTCATGGGATACATGGGACTGGAGCAGAACTGGAAACCTTGAAGCTAAAAAACTAAATACGTTATTCTACCTGATTGGAATCAAGGAGTACATTGCGTTTGTAATGGAACGAGTGGAAACCGGGACGTTCTCATTTGGGAAGGAATACGAACAAGTATTAAAGTTAGAGGAGAAGAAGATTGAGCTAGAAATGAGCAAACGGGAGAAAATTACTAGGGAATTTGAGATTGACGGAGAAATGGTTGGAATTGTACATTGTGAAAATTACCATTCGGAAGTTGGTCATTATATTCTAGACAAGCGAGCTCATTTAGATTACGTTGTGTTAATCAACTTGGAGAAACGCACCATATCCTTACGTTCGTCAGATGGAGGACGAGATGTGCAGACGATTGCAAAAACTTATGGTGGTGGTGGGCATCCCAATGCGGCTGGATGTGAATTTAAAGAAGAAACCATTGAAAAATATGTGAGTCCTTACCTGAATAGGATTCTAGCAGCTTAAGAGAAGGGGGAAACCCTTCTTTTTTTTATGGATAGGGTGAAGGTTAAGGGGAGCTCCCAAAACACGTTGAGGAGAATTTAATTCAATCAGATGTAGGTACATGTCATCTTCCTTTACCCTTGAAAAGCCTTTTAATTCTGTCAATTTTAAATGTTCAGTAAATTATATTTGACGCCGTGTAGAAACTTGTCGAAATCATATGTAAAATATATTTTACTAAAAAGCAAAAATAATTGACAATCTAAATTCTTTGTCGAATAATCATGTAAAAAATAATTGACAAAATGGGTATCTGTGGTTATAATTAAGGTAAGAAAGTAGGGGTTATAAGATGAAGAAAATAGGTTTAATTTTGTTGTCTGCAAGTCTTATTCTTTCACTTAATGTCGGGGGTGTGTCAGCCGCAACTATAACAAAGGCAGAGCAGTCACTAGTATCAGCGGAGAAATCAGCAAAGGCATTAAGATGGCAGGTTTCTTATGAGTTGAATAAAGAATTAGCAAAACCAAATATGAAAGTATTTAACGACACTAAGAAATTTAATGCAACTGCCAAAGCTGAAATAAACAAAGTGAAAGACAAGGCTCTAAAAGGCGAACTAGAAAATAGACGTAAAAACGTAGACGTCATCCAAAATCAAGCGTTAACGTTTATTGATGCTCATACAGCAAGTGTAAAGGTGAATAACTTACAATTGTCGCTTGCCACAGAACAACAGAAAGGGCTAGCTACTTCTGGCACTCAAAAAGCTCATAAAGCATTAGAGAAAGAGTTAAAGAAGTTAGAGATAATTGTCAACCGCACATACGGACAATCGACTCGCAAAGCGTTTTTCTCGAAACATCGAGACCCAGCGAAAAAAGTACTCGCGATTTCAGCAAAGGAAGTGGCAACAAAGGATTCTATTGACGAATTACAGATTCGCATTGCTGAAAAAATGAATGATACTGATGTAGATGAAATGAGTAAACAGGTATTAGACCGTTTGGCTTTAGTTGGAAACGAAACTGCTTATCAAGCATTGCATGTGAACTACTTAATTGTGGTGGCAGAGAGCAACACATATAAACGAGTAAATGCAGAGGTGCTTGAATCAATACAAAACGAGTATAGCGGTAATGAAATTCTGTTGTTAGCAAGTTATAACGATGTGGCATATGTACTTATAGCTGAGAAGCCTCACGTTTTAGTGAAAAAAAATGGCGTATGGGTTATAGAAAGTACATTTTCAGCGAATACAACTGCAAGTGCTTAAGATAAGAGACGGGAAACCGTCTTTTTCTAATAAATTAAAAGGGGAGATTTTATGTCAAATTATGAAGAAGTCTACAATGAGGAAAAGCGGGAACAATTAATTCTTTGGAAGCAGATGGCGAACAACCTGTTTCCAATAAAGGTAAATGAAACGGTAAGGATTACAGATTCTAGCCAAATCATTCAAATATTGAATACGATAGGGAAAAGTAAGGCACTTAATCATACATTTGTTCCTTCTGGTGGAGGATCGGATCTGTCAAGTGCTCTTTATTCTAATGAATCCGGTTTGATTGAATTAACCTTTGGGACATCGAGAGAAATATTAAATTTAGAGTCACTTACTTTTCATCCGATTGGCGAAAATCCAGAGTGGTGGTATTTCAGATTGAATGCATTACCATTCCATGACAGTGGCGTCTATGAAACTCAAGAAATAGAAAAGGATAAGCCGTTTAGCTCACTAACAGAAATAGAAAGAAATATGAAATATTCCGGTGAGGATGTGCTGGAAGTAGCACCTGGAGTATATAAAGATTACTCTTTTTATGAGAGAGGTTATATAGGACATAATATAAATGGTGATGAAATACCTCTTCCTAAACATGCCAGTGTGGTAACAAGAAGGACTAACGGTGGGGATTTTGTTATTTTTGCTAAGTACTCAAAATACAATCAATCTTCTGGTACTTACGCTGGCCAACACAGCTGGGTTTCCGGTGAGCAGTTTGAGAAACTTATAAAAGAAATAGTGGAGGAACTGTCTAGTAGAAGCCTTAGTGAGTAGGCTTTAATTAATTTGTATATTATGAACTTCAAAAGGGATGCTTTACTTCAATAGGGGTAAAGCATTTTTTTATAGTATTTTTTTAGACTCAATGGGATATTTTCTTGCATAACATCCTATAGAATGCAATTCAATACATTCCTATAATTAAGGAATACGCTTAATTAAGACAACCAAAAAAGAGCGACTATTTAAGTCACTCTCCTTTGTCTTTGGGAAAGATATCATATTCCAATTACGATTACAAATACTATAATGCCAATCTTACTACATGAAACTAGAGAAATTAAGTATTAATAGTAATAATGTGCAGTTCCAGCATTAACTCTGTTTTGAGTTTTATAACCGCAAGCACAATATCTTTCTGAAACAGTGTATTTATTGTAAATCTTACAGTTTGTGAATGTTACACCACTAATTACATGGCTGTGAGTGGAAGAATATACTTCGTCAGTATATGTCTGTCCTGATTGCATTTGATGATTACCATTACTCCAGTAGTCGCAAGGAATTACCATTGGGCTCACAACATCTTCATAGGAAGTATCCTTTGTTAGAGTTTCAAGAGGTGCTCCTTCATTGCTTTGAGCAAAACCAATAGTTGGAACGAGTAGTAAAAATACAGCCATTAAAACGGTTAAGAATAATTTTCTCTTCATTTCTATTCCCCTTTTCTAATGTAAATTTATTGAATAATTTCCATTGACTAACATCTCTCCCAGATTTATAATACTAATAATTTGAATATTTGTAAATATAAAAATATAAAAACTTTTAGGAGGAACGAAATGTTAAAGAAATTAGTTGTGTTCTTATTGCTTTTAATATTTATAAGCGGATGCGAAGAAGAGGTGTCAGTTGATGAATATAAAGAAATGAAGGAGGGAATGGAATATTTAACCTCAGAAAAGATGGACGGGAGACTTACTGGTACAGAAGGAAATGATCTAACCGTAAAATACTTAGAGGACAAATTCAAAGAAATCGATTTGGCGATGATGAATAGCAGCAGCTATTTAATGAGCTATCCACATAAATTTTATAATCCAGAAAAAATAATTTTTAGAATGATTGCGAATACAGTTGAGGGAGAGACGATTGAATTTAAAAGAGGAATAGATTACTTAGAAAGGTCAGGATTTTCAGAGTACAAAAAAGAACTTCCTTATACTTTTGACTTAAATGATCCAGAATTAGAAAACTCTTTTATTGTCCTGAAAGACAGTCAAGACTTTCAAAAAGTATTTGGGAAAGCAAAGGGCGTATTAATTGTTGAAGAATTAGGAAGAACATTATTGGTAGACAATCTGAAGTTCCCAATTGTCCAGATAACGGATGATACATATAAAAAACTCAAAAAATCAAAAAAAGCAACTTTAGAAATAGAAAGTATTGCTAAAGAAGAGAGCATCGAGGCATTTAACGTAGTTGGTAAGATACCAGGGAAAAATCAAAAGGAAGCTGTAGTTTTATCTGCTCATTTTGATCATGTTGGTTCATTAGGAGAAACAATCTATAGAGGTGCAATAGACAATGCCTCTGGGACGGTTTTATTACTGGATATAGCCAAGAAGTTAAAACTAAGCGATAAAGAATTTGAGAAGGATATTATTTTTGTAGCCTTTAATGGAGAAGAATCCGGTCTTCAAGGAAGTTACTTTTTTACTGAGTTTATAAAAGAGGAATATGAGCATGTATACAATATTAATATTGATTCCATTTATGATGGCCCATTAGAAATCTTGACTGGAGATGAAGAACCATTAAAAGATTTAATTAATGACTTCAGTAAGCATCTGAAGGATAATGATTTAACATCAATTACGAATGCTACAGGTTCAGCAACTAGTGATCATTCTTCTTTTCTATATAATCATATGAATTCTCTTAGTATTATTAGTCAGGATGTATTAAGTAAAATTCATATACCAGAGGATACAATCGAAGAAATTAATTTTCCATACTTAGTTAAAGTTAGAGATACCATAACTAAATTTATTATTGATTTTGATAATAAAATGTATAAACATGAGCATGAAGATACGCATGAACATGAAGAAGGCGACGGGCATAATCATGAACCGAATAGTGAAGAAGGAATGGAAACAAGAATAGCGACCGAAGAAGAAAAAGAAAAGTTGCAATTTGATGAATACGAAATATTTGAATATGAAAACAATAATCTATTTCTAGATCATCAGCATTATCTATTTGATGATTTAGGAGCTTTTAAGAAATATTATCCTAATTTCATTTATAAAGAGAGACTGAAGGATTATAGTTTGAAGAAAATTGAAGTATTTAATACTTTTAAAGAGGAAATAGACAAGGGTAGTTTGGAAGTTAATAAAGTATATAAGAGAACCATAAGTCCATCTGATTTAGACACTATATCGTTCAAATATTATACGGACAATACGGAAAATCAACTATTGCAAATCAATATTGAAAAAAAGGAATATGAACAGTTAGATGGAACTATAGTAAAGGAAGAAATAATGAATAATACTAAGTATTATTTAGCTTATGATGAAAGTGAGAAACATTTATTTAACTTTGCTTTTACAGAAAATATCAATGGTCAAGCATATACAATGTCAATTAATAAAGGGGAAGAGATAACTTCAGAAATTGAAGGACAGACTGCTACGGGGGTAAAAACAAGCTTAACTGAAGCTGATGTAGAAAAAATTATCGAAGATTTTGAGTTGAAAGAAATTCTATCCAGTACAGCTAGTTCTATGAATTAGTAAATATTTCAATGATATAGGCACTACCTTCCTTTAAAAGATAAGCGTGGAACAATCCGTCTATCAATTGTTTGGAATATTTATATGTATCGACGGAACTCGTAAAAAGCATTATTTGTTCAAACTATTGCAAATAATTTAAAAATATTTTACAATAAAGAAGCGAGGTATCGCGTCGACAAACCAAATCCTAGAAACACACTCCACTATTTATAGTAGAGTGTGTTTTTCTTTTAAAAAGACGGCAACTATTTAAAGACCGCTTTTTTTAATCTTTTTCTTTATTAAGTCAATCTTCTTACGCTCTTCCTCTGCATACTGGATAGCCTTTTCTAAACGTTTCTTTGCTGTTTCTACGAGCAACTGATTTTCACCATCATCTGATTGCTCTAGGTGTTGGTGGTATTGTGATACGCAGAACTCTACCTCTTCTTCCAATTTGCGAAGACCTTGCTGCATTTTCCATATTTCTAAATAAATGATTTCTCCCATCCTAATCTCTCCCTTTATCATGCTGCAAACAGATCCATACACTCGGATACCAAGTCTAGTTCGCTCTTATTTTTGAAGCTGACAGTTTCAACAAGTCCATAAAAGCCCGTTTTAGCTTTTTTAATGTTCGGGTCCAGGACCAAATCATCATTCTGCATATTGTTCAGAACCGAACGAGTAGCGACGCCCAGAATGACAATTTCCTCTCCATCTCGCACAGCAATGATCTCTGGCCCGAAGTTGTTTCGATATATGATTGGGAACTTCCCATGTTCGACTGTTTTTACGCCAATCGCATATCCGATATCTTTTAAATCTGATTTTCGGTAGTTTTCTGTCGCTCCGGCAGTTAGGTCAACGAAAGACATACCTAAAAGTTTTTCTACTGCTAATTCCCCAAAAAGCCCAGTTTCATAGCGTTTACGGAGTTTCCCACCATCTAATTGATATTCTTTTTCTTCTTTCTTACGTTCGATAATAGCACCGATATATGCATCAACTTTGCTTCTCATCTCATCATCGATTTTGATGCGTGGTCGATTGGATTTAGCTAGAGCTTCCGTATAGACATCTTTAAAATTTTTCATGTTGTTGCCTCCGTCATCGTTTTTGCATTATATGGAATCCCAGTAGGAGTATTCCTTATAAGCAAACGAACGTTGACTAACAACTATTTATTGACGACAAATATAATATAACGTATACTATAGTATATAAAAAGATTTTGAGTATCGTAGAAAAAACTAACCTTGTTTATATCTAACGGAGAATAAACGCAAATATTAAATGTAAAAAAACAGAAAGAAAGGAGAAGTTTAATGAAAAAGGTATTTCTAGTTAGTTCAATAATTTTCCTATTAAGCGGATGTAATGAAGAGCAACGTGTTATAGAAGTAAATAACTACGAAGTGCGATTTGCTGGTTTGGAAGGTACGGTTCGAATAGTGAAAGATAATGAAACAGGCTGCAAATATATTCGAGAATCAACCGGTAATGGTTATGGCTCGACAGTTGCTTTAACTGTTTTAATGAAGGCTGACGGAACAGCTGACTGCGAGGATTTAACGAATAGTAAAAAAGAAAAAGAGGTTGAATAACAACATGGGTAAAATAGTGCTGAGTTTACTTTTGATAATTTCTCTTCTTGGTGGTTGTGCTAATCAATCAGGCGGTGCTGCTACCATAAAGCTGAAAGATAACGGAGAAAACAGGTTTGATGTGTTAGGTGAACGCCTGAAAATCACCACGGATAAATTGACTGGATGTCAATATATCATTTACGCAGGAACATCTGGGCAAAGCGGGATAACCCCACTTATGCTACCTAATGGTGAACAGGTCTGTGGCGTAATAGATGAAAATGAGGAGGAGTAAGTATGCCGATCAAATGGGAAAATTACAAAATAGCTTCTACAGCTTTGGGGAATCAGATTGTTATTGGCAAGGTAAATAAAAAGCAGGAAGTGAAAGGATTAACTTTTTTTGTTGATAAGAGTGAAGACCGCACAAAAGAATGTTTGTTAGCAGTAATGCAACATATGAATGGTTCGCTTGAAGAAGGACAAACAGAATGTTCTTACTCCAGTACTCTCGGGAAACTTACTTGGGAGCCAATACAAAAGGGAGATGCGTAGACATGAAGAAAAGAATGATGAGCTTAGGACTCCTTATTCTATTTTCCCTCTCATTTATATCGGGTTGTAATTCAGAAGAGAAGTTGAAAGAAAAAGAGGCAAAAGAAGAAGCGAAACAAAAGGAAGAAGCCGTATTAGTGGACGAGATTCGTTTTGATAAAGATTATAACGTTTATATCGAAACAGTCGAAGGAACAATGGTTGCTCGAAGACTTCATACAGATTTTATTCGAGTAAAAAATACGGAAACAACAGTTTACTCTAAGTGGAAAGTAATGATGAATGGGGACAAAGTGTTTGCAACTGTCTTCCTGAGCGAAAAAGACATGAAAACAGTTAGCAAAAAGTATGCGGAGACGTATAAAGAAACGCTTAAAATTGAGGAAGAGTTAAGTGTCTCTCAAGACAACTGAGAAAGGTTTGATTAATAGATGAAGAAATTCATGATTAGAAATAAACGCCACAGGTATGGGTCATTTGAACAAAAGTTAGAAATAGGGAAAACGTACTGGATGGGGTGGAGAGGTTGTTCCTATAGCCAGACCTTTGTGTTTTGTAGTGGTAAAACAATTGTTTTGCTTGATAGTGATGGGAATAAGGATGTCTGTACAAAGCGTTGGCTCAAGAAGATGACGAGTAATGAGGCAGAGTTTCTTCACTTCTTAGTAGAGATTGGACCAGACTAATGCTCTAGGGAACACTACGAGGAAGAAGATGGAGTACAACGTACTATGCAAAGGGAAATAGAATCCGAGGAAAAAATTATAGGAGGACAACTAGTCATGAAAAAAATAATGTTGCTAATATCCTTTATATTATTACTGTCTGGATGTACACAACCAACAGTCGAAACGAAGCAAGCTGTAGCTACGAATTGTGAAAAGGGAGAAATAATCTTAGACAATGATGAAGACCCAGATTGGGAAATTGACTTAGACGGAGATTGTGAAGGAGATATTGAATTTGAAGGCAACGAGTCTAAGACGAAAAAAAAACCTATCGCAGTAGATCCTTCAAACAAAGTAAAACAATCAGCTAAAAAGAATACGAATCAGTCTAAAACTTCAACTACTACCAATAAACAAGTTGATACAAAAAAACAACAAGCAACAAGCAAATCTAAACAAGTGAATCTAGAAAAGAGCGTAAAAGTAAGCACACCAAAAAAAATCAATAAAGAAAAGCATACATCAACATCAGTCAAAGAAAAACCGAAGCATGTAAAGCCAACGAAAAAAACAACAAAGTCAACAACGAAACAAAGCAATAAATGAGTAAAAGCTATTCGTGATAAGCGAATAATCTATTTGGGTATATCGGTTACAGGTGTTGGAATGAAACGTTTTGCGGTAGTCAAATAGAAGTAAGGTAAAGGAGAGGGCAGTATGGCGTGGTACTTCCTTGGTCTGCTAGCAGGATTTGGTTTTACCTTCTATATTATTTATCAAAATGGAATGCTCCATGATAATAAAAGACCATTGACTGAAATAGAAGGAGTGGCGATGATCTTAAACGTAAGTAAAGTGACAGAGACGTATATGATTTTATTGTTACCACCTACATCCAGAACAAGAGAGTATTTGGATGTGCGTTTTGAAATAAACTACCGTCAATATAATGAAAAAATTTCGGTGGAATCTGCTCCTGCTTTTATAGAAGGTGGAGCGGCTATGGTCGTACACGATGGCGAAAAATGGAGATTAAAGAATATTACTGAGAAAGAGGTTGCTTAATGGTCGAACAACAAGTACTTTTTAAACGAGATCCAGAAAAACCAAAAGAACTGGAGTCTGAATTAGTGTTCAATCTAATGGATCGAGACGGAGAGACATTTGAAGTAGTATTGCCGTTTAGTTGTGGAGAGGATTTGCAAAACTATATGAAGGCATTTATTCTCAAAAAGTGGGATGAATTGTTTGAAGAAAGGATTATAAAAAAAGGCATATCGGATGGCGAGATTGAAGGAATTAGAGTTTCGGGGAAAAATGATAAGGGACGCTTTGCTATATATCTAGAAAACGGATATCAAAACGCCAGTTTCATAGTGAATAATGAAGTTCTTAGTGATGAAAATGCTGAAAAGCTTTCTCAAATCAAGGCAATTCTTCGCTAAACGGCCCTTGTTAATAAGCTCAATTAGAAAAACCTCACCGTTAATGGATGAGGTTTTTTTGGTTGTTATGATTATAAATCCATAATCATGATTTGCAAGTCATCGAATTTAGTGAAATCTAATTTCGCTTGTTGTAGAGATGACAGTTTACTTACGTCTTTTTCAATAGCGTCTAGTTTTTCTTGTATACTAGATAATGTTTCCTCATTAACTTCTAAAGGTAGTTCATCGATCATCTTTTGTACAGAAGTGAACAGCATTGCCGAACGAAGTTCTGAGATTTGTTTTTCAAGTGCACCTAATTTTGTTTGGGTCACTTTATCTTTTTCATGTTCTGACAATTTGTTAAGTTCTGCTTTTGCCTCCCCTAATTTCATTTCTGCTTCGGGAAAAGTTTCTTCGGTTACTAGCATCGGTAATGCATCAATTAACCCTTGAGCTAGAGCAATCCTCTCTAGAGAGGGAGCTTGCTCAGGGGTAGTTTCTAATTCTGGATCTGGTGCTGGATTTGGTTCCAGTTCAGGTTTTACATCCGGAACTGGAACTGGAGCTTCTGTTCCTGCAATCGTCTTGGAAGACTTATCAACTGAGAATTCTAATTTGTCTCTGTTTTGCATACCTTCCACTGCAATGATGTTAAATGGTGAAGACTTATGTGAGAACCCTTCCTCTAGATAAACAAAATCAACTATTTTGACTATCTCACTTGATTTTCCATCTTTTTCTTCCTTGATGGAGATTGTTGCTTGTTTGCCTTGGCCATCCTTGAGAGTTACCGTTCCAGCAGAACCGTCTTCAAAAGCGTGTCCGAATCCCTTGTCGTTATTTAGGAAAGTGAAGTGCAGGCTATCCCCGATAGACAATCCATCTAAATTAGGATCATTCAACTTAATAGATTCAGCAGCAAATGCACCAACTAATAGTTTAACTTCTGCTTTTCCTACCGAGTTTTTTCCATTTTCCCCGTCTGTGCCAGGTAAATATTGATAAGCGGTAAATGTGTTAACCTTGTTACCCTCTAAATTGGTTGATGTTGACCAATGGCCGTTTTTATCTACCGTCACAGAAGCGAGGAATGAACCATTACGATAAAGACGAATCATATTGCCGGGCTCTCCAGTCCCTTCTAATTTAAACTGAGATACATCTAGTGTCACGCTATCAGAAGAAGGATTTGTAAATGTTAATTCTGCTGATACAGTTCCATCTGTCTGCAATGTCCAGCTAGATACATTTTTGGTATTTGCTTCATAGATAACAGATAATTTATCTCCTTTGGATATCGATTTCTCAAATGTTTCTTGGTTCACTTCTGAACCACGAATAAAGAATAAGTCATTTGAATCCCAAGACCATTTCACATCATCTGCGAACACATAGTCACGTGCGGTATCTAAATGGAAGTCTGGAATAACTATATCTTTCTTCGCATTTTTATACTGAGCTTGCATGAAATGAGTCATTGGGCCATATTCTGTCACTCCGTCACCATCTAGTGTTTTAAATTCCGGAACGACATGTGTAGCGGAACGAGTTGTTTCATCTGTTGTTTTCGCTGCAGCATACGTAAATACAACTGAGCCCTGTTGGTTCGCAAATCCTTTCCAAGTTGAAGAAGGGGACTTCACCGCTTCGCCATTAACAGAAGAAATCACTGCTGTCGATTTGCCTTTCTTGTCTTTCGTTAAATTGATTGACACTTCGCCTACATACGGCGTTCCATCTTTATTCTTGAAGGTTGCCGTTAGGGAATTGGAATCTGTAGATTCTAAGAAAGTTACGCCAGATTTGTTAAATGAAATAGTAGCCTTCTGTTCCCCTTTAGGAGTAACGAATTTGTAGGTAGTCTTATTCCATGTCAAAGCGTACTCATAGTTGGACTTTTGGTTTTCTGTTTTAATCACAATGCTTTTCTTATCTACTGATAATTTAGCAGATTTAACATCTAAGTCTTTTATCTTGAATGCATCAGCTGTGATAGCGGGTAAGTCTTTGCCTTCGAATGGCTTATTCAATGACAGTGTTAAAGTATCCTTGCCATCTGCTTTGAGTTCGCTAATCATGATCGGTAGGGATGCATATACATCTTCGAATAACTTTTGCACTTCTTTTTGGAAAGTGAACTTAACACCCTTCAAAGTCATGATGTATTGTGCTTTTTCAATTTCTTTTGCTGCTAATGAATACTCTTTCTTTTTGATATGACCTGCAGCTTTATCTGCATACATTTTTAGCGTGACGTCATACTTCACAGAATCTACGGTCTTTTCTAATTGAGGCTTCACTGCATTTCGAATGCCATCTCTTGTTGTTTGTCCATACACCCGATCTAGTAAAACACTTTGTTTGCGGAACTCAGCGGTAGCTTTATGGTAACTAGTTTCAACATCTGCTAATTTTCCAGAAGCAATGGCTGTGTTTAAATTTTTTGTAAGTTCCATAATTTTCTCGCTAGATGTAATTGCATCGATATAGTTCTGTGCTCGCGTTACTTGAATTTTCGGATCTACAAGTTTCGATTGGGCACTTAACTTTTCAGAATTAGACAACTTGGTCATTGCCTTCTCTGCAACTTCAATCGCTTTCTTTGCTGTGTTGTATTCATCATAAGGTCTCGTTTTGAAATCAGCCGAACCTTCAACTGAAATAGCCCATTTCAATACTGTACTTGCATTGTTCGCATTTTTTAAAAGTGTATCCATATTTGAAGCTGCATCTGCTTGTAGTGGTGTAGGTGCAACTGCAACAAATGCGGATGCTGCGATAGCAGTAGAAATTCCAATTTTTAATGCTTTTTTCTTTTGTTTCATCATAATGTTAAATCTCCCTTTGATTTTTATTGGCTCCAATGCGTTTCTAAAAGAAATCCATAGAAATCCTGGTAGCTCTCTAATATAGTAGAAAGCATTCTTATTTATTCCGTTTGGAAAGCTTTACAAGTTCGAATAAGCCAAGGGAGAGAAAGGGGATCGAGAAAAATCTACTAAAAAAATGAAAAAAAAAGCCTGCCGATAATGGGCGGGCTTTTCTTGTTTCCTATTAGATAGGATTATTGTCGTTTTCGTCTTCATCATCGTCATCGTTACGTTCTTCTATAAAAGCAAGAACACCACAAATACCAGATACCATACCGAACGCACCATTTAGGTGTTCCAGTAATTCTTTCATCTGTTTGATGTCAAAAATAAACACCCCAACATAAAATACAACAAAACTAATTAATACAGTATAAAGCAAGCCTTTCATTTTGCATTCCTCCTTCCGAATTCAGAACAAAGGGAGGTTGCGTTCGTTGCCCATAGAGAGGACAAGATTGTCTTCCTCAATCAGATGGGTGAGTGTGTTTTCCTTTTTTTATTGCTTTCTCCATGCGGTAAATTTCAATCATCATAACTATTACCATCATAATGATTAATATCACACCATTTTCTACATCGTTGCTATCGAATGCTAACTCTATTCCTATCATCAGTCCTCTTAGTAGAATAATTAAGACAAATACATGCCCTAAGATTTTGGACTTTATCCATTTTGGTTTATTCATAGCGTTTCCTCCTATTGCGTTATCCTTTTTACACAAACTCACGGTTCACCAGATATTTTTGTTCTGCTATATAGTAGTAATAAACGGATTGAATTATTCCATGTGCCGAATAACGGTAGGGCATCTTGTTGCCTACTAAAATTCAGATGTTGACAAGCTCCATTTTAGTATTCGACAAAAAACGAGGAATCAATAGGATTTTATTTGTATATGATGAATCATAGAAAAGATGACGCGTGGCAAATAAGCAGCGATCATTGCCCGACTCAGCGGATGCGTCCAAAAAGCATGGGAAATGTGGGGACAACTTGCGAGTGGTCCCACACTTTACTCTCGACATCTGTTCGACAATCTCTCGACTTTTGTTCGAAATCTGATCGTTAAACTCAGGGTTTGCATTATCTCTCCGACTTATATTCGACATTCGTTCGACTACTAACCGGAATAATAAGTTGCCAAAACCATACAATAAGGCAAGATGATCCTCGTTGGATCAAGTAGCACATGTGGCGGAAATACTGGTGTCGCAACCGGTAACGCACGCGTGACACGCAGGGATGTAAACAGTCGTCTGTAATGGCGGAACAAACCTTATATAGTGACAGTGAGTCACGAGTCGTGTGTGGCGGTGCCAAGCCATAGAGAAGTCAAAAGCGGTCCGAGACAATGCCGAGATACGGGATGATGTAGAGTGGTTAATACGTAATTCCACGCCCGAACGTTTAAATCGGTTGGCAGTTGAAGTGTGGCAACACACGTATAAATGAAGTCGGATGCAAACCTGCATAATTCTGCCATCAAACAGAATGAGATATTTCTAGGGAGGAAATCCCAGAAAAAATACAAATCTACCATGCGATGCGGGTTTTGAGGGTAAGCAGTCCCTCCTGAGATAGATCCAGACATTGTGGAGAAAGAGGTAGCTCCTCTTCGAGAGCAATGGATGCTCAGTGGCTGAAAGTGATGCTTTATGGGGAGGTTCGAAGTGGAATCTTCGCATGTATACTTGATCGAGCGAGGAAGAGAGATGCCTTTTTCGAATTGGTAATCTTCGCTTTCTCTTCGTTCTAAATCATTTTAGAACAAAGCGGATGTGGTGGAACGGTAGACACGCTGGCCCGAGGAGCCAGTGCTGTAAAAGGCGTGAGGGTTCGACTCCCTCTGTCCGCATATAATCTGTAGTAAAGCTCACATTAATTTGTGGGCTTTTTTAATTGAATTTATATAAAAGTGTAAAGCTTTATTCGACAATATTTTGTTGACTACAGTATACATTGGTGTTATATTGTTTACAAGAAACGAAACAGCAGGACCGAATAAAGGTCCATGACAAAGAGGAGTGTTCCCCATGTATTTTATTACTGGAATGAATATGTTAATTAAAGAACAAACGAATATGAATGAGTTAAAACAATTAGATTCTCATAGCTTTGGTTATTACTCAGATAAAGACGAAGCGTTCGAATCTGTCAAAAATAACTGGGGAAATATTCAAGAATCTATGTATCCATATGTGGTAATTGAATCCGTTGAAGAAGGGGTTTTCCCACATACAGAAACGATACAGTGGTTTGCCTACAACCCAGAAGAAAAAGGTTTTACGGAAACAGAAGTAGTGGAAACGAAATTCTGCAGCTTTGCATTAGGGTGATCCAACTTGTCTTGTATACAGATAAAAACATATAAAGAATAGGAGATTTTATAATGAAAAACCTTGGGACTACAGTGACGTTAGAGGATTTGCGATTTTCAGTTCGCACATACAATTGTTTGAAACGAGCAGGAATAAATACGCTGAAAGAAATCGAGAACTTATCGGAAGATGACATGATGCGTATTCGGAACCTTGGAAGAAAATCGGTAGAAGAAATTAGGGTTAAATTAGCGGAACAGGTTTCTACGAGTGAAGATATTATGCTAGAAAGAAACGAATCCATTTTAGTTTTAGAAGTTCTACAAGATGCCATAAAGAGAGGTAGCGTGGTTAATTTGACTAAGATACAAGAATTTATCCAGCAAAATACGAATGCATTGGGAGATTGGACATTTGAATCTGTGGAAATTGTACTGAAGAAATCGTAATTTTTCATGGGAGGTGTTGTCTTGTGAAGAAGCTTGTAATTTTATTCTTTCTAGTCTTATTAATCTCTGGCTGTGGATATACAGGGGAATATAAAGAATATATCAATGATACTAAAATAGAAGAATTAATAAAGGAACGGGAAAAAGATAGTCAGTTTAAGATAATCGGTCAAGTAAAAATACCTTCTTCTTTCGGACATATCTATTCAGATCTTTTGGAAGACACGGTTACTAAATGTCAATATCTTTCTAAGGTATCTGAAAATGCTTTTCTAACGCCTTACTATGATATTAACGGAGAAGTAAAAGGGTGTGGGAGTTAATATTTTTAGTTTCCAAGATGAACTATAAAAAAAGGAGAATATTCAATGAGTAAAACAATCAATATTATTGGAAGAATGAGAGAGGTAACAGAAAAAGAAGAAAGAGAGGAGCTCCGCTCTGTACGAATAGCGAATATGGCTATGGCAACTCGCTTTATTGTTATCTTTAATGACTTACTGATCGGAAACGAACCCTTTTTCCGACATTTAGCTAGTCAATCGGTTCGTGACATTGTTGGCAATCAGTTAGACCAAAAACCCAAGGTCACAACACTGTTAACCGATATCAGTCAAACGGTGGATCCAAGAACACAAGCTTTAGCAATTCTGGCCAAGTCTATCCTGGACAGCGATGAAGCTTATCGATTATTTGCAACACATATTAAAAAGGCCTCTTAGTTGGTCTTTTTTTTATGCTCGAATGATAAGGACTGCTCCTGCGTATTATATATAGATGAAAATCAAATAGGAGAAGCGATTGCTTCTGTGAAGAGGTGTCTGAAATGAAAAAAAGAAAAACAATTGGAACGTTAGGGTGGGGACGAACAGAATGGACTATTTCTCCTGTCACAAAAGTAAAGAAAAATCTAAAGGGCAAAGGATCCTACACGCGAAAAAACGCTAAATACAAATAAAACTATTTAAAAAGGAGAATGAACATGAAAAAGATGATTGTACTTTATGGACCATCTGGAGTTGGGAAATCAACTTTAGCAAAATTTCTTAAATCCTTAGGGGTACCTGAAGCGATTTCCGTAACAAGTAGGAATCCAAGGGAGGGAGAATTAGAAGGAGTGGACTATTATTTTCGTTCAAAAGAGGAAATCAAAGAAATTTCACTTGCTGAACAAAATGAATATCCTTCATCCAACGGATTGAATTTATATGGCATATCTATCGAAGAAATAGACAAGCGATTCAGGGAGTCCGAAATAATCTTTGCTGTTGTGGAAAAGAACGGCATGATGCAATTGAAGGAACGCTATGGAGATATGCTTGTTTGTGTTTATATCACTATGCCACCAGAATTAATAGAAACAAGATTAAGAGGACGGGGAGAGAGCGAGGCGAATATCCAAGCACGTATCCAACAGTCAATTAAAGGAAAAGAATTTGACCAAGCCTACTTGGCCGATGCCATTATTGTAAATATAGACTTAGAAAAATCAAAAGAAGAGCTTCTGTCTATTGCAGGTGTCATGCAACACGCGTGACACATATAGTTCAGAAGCGAACAGTACCAAAAAGGAGGAGTGTGTTTTCGATGGAGAAGATACAGACGCGTAAAAACGGGACCAACTTAGCAATACAGGCACACCTGTTGCCAGAAAAAGAAATGAGAGCAGCAGGATTCACTGATTACCAGAACCCGACATGGTATTTTTGCAGAGGAGTTCATAAAAATGTGACTCTCAATGTAACTATCCCAAAAAAGAACCCAAAAGATTTAGCAATTGAAGTCTTAGACGAGAATTTCCTGCAGCCTTATGACTATCAAAGCATACTAGAAAGAGATTCAACTCATTCTATTGCATTAGCTATTAATGAAAAGGTGGAAGAGTGGATGGGCTTTTTACAGGAGAGAGGAATACTGTCGGGACATCATATAGGTGCATATATTTAATAAGAATAATTAGGGGGTATAGAAGATGAAATATGAAGAGATTACAGCAGGTATCCAAGATTTGATGGAGATTAAGGATGATTATACAGTCGTTCATTCTATAAGTGGGGACGCGAGGATGGAAGAAGGTAATGAGAAAGCGTTAAAAAAACACTTTAACCTGTTTCACTTAACAGAAAAGGCTAGGATTAAGCCGTTTCGAGTGGGTACATGCGTACAGTCGGGAAGGGTGATGAATCTGATCACCAAAAAGCTTTCCTGGTCAAAGCCGACTTATACAACGCTTAACGATGCTCTTGCTCATATGAGAGACATAGCCATCGAAAAGGGTTTGCAAAAAATTGCTATGCCGCAGATTGGTGCTGGTTCAGAACGTTTAGATTGGGATGTATCCAGAGAACTAATCCTTGATATTTTCAAGGATACAGATATAGAGATACTTGTATACGTGCAATAAATAGGTGAATAATATAAAAGGAGAGTTGTATATGGACAATCAAAAAGAGCTCTTTAGACTCATGCAAGAAAATCCGCAAATGGAAGTCATTCCGATGGTATATGAGGATGTAATTGGGGAAGATTATTCTTCTTATCAAGGAAAATTGGGAAAGGTATCATTGGAACAATACTATTCGACCGATGAAAGAATTTACATTAGAAGTAAAGATGAAGAGGAACTTGAGGAATACATGTCCGAATTGCTAGAGCAGGATTATGAGGAATTTGGTAAGGCACCGGGAGTGAAAGAAGTAAATTTTGAACTGATGTTGAGTAATCGTATGGAAAAAATAGAGTGGAAAGAAGTAATTCTTCTCTATATTGAACAAATTTAAGTCTTAGAGACGTCCTATAGGGCGTCTTTTTTTTGCGTCATGCACGTCTTACTTGATGATAAGGATAGTTAAAAATGCATACGATAGAATATCAATAAAATACAAAAAGGAGAATGAGAAAGTGAATGACTTGAAACTATCTATTAGTGAAATGAAAAGAAAGAACAAGGAAACTGGTCAAAGTTGGTTTGATAAAGGAGCAATTAACTTTTTTGGCACGAGAATTGAGGCTCCTCCGAATGCAAAAAACATTTTTATTACTTCAGAGTGGTCAAATTTTAATAATGAGACTAGAAAATATACATTAAGATGGTTTGATACCTCAACTAGCGAAGTAGTGACCCTTGGAAATTTTCAACAGTATCATTATCTAAGTGATGCAAAAAGAGCACGAAAAGAAATGGTTATAAGGGATTCGATTACAAAAGATAGCATGCCTGCCTAGAGACGTCCAGATGGACGTCTTTTTATTTCAATGTTGACTACATTAAAATATTTATGTATACTACAGTATATAAATAGTTTCGTAAAGTTTCTTTTATCGATAAGATTTAAGTTGAGTTCTTCTTGTACTTAGAGCGAGGTATTTTAAGAAATCATGGTCGGATTCACCATTAAAAGAGAAATCCAAAGTAAATTGAGAAATATTAAGGGAGATAGAAACATGAAAATGCCATTTGAGACGCACAAAATACTCATTACATTAGATGATCACAAGATATACAAACTGCATGCCGATTTTAGCAAAACAGAATTAAATAATGAGGAAGTATTAACAGAAGAAAGCTTAATGAAAAGTAGAAAAATGCCTTTTATCTTGATGCACAAATCTCAGTTCGATTATGGAAAAACCACTCTGATGAACAGGGATAATCCTCAACGAATGTGTAAGGAAACGGCAATGCTTTATTACCGGATAGGGTTTATTGGAAAAGAAGAACTAGAAGAGTATCTCGCTGATTAATTAGTGGGCATTATTAATATGGAAATAATAGAGGGAGGAAAATCATGAATGAACTAATTCAAAAAGGAAAAGAATTTGCTTTTAAAGCACATGATGGGCAAACGAGAAAAACTTCCGGTGCTCCTTATATAGTACATCCATTACATGTTGCAAAAATCCTTCAAGACGCAGGCTTTTCTGCAGAAGTTGTCGTTTCTGGTTTTCTTCATGACATTGTAGAAGATACAGATATTAAAATAGAAGATATTCGAAGAGAATTTGGTAACGTTATTGCCGAGTTAGTTGCCTTCAATACCGAAGATAAAGAAGGTACTTGGGAAGAACGAAAGGAACACACCATTAAACAGCTTAAAGGGGCGATATTAAATAAGAAAGCTCTTGTTGTAGCTGATAAATACGCTAATCTTTTAGAACTTATGCGTAATTATGAGAAACTAGGAGATGAAATTTGGAAATGTTTCAAAAGAGGGAAGAAACAACAGTACTGGTACTTTGCTGGAGTAGCAAAAAGTGGGAAGGTAAATCTTTTCCCAGAAGAAATACCTTCCTTTTTTCATGAATACGAAGCAGCTGTTGAATTATTTTTCAATATGGAACGAATGAAAAGCTAGAAATAATTAATCGTGCCATTGTTTTATAAAAACAAGATAGATAATTAATGTGTAGCAGATAATTATGGGCAGGACAGCCAATGCACTGTTCATGATAAGCACGCCTTTTTGTTATTCAGTATGGACAAAATACCTTCTGTTAGCAAAAAAATAAATGGTGAAAGCACATGAAAGTATGGATACTGTTGATCAAGATTTGGGGGGAGCGGGTTTTAAGTGAGCATAAAGAACATACGTAGACAAAATGTAGAGCGATTCAGCGTCGAAGAACAATTGAAATTCTATAAGAGACATTTTCAAAATCAACATTGCGAAATGGATGGTTGCGGTCACGAAGTTAGAAGTTCTTGGGCCATATACGATGACAATATCTACTGTGAAAGTTGCTACGAACATATAGTAGAAGAGGAAAAAGATAATGCAAAAAAACAATTAGAATTTCATGAACAAGAAATCCTAAAGTTGAAAGAAAGATTCGACTTTGAATCAGAAGAATAAGAAAGGGGTGCTTAAATGAAAAAGATAGGTAGTATAGTTTTCGTGTTCCTTGTAGTTGTTCTGTTGGTATCCTGTAGCACAGCTACACCAAAGACTAAGGCGGATGAAATTAGTTTTATAGAGGGCGGAAATTCCAACTATAGCATCGTTGTTGATACAGAAACTGGCTGTGAATATATAGAATCTTATGGAAGGACTGTGAACGGTCTTGCCGTATCTATAACGCCTAGATTAGAAAATGGAGTTCCTATTTGCAATGTTGAATTGCCGTGATAAATGCTAACTCTATTAACTCGATTAAAAAACTATAAATAATGGGGGATATATCCATGAATAATATACTCAATTTTGATGATGACAATACCCTAAAACTAACTAAAGAGGAAGTCCTTTCTTTTATAGACCAAGAAGACAAGATAACAGTTATTTTAGGAAATGGGTTCAAAGCTAAAACAGATACGGAGGATGTCTTTCGAGGGATAATGGGCGATGAACGATTTGAAGAAAGTGAAGAAATGAGTGATGCTATTCATTGTGCAAGTGAGATACGACATACTTTTTTCCTGGTAAACTCCAAAGTTGAGAGTCCGTTTAATGAGAGAGGAAACGCAAAGAGAATTATCAGAGAAGGCTTTTGGACAAAAATCATATTGCCTAATCATCCCCTGAAAAATGGGTTATATGCTGTTGTGTATCAAACTCAGAGTAGAGAAAAGGAGAGATTCTGAATATGGAAGAATGGTTAAGCGACAATTCGTATTTAGTATTTAGTTTCATTTTAGTCTATTTCTTTTACTCGCTCATACGAGTTTGTATGTTCGGTTATCTGGGAATAAAAGAATCGTATTTCGGAAACGAAGAGAAAAATATACGAGTTTGGCACATATTGTTGATAATCATAGATTTAATGCCTTTAGTACTCGCATTGATTTGTTTGTTTTTTAAACAACTAGCTCTTATTCCGATCGTAAGAATCCCTGACAAGTACCTAACAGAAGAACCTAAAAGTACTGAATAAGTAAAATCATATTTCTTGTCTGTAGTATACATTATACGAATACTGTTGACAATAGTATATAGTGTGTGTATAATAAAGAAAGATAAACAAATCAACGCAACTATAAAAATTGAGGGAATAGGGAGTGGTCAAACATGGGGAATCTAATCGACTTAACAAAAAAAGCGAAAATCGTACTGGAAAAGAAGAAGCTGGTAGAGGTAAAAGCAGAGATCGTAGTCGCAATTGATCGTTCTGGTTCCATGTATCGTCTATACAGTGATGGGACCGTGCAAAATTTGGTAGAGCGATTACTGGGTATCGGGATGAATATGGATGCTAACAAAGAAATCGATGTTTTCCAGTTTAATCAAGGGTCGAAGTATATCGGGGTAGCAACAGAAGAGAATCATGCGAACTTCGTAAGAGACAAGAAGATGTCAGCCGACGGCGGGACGAATTATGCCCCTGTCATGAAGGAAATCATTGCGAAGTATAGCGGTACAGAGAAAAAAGGAAGACTCGGCAGTCTGTTTGGTAAGAAAAGTACAGAGGCTGTCAAACCAACTCATCCGACGTTCGTGTTCTTTATTACAGACGGAGACAATTCTGACGAAAAAGAGACAGAACGTCTAATCCGAGAAAGTGCAAATCAGCCAATCTTTTGGCAATTCGTTGGAATTGGAAATGAACCATTAAAATTCTTGCAGAAGTTGGATGATCTTGAAGGACGATATGTAGATAACGCCGATTTCTTCAAAGTTTCCAACTTGAAAAAAACAACGGATGAAGAGTTATATGAAAAGCTATTGACGGAATTTCCTTCTTGGCTACAAGAAATAAAGGCTAAAGGGTTGCTCTCTTAACTGAGAAACTTAAAGACGTCCAGACGGGCGTCTTTTTTAGGATTACTTATATAATCCAAAAAAAATTGGAGAGACAAACTTTACGACCTTTGAAAGGAGAAAATTATGGATAAACCAATTAAACAGGAATACGAAAATATGATTCTTTCAGGTATGCAAAATCAAAATAATTCACACTTAAAAGAATTGGAAGAAAAGGTCAAACGATATGAAAAAGCATTGCATTTTTATGCGGATGGCACCAAGTATCTTTATGCAAAGAAAGAACATCCCAATACTCGTTTAGCAGAAGATGGTGGAGAAATAGCACGAAAAGCATTAGCTGACTAACACTAAGTACAATTCTACGAAGTTTCAGTAGACACAAACTGTATCACAAGGAGGAGTAAATATGGCTAATAATTATATAGCAAAAGAAGATTTAATCAGCAATCAAGAACTCGAAGAAGTACTACATTCGAATAGTGAAGAAGTTTTCGGCTTGTATATGGGTGAATATTATGAGACACCAACACGTATTTACAATCCTCAAATAAAAGAACTTGTTGAACAGTTTAAACATTTAAAAGATTTTTATTTACAAAAAAGTTGATGTGTAGTTCGACCGTATTCTGTCGCAGTAGACACATATAGTGAAGGAGGAAAGAAAATGTGGGACGAAAATCAACTATCAAAGGAAATTGATAGTTACTATGACAATGTTTCAAAAGAACAATTTGAATCTGATTTAAAGCAAACTAAAAGCGACAAATTTGTTGAAGACATAAAACAAGATTAATTCACAGATCGACCATAATGTGCTGCAATGAAGAAACTGAGGGATAGATTACATGACTTTAAAAATACTTTTTGGATATATTATATTCATTATGCTTTTAGTCACTGCAATTAATATGTATATTCATAATGTGCCAGTATCAGAAGGGAAAAAGAAAATGATTATAAAAAACGCTATGTTTATACTTTTCGTATTAATAATTGTTCCTATCATATTCAAGGTTATAGGTATGGAGGTTCTTTAATGGAGTATTTAAACTTAGTCGGCTTTTTTTTGTATTTTTGTTTCCGGTTAACCAACAAATGTATTTAGGGGTGGAGTTATGACTGAAAAAGTAATTAGTAAGTCTAAAGTTTTTCGAATGATTAGAAGCATTCCATTTGACGTTACTCAAGGGATGGAAATCCAGTTGGAGGGTGATACAGTCGGAAAGTTAACAAAAATCAAATCGGTTAAATTTTTAGATATGAGGTCGATAGAAATCATTGGATTGGTAAAAATAATCTAAATAGGAGTTGTAACCATATGCATTTCAGCAACAAGTCATTTTCGGAAGGATATATGATGGGAAAAACTTTTAAACCAGAAGATTATGACGGTGGTATTTTTGTATTGTATCTTAAATACATGTTTCTTATACCAAGTTCCCTTGCTATTCCTGCATTGATCTTTTCTTATTTATCTGATTGGTTTTTGCACTACTGGACATCGGTATGGATGATACATTTAGTCCTTGTCGTTATTCTATCGTGGTTTTTAATAAACGCAGGACACTATATATCTAAACATCCTGCATATGATTTGAATCTCTTTGCTTATCCATTCATATTCCTTCAAGTATTTTTGGGATATACGATTTCCGTTGTTTTGTTGCCTTTTGAGTCGCTGCATTCTTTTGCTACAAGCTTACTAAATGTCATGGATGATGACCCGAATAGACTAGACAATGCACTCATTTACGGTTTTTCTTTTATCGCAATATACACGTTCATACACATCATACAGGCCTTAATAGTCCCACTCCTACACTTTATCTTTGCGAGAATTCTATCGGATTGGCTTGTTTCAACAAAAATGCAAATTCAAATAGATAAATTTGTTGTTCGGCATTTTTATCCAAAGAAATGAAAGCTTAGTCGCCGTGGGGATTTTACATCGACGATCCAGAACAACTAGAAAAAGAAACACCGCAAACTAGACATCCTTAGGGGTGTCTTTTCTTATTGTTTGCAACTTATCTGCATAGAATATATGGAACAATTAAATGTGGAGCGGCAATACTGCTGCATTTTCAAAAGGAGGAGTTACGGTGGAGAAATATGTAACGCTAATTCAAAATAAAAAGGTAGTCATGACAGCACATCAAGCTGATGTAAGAGAGAAAATTGAGCATATGATTATGGAGAAAATAGGATTCTTTCCTGATATGCAAGAACACGTTGAGGAAAATGAGGATGATGTGGAAGAATATTTCGTTTGTGTTCATTCAGATGCTTATGGAGATCTAGATGATGGGGATATACAAAAGTTGGAAGAACTAAATATCACGATGGATGAAGAGGCGACAACAGAAGCAGTTAAAATGCTGTTCGATTTGCAGTTTCAAGTGGTGGAGATGATAGCTTAGGCTGTCATTTTTTTGTGCATTAAATTAAATTAGTCAACAAAACTATAATTCCGTTGACTGTAGTGTTGTTTAGTGATATGATTGGAACAATAGTACACATCGATTTTAATTAAATGAGGAGGAGTTTATATGTTAGAAATGATTCAACAAGAATTCCCAGAAATATTTACAAAGCATAAAAAGTTAACCAAAAGGCAACCAAAAATTTATGTCTGCAGTTGTGGCAATGAGTTCAATAAGACCAAAAAGTACAATGTAGGAGGACTCGGTTTTGGGATTCCATACTGTGAAAAATGCGGAAATAAAGCATTCACTTCTAAAGCGTATATTGTTTGGAGCAGAATGGAAAACAATCAAATCGAAGAAGAAGATTTTATTCTAAAAATGCTTGGCGACCATGGACAACTTAATAAAGAGGATTTGATGGCGAAGTTAAAAGAGAATTTCCCAAATACAAGTGGTCGTGCATTAGGATTTTTAGTGTACTATGGCTATCTAAATGTAGATAAGAAACTGAGGGATGAAGATGGAATTATTAAATACAGCATCAACGATCAGAAAAATAACAAAAAACGATATGAGAAATTAATATAATTGCTATTGTTATAGGGAGGCTGCACCAATGAATGATTTGCCAAATATCATCGAAATTATTATATTTGTACTTCTTTTAATTTTGATTTTCGCAATCTTGACACATTTTAGGGATAGAAACACCAGAGCCATTGCGAAAATATGTCCAGAGTGGATTAAGTATGTTAACTATGCGAGTTCTTTCCTAGACATTCAATTAGAGAATTTTCAAAGTTTGATAGTTATAGGAGTGAAAAATGGCGTTCTTCAAAAAGAGGATTTTTCTTTCGTTCAGAAAGAACTAGACACTTGCTATGCCTTCCGGGGGAGCGTTGTCAACCTAAGTCAGTTTGCTAAAAAAAACTTAACGGTGGAAGCGAAAGCTCGTTTTCAAAATAAAATGTTTCATAGTTTGGATAACTTAAATGAAATAGTTCAGGAAAGAACATATGAAAATGAAAAAGAAGCTATTGCTATAACAAAACAAATTATAGAGAATGATTAGAGAGTAAAATTGAATAGTGAGAGTGGTGACAGAGTGGAAATTTTATTAGTGGTCATGTTTATCGTAACGATCTTTATTTTCTCTCCGTTTCGCACAATTGACCATCACCATAGGGTCATTAGAAAGCATATTCCAGAATGGTCTAAATACCGAAAACATCTAGCCTGGTGTTCTAGTGAGGACTTACACAAATTAGTACCTCAAATTAACTTGCTTGCCACAGGAGTGAAATCAGGAGTCTTGTTAAAGGAAGACTTTTCTTTTGTCCTAGTAGAATTGGAAACTAGACGAGAGTTCCAAGAGAATATCATTACACTTAGTGAATTCGTGAAGAAAAAGATGGTGAGAGAAGGGAAAAGTATGTTTAAGGTAAAGGCTTGGAACAATATAAAGAACTTAGCATCTGAAACTGAAAGAAAGCTAATTGAAAGAGAAAAAGAAGCAATAAATATTGCAAAGCAAACACTAAACAAAGATTGACTATTGCAGTCAGTCTTTCTTTTTATTCAAACAGAAAATAGGAAAGCCTTCATCACTAATTCGATGAAAACGTCGAAGTTTTTACAATTCGATGAAAACGTCGAAGTCGCAGGTCCTTTCTGTTCAGAAGGTAACACGATGATAAAAGAATACAAAAAAACCTGCACGGCGGGTACAGGTTTGCTCCTTTAATCTACAACCAGCTGTTACCCTGCTTGAAGACCACCTTTCGGAAGGGTGTTTCCATGTAATATACTATGCACGATGACTAGTTCTATGCTTAATAGTGTGTCGAACAAATAATTTATTGAATTGGGGTGTGGACTGTGAAAGAGTCGGATATGTTTCAACCAGTTAAGGATTTACTGCATCAAAAACTTGGCTGTGCACATGTGTATGCGGAAGTCGGAGTTTATGATGTAGTTGGACTACTTGAAAATGTGAATATTATAGTAGAAATGAAAAAACAAATGAGCTTTAAGGTTATTGAGCAAGCAAGAAGAGCTGCTGGACTAGCAGACTATGTGTTCGTTGCCATACCAAAGCCAAAAGCATCGATCAACTCGATGGCCGTGTCCTTATTAAAACAAGAGGGGATTGGTTTGATCTTAGTAGGTGTGCGAGGAGCAAAGATCCAGTTCTGGGGAAGAAGACATCGAAGAAAAGGAGGGAAAGGAATCCGCTCTCAGATTCGCTCTCACCACAAGGAAACAATTGGTGGTGTAAAGTCAGGTGAAGGTCCAACGGAATACTCAGTAACAATCGAAAAAATCAAGGATTACTTGCAAAGAAAAGACTGGGTAACAGTAGATGATATTGTTGTAAATGTGGAGACTCACTATAAAAATCCGAGGGCTTCTATAGGAACGACATTAAAAGCGTCTTGGAATGCGAGTTGGTGCGAAAGAAAGAAAGAGGGGCGGAAAACTTATTTTCGATTAATTCAGGATAAACATAAAAACTAACGAAAAAAGGATATCGTCAGTCAAAGTAAAGTCAGCAAGAAATGAAATTGGAGTATTGTAAAAATGGAAAATAGTAAAATCAGTTCATAAAATACGAAAAGGCGTAATCACGGGTCATGTAAGGTTGGGCAAAACTGTAGCTCTAATAAATCTTCTAAGTACAATGGTTCCATCTACCGTTGTTATATACGATAGACTCGACGAGTATACGAAACTGGTAAAGCATCTTGGTGGTCAGGAGTTTAAACTTAGTGATTCTATCAAACATTTAGATTTCACAGGTAAGTTCACTTCTATTTCGGATAAATTAGATTCGGACAGTAATCAAACTGTTCTCAATTTTCACCTGTTGGAACTGGTAAGTAGCAGTTCATCAATTAGAAGAAGCTAATGACATTAATAGACAAGAAAAATATTAAGTTGATTGCAGTTTGTCACTCCGTTGACTTAGAGAAAGAAGAGTTAAAGAAACAGTTCAAAAACCAACTCTTATTTCATCCTTATGGTTCTACACCATCTAAAGAACCTTTAAAAATATTTCTAAGGAGCCTTTATCAAAAGGCTCCTTTTGTATACGAATTAATAATATTGTTGACTGTAGTATAAAATAAAGCTATAATAAGTTATACAAGACATGAAGTTTTAGGGGGTAAATACACATGGATAATTTAATGTATTTAATTTTAGGATTTTTACTAATAGGTCTTCTTGGAGAGGGCTACGGAGAAGTTGGAAAATTAGATTTGGCTCTTAAAATAGCGAACGAACTAAACCAAGAAGTGAAGGAAATAGAATTAGGGACGACGTTAGATGAAATTGAAAATCTGGATTTTTATAAATCACAGGATATTATTGGTGCAGAAGAAGTATCTGGCAACCAAAGAAACAAGATAAATATAATTTTTCAAAACACTGCAAAAGAGAAGATATTATGGCGTAACAAGGAAGTTACGATAACTGAAAAAATAGGACTGGTATTCGTGAATGATAAATTAGTTGAGATACAGAGATAAGAGGAAGAGCGAGATGCTGCACGACAGAGCACTGAAATTATGCTTAGAAGCACTGTCCATATAGGGGGTTGAGATTAATGAATATTAAATCTGAAATACTAAAAGATGTTATAGATGGGATGTTAAGTGATCTCCAAATGAAAGCAAATGGAGTAATGAAACCTACTTTATCACAAAAAGAAGCATTAAGAGAATTGGGAGTAATCTTAGAGTTGGTATGCAGTTTACATGAAAAAATAGGGAACAACACGCTAAAAAGTGAAATATGGGTTATGAGAAATAAAGTAGTAATGACCAAACACCTAATAACGGTTAATTATCACTGAGTATTTCGTAAAACATTACAGTAGTGAGTTGTTTATATAAAGATAAGAATTTGCCTTATGAATTACAACAATTACATTGATTTTTTAATAAAAGGAGTGAGAAGAAAATGAATTCAGTTGGAACCAGAATATCTGGATTTCTAAACATCAAAACAGCCGAATTAGAAGCGGTCCGAGTGTTATTTGAACAGTTCCCAGATGATGGGGTTTATTTATTTAGAAAATATGGAGAAGTAATTTCTCATAGAAAACATCCTTTTCTAAATATCATGAACTCGGCAACGAACGAAGAGGAAGGTTTGTCTCCCCATGAATTTCAAGACTTGCTTAGTTCATTGTTGCATGAAGAACTTTTAAGGCAACCGTTTATGCGACATTGGAAAGATATATACACAATCCAAATAAAACCAAGAAATCGAAGTAGTTATCCGTCTTTATTTGCTATCTATATAAATGAAGAGGAAATGGTTCAATTTCGTCCAATGGATAAAATGTTTGGTATTCGAGATAAGATTGTTCTATGGAATGAACTATTAATTCAGGTAGAGAAAGAAAGTCTGCATTATCAAGAAAAGAATATTCTTGCAGAAGATAAGGTAGTTAAATTCCAACGATTAATAGATCGCCCTGCTGGCGAAATCAAGAGTTTGAAAGATATTTGGACAATTTTAACGAAAAGGGAGAAAATTCGCCATTTCGCTCAGAAATCAGTCAATCGTGAATTAACCTTCTTAGAAGAAGACAAAGAGTATTATGAAAAAAAGGTTGATTTTATGGTCAAAAGATATGCGGAGCGAATTGAACTGCTAGAAATTGTAGGTGAGTTGGCATCTTTCTTTGAGCAGTTAGACTATCGATTAGAGACCAGTAGAAGCTCTTTGTACTAAAAGGAGGATTAGATTGGGTTTCGATGAAAGGAGAGGGGTATACTTTGCTGCAAATTGTTAACGCATTAAAAAGAAGTGAGAAAATGGAACTCGCACTCAGAAAAGAAATGGATATAGTTCCGACCCAAACAATAATTATAAAGAAACCCTTCAAATATTATTTCAAATCAGTGTGTTGTATGTGTGAAGAAAAAAACAGGATCGTTTATTTGATAAGAACTGATATTTTGGGTTTGAGGGATGCACCTTTCCTCACTAAAGATTACTGTGAAAAATGCTCTGTAAAAATTAAGGAAGAGCTAAAGAAAGTAGAACAGTACATGAAAGAAGAAAGAGAACGGAAAGAAAAAAAAGAAGCTGAAATTCTTCGTTATGAATACCTAGAACGAGAGGTTGAGCGTAAAGAATTAGAGGAGAAGGCAAAAAAATATGGCATTGTTTACCCCGAACCGGAATGAACATAATGGCACCAGAACTATGTTCTTTTTGAACTGCTTCAAGAAGTTTCGAGGATATTAAGAAGGAGGAGATGAAAATGATCCCAATACAAGATCAGCGAAAGGCCTTTCAGTACGCTGTTGAGTACTTAACACAGGAAATAAAATCTATTGAACTGACATTGGAACATTGTCATTTGCTAGCTGCGAATATTGTTCAATTAGAGAAACGTTTAGCAGAACTTAAAGGTGATTTGTTGACTTTGCATTCACATAATTTGCACTGATCGAAGTCTTTAAAAACAAACCGTACAGAGAAAAAAGCCATAAGTAGGCCACGACACTTGGTGCGAACACTCGTATCTGATGAACGTGGAGGAAGTGAGAAATAGGGTCATTCTATCTATCGGAGTTTATTCGTTTGTCACTTGGGACAGTGAACCGTTAACCATCGAAGAATTTTTGAAAAACTAGAGAGAAATAACAGGGGGAAAACAACATGAAAGTCACTGACAAATTTGTCTTTTTCTTTACGGGGAAAGACGTTTTTTCTAACTTTTATCCAGTAAGATTTACACATGACGGACATACCTTTATTAGCTCAGAGCAAGCCGTTATGTACCGTAAAGCAAAGTTTTTTGGTGCTGAAGAAATTGCTAAACGAATTCTCCAGGCTAAAACACCAGAACGTGCGAAAGAACTTGGACGAAGTGAAGAAATACCATTTGAGCAAAGTGCATGGGAACAAAACAGAGAAGCTATATACGAATCCGTCCTTCTAGATAAGTTCCGAACAGGAAGTATTCGGGAACAACTACTACGAACTGGCCAGAAAACACTGGTAGAAGCATCTCCTTATGACAAGATATGGGGAATAAAACTTGCGATAACTCACCCAGATATAGAAAATCCATCTAAGTGGAGAGGTCAAAACCTTTTAGGAAAAGTACTAGAGAGAGTTAGAGAACAATTGCGATAGCAGTTGTTCCTTTTTTATCAGAGCAAAAATCAATTTTTATAGAGGGGATGCTTTAAATGATATTGATGATATTAATAGCATTGCCGTTATTGAGAAGAGGGAGGTTGTAAATGAGAGAAGCTGATATGTTTTCAGGATTGTTGTTTAAATTAACAGAATCATTATCAGATTGGTTTTTTCAATCAGCTCAGCATTTGTTTTCTATTATTGATAGTTTAATGAAGCTCAATGTGGGTGATGAAATAAATGCTTTGATGGTTATTCCCTTTTTGTTATTAATATCGGTAAAGGTAATTTCTTTAGCTAGAAAAGAACTAAGCATTAAGGATTATTTTACGAAAAATCAAAACCTATTGATAAGCATACTAATTCTATGTATGTTCGGTGTCTTTCAGAATCAAATTCTAGCCATGGTCGCGGATTCGTTCGATTCATTATTTGACTCTGCTTCACTTGTGCAGATATTAAAAAACGATTTCACTACAGAGGAAACGAACCTTTCCTTGTATATTCTTTATTTATTTTCAGCTGCTTTCGCAATGCTAATTGCATTATCTGAATTACTATCCATCTTGTCACTCAAAATAACTTTAGGTTTATTGCCAATCGTCGCTTTTCTTGGATTTTACAGGCCAGCATTCATGAAGGTTGTGTTGAAAAATGTCGTTTATGGAATTGCTTATCCAATTAGCCAAACTTTTATGCTGTATATTACCATCATTCATTTTCTTCCACTAATTATATCGGAATCAGCAATATTGCATAATGCCCTAATCAAAACTTTTCTTATTCTTACGAGCTTTCCTTTAGCAAAAATATCTACGGAACTTCTATTTTCAAATTCAAAAACAGAGTCAGAGTTAAAGGATAGAAATGAAGATGGGCAAGCACAAACACTTAATTTATTAAAAAATAATAACTATACTTCATAAGAACTGGGGAGGGAGCAATATGATAGATGGTTATGAATATCAACAAAAGAAGAAAAGAGAATTAAAAGAATTTAACCAAAAGAATAAAAAACCTATGGATGAACACTTAGTTATTATGGGGATATCAATAGTAATCCTCTTCGTATTACTTATTGGTTTCTCTGTATTAATTAATCTATCCATTGAAGAAACCAAAAACGAGTGCGAGAGTATAGGCGGAAAATATCAAGTTGTTGACAGAGAATGGAGCGGCAAGCAAATGACCGATATATATGGGTGTGTTAAATAATGTATGGACGTCAATAGAGGCGTATTTTCTTATCGTTCAGAAGTAAACTGCATAGATTAGAAAGGAACAATTAAAAAGGAGCAGTTTACCTGCAGATTAGGAGGATGAGTAAATGTTGAAAATGGTGATAGGGAATTTAATGGAAGTCGAGAGGGGTATTTTGGTACATCAAGTAAATTGTCAAGGTGTTATAGAGACAGAATTAGGCAAAAAGATTAGAGAAAAGTATCCCATGGTTTATGAGAAATACAATGCTGTATGTGTTCAAGCAAAAGGGGATATCTCTAAATTGCTCGGAAAAATTCAATGTATTGGCGTTGAATCGGAATTATATGTAGTTAATTTATTCGGACAAGATTATTATGGTACAGATAAAAGATATACGGATTACAAATCATTCAGGGATGCCTTTTCGAAGTTAATTGTTTTTAGTAGTCAGAAGAATTTACCGCTTCATATTCCTGATGATATAGGTTGTGGTATAGCCGGTGGAGAATGGTATTTGATTGAGAAAATAATAATTGACGAGCTGGCTATGCAAGAAAGTTTGGGCGTATTTGTTGATTGCACGATTGTATCTTTAGCAGACGAGAATGCATGTCAAGCTTGTCGAGTAAATCGGTATACGCAATTATGCGATTTCGGTATTGGTTCAGGCATTACTACTAGTATAGATTTTAAAGAGTTAGTAACAACATGTGATCGAAAGCTTTGCAAAAGTTGTGCTATACACTTGTGGTCTGATTGCGATGTGTGCCCGGAACATGCATCAATAGTAAATAAGAAATTGGCTGTGCAGTTAAAACTGTAAATTAGGAGGTAAGGGAATGGCAAAAGGCTTCGATGCCCAAATAACAGCAGGTGTGCATTGGTCTAAAGCTGAAAGGGATTGGATGTGTACAGCACCAACTGGAGCTACACGGGCATTACTTGCCTTTGATTTAGTTGGGTCAGATACATTTAAAAATCTGCTCAAAGAATTAGAAGATAGAGGGTATGACCTATCAACATTGCGATTTTCCGTTAAAAAAAAGAAAAATGTTAATTAGTTTTTGACGGTTGGCCTATTAAAGCAAATTGGACGTCCATAGAGGCGTCTTTTCTTATAGTTCAGAAGTGAACAGCATAGAATAAAGCGTATAGATTAAATAGGTGCAGCTCTACTGCACGTAAGAGGTGAATGTGATGAACAGTGAACAGAATTATACACCAGGAGAATTTGGATAATGAGCACGCCGAACCGGAATGATGTCTCAGATTTTTAAAAGGGAGATGATGTTAATGAAAATTGCAGTAGGTTCCATTTGGAAGTGTACAGATGAAAACTATCCTGCCTATGGTCAAACATGTGTAGTAAAGGAAGTATTTGAGCACCCCGATTTTAATGGGGATGGAGAAATAGAGGTAGAGTATCAGGATAAAACAACTGTGGACATGAAGGTACGAAGATTTTGTATGAGGCATGAAATACTAAATTAGTAAAAAGAAATTTTAAAGGTGGGTAAGCAATGAAGAAATACGAAGTTGAGATAACATTCGCAAATGGCAATTCTCAAACGCAAAAGGCGGACTCTAACGACAATATTTCGGCTATGAACGAAGCATTGAATCGATTAGAAGCTACAGAAAAAGCTAAGGTCGTTAATGTTGGCCTCATTTGTATTGGTGAATACTAGAAAAAAAGTGACTGGAACGAACTTAAGAGAGAGATGAATCCAAAACGATTTTTCTTGAATAAAAGCAGACCTAGTAAGACCAGACAGCAGGAAGCAGACAGTGAAGTAAACCAAAAGGGGGAAATGAAATGGGCATGTTTTTAATTGTTATATTCGTGATAGGATGTGTAGGTACTCTAATATGGTCAAAACGCAGAAATAAGGAAAAGGAAAAAAATGATACAAATAGAGCAACTCGGATACAGCAAAATCTTAAGAGAGAAACAGAGATAGGAGTCAATAAAGAAAGAGGAGTAAATGTTCCTACTAGCCATACTAAGGCGATGCCACCTAAAGGTGCCGGAGATTCCACAAGTTGGATGCAACAGTCATTATTCTTAAATACGGCAAACGCGGAAGAAGAACAGGAGAAGCATATTGATGCATCTGAAAGTAGTGTTCGAGCTGAGGAGCCAAACGTTAAATTAGATAGTTACACATCTTATGATAGTGATATTAGTTCAAAGAGTAATAGTTTTAACTCAACATATAGCAGTGATTCTTATTCGGATAGTAGCTCTAGTAGTTCAAGTAGTTCTAGCGACTCAGGATCTAGTGGAGGGGGAGGCTCTGATTAATTGATTTTCAAGTAATCATGATAATGCTAACCGAAACAAAAAACCAGCCCCTTAAAGGGCTGGTTTTTATTTGACTGAAAGTTTTTTTAATAAGGACATCATAGATTCACGAATGGGGTCATCCTCTTCGTTTCGTGCCTGAATTCTCTGTGTCAAATGGTTGATTACGTGATCACGGTTCACTCCACTGATATTGTAGTTGTCGTAAGAATTCATTACCAGGTGATTCACCAGTGGCTTCATTTTTGGATCTCTGTATACATCTTCTGAATTAACTGTAACTAACCAATTCCCGCCTATTCGGTCAATTTTACATTCCTGCAAAACTGTTGATTCCGTTAATTCCGTTGCAGATAAGGGTTTAGGAATCTCTGCGGAAGATCGAATATCTGGTGGAAACATTGGAACTAATGATTTGTAACTAGCTCCATTGATCTCCTCAAACAAATTGGAAATATCTTCTGTTCTAAACTGATAGGCCCGATAACCTTCTGTCAACGTTCTATCTATAAGGGACGAAACAGTTCGAGCATTTTCTGCTAGCATAAATATTTCATTTGAACATTTAAGTGTTAATGCTTGGAAATCTTTCACCTCTCGACGTTGTCTTCGAATTTCCTTAAATTCTCCCATTACGGATAAGGCATCCTCATCTATCAAGTCAACGTTTTCGATAATGTGCATAAGGTCGGATAATTGAGAATCATATGAGGAGTGTTTGCCCTTATGTTCCACAATATGGTCACGAAACTTCATCACTTCTTCGCCAAGACTGTTCAATAGTCCTTGGATACGACGTACCGTTGCTGTAGCTTCTCTCTCTACAGAGTTTTCTTTCGATGTTTGTTTTATTGGCATCGAAATCACTTTTTCATTATTATCGCTAGAAATATTTGCGTGTACTGTGTTAGTAACTTTAGGTAATGGAGCTAATTTGGGTTGAACTTTTAACGCATTACTTTGCATATTTTTTATATGACGTAATGGAAGTTGTCTATCATATTGCCACTCTTTTTTTAAGTCCTTTAATAATGTTTGTGGATTCATTTGAATTCACTCCTTTTTTTTTATAAACTCCCTTCACTATATGCAGAATTACATCTTACATAACGTTTTGGAGTAGGAGCGTCGTCGAACAAAAAAAAGACCAGTTTCCTGATCTTTATTCCATCTTTTTAAATGGAAGTTAACTCATCATATAGATATACATATGCTAACTCTCCTTTATAATCTTCATAGCCTTCTTGCATGAGCTTAAATTTTTGAGCAGAAGTTCCAAGTCCTCCCTTTAGAGAAACTCCTTCATTTCGATAGATAACAGAAAAAACTTGGATTTCATTCATGCTGTAATCTTGAACGATTGCTTCTACGTTGGTGTTTTCGTGAATTGATTTATATACGGTTTTCATTTATTTTCCCATCCTTTTAATATAATTCGAAGATTCATTCGAATGCACTTTCTTTTATACTCTTTCCACTATATGCAGAACATAATCTACTATAACATTTTATCGGTCGAGTATTGTTGAATAAAAAAAGACCAGTTTCCTGGTCTCAATCATTAGGGATGATTGTTTAATATGTCAGCTTAGAGCTATCCTTGAGTATTATGTTCAATGAGCCTATTTATTAATGTCTTAGCCATTCTTTTGCTGCACGAATAGCCTCGAGGTATTCATCATGCTCATGTTGGGGTGATTCTGGAAGCCATTCCCCGTTAAATGAGATTAATATTTCGATTACTTTCTCATGTTCTTCTAGTGTTAGCGGAACAAATGTAGAAATCTCTTCCATAGAAGCTACAACTTCTTCTGATTCTTCTGATTCTAAGAAATCTTGATCGTCTGGTTGGCAATCATAGAACTGCTCCAGTAATCTTCGATAGTGAAGGGCAGCGGTGTGTAAGTTTTTTTGTGTCTCTGTTGTCATAAAAACATCTCCTTTTTAGTTGATGCCAGGCATCTCCTGTTGAATGTGATACAATTTATCATATGCAGTCTGAAATAATTTCAAAACTATTGACAACACTTTCTTTAAAGTGTATACTATAGTTAATGTTGAGGAGGGTTAATAATGGAATTTACATTCGAAAGAATACTGGGAGAATCGGAAGAAGATCGCATTAAAGGTGTCATTGTTAGCCAAGTTGAAGCACTAAAGAGCGTATCAGCTGGGGAAGAGGCAACGCTAGTGAATGGTGACGAGGCGATAACGATTTTACGAACAGAAGTTGGCATACACATTATACATGTGGGTCGTGTTCTTTAGGACGCTTTACCTTCGATATACACGAAGGTATTTTTTTTACTGAACCAAACAGTCAATTATAATTTGCAAAGTAGAAAATAAAGGTAATTTGGAGAAAGTACAGATATAGATATATATGCTTGAAAAATTTGTGATGTGTTCAATAAGTAGAAGGGGGTAAATGAAATGTATCCAGAAATGTTTGAACAAGTTCTAACGGATTATAAAGAAGTTGTAGAATCTGTTAAAATCGGTAATTATCAAGAGAAAAAAGAGCTACTAAGCGTTTATAGTTCGTTATTGTCATCATTTTCGCTGCTAAATGAATTAAAATTAGAGGGTGATCTTGATAGATTCAACAAAAAGGAAGTACTTTTAACCATAACTCCAGAGATAAAAGAAGTAGTGAATCCTGTAATTAAACCAACGGCTACTCAATTGCCGAAGTATCGAATAGATCGCAAATTAAAGGGAGGGTATATAGAAGAAATCGATGCCTTTGTTCCAGAAACAGCGATCAGAAATCTCGGAATTGAACATGGAGATTTGCTTTACGCCGAAAAGAAAAGCTTTGGAGCAGGTTATTATTATTCCATAGCTGAGAAGGTAGGAAATCAGGCTCCGGACCGTATAGAGGTACGAAATGCTTTAGTAGAAGAGGCAGTAGGAAGGTTATATGTATCGAAATACACAACAGGGGAATTGATTAAGGTAGACGGATTACCCGTTATGCTTTATATACAAGACACAGATGCAACTGCACTGGGTATTAATAGTGGAGACAATGTTGATATGGCTTACTATAGGAATAATACAAGTGGTGCTCGTGTTACTTGGAAAACATTAACGGAGAACGCAATTATCCCTCCTTATACACAGGAAACCGACACAGCTGGTACTATAGAGTATGTGCTAGTGGTAGGAGATCCTTCTTATGAGAGGGCTTACCGTAAACGACTATTACACTCAGGTATCGACATGCAGATAGTAAATGGTGAAATTGCTGCTCCTTCTCTTGAAGAGATAGAAAAAGCGAGTGTTGTTGTCATCGTAATGTCTAAATGTCTTAATGAAGTTGCATGGCAAACTAGAAGACTAGCAAAAGAAGCAAACGTAATGACGACAATGGCCCTTAGCCCAAACCCAGATGATATTATGGAACAAATAGTTGGTAGTAAAAAAGCGACGGCATAATAGAAAAAGGAAGCGAGTCCTTAGAGGACTTTGCTTCCTTTTCTTGCGTATGATTTTCTTTCCACTTCTTTACCATTAACTACAATGACTTTACGAATGACAGTGGGAATAAACAAGAAAATATTGCCACCTATAAAACGGACAACGACTGGTATAACAATCGTGTGTTGTTCGTTTACAAAACTAAACTCTTCACCGTCGCGAGCCGAGAATAGATAATGTGACTTCGCTAAAATGATGTCTTCTACCTCTGTTTGTTCCGTCTGCCTGCCGTAATCATTGTTCATGCGTTTTACAGCATGATGTGAATAGCCAATCTTTAACCACATTTCTTCAGGTACAAGACCCTCTGCAATATCCTCTGCATCCAGTTCTTCTTTAATCAAGTACTCACTTACTGTTTGACAATCTAGGTAAACATCCAAATCATTCCCTTTATACATATATAAAACCCCTTTTTATAATATGCGGTCATTCAAGCCGCTCCTTTTTATTGTTTACACTCCATTGTATGTAAAGAGCTTTGTAAGTATTACTGAATATCGAAGTGTTTTTGATGCATCGTTCATATACGTATAAAAGAAGCTTCGACCATGACGAGCAAACCCCCTTACGAGTAATAAGGAAAGTTGAAATATCTATGTAATAAATTTCTATCTAAAGAATCCTTTAAGGAACCGTTATTATTCAGCGATGCTAATTATGTATTTGTTATTTTATATGTTTTGTAATAATTTTTTTGCACGAACTGACACAGGAAACGCACAGAATGTCTTCCCTCCCTTACCAAAAGAAGAACAGAAAATCTCTTGGTAAAGGATGGAATTCAAGTTAACGCTATGCAGGTATCCGCCGTCACTACTCCACCGATATTGCTATCGCACGTATTCAGGTCCAATAAAGGACCAACTCACCCAGGTCTGCTATTACTGAGTCGTCAGCACCACTGACATTTACGAGCCTCCCTAGGCGTAAGCCCACAGGACAGGTCATCAGTCGGAATCGCTTTTGCGGCGACTGATGTTTTCTGGGAAAAAACACCCCGTCTGACGGATGTTGCACCCGCTGGTGAAGCGAGGCGGTTTTTATCGTGTTCTCCCGGACCACGTCTAATTCTGTTCAGTTGACTCTAATATATGCATAGGGTATTTCATCATTCCTTACAAATCGTCGTACCCAAGAGATGGAATAAACGAAGGACTTTCACCGTAGAACAAATCAAGGGGTGAAGTTTACGTGAATAGACAAGAAGTATTAGATAGATATGAAAATGCGATTGAAATAAACGGTGTCGTTTTTCATTTAGAGAAACCTAAGAACCGAAATGGATTTTGGGAATGGAATTTTTGTATCTTGTTCAAGCACGGAGAAACGCCAATCGAGTTCTTCCATTGGAATGATGCTGATAAATTGAAGTGGGCTAAGTTAATTGATGAGTGGTTCCCGCTTGCTTTTAAAAAGATGAGACGATTTGAAATGGCAAAAGTGGGAAGTAAGGTACGAACCGAATGGCAGCTAACGCTCAAATATCCAATAGATGGAATAAATGAACAACAAATAGAGATGGAAGTAGCTAGAGATATTCCTAAAGTAGTGGAATTAGCTTTGCAAATTATAGAGGGGGAAATGACAGATGATACAGCCATCCATTAAAGGGTAGACGTATTATCAAAATGAATTGTTTCCAGGAATTGTGGTAGACGTGGTGGAAAAAGATCACCAAAAAACAGCTGAATTAACACGCGGGGAAATCGTATGGTATTAGCAGAACAGGTAGGAAGCTCTCTCTTAAGGAGGGCTTTTTTATTTATAAAAAGGAAAAAGCTAACCCCTAATCATTAATCCCAGAGATGACCTAACAGCTTTCAGCATGTGTATTCATCACATTCAATCATAAGAAGACGTACTACGCTGAGGAAGTAGTCAATAAGTACCGCTTGCATATTATGGTAATAAACAGAAAAATGGGAGGTTTTAAAATGTTTAAAAATGAATCTAAGAGTAAGAAACGAATAGTTAAAACGTTACTGGCATGTGTTATTGCTTCTAGTACTCTGTTCCCTGTTGCAAATGTATCTTTTGCAGAAGAACTAGAGACAACAAATCTTACGGGCGGAAGTCAAGCCATACAAATGATGATGGCTAATTCATCCACCACAGAAGAAAGAGGTATCTCTTTTGTGAAGCATATTGGAGGGATTCATGAAGAGACAGTCGAAAATGCTATCAAAACAAAAGATGGGAAATACTTGATTGTGGGTAACACTCATTCAAGTACAAACACTTTAGAGTTAGCAAGAGGGGATTTATATAAATTCGATGAAGACTGGAATGTGATTTGGGACTTTACAATGGACAAAGGGTTTGTGAATAGCTCTGTTGCCGAGTCAGCAGATGGATCTATCATTGTTGCAGGACACATTGAAAGTTACACACAAGGAAATAGAATATTTGTTCAAAAGCTGAATGCATCTGGTGCAAACGTTTGGAAGAATTCATCCATGAACATAAGAGGTAATTTGTTTTCTGTAGCATCAACGTCAGAAGGCGGAGTACTGGCAGTAGGAGAAAGCCCATATGACACTGGACTTATTATAAAGTTAGATAAAGATGGAAATAAAATAAGCGATAACGAGTGGGAATATAGCGGATACAATAACATTGCCTTACGTTCCATAGAACCTGTAGGAGATGGTAGTTTTGTAGCGGCAGGAAGAGCCTTTTCAGGAGGAGTCGAATATGGACTTTTGGTGAAGTTGGATGAGGACGGAAACACAGTATGGCATAAGCTTTCTTCTAAAGGAACGTCGTTTGAAGATGTTGCTGTTTCTCCGAATGGCGAATTCATCCTAGCGGGTTACAATGCTGGAGCGGGAAGCATTTTTAAATTAGATGATTCAGGGGAAGAAATGTGGCAATCTATTTCTACAAAGATTCCCAATCGTTCTTATTTTAATGCTGTGCATATAGATGCAGCTGGAGGATACATTGTTGCAGGAAGAATGGAAAATCCAAACAGCAATGAGAGCGATACGGGGATTGTTGCTAAATTTGATGAGGCTGGTCTAGAACAGTGGACAGAACTTACGGAACGTTCTGGTCACAAAGACTACAAAGCAATTGTTCCATCGAATAATAATAACTTCACCGTAATCGGAAACTCGGATGCAGGAAACGGATGCTACAGCCCGAGCATTCCAGCAATGGTTGAAACGAATGGCGATGTAGATATCATTCTAGTCGGGTATGGAGAAGATAAGTTGGAAGTGAATGAAGACAGTCAAGATGAAAAAATTGCTTTCCTGGGCGGAGCAGGAGGAACGGGGACGCAGGAGAATCCCTACTTGCTAGAAACTCGGGAGCATTTAGAACAATTAGAAGATAAATCGATACACGGGAAATACTTTTTGTTGAAAAATGACATTGATCTCGCGGGAGTGGATTGGAAACCGATTTTATTCAGCGGGCATATAGATGGTGGCAATCATGCTATTCGCAACATGACAATTAAAATCCATGAAGAATCAAATTTTTGTTCCACGTCATTAAACACAGGCTTCTTTGAGGAAATGCCGAAAGACGGAACTTTACAAGTGAAAAACCTTCAATTATTGGAAGCTAAAGTTGATACAGGCTACTCGTACGGAGATTCGGCTGGCTTACTAATAGGAGAAGCAGAAGGTAATTCTGCACTAAGTATTGAAGGAAAGAAAAGCGATAAAAATCCTGTGTTTATGCAGAGTGTTGAAAATCAAGATGGGTCTTATGAATATGTGGAGGGAAATCCAAGTGTGATTTTTAAAAACTTGAAAATTACAGGAGAAATAAACTCCGAGAATGACACAGTTGGTGGTGTAGCTGGTTCGTTGACTGGCGATACATTCATATCTGATGTTGAATTGGACGTCAAGGTAAATGGCGGAAGAATTGTCGGTGGTCTAGCAGGAGTTAACGAAGGTTGGGTTCGGAACATAACTGGAGCAGCAACTATTGAAGATGGAATGGTTCTAGGGGGACTAATAGGAGAAAACGGACGCTATGCCAACGGTCTATTTGTTACTGATGATATGGATAGAAAAATGGGTGGGGAATTATACATCTCGCCAGTAGAAAACATAACGATGGAAGTAAGCGTTAATAATGACTGGAGTAATATCTCGGGTGGTATTATTGGTGAAAACTACGGATACCTACACAACGTCAAAGGCAACTATAAGAATCTTCAAAGTCCAGGTGCAGGCAGCGGTATGGCCGGAGGGATAGTGGGCGAAAATCTTCTATCACTAAGGGATTACGATTGGGTACATGAATACGGTGTAGATTTGCATAAAACTACTATTGAAGACATAGATGTTACTTCTGTTGTTGTGGGTCAAGAACATGTTGGTGGATTAGTTTCACTTAACGAACATGTGGTAAGAAATATATCGGGTAGTTACTCCGTCGAAGGAGGAGGCACAATAGGAGGAATAGTTGGGATTAACTTTAATGGCGACGGTGGTTCATCTGATGATTACACGGTAGGCCGAGTTTCTTCTGCTCCACCGCAAGTTTTGGCTGAAAATATGAAAGTGAAGACTCAAGTGAAGCAAACAACGACTAATCCTACTGGCGGTGCGATCGGTGAAAACATGGGGACGGTTCGAAATGTTGTTGTTTTACCGGCTTCCACAGTTACTGGGAACACTTCGGTTGGAGGAGTGATCGGAAGTTCTGAAGGAGGAACGCTAGAACAATTAGCCTCTAGTGCCGACGTTAACGGAATTATGGGAGCTCCTAAAGAAAGTGGAGATATCTCTATACTATCTGTGAGTAGAGTGAGTGAAGAGAGTAAAGCGAGCGGTGGAAAACTCCAACCTTCCAGGAATATTGGTGGTTTGATTGGTTCAGGCTCAGAGAACACGGTAATTACAGAAAGCTTTGCCAAAGGAAAGGTAAGTGGCGATATAAATGTCGGTGGATTTGCAGGTCTTTTCCATGGGCATCTGAAAGATGTCTATGCAGACACTGCTGTTACCGGAGCGGAAAACACAGGTGGATTAGTTGGTGAATTTAAAGGTGGCTCGATAAACAGATCGTATGCTGCTGGAGCTGTAGACAGCCCGAATCCGGGTGGTTTAATAGGGTTATGGAACGGAAAAGGAGAATTTCCAGTCTCGAATAGTTTCTCTCTTCTCGATTCTATAGGAGAAAATGGAAAGTTGTTTGTTGGTGAATATGCATCTGGAAACAATGAGGACGGCGATTCAAACGGAGAATTCGATATGCCGAATATGAATGGACCAATCAAATTAATCGTTTCAAAGGTAAATCCTGAAACGAACACCGTAATGATTGACTTAGTTTATCCAGAAGGAGTGGATGGAATATTACAAACATTTATGCTAATCGCGAAAGGTTCAGATTTCAATGAGCAGATTATGGAAGGAAAAGCAACAAACTCCATTGAAGTACCTGTTGGTCATACATTTGCTGTGGCGTACATGGATGCAAACGGGATGGCTGAAATAACAGCTCTAAATATTTTAGCTTCTCAAGAGCCGACAAATGAACAAAATCCTGACGGTGACAATCTTTATCATTGGAACAACACAAAACCAAATCCAGTAGTAGATCAATCAAAAAGTACGCTAATTGGTAAAGCAAAAGCTTTTCAAGCCGCAACATATAAAGCGGCAACTTTTGAATTTGAGAAAGGTCCTTGGACAATTGTAGAAGGAAAGACACTACCGTATTTCGGGTTCTATTCAACTCCATATATTCCTGGACCAGACAACACAGAACCAGGAGATACAAGTCCAGGAGGAGCGTGTCCTCAAGTGCAATCTATTGAGACTTACCTGAAAGTTGCGGAAATGCTTAAACGTGATCCGCATATCACCAATGCATTAGAGAAAATCAATGCACTTCCAGAATGTAAGGAAAAAGAAGAGTACCTGAAGCGTATGGAAGCAACTTTCGAATGGATTGCGGAGCGAGATTACCAACTATTCTTAGAAATTGTCGGTAAAAATATAGATTGGGCAGGTAGTTTTGAGCGTGAACCTTACTTGAGTGCTTCTGCTGAGGTAGAAAAGTTACGCGACGGTGAAGAGAAAGACGATTTGAAAAATGAATTGGATAATATCTACAAAAACATGACAGAAAAAGAGATAAAGGCAGCTGTCAAGGCGGCCGAATCGCAAGTCGTGAACGCTGAACGCTATAAACGAGATCCTTATTTCACGCGAGCACAGGAAGCATTAGATAAAGTACCACCAAGCGAGATCAAAACATCTATGCAAGGAAGACTAGACATTCTACTGATTGCAGAAAAAGACAAAATAGAAGTCGAGAAAGCAAAGACAGCAACTGATGCTGTGACCAAAGCAGAATCCTCTAGTAACCTAGTTACTATTGAAGCTGCTCGTTCACTAGTGAACAGCCTCAAAGAGAGCGAAGAGAAGCAAGCACTAGTGGAACGCTTAGACGCAATCGAAGTAACGGAAGCGATGCAACTAGCTCACGACTTAAAAGTGGAAATCGATGCAATCATGGATTCTGAAACAAAAGTGAAGTTCCAAGATGCTTTCAAAGCCATTGAACAAGCTAAAGAACGTCAAACTGCCGCTTACATGACAAAAGCTTCTGCGAGTATTGAAGAACTAAGAGTATACTCAGGGAACCAAAGTGAAACAATCGACAAGCTTAAGACATTCTTTACTAGTATGCAGAAAGAGCTTGAATTGCAAAAGCTAGTAGAGGCCGCGGAAAAAACAGTTCAATTAGCAGAGAAATATAAACGTGCAACATACGTTACTAAAGCACAATCTGCCATCGACGGCTTGCCTGATAACAAAGCAAAATTAGAGTTGCAAACCAGATTAGATGCAGTTATGAACTAAACGACAAAGCTCTCCTTAGGAGGGCTTTTTATTGTTCGGCAGGGTTAGAAACTAAATACTGAATTTTGTATAAAGAGTAGCATATCATGTTGTATCAAAGATAAGGGAGAGATGAATAAAAATGAAATTGAAACAGAATTTCTTACGCATACCTAGAAATGTTTTATCAGTAACCGCTTTAACTTTTTTAATACTACAACCATTTAGTCAACCAATTGCTTTGGCTAGTGAGCTATCAGAAAAGAGCTTAACAAGTCAATCAAGCGAAAACTCACCATCAGCAAACTCTGTAAATATTACATGGGATGATAGCAATCGTTTTGACGGGACAGGTTTGTTTGATGGTGGGGATGGGAGTTATGAAAACCCATACCAAATAGCCAATAGGGAGCAGTTAGAAAAGATTCAATTGGATAAGAGCGGTAATACGCACTACAAATTAACTAAAGATATTGAACTGAACGGTAAAAACTGGACACCTATAGAAGAGTTTGGAGGCTCTATCGATGGAGGAGGTCACGTAGTCAAAGGGATGACTATTAATAGTAATGAGAAGTATGTAGGTTTTATTTCAATGGTTCATTCAAAAGGACAAATTGAAATTAAAAATATTGAATTTGTCGATGTGAATGTAAGCGGTAACTACACCAAAAATGATGAAGAACTCAACTTTCAATACGGTGGCGTAGCAGCTCTTATTGGTGGGTCTATAGAAGATACTGACCAATTAAACAAAGTGGATATACAAAATGTTGTTGTATCAGGAGAAATTAGCGGGACAGATGCATACGTGTCTGGTTTAACTAGTATTACTGACGCACAATTGGAAATGTCGGATGTACGTGTTGTAGCTAATATAGATTCAGTGGAGGGTGAAGCTGCAGGTTTTGCAACTCAAAATGGTGACCAAGGTTCATTTGTCAAGATGGAACGGATGTCTTTTGAAGGAAACGTGACTGCTTCAGATTATGCAAGCGGTGGATTCTATGGTCATGTAGATGATATATATGCAGAAGAAATCCGAATAAAGGGGAAAATTGAGGGGCGTTACACTTCTGGATTTGTTTTCCATTCACCTAATGTGGAAATGAAAGATGTGATTGTAGAAGGTGAAGTAATAGGTACTGTTGAGTCCTCGGGTGTTTTGCATGCTTCTTATGAAAACCTAAATGTAGAAGATATTCACATGAAAGGTTTGGTCAAGAGTGAAGAAAGAGCAGCGGGAGTAATTGGTTCGGTCCATGGAAGCAGCGAGGATTGGATAAATATTAAGAATGTATCTATGACAGGAGATGTGCAAGGAAAAACAGAAGCTTCTGGACTTATTCACGCAGTGCATAATAAAGGAATAATTCAAGACCTATCTTTTGAAGGAAATGTAAGCTCTGATGATGTTGCCTCTGGTTTAATAGGACAAATTTATAATACTGTCAATGCTCAAAACTTAAAGGTAAAAGGTAACGTAACTTCGAAAAATAATGCTGCTGGCGTCATTTATGCCGTACATGGCGAAGGAACGTATCAAGATGTGGCATTTGATGGGAAAGTAGAGGCCGATACAAGGGCTTCTGGATTGATTGGTTCTACTTATGATGAAACGGCGGAATTAAAGAATATTAAGGTAAAGGGCGAGATTATTTCTAATGATATTGCATCTGGAGTTATTTCACATTTAGAGTCAGTAGTTTCAGATGTAGAACTAGATGTAAAAGTGATTGGCACGAATAATGCATCGGGCGTATCCCATTTCATTTTTGAAGGAGAAATTTCGAATGTTACTGGAACTGTGCATGCAGAAGGGAAAAATGCAGGGGGAGTGACTTATCAATCATTTGCACCCATTAGAAATGTTAATTTAAACGCAACAATTGTAGGTGGCGAATATGTGGGCGGCATTACTGCAGAAAACTATAGCAAAATTTCCGAAATAAGTGGGAACTATACTCTTAAGTCTATTGGATTAATAGGTAACAATAGAGATGTACGAGTAGGCGGAGTAGCAGGATTTAATACTTCAGAAATAAAAGATGTACAAGATTTTGAAGTGTCAATCGAAGCAAACTCCACTAAGGAAGAATCTACTCCTGGTTCTGGAGGAATTGCTGGGTGGAGCCACGGAAATATTGAAAATGTCGAAGTTAAATCAAATATAGTTGCAGCCGGTTCTGTTGGAGGAATCGTTGGTTTTAACACTGGTCCTATTCAAGACCTTTACGTTTTAGAAGGATCTACTATTAAGGTGAATGGTCCTGTTGGTAAAGAAGCTGGATATTCACAGGCGGGTGGAATAGCCGGATTTACAGTTGCACCAGTTTCCTATGCTTCCTCATTCGCAGATATAGAGGGACTGGACGAAGTAGGTGGGATTGTTGGTAAAAGTACAAGTACGATAAGCAATGTACACAATTATGGAAAAGTTAAAGGAGAATCTAGTGTTGGAGGGGTCGTTGGATTACTCGATGCTACATTAGAATACAGCTACTCAGCAGGAGAATTAATATCCTCAGGGAAATCGGGAGGGTTGGTTGGAGTAATCGGTGAAGAAGGAATTGTTAAGAACTCACTCGTACTGCTCGATAAAGTTGAAAATGTAGAACAATTATTTATAGGTAAACTTCTAGATCGGGATGGAAATTATAGCGAAGCGATAGCAAACATGGAAAATGTACAAACATGGGACCAAATAATGCCTGCTAGCTTTACAAATAGTGAGACGAAGAAGCTAAGCTTAGAAACTAGCTTAACAAAAGCTCCATATGAAGCCGTTGGTTTTGATTTTGACAGTGGACTATGGAAGATAGATGAAGGCTCTACGTTGCCTTATTTGCATCATAAAATTGTGCGTAACAAAGAACAAGTACCTGGGGAGTCTTGCCCAGATGTAAAATCTATTGAAACCTACTTGAAAGTGGCAGAAATGCTGAAACGAGATCCGCATATTACCACAGCTTTAGTGAAGATTAATGAACTTCCTGAATGTAAAGAGAAGGAAGTATATCTGAAGCGTATGGAAGCGATCTTCGAGTGGATTGCCGAAAGAGATTATAAACTTTTCCTTGAGATAGTCGGTAAAAATATCGATTGGGCAGGCAGTTTTGAGCGTGAGCCTTACTTGAGTGCTTCTTCAGAAGTGGAAAAGTTGCGTGAAGGAGAACAAAAAGATGAATTACAGAAAGAACTAGATGAGATTTATAAAAACATGACTGAAAAAGAGATTCAAGCAGCAATTAAAAATGCAGAATCACAAGTAGTTAATGCAGAACGCTACAAACGTGAACCATATTTTGCACGGGCTCAAGAAGCACTGGAGAAAGTTCCTCCGAGCGATATCAAGACAGCGTTGTCTGCGAGACTAGAACTATTATTAAATGCCGAATTAGAAAAAATAGATGCAGGCAAACTTAAGTTGGCAGTAGATGCTGTGACAAAAGCAGAATCTGCAGGTGATGTTGGTATGATTGCAGAAGCTCGTATTCTAGTAGAGGCATTAAAAGACGAGGATTCAAAAGTTGCATTATTAGAGCGTCTAAGTGCTATTAAAGTGTCAGAAGCAATGCAGTTCGCATATGACCTAAAAGTGGAAGTAGAGGCAATTGCTGATATCGAAACAAAAGCGAAGTTCCAAGAGGCAATTAAAATGATTGAACTAGCTAAAGAACGACAAACTGCAACGAATTTGACCAAGGCAAGCAAAAGTATAGAAGCTCTTAGTGCTTATGCTGAGACACATGGAAAACTGATAGAAAAGCTGTCGACATTCTTCTCTAACACACAAGAAGAATTGGAAATAAAAAAACAGATTGATGCAGCAGAAAAAACAGTTCAACTTGCGGAGAAATACCAACGGGCTACTTACTACACGAAAGCTCAGGTAGCAATCGATGAATTACCAGACGGGTCAGCCAAAACGAATCTCCAAGCAAGACTGGATGCTGTTCGGAACTAAACAAAGTAAATTCACTCCCTCGGGAGTGAATCCTTCATGTTTTGTTCGTCGACATTCAATCAATGAGATAGCATCATTTGGAATACTTGTGTGTATAATGTCCCAAAAGCAGAAGTAGTTCAGAATTCATGGTAGCGAACTCACTTAATCATTTCAACAATCCGTGAAAATTAGAAATGCTCTGCGATCATAGAGACGAAAGGAGGATTATTCATGAAAAAAGTCTTACAGACATTACGAGCAAAAGGTGGATTTATTTCATTTGAGACGGTTGTGGTGGCCGCTTTAATGATAGGGCTTGGAGTATTTGCAATCACGTCATTAATAGACGGTACGGTACCAGTGGTGAATGGCATGATTGATGAACATATCATCCCGTTTTTCTTCATCATCGAGAATCCGGGGATGATTTAATAGCAAAGGACCTGAACTTCTGGGTCCTTTATTTATTGGAAAAATAAACTTTTATTGTAATGCACACAACTTGCATATATTGAAATGTATATGAGATTAAACAGGTGCAGATGTGACTGCTACAAAAAAGGAGGAAGTAAGGATGAAAATATTGAAAAATGATAGGACGATACATCCCTAGACTGAAACCAGAAATTATGCAAAAATAAACCGACAAAGCTGTAAGTTGACCACTCTCTCAAAGGGTGGTCTTTCTTATGCCCAAAACCTTCTTTATGAATTAGGCACTTCTCGCATATACTGAAAGGTATCAGATTAAACAGGTGCGGACTTGTCTGCGACTAAAAAAGGAGATTGATTAGATGACAACAGTTAAAGTAAACACGGTGGAAGAACAATTAAAAGGGTTAAGAGAAGAAATTATCCAACATGACCGACTATACGAACAGAATAGTCCAGTGATCACGGATTCAGAGTACGATCGACTATATCTTCAATTAGTGGAGTTAGAAGATGCAAACCCGGAGCTATCCGACTCAGAATCTCCTACGAATAAGATTCATGCAGTAGTGGTGGATGGTTTGAAAAAGGTAACGCATTCAAGTCCGATGTTATCCCAAGAAAAGATAACTGATGCTGCAGGTATTCGAAAGTTTGTCGGTAGAGGGCAAGGTAAAGTTTTAGCACAGCATAAAATGGATGGACTAACCATTGTCGTTAAATACAACAACGGTAGATTAGAGCAAGCAGTGAGTAGAGGCACAGGCCTGATTGGTGAAGATTTGACACACACAATCTCTACAATCAAAAATGTACCAAAAGTAATCTCGTTCACTTCTCAACTAGAAGTTCGAATGGAAGTCATAATCCCTTACGCCGAGTTTGAACGCATTAATACAGATGGGAAGTATTCCAATCCGCGAAATTTAGCATCTGGAACGGTTCGTCAATTAGACAGCAGTGTAGCTGCAAGTCGAGCTTTGAAAGGTATCGCTTTTGATTTAGTGTATGTAGATGGCCTGGATTTCGAAACAGATACAGAGCAGTTAGCATTCTTGAAAGAGAACGGTTTCGAGTTAGTCGAAACATTTGAATTTGATGCTGATGAAGTGGAAAAAATCGTAGAGTTTAGTGAAGCATACGGGGAAAAAGAACGTGGAACACTTCCATTCATGATTGATGGATTGGTATTGAAGTTTGATACGCTAGCCATTCGTGAAACATTAGGAAGTGCATCTAAGTATCCAAAGTGGGCATGTGCCTACAAATTCTCCTCTTTAGATGCAACGACTACACTACGGGAGATATTGTTCCAAGTAGGTAAAACAGGACAGATTACTCCAGTTGCGGTTTTTGACGAAGTAGATATTGATTCTGTTCGTATTACTCGAGCAACACTTCATAACTTCCGAAACATCCGAGATAAAGATATCCGAATTGGTGATCGAATCATTGTGCAGCGAGCAAATGATGTAATTCCACAAGTAGTTCAGAGTATTCATTCAGAGCGAAGTGGCTCAGAGATTGCAGTTGTTCATCCAGAAGCATGTCCAGCATGTGGGATTCCAACGAAATTCAATGGAGAAAATCTGTATTGTACAAATGCATGGTGCGAGCCGGTAGTAGAAGGAAAACTAGAGCATTTTGTCAGCAGAGAGGCTATGAATATAGACGGGCTTGGAGATAAGACGATTGCAGAACTTCACAGACAAGGGTTCATCAATCTAATTCCAGATATATATGACCTTCATGAGAAAGGCGAAGGCATTGTGACTTTAGAGGGATTTGGTAAAAAGAAATTTGATAAGATGGTTAAAGGAATAGAAGCGTCGAAGTCTAATAGTTTTCATCAGGTTCTATATGCTTTCTCGATTCCTAATATCGGTCGAACGGCATCTCGCACATTAGCGAAACATTTTGATTCAGTACCAGCATTGATTGAAGCTTCTAAAGGCAGTTCTCTAAAGGAGACATTACTTGCTATTCCTGATTTTGGAGAGACGATGGCAAATAGCCTTATCGAGTTTCTTTGTTCAGAAGCGAACCGAGAGATGATAGAGGAATTGTCCATGGCAGGGCTATTGATGAAGAGCGACTATGTCGCACCGAAGACAGACACGGCAATCACCGAAAAAACGTTTGTCATTACGGGTGCTTTATCGAAAGGACGTAATGAATTCAAGGCGGAGATTGAAGGATTAGGAGGCAAAGTGAGCGGTTCTGTTTCGAAAAAGACCGACTATCTCCTTATGGGTCCTGATGCGGAAGGTTCTTCGAATCACAAAAAGGCGGTTGAACTGGGCGTAACGATCCTAAGCGAGCAAGAATATAGCAGTATGGTATAGAAATAGAAAGATGGAGGTATCTAGAAATAGAAGAGTTACTTTCAATAAATATAGAATACTGGGTAAAACATGGAGCTACCAAAGGTTTTGCCTGATTATATTTACACAAGACGTCCTTCTTGGGCGTCTTTTTCTTATCGTTTGGAAAGCAACTGCATAGAATAGGCAGAACAGATTAAAAAGGAGCAGCTTGACTGCATTTTAATAAGGAGATGGTCTACTTGACTATAGAAAAAATACTTGCTCTTCATGGTGTCAAGAGAATGCCAAGGGTAATGTTGGAAAACGTTCGAAGCGTGGAAGAATACTGGTTAACAAAAGCAGAAGAAGGTAAAGCTTTAGAGGTGTTAGAAAAACCCTGTTCTGACTGTGCGGTAACCTGTAACTTTTATACACCAATGTGTGACGAGTTACTAGAACAACCATTGAATGTACAGAACGGAGCGTTAGAACGATGGTTTTGTCATAATCATCTGGACAAAGCATGTCGTGGAGCTAAAAATTATGTGGAGATGAAACGGAAAAAGGCGGTGACCAATGATGTCTAAAGCTTATATTCGTTTCGTGAAAATGATTGTCCGAGTCTATGAAAATATATCAGATGAATTGATTGTATCGAAGATGACTAGACAAATTGCAGAAGAAAGCAATGTTCAACGTCAAACAGTTAGGTACAGAGAGATTGAAAGCGAGATCAGACAAGTGGTTAAAGGATAAGAAAACTACAGGGATCCTGCATACGAAGTTATGCAGGTATTAAAAAGGGAAAGCGGAGGAATTAATAATGGGAATTCATACATTTTTCACATCACTAAATGATTTGGAGCGTATTGTACGTTGTCCAGGACGTTACAAATTTGAGGAACACAATGTAGCAGCACATTCTTGGAAAGTCAGTCAATATGCAATGTTCTTTGGAACTATTGAAGAGCGTAGTAGCAAAGTGATTGACTGGAAGATATTGTACGAAAGAACGATCAATCATGACTTCGGGGAAGTTTTCATCGGTGACATAAAAACACCTGTGAAACATGCGTCACCAGAGCTTCGTAAAATGATTAACGAAGTAGAAGAAAAAATGGTAGCAAACTTCATAGAATCAGAGATTCCAGAAGAGTTTCGCGAGGTATTTGCAGGTCGAATGAAAGAAGGTAAAGATGGAACTACCGAGGGCTTGCTTTTGGAATTAGCAGACAAGTTAGATCAGCTCTATGAATCTTTTGCAGAGTTAAAGCGTGGTAATACAGACCAAGAGTTTGTATCAATGTATCAAAACGCACTGAAACGAATCTTAGAGATTCCGTTAACAGAGAGCGTTAAATATTTCAAAGAAGTCATTTTGATGGACATGATCGGCGAAGAAACAACGATTGATGTGCGAGCATTGACAGAAAAAGTATTAGAGACTGCCTAAGGGTAGTCTTTTTTTTTGTTCTTCTATTTTATGAAGATATCAGAATAATACATAGGCTATTGCATACTCTAAATAGAGTTTTAAAAAAAATACAGGAGGAAAAAAATGCAAAATAAAAACATGAGAAAATCAAGTGAAAAAATGGTTAAGGGGGTATTGGCACTTTCTTTAATACTATCCGGCTCTATATCTACAGGTCTAATAGGTGTCGATAAGTTAGCTTATGCTGCAGAAATGTCTTCTTTAAAAGAAAACCCTGTTACAGATTTCAAGTATACGACACATTCTGGTACAAAAGAAGTTACGATAACCGACTACTTAGGTGTAGGTACCGATGTAGTAATTCCTGCTTATATTCAAGGTAACCCGGTTGCCTATATCGGCAATTCTGCATTCAAAGGTAACAATCTGAAATCTGTAATTCTTCCAGAAGGAATTAAGACAATTGCTTCAAATGCATTTCAAAATAATTTGTTGACGAGCGTAAATTTGCCAAACAAATTAACAAAAATTGAACTTAATGCTTTCGAAAATAATCAGCTAGAAACCATTTTACTACCATCTTCATTAACGACACTAGGAAATTATGTGTTTAAGAATAATAAGTTGAAATCAGTCGATATTCCTAATTCTATAATATCAATGGGTCTAGAAGTTTTTAGTAATAATAAAATTACTAATGTAACATTTAAGAAAGATGTGAAATATGGGAGTGGGACATTTCTAAACAATAATATTAAATCAGTATCTTTTGAAGATGGTGTAACAACAATTGGCAATTCAATGTTTGAAAAAAACCAAATAACCTCTGTAGATATTCCTGCATCTGTGCGAACAATAGGAAGTCGTACGTTTAGTGAAAATCTGCTAACTAAAGTAAAGCTGCCTGAAGGAGTTACGAGCATAGGGAGTTCCTCATTTAATATGAATCAGATCAGAGAATTTCATGTTCCTTCTACTGTTTCTACTTTCTTAGTAAGCGTATTGGCTTTAAATGCAACAGTACCAGCTGACGTAAAAGTTTATGGTTACGAAAATCCAACATATGCAAAAAGCTGGGCAACTAAAGATAAACACACTTGGGTATCCTTAGGGGAATCATATGTGCCAGATGCTCCTGAAATTTCGGCTAATTTTAATTATACGATAGCAAATGGAGAAGTCACGATAACAGAATACACGGGTCTGGTGAAAAATGTATGGATTCCAGATATGATTGAAGGTTTGCCTGTTGTTCATATAGGAAATTCAGCTTTTAAGCGTATTCAATTAACAGGTGTAACACTACCTTCTACCTTGAAAACAATTGGTTCTGATGCATTTTCTTATAACCTGTTAACCTCAGTGAAATTGCCAGAAAAAATTGTAAGCGTAGATCAAAGAGCATTCCAAAATAACCTAATTCATTCCGTCAATTTTCCCGAGAGTCTTAAAAAGCTAGGGGATCATTCTTTTGGTGGAAATGCAATTACAGAAGTGAAATTAACCACAAAGATGACTGAATTAGGGGTTTCAGTTTTTAGTGCAAATAACATAACTAAAGTTGAAATAGAAGAGGGTGTTACAAGAATACCTTCTTCTACCTTTACTGGCAACAAGCTCTCGGATATTACTTTACCCTCATCTTTGAAAACTATAGAATACATGGCATTTAATAATAACTTGCTATCAGTTGTCAAAATTCCAGACAATGTGAATGAAATAGGCTCCATGGCATTTGGCAATAATGATATTCATTCCATAACAATGCCTTATTCTTTAACGAGTGTATTGAGTACATCCATATTACAAGCGAATAGTGTCAGCGTTTCGAACGTAACAGTGTATGGGCACGACACACCGGAATTTGCAAAGAACTGGGCAAATACCATCGGATATAAATTTGTGTCTTTAGGAACCTATGTTGATTGGAAATCAGTAACAGATTCCGTAGTTAAGGCTGAAAATACTAAGTTGCAAGTTGATGTAACAATGGCAAGCACACTTGTTAATACATTGCCATCTGGAGCAGAAAAAACAAACTTGTTGAATCGATTAAGCGTGATTCAAAAAGCAATTGATGACGCAATAGCGTTAGCCAACCAAATAGCAATAGCAACAGCTTCTGTCATGAAAGCAGAAGACTCTAAAGCACAAGTAGATGTAACTTCGGCCCGTACGCTTGTCAATGCACTTTCAAATGACAGCGTGAAAACAAGCTTAATTTCACGATTGGACACAGTGCAAGCAGAAATTAATTTAACAGCTGAAATTGCCAGAGCGACTACATCCGTAGTCAAAGCAGAAGGCTCTAAATTACAAACAGATGTAGATAGATCTCGTTTACTTGTGAACAATCTTTCATCTGGAGCAGAGAAAACAAGCTTAACGAATCGATTGAATATGGTGCAGAAAGCAATTGATGATGCGAAAGCACTTGCAGGGCAAATTGCAACAGCGGCAGTTTCAGTTGAAAAAGCAGAGGAGTCGAAGCTACAAGCAGATATAGATGCTGCACGATCTTTAGTTATAGCATTGCCGTCTGTCTCCGAGAAAAATGCTTTAACAGTAAGATTAGACTCGATAGTTGTTACATCTGATGGGGCGGAACTAGTAAAAGAAGCACAAGATACAGTAGACAAGTTAAATGACGAGTCGACAAAAGAGCAAATCGCCACAGCAAAAGAATTAGTAGCTAAATTGCCTGACAGTTCAACTAAAATGGAGTTAAGTGACCGTATCACGAGCATCGAGTTGAACATAAAAGCAATTAATGCAGTAGTTCAAGCAGAAAAAATGCAAACGAACTACAACATCACGCTTGCGGAAAAATCCATCAATCAGTTATCTGATGGACCGCTTAAAACAGAACTCTCTGAACGTATCGAGCAATTGAAGTTGACATTAGAGGCCGAGAGCAAAGTGAAATCCGCGGAGCTGACGAAAAGTGATTCTGACATTATGAATGCTTTGGACAGCATTAACAAGCTGAAAGATTCTCCAAAGAAAACGGAACTTTTGAACCGTATAAAAGTCATCCAAGATGCACTTGCAGCGGAAGTAGAAGAAGCACTATTAGAAGAAGCAACAACTCTTGTGGTTTTGGCAGAGCAACATAAACGTGATCCGTATTTAACCAGTGCGAAAGATTTCGTTGCTAAGTTACAAGACGGAGCAGACAAAACAGCTCTAGAAATAAGACTCCAAGTAATAATAGAAGCAGTTCCAACAACGCCACAGGATCCTGCATTGGATCCAGCTCTTCTAAAAGCTGCAGAGCAACAAGTTACATTTGCAGAACGTTACAAGCGTGACCCGTACTTAACACGTGCACAGGAAGCTATAGACAAACTTCCATCGAGTGAAGCGAAAACGGCTTTCCAAGAAAGATTGAATTTCCTCCTCAATGGGTAGTGGTAGTTGATAATGCCAGTAGCTCAAGCGGTGAAATATAAACGACGTAAAGCATTGAAAAACGGGGGAAGTTCTTTTCTGAATTTGAATGTGAAGCTATTAGGAGAGTAGTAGAGAAAAAAATTGTTTTAATAAAAAAAACTAAAGACTGCCTAATGGCGGTCTTTTTATATCTGGAAAAATCTTCGGTAATATCCGTGAAAAAAAACTAATTTATTTAGTGAGTAGTTCTACAACCCATTTCCTCTATTGGCATTGATTTAAAGCTATTCTTATAAATTTATAGTTAGTACATATAATAGCGGGTCATTAAAAAAAACGTTGGAGGAAAATAGAAAATGATTAATGAGAAAAATAAGCTATATAAAGCAAGAAATGTAATGTCTAGTTCCTTAGTCAAAACAGCATTAGCAGCATCGTTGTTGTTGTCAGGAATGACAGGTGTTGTGGGTCCCATTGAATCAAGTAGTGGGATATTTGGGGAAAATTTCTTGATTACACAGGCAGAGGCTGCTGAAGTGTCCTATAGTAATTGGATTACAGGAAGCGGCCAACATTCGCTCATATTGAAAGCGGACGGAACTGTTTGGACTGCGGGCAGAAACAACTATGGAGCACTTGGAAATGGAATTGGTAATAACAATCTAGGAGAGCGTGAATTTAAAAAGGTTTCTGGAATAGACGATGTTTCATTTGTTGCCGCTGGAGAAAGTTTTAATCTCGTTATTAAAAAAGATGGAACGGTTTGGTCATGGGGATACAATTCGTTTGGACAGCTTGGAGATGGGACGAGTAGTGGTACAAACTCTAAGGGAACTCCGGTGCCCGTGGTTGGTATAGATAATGTTGTTGGGGTAGATGGTGGTAATCTTCATTCACTTGCTGTAAAAAAAGACGGAACAGTATGGGCATGGGGAAACAATGGCAACAGTCAGTTAGGAGATGGAACCACTACTAATAGATCGACTCCAGTACAGGTTCCAGGTTTAACAGATGTTATTCAAGTAAAAGCTTCTGACAGTTTCTCGCTGGCGTTAAAAAAAGACGGGACAGTATGGGCGTGGGGCAATAATCGATATGGATTTTTAGGAGATGGGACTACTACAAATAGAAAAGTTCCTGTACAAGTCACAGGATTAACGGATATAAAATCAATTGATACCACTTTCAATCATTCATTAGCTTTGAAGTCTGACGGAACTGTGTGGGTATGGGGATTAAATAATGAAGGACAGCTAGGGAATGGAATAGTTACAAATGGTTCAACTCCAAATAGTAGACCATTTCAAGTTCCAGGTTTGACAAACATAAAAGAAATCATGGCTCAAAACCTACGTTCTTTTGCCCTAAAAAATGATGGAACTTTATGGGGGTGGGGAAACAATATGAACGGTGAGCTTGGTGATGGAACCAAAGTTTTACAAAAGACACCTGTTCAGACTATAGGGATTGGCAAGATACATTCTATGGGAGGAGGAGACCGTCACACATTTGTGATTACGGAAGATTTAAGGACTTATACGTGGGGCTACAATAGCTATGGGCAACTAGGAATAGGTACTGCTTCTTCTGTGCAGTCGCCAACCTTTATAGACATCTATTTAGATGAATCAGTTAAATTAAATGAAGATATAGCAATAGCTACAGCTTCTGTCGCAAAAGCAGAAGGCTCGAAGTTGCAAGCAGATGTAGATGCCTCTAGTTTACTTGTAAACCTATTACCAGATAGTACAGAGAAGACGAACTTAACGAATCGTTTGAACGTTGTGCAAAAAGCAATCGATGATGCGAAGGCTTTAGCGGTTCAGGTCGAAACGGCAACGACTGCAGTGGTGAAAGCAGAAGGTTCTAAGTTGCAAGCAGACGTAACAGCGGCTCGCACGTTAGTAAACGCACTTCCAACTGGCACCGAAAAGACTAGCTTGACGAATCGGTTGAACGTTGTGCAAAAAGCAATCGATGATGCGAAGGCTTTAGCGGTTCAGGTCGAAACGGCAACGACTGCAGTGGTGAAAGCAGAAGGTTCTAAGTTGCAAGCAGACGTAACAGCGGCTCGCACGTTAGT
>NZ_JBBOYZ010000003.1:0-276325 GCF_038008345.1 Psychrobacillus sp. FSL H8-0510
TCAGTTGCCTGTAGGTCAAGACAAAACAGACTTAACCGACCGTTTAGATGCAGTTCAACAGTTAATCGATGCTCAAAACAATGCTCAACAATTAACAGACGCAACTAATGCAGTAGTGAAAGCCGAGGGTACTCAAACGCAAGGTGATGTAGATTCAGCTCGTCCGTTAGTTAATCTTTTACCAAATGGTCAAGACAAGACTGATTTAACAGATCGACTAGATGCAGTTCAGCAGTTAATTGATGCGGTGAAGTCTGATGCACAAAAACTAGCAGACGCAACAAATGCAGTAGTGAAAGCCGAAGGTTCTCAATTACAAGCAGATGTAGATAATGCTCGCCCGTTGGTTAATATTTTACCAAACGGAACAGCTAAAACGGACTTAACGGACCGTTTAGATGCAGTTCAACAGTTAATCGACGCTCAAAACAATGCTCAACAATTAACTGACGCAACTAATGCAGTAGTAAAAGCCGAAGGTTCTCAAACGCAAGGTGATGTAGATTCCGCTCGTCCGTTAGTTAATCTATTGCCAAATGGTCAAGACAAGACTGATTTAACGGATCGACTAGATGCAGTTCAACAGTTAATTGATGCAGTGAAGTCTGAAGCACAAAAACTAGCAGACGCAACTAATGCAGTAGTGAAAGCCGAAGGTTCTCAAACGCAAGCAGATGTAGATAGTGCTCGACCATTGGTTAATCTATTACCAAACGGTACTGCTAAAACGGACTTAACGGACCGTTTAGATGCAGTTCAACAGTTAATTGATGCTCAAAACAATGCTCAACAATTAACAGACGCTACAAATGCAGTAGTAATAGCCGAAGGTTCTCAAACGCAAGCAGATGTAGATAGTGCTCGACCATTGGTTAATCTATTACCAAACGGAACAGCTAAAACGGACTTAACCGACCGTTTAGATGCAGTTCAGCAGTTAATCGACGCTCAAAACAATTCTCAACAATTAACTGACGCAACTAATGCAGTAGTGAAGGCAGAAGGTTCTCAAACACAAGCAGACGTAGATTCAGCCCGTCCGTTGGTTAATCTTTTACCAAATGGTCAAGATAAGACCGATTTAACCGACCGACTAGATGCAGTTCAACAATTAATTGATGGAGTAAAGTCTGAAGCACAAAAACTAGCAGATGCAACAAATGCAGTAGTGAAAGCCGAAGGTTCTCAATTACAAGCAGATGTAGATAATGCTCGCCCGTTGGTTAATCTTTTACCAAATGGTCAAGATAAAACGGATTTGACAGCTCGATTGGATGCAATTCAGGTTATACCGCCTGTTGTTACACCAATACCACCAGTTGTGGTGCCACCAGTGGTTGTTCCAACACCACCAGTTATTGTACCGCCTGTAGTAGCACCGAAACCGACTGAACCTACTCCTGCTCCTGCTATTGTTTTACCGAAACAGTCAGATAAGGTTATGGTAGCAACAAATAGAGATGTTGATTTAGTATTAGAGATTCCACAAATTGATGTGGAAGTTACAGAAGCATTAAAAGTAAAAATTAAAATAAATATTAAATCTCCTATTAATGGTTCGAAATTGTATTTAGAAACTAAGTCAAATAGTACGACTAATCTTCTCGGAATCGAGCGTACTGAAATAGATTTAGGGAAGATGGACAAATATGGTGTTATTGAGGTAGACCGTAGTTTAATCTTTAATGAACTTGGAGAATATAAAATTAAAGGAATTTATGTAGCAAATGGATCTAATTTAGAAACAAATACGGTTGACGTTACGGTATTTAAAGAGTTATTGATACCAAATACTGTTTTGCCAAATCTTCATGGTTTGTCAGTCGCAACACTTAAAGCTATGCAAGCCGTACCTGTTTATACTAAAGACGCACACGGAAATATCGTACGCGTTCCAAACAAGTATTTAGATAAAGGATCTCTACACTTAGTGCAGGACACATACAAGGGTTATTATCAATTATCCGATGGTAATTATATCGAACCTCAAAATGTGTCAGTCCACATTGGAAAGGGAGAAGTTCGTAAGGATAGTGTAAATGTTTATGACAAAAATGGTCGTTTCCTTCGTACCATTAAGAAAGGACAACAATATAAAGTCTATTCTTATAACGATAAGCGTTACTCTATTGGTGGAGGAGAATTTATAGAAGTGCAAGATGGTGTGACGTATGTATTTGGTTGGTTTACTGTGACACAACCAATAACGTTATATAAACCGGATGGTACTGTAGAAAGAACATTGAACGTTGGTGAAAAATATAGAATTTACCACACGGACGCAGATTATCTTCATGTAGGTGGAGGTTACAAAGTGAAACGTGATTTAACGAAGTTCACTTTCTTGAAGAACTAATAGATGGTTTACTGAAGAGATTTAATCGCTGCTCTTACACAGATATTAGGTCGCAGTGAGTGGTTGTAGAGGAAAGAAGGGCAGAGTAATCTGTCCTTCTTCTTTTCACTTAATGGAGGGATATACTATGGATAAAGAATCATTGGTGGCTTTAACAATATATCATTATATTTGGATCATTCTCTTTTTCATTTTAGGTATCTTTTTTTCTATTTATATATTAATGGCAACAGGGAATAATCCACCACTCATTGTTTTTATACTATCTGCTATTGGGACAGGGGGAACCGGTGCTATTGTAGGTGGAATTATAGGCAATGGTCTTGTCAATTTCCAAAGAGCGCTTCTCAAGGTAAACGAACAAAAGAAACGATAGATAATATGAATATTTTAGAATGTTCTTATTGATAGGCATACATAAAGAAACGAGGGTTAGACTTGTTGTATTCAATTGAAATATTTCCTAATGGGAACGAAAGGGTGGGAACTCCTACATTCTATTTAGCCAAAAACTATGAATCGTGGTATTCGCTTGTACAAGAAGAAATTAGATTTTTCTACGCAAAAGATACGCGTGTGGATGTAGAACGAGTAATTGAAACTATTGGTCATTTGGTTGATCGAGATGTCCCAGCTACATATGAGATAGAGTTATTTGGAGCATCGTTTGTCTGCTTGTGCACAGACAAGTTGACTCCCGTTCAGTTTAAATCATATATAGAACGTCATACCCAAGATATTCCCTTACTTATGGAATTTGAACGAATGAACAATCATATCGTATTTTTAGATTGGTTGCAGCACCACCAGTTCACACAGCAATCTTATGTAAATTTGATGAAAGCATTTGAAAGGTCAGATTACTCCTTTTTTGATAAGGAAAGTACGGCTTCCTTGAAAGTATTAATCGAAGAAATGGTAGATGAAATGGAAGAATTATTACGAACAGAACAAAACCGAGATGAAAAATGGTTTCAACGAATGGAAGAGTCTAAGAAGAAATATACACCAACGACAAATACATTGGATTGGGTACTGCCCGCGGAGAGAGAAATGTTTGAGAATCATCGCATTGTATTAAAAAAGAAGAATCTGCTATTTCAATTGGATACCAGATTGCCTTCCCTTGAGAAAAATCAAGAATTGACGAATAGTAGGTAATTAGGTATGATTAGGGGGTGAAGTAAGTGGGTAGAAAAGCTCACCATGATAATAAGAGCATTAAACAACTATAATTTAAGCGACCAAGAGGTGTACCCTCACGCAAAGCGTTCTGTACTCATTAGTACAGGCATTTTGTGTGGGGGTTTTTGTGTTTCTTAAAATAAGCAATATACACGGACAACAAAGGGGGATGTTAGTATGTATACAATTAATACATTAGAAAATATCGAATTCACAGCATCAAATGGGAGAATGAAGTATCATCCGGGTGTCCATGAAAATCATCGCAACCGGTTTACGGAAGAAGAACTATCTTATATGTGTTCTATCTGGGAATGTACGAAGAAAGAGGATATTGCTTTTGTTCTAGGGCGAACACATGGAACGGTATTAACGAAGGTAAATATGCTTAAAGAAAGTGGTGAATTCGAGTATTATAAGCGATTAGGTATGATGTTCTATCATGTAACTCAGTAATTAAGATAATTAATAGTTAATTCAGATTCTGAAGTTACAAGAGCTTGACGGAAAAACAATTTTTCAGTATGATATTCATGTATTATGTGGCTAGGAAGAGCTTGTCACTTAAAATAAAAAGCAACCATATTAAAATTCAATAACTATAAAATAGCAAAGAGGAATACCCTCACGCGAAATGTTCTGTACTAATTTGTACAGTAATTTTGTGTGAGGGTTTTTTTGTGCTATGAGGAAGGAGAATTTGCCAAAAAGACTAAGACAACGAGCAACTTAATTTTTTGAAGTGGAGCGGTTATGTTCCTTTAAAAGTAATTCTGTAGCTTGATCTAATAGCTTCGATTGAGGTATGTCAGTATCATTTGACAGTTTAACTAATGCTTCAAACAAATCATTTCGAAGTGAATTTGAAAAGCGAGTGCGAGTTACCAATTTATTATCTTTAGCCATACGATTACACCTTCTTCTTTGATTATATATCTCACTATACAACTTTAATAAAGTGCTTGCAAGTGCTTGCACCTATTGGTTAAATATGGTACAATAGTATTAAGGTTAGATGCAATTCAAATGAGATAGGGATAATCGAAAGGGGAAATGAAATGTGTTGAAAACAGTAGGTAAGTGGACATTAGCAAGTGCATTAGCGGTTAGTTTATTAAGTGGTGCAACAGTTGGAGAGGTAGGACAAGCACCAATATCTGTAAAAGCAAAAACCAACCTTCCAGATAATCATACGATTGAGCAATTAAAAGTAGATTATGATACAAAAGGTATTCATGTAGGAGACCGCAAAGGAACGTTGCTAATACGTGTAGACCAACCGAAGACAGAATGGAATATTGAATGGGTGAATTGGTCTATTCAAAAGCCAACAAATGTTCAATCTGGATTAAGATTGAAGAATGATATGGACTCTAAGTTAAATCGTGCACCAATTATGTTCCTTAATAATTATATAGCTAAAGGTGAACCTGATAGATGGGGGAAAGAAGCTGGAGCAGTTAGAGATGGTGTTTTAAAATTTAGTGATTTCACAAATGCTAACTATTACGCAGGACTAGCAGTATACCTACCTCAAAAATATAATTCTGACGGTATTTATTATTTTAGTATGAGTGGGATAAGAGAAGAAGGCCAGGTAAAGGCTTACTTCTATCATAATATTGATGTAGTCGAAGAATCTATACAACGAGTAAAAACTGGTGGTACATTTCCTTTGCTAAACAAAGTAATGTGGGGAAAAACGGAACTTTGGAAAGGCCAATTAGGAAAAGTATCCATTAAGTCACCTGTAACTCTTTGGAAAAGAGAAAGTGACGGAAAGTATACAAAAGTACGAGAATTGTCAAAGGGTGATGAATTCCGTGTGTATCGTTATCTAAATGAAGGTAACGGATATTATGGGGTAGGGGCTGGAATGTATGTACAAAGAGAAGCTTCAAAAATTTTGTATGAAACACCTTCTAAAAGAAACCTTCGCCTAATTCAAATTATGTACGGAGAGGAGTAAGAACTTATTAAATGAAATGGATTAAGAAGTCATTAGTAATTCTTTGTGTACTATTAATGACTCCTATTTTTCCGCTACTTGACTATCAAGTAGCGGAAGCTGCTCCAGTTGATTCATTAGGAGGGGCAAATACTGGAATATCTAATGTTCATCGAAGGGTAGATACACAACAAGGTTTAGGAATTTATGATGGCTCACTATCTACTGACAGTCAAGGTAGACTCCGTTGGACATTAAACTCGTATAAAACAGCGAGAACAAATTGGCATAACTGGCATACTCAAAATGGGCAACCAACATGGAGTGTAGTTGTTGGGTATGAGAGCGAGACAGCGTATTCACCTCCAGCCGGATGGGAAATACAGGGTATACTAAAATATCCTGTCTATACTCCTCGTCATTATCCTGTAAGTATTCGAGATTGTACCGAATATACCAAAGGTCTAGGAAAGGGCCAAGGGAAAGCTCCTTGGACTTCACCTGGCGATGGGAAATGTCATCCTACAACGTATCAAGGACATTTAGACAATAACCATTGGGCAATTAACGATATTTTAAGAGCTTCATGGAATTATGATAGGGAAGAAGCAACATGGGAGGGTAAAACAGGACCATTTTATATTTTTGATGCAGCCCAACGTTTATACGCTTATGATTTTCGTATTAAACCAATCGGAAGTACTACTCCAGTTGACCCTTGTATTGCGAATCCCAATGCAGCAGGTTGTACACCAGGGGGAGGGACGCCTGGTACGCCACCTACAGATCCAGGACCACCTTCAGTCACACCACCGCCAACATTAGCTTGTCCAAGAGATATTAATGTAGGTGCGGGAGGTTCAATGAGTAGTAACCCAAGTAACATGCTCGCTGATCCTAACGGATTGATAACGGAATCAGCTGAAAGTAGTCAGTTTAAAGTATTGACGTATGGTATTCCTTCGTCCGAGTATTTGAAGGTAGAAGGGTATTCAGAGAAATATTTATCAGATTACCGTTATCAAGGAATGAATGGTTCCGTTACGTACCAAGTGAAAGTTACAAAAGATTATATGTTGCGTTGGTTAGATAAAGCTTCTAACACGTATATGTATGAACACGTAAGGCAAGAGGGAGACATAAGCGATGCATATTCCATCTCTTATTGGCAAATTGGACATTTAGCTATTTATTCATTCATGGATGCAACTTTTAGAAATTATGCGTTGCCAAATGAAATAGCAATTGTACCAAACTTCCAACAGGTAACGGCTAATTCTAATCATAGTTCAAACGTAAATAATCATGTTTTCCCGAAAAATTGTGAAAGTGTTTACTTAGGATTAGAAACAGTCGATGGTGGAGAATCGAAACCATCTGCACCAACAGCCAATTTACAGGGAGCAGCCGCTATAGGCAGTCGTCCTCCAGATGTAAAGAATGACTTAGTAGTGGTAGATGGCAATACATCTATGTCGGATTCTATGGCATCTTTGAACGGACCAACACCATCACCGATCCCAATTGCTGGTCAAGTAAAAGTGGAACAATCTTCTTTACAAATAGAACCGACAAAGGTAAACAAATGGCAAACACCAAGTTCGATTACCGCGCGGTATGAAACGATACACACGGTTAATACGGGTGGTGGATCCAGAGAGTTTACAGGTACATCACCAACGAAAATCAATACAGTAACGGTTCATACACCCGTCGTTATGTATGCGAAAGCAAGTGACGATAAGGAACATGACCAACGAACAGATCCACCTGACCGTTCAACACCCGCTAATTCAGACACAGACCGTCATGCCTTTATCTTAGATAGACCATTTACGGTAACATTACCAACAAGTGGACAACATTTAGACGTAGGTATGGCTCCTGGTTATGGTAATCGTGATTATGCGAAATATACAAAGACAGATGGTAAACAAGTGAAGTTTCCATTTGATGTATATACAGCAGACAAGAGCGGATTTTATCCAAAAGAAACATGGATTAGAGTACCTTTAAACCAAACGGATGTAACCTTCTTTATGCCAGTTTGGGTACCAGAGGGTGAATATACGGTTAAATTCCGTAGTATAGCAATAAATGCTCCTGCAGAGTTACCAGAAGAACATCATGCCAACTTGAATTTAACTTATCGTACTCCTAATGGAATCATGGCAAACCATGTAGCATACGACACGATTGAAGTGGACGTAGTAGGTAGGCTATATGACTTCCGAGTAACCGATATATTAGATTTCAATTGGGAGAATGTATTCCGTACAACCAAAGGACTTATCGAACCAACGGGGAATCAATATTGGGTAGGGGATAAAATGATTGATGGGCAACCACGAACAACATTTACAGAACCTTTCCGATTACCGATTCGTCACGGCAGCCATCCAGACGGGTATAAAAATGTCGCAGTAAAAACTGGTTATCAATTCAAGTTTGATATGAAAACCAAAGGCGATATGCGTGAACAAAACGATGGTGTACACATTACTCCTTCCTTCTATTTTGTAGATAAGAACGGACAAAACAGAAGAAAAGTTGATGTATATTATCATAACGATGCAAAATACTTCGTGAAGATTGGCTCCGCACAAGATAAAGAATACCGTATGGTGAAGTTAAATGAACCATTACGAAATGTTCCAACCGATCAGTTAAACAATACAGCAGATTATTATTATCGCCATGCTAATAACTATGGATATACGACAGAAAAGAATACACAGTTTATCCATACGTTTATACGTAATTTTGAGCGAGATTACTCGAAACAAGCAAATGCTACCGGTCCTTATGGAGACCAAATCCTTCATTGGAAACTACGTACCTTTATGGGACCTTTAGCAAACAATGTTCCGGTTAATGCGATGGTACCTCAAGCAGATGCTATATCTTCCGAACAAACATGGTATGGGGAATATAGTTTACCTGCAGATATATACATTGTAGAAGAGGGGAAAAATATAGCTGGGTATGGTCAGACACATCGATTGAACAAATCGCACCCACTTTTCCTCCGAGACGGTTATCTGATTGTGAACTTTGATATTGAATCCATTCAAAATGGAGATTTATCAAAACCACATTTGCAATACATTAATGGAGAATTATCGAACCAATGGAAACGCGAAGGTTTTAAATATTCATTCACCGATCCATATGGTTTCAACTTCCCATTAATTGATGGTGACGTAATCTTCTATCACGGAGACAAATCATCACTGGAAGATTTTGTTCCTTCGGTAACACATTAAGTGTCACATATGAAACAAAAACCTCTTGCATAGTCATTACTTTGCAAGAGGTTTTCTTCTATCTAAATAAGAAAGGACATACAAACATGAAGATATTTTCTATTGATATAATCGCACTACCATTATTGTATCTGCCTACTTTTTTTATCCTTTTATCCGTTTTATCCTATTACCTATATAGCAAAACGAAAAGACGCACAGATGTACTTTACAGCTCCATAATGCTTTTATTGGCTCTGTGTTCACTTATTTTATTTCAGGCAGCTACAGGGGAACGCTTGTATTTTTGGAGTACAGGTTTTCATTTAGGTGCATTCTTAGTATTCTTAGCAATTGCAACTAGACGTTTCTTACTAACTTCCAAAAACAAGGTGGAGCAGTGGCCATTGGCAGTTGTTCTTAGCTTATTGGGAATATCCTTTTTCTTTCATGAAATCTTAGCAGGTGCAGTAGTGATAGTTGTGTTTATGGGATATGGAGGTTATTTGCTGTATCTTTCTCGATTAGAACAAGAGAACAGTTATATCCAAGGGATTTTACTTATGACGACAGCACTTTTTATAGTGATAGGACAGTGGTTGCCTTTTAATGGGGGGCGTTTTATATTCAGCGTAATGCTTCTTATTTTAATGACACATGAGGTTATACGCTTTTTTGAACGTGTGCTAGGGATGATGCAAGCAGCGGGTTTAAACAGCGTTACAGACGGTCTGACAGGTCTGTTTAATAAGCGATTTTTGTATAGCAAGTTGAATCAATTAATTCATCAAGAAGAAGTAAGTGTTATCTTTGCAGACATTGATAACTTTAAGCGATTGAATGATACGCAAGGGCATGATGTTGGAGATCAAGTATTGATTCAAGTAGGAAAAATATTAAAAGAATTGGTTGGAAATAAGGGGTACGTTTGTCGTTTTGGTGGAGAAGAAATGGTGGGAATCGTTACGCAAGGTAATGAAAGGAAATTAGCAGAGAACTTCCGTAGCAAAGTAGAAGAGTTAACCATTGTTACTGTAAGTGTAGGGGTTGCTTCAAACGAGGAAGAGAAGGAGGTAAACGCATTAATTAAAAAAGCAGATGTGAGGATGTATTCAGCTAAAACAACAGGTAAAAATAAAGTAATCTTTTCTGATTAGGAAAATGAAAACCATCTATAACCAAAGGCATATATTAAATTTTAGTGTTGTAAACAAAAATATTTTTAAGTATATTATATATAACGTATTAACCAATTCTCATCCCTTTTACCAAATAATGGGTTGAGCAAATAATATAAAGAAGGTTTTGTTGAAATGCAGTATTACCAAGAATCAATATACTCTTATAAACGTTCTAAAAGTACACGAGATGTTGATGGCAATAAAGTCTTATTTATGTATGCTGGATTGACTAAAAAGAAAGCACAGACCCTCGGAAGAAATAGTAGGGAGCAGATTACCACGGTTGCTTCAAAAATGGTTAAATCTTTAGCATCGGAAGTACCTGAAATTTATTTGACGATTCCTGACGGTGATTCGAATTTTCATCTATTAGAAAAAGAGTTTCAGAATTTATTATATCTTTCCGAAAAAGATGAAATTGCATTTTTCACCTATTCACCTAAACTAAAATAACTAATCGTGCACTTGCTGAGAGTGCGCGATTTTGTTATAATTAAAGGGTAATATTTTATTTCTTTTTTTAGGCAAACCTTTCTTTTTTTGACTGGTTCTGCGGTGATGAACAATTTATAGGCCTTTGGGCAGATTGAGATTCATAGCATTTTTGCTATGTAAACCATTCTGCTCAAAGGCCTTTTTTGCGTTCTCTAAAAGAGAAAGAAAAAACTTTGAGAAAGGGTGTTGAGTAATGAATTTTATGAATTGTAGTCAGTGGGGGATGGCATTATGACTGGGAAACCTTATTATAGTGTCACTTGTTTTATGAAGGAAGATCCGAGTGAATTATTTCCACTTCTGCTCCCATTGCATTTCAAACATGCGGAAAAACAATCACTTTTATGGAGACATGAACAAACTACGTTTCAAATTGTTCCATTTTCTACTAGAGGAACAGAATCAAGAGGGTACCGACTATTATTTTCGGGAAGTCCAGATTCATTTCGATATATCATTGACCAATTTTTAGGAGCATTTGAGCCTTCTTTTAGTGGAATTGAGTGGATTTATCAAACAGATTTTTCTCAAAATGAACTTGTCAAACTAGCGGAGAAACAAGGATATACCCGTTGTTCTATGTTTGGTTTATATGAGCAAGAAAAGGTTGGTATTGTCCTAATGCAAAGTGGAGTGGTGAATTGCCAAGTCCGTAATCATGGTATCACCAATCGTAATATAGCTTCCTATATGCAAAAAATAGAGGATGTATCGGCAACCTTCCAACCTAAAACTCATGATTTATTTTCTTATCATGAAGAGGGAATGAAAGTTTCATGACGATTAAAGCGTTTGAAACTTATATCAAAGAAGGTCAATACCGAGAGATGAAACAACGAGAACACTTCTTGGAAGAAGCAAAACTATTCTTGCGTAAAGAATATGACCAACTTCCAGGGAAACGGTATGTATTTGACGAGATTAATATGGTTGTTAAATACGTGACCAAAGAGAAACGAATTACTGACCATTCAGCAATAATCAATGATCTATTCGATTATGTAAAACCTGATATGGCAATATCTCTGATTAGCCTGGATGTTAAGAAAATGAACAATGAGAACAAAGCGGAATTAGCTGCTCCCTTTTTGTTACCACCTACTTATTACGTTCGACCAACCTTGAATAAAAAAGGGAAGTCTTATACGCAAAAGGTGGATACCTTATTTGGAGGGCAGTCCTATGAAGAACTGCTACAGGAAATTCAGCGGGAGCACAAAAAATTAGAGACGAATCAAAGAGAATATGAAAGTTTGAAGGAGCAATTAGAACAAATACCTCAGCTTATCAAAGATAAGAAGATAAAAACATCCATTGGTAGTATTTCTTATTTACCTCATGCACCAAAGTGGGAAATGGAAACGTTACTGGATGTTTTGGGTGAGAATTTTGTTTGTACCTATGGAAAGGTAAATATGGAATTACTCGATGAATGGGTACTTACCGGAGCAATTCCGAAGTCTATCGTCACGAAGAATCGACAAGTGGTTGATTTGCAAACGGACTTTATCGTGATGTCATTAGATACTGAGTCGAGAGTATTGAATTTCCATCGAAACAAACGAAGTGAATTAAGTTTACGTCGATATGCGTAAACACGTTTAGAGGCAAATTTTAGCGACTTCAAGGGGAGTGTTACCACTTCCTTTGTGGTCCATATTGGGAGGAACTTTATATGAAAACAACATTCATTCAACAATTACCTACGCTATTAATCGAAAAAATCACGTACGAACTTCAAAACTTGTATGTTCGTGCATGTAGTTTTGAACAAAAGGATATATTAGATTCCGCTTTAAATAGTCGTCTTTGCGATTTAGAGGACACACTAGATACTAATAAATATATAGAGGAATCTAAATTTTGGGATGAAATAGGTAGAGAATTTGGTGAGTTTGAATTTGGAGATACGGTTTGGGATATAGATGGGAACTGTCTGCTTATTTTGCGTAACACAAATAAACAGAAGAGTTACCTTTCGATAGAGGATGCCACATCTATGTATCTCAAAGATGAACTTCATTCTATTGCGATAGACGGTCTTGTATTGTTCTTTGGCAACAAAGTTGTGCAAATGTATTGACCGTTTATACGGGGCATTACAACAAGATATAGCAATAGATGGAGCAGTTTGTGTTTTAGAACGGAGGAATAGTTATGACTACAACTATTACTGAAAATCAATGGTTAGCCATAATACTAATCTATGAAAATTTGCAGATAGAATTCGACGGTGAAACGAAACAAGATGCTCGCATCTTTATTAATCGCCATATAGAAGATAGCAAACAATCAGAAGCAGATGAAATAATGGCACATGTTCAATATGAGGAACACGGTTTTATTTAATTAGGAGGAAACTAAAGATGACGTTTAATCAGTGGATGTTACAAGAACACGGACAAAACTGGCAAGGAGTTCATATGGACTTAGTGGACCAGGGATTGAGTGAGGAAGAAATCAATGAACAACAAAACGAGTTTATTGAAGCTTTTGAAGAGTACATGGAAACTCATGAACTTGAAATCATTGCGGAATAACACTTTGGAGGAATTTTAATGAATGAGCAATTAATAGAAACGTTAAAAATTATTGTTATCTATAACCAACAAATATTAGAGAAGTTTGATGGTGACCAAGGAGCAGCTAAAGGCTTAATTACATTTGTAGATCAAGGTTTTGCTATCTGGCATCCCTTTTATGATTCCACACTTCGCTTACAAGTTAATCCAACAGTTGAATACAGTGAACAACAGTTACAAACCATGGTTAATCAACTCTCACAAAAGATAGCGATGAGCACCGGTGAAAACTGCATGGTTGACTTATACAAAGTAAATGTTGAAAGTGATGTTCAATCTATTGGAGTGACGGATGAATGCATCGTGGGATATGCCGAACAGGAACCATTTGAAGTAGAGATACCTACTCAAATATGGTGTTTGCATTTTCAAGAAGGATTGAATGAATATGTGCAAACAATGTGAAAACAACTTCATATGAGGTAATTTAAATTGTCTCATAAGAAGCATACGAACAGAAAGCGGAGGAAATATATTATGAAAAACAATGAGATGATTACCTTAACATATAGCAATAAAAAATGTTTCGTAGAAGTTATGGAGAGTGAAGGGGACATTTTTATTGAATTGTACTCGGTGAGAGGTAAAAAGTTTCAAGCTCGAGCAAGTGTGTCAGTAGGAATGTTACCACCAGGCCATGTAGCCATTAAAGATTATTCGGAGAACTCAGGAATGCTGCAATTATTGCTTGATGCAAAAATAGTAGATAAGCCAATTAACTACTATCGCTCCGGTTTTGTGGAAATTCCAATTTGCCCTGTACTCGTACCAACTAAAGAGGTATAGAAATTAATGCTAAATAGCATTGAAGGAATAAAATTAGTGATTGCTAGCTAATAGAAGGTGAGAGAAAAGTAATGACCACTATAATAAAAACAAACGAAGAACTGATCAGTGAATTTAACGAGCTATCTGCTCTAAGTTCCAAATTATTTAAAGAACATAAATTTGATGAACGAAACAAATTAGTGGAACCACTTAGATATTTAGCTACCATTATTGATTGGGGCTATAAAGTTGGAGAGGTTGTAGAAAGAAGGACTGGTCGTGGTTGGGAAACGGATAGAATATTAGCTATTGAAAATGATAGATTTACTTTCCGAACCATTCATATCAGTCACCACTTAATTCGAAAACCCCAACTTGAGCCAGTACAATTAAGTATATTTGATTAAATACAAAACGACGTAGTAACTACTTGTAGTTACTACGTTTTTTCCTTTTACATCAAGGGTTTTCATGATCCAATAGAAGTGTATTAAAGTTTTTTTACTCTATAGTATCTAAGGTTAGTTACTGTAAAGGGTATAAAGTAACTAACCTTAGTTACTGTAGTTTATAAAAAAGATTGAACCAAATAAAAAGAGTTCGATTATTTAAGATAATGATTGATAATTTGTAATAAAGTTTGATTAAAAATCCTGTTTAATTAAATTCAGAAATAGGAAATAGATTCGAAGAATGGCTAAGTTCTCACCCTTTTTTTGTTTGAAATAAGGTTGACGGATGTCTTCGACGTATTTATAATGAGTGTAGTAGTCACCACTCACCAACCGCCATTAGAAATACACTAAGGAGTTGTTTAAAATGAGGATACAATTTTATCCTAGCCCTGAATTGGAAAATAGTCTTACTAATGAAGCTAAGCAGCTTGGAGTTAACGTTAGTACATTAGTTAATGATTTGTTAAACAATCATTATGGATTAATTCCAGATACCTCCTTATCTAATTCAGAATTAAGAAAAATCATTTTTAAAGAAGTAGGAGATTTTGTTAAATCGCAAAAAAATGGAAAAGAATTCGACTTAAACGAAGCATCAGATACCTATAAGGATATTGGTATGGTATATTTCGGGAAACCGAGTATAATTAAAGCAAAAATTGGCAAGGAATTTAATGGAAAATATGTTGGTCAGATTGAACCTTTTATTCATATTCGACAAGTTTTGTTAGCAAACGGAAAACCTAAAAAGACTGTTGGTAATCGTGCAGCAATATATGTAATAGGTGAAGACTTGCAGAAAAATGAACAAACTTTTTTATAAAAAAATTTAAAACTTCATAAAGGATAAACACATCTTGAACAAACTTTTTTTCAAAACGGGTTTATTTTATTTAAAGCAAATGCGTGTTAGCGAGAACTTTTGGATCAAACTTTATTTTAAACCTACAGATACTATGTAAATTGGGCTACAACATCTTTTCTTTTTTACCGCTGTAAGTTATACTTTATACATATCTTTTTCCTTTCTTTTTTAGTGCAAATCCTCTTATTATGAGTGATTCTGCGGTGATGAACAACTATTCGCCTTTGGGCATTTTTGTGATCTAGCATTTATTTGCTATGTGAAAACAAATTTGTCCAGAGGCTTTTTTTTGTGGAAAAATTTATGTGTGTACGGAAAGATGGAATTTTCAGTTTTTTGGGGAGCGGTAATTTGACTATTTAATTGGAGGTGAATAAAATGATAGTAAGTAATGTTTTTGTGATTTATGCATTGATCACTATTGTTGTGGCCATTGCAGTATCCATTAGCAAATTGGAGTTAACAAAAATAGAAACATTGTCCTTTACAAGCGTATGGAATCGATTCATATCCATGCCTTATCTTGGTAGGATAGTATTTTTTGTATGGTTGTTGAGCAAGGTATGTATGCTTGGCATCGTAGGTGTTACCATGAGTATGGCTCCCCAGTATATCCCGTGGGAAAGCCCAACAATTGATGTTGGTGTTAAATTAAATAGCATCAGTTGTATTTTAGCGGTACTTGGTGGTTATTTTGGTGACAAGATACTGATTACATTGTCTAAGAAATTAGGTCTGGACATTAGCAAGGAGTATGAAACGGAAAAGGCATCATCAGAAGCCGATACAACGTTAGAAGACATCTTGAATGAAGAGGATACAGAAGGCTAAAAAATACCCTTAATAAGTGGAATAAAAGGAGAGTTTACAATGACTACGACTTTAAAGGAGTTATTGAATAACGAGGAAAGAGCAAAGTATAATTATTTTATGAAGAAGATACAAGTTGCTCAAACATGGATAATGGTTAAATATTATGGATGGCGCGCTCAACGTATTTTGTCTCAAGCAAAAGAACGTATTCGTTTCGAGCACAGAGAACTAAAAAAGAATGAAGCTCTATCTCACGTATGAGGAGATAGAGCTTTTTTTATTCTCAGGTAAATGTGGTCGTTGACTTCGCTAAAAGTTCGATTTATAATATATACATACTAATTTTTCTATATTTTTTTGCAAATCCTCTTTTGAGTGATTCTGCGGTGATGAATATTAATAAGTCTTTGGACTGTTTATGAATAATAGCATTGTGCTTTTTTGCTATTTGAGTAAACTTTTCAAAGGCTTTTTTTGTATTCTCCGAGAGGAAAATCAGTAAAAACTTTGAGAAAGGGTGTTTAGTTTTATGACTAGAAGTATTGGAGGAACAGCATTACAAGAAACAACAATGGAAAAAGTATATCGTGAGGTTTTCGGAGGAACTATTGTTTCAGATTGTCGAAACTTCCGATTAGAAATGCGTTCTCCAGATGGGAAAATCAGATATTACAGTTTAAAAGCCAGCGACAAGAATGTTGCTCGTAAAGAAGCTGTAGCTTTGGTTCATAACATGGTAGAACAATTTCAAGATGAACGTATTATTTGGAGAATGGCAGGAGATAAAAATTGGTCTATCGGATCAGCTACTTCTCATGCTGCTAAACCATCTATGTTTAAACGTTTCGTTGATTACTTTTTCTTAGTAGAAGATTGAGAGAAATGTTTGTATAAAAACAATAACTGAGAGCCTAAAAAGAGGCCAGTTAAAAGGAGAGCTTTATTATGATAAACAATATCACATTGGTTGGACGACTTACAAAAGATCCGGAACTGAAATACACTCCAAGTGGTGTAGCAGTTGCCAATTTCACATTAGCTGTAAATCGTAAATTTAGTAACCAACAGGGGGAAAAAGAAACGGACTTCATCAATTGTGTTGTTTGGAGAAAACAAGCTGAAAACGCTGCAAATTTCCTGAAAAAAGGTCATTTAGCAGGTGTTGAAGGCAGTTTACAAACAAGACATTATGAGGGTCAAGATGGTAAGCGAGTTTATGTGTCGGAAGTTATTGCCGATTCTGTACAGTTCTTAGAGCCGAAGAAAGATAATCAGCCGACTGGACAGCAAGGGCAAACAAATCAACCGAATACTCAACAACAGCAGCAACCAACTTATAATCAACAGCAACAACAGCAACAACAGCAACCATCATATAATCAACAACAGCAACAACCATCTTTTCAACAAAATCGAGAGATGGTAGGAGCAGGTGTTAATGGTGGTGGTTACGGAGGACAACAAGGTGGATTTTCTCAAAACGGGCAACAAGGAAATTCTAATTACCAACCATATCCTAATGGACCAATAGAAGTGTCGGACGACGATCTGCCCTTCTGAAGTTAATAGGATGAGAGATATAACTATAGAAAATACTAGAGTGTCTGCTTTTGCGGAGACTCTTTTATTTTTAAATAATAGAGATTGAGAGGAATTTATTATGAGCCAAATTGGAAATAAGATAAAAGCTGGATTTTTTGCCACACCACCAAGACAAGGGGAATATTTACGAGATGTATTGACGTTTGAACAAGATACATCTGTATTAGATCCTACTTGTGGAGAAGGTTTAATCCTAAAACAACTAACCGAGGCAAGAGAGGAACGTTCGTTCACTGTTAAAACATACGGGGTAGAGTTGGATAAAACACGAGCTAAACTAGCTAGTACGGTACTCGATAAAGTAGTACAGGCTCCAATTGAGTCCATGGTTATATCCAATGATGCACTGGGAATGGTCTATCTCAATCCCCCGTACGACAATACGATGCTAGGGCATGGTGATGAAAAAACAGAGCGAAAAGAATATACAGAGTTAGTTCGAGGTACTCGTTACCTAACAACAGGTGGAGTTTTAATGTACGTTATTCCTTCCTACAGATACGCAGATAAGAAGATAGCAAGATTTCTTTCTTCGTATTTTGAAGATATTGCGATAACTCGCTTTACCGATGAAGATTACCCTGATTTTCGACAGTGTATCTTTATTGGAAAGAAGAGAAAGTCGGACAATAAGGAATTAAACGAAAAACTTTATAACTTCCTTTTGCAGATGGATGATGAATCTTATGTGGAAATCAATGTTATGCAATTAGACAAACTGAAGCTGCATAAAACGTGGGTTGTAAAAGGAACGAAAACCGATATAAATACTTTTTATTCACGTATGGAGAACAAATCTGAATTTATAGACCTTATTCAATCAAATAAAGGTTTTCATGCTTTTATTGAGCGTACCAAACCAAAGCAACTAGAGTTAGGTGGACAACCTCTTATAAATGTTGCACAAGGTCAAATGGCCTTGCTCCTTGCTTCTGGTGCAGTAAATGGCATTATTGGTGAAGGTAATACTTTACATGCCGTACAGGGTATGGAAATAGTCTCTCATGAGGTCATAGAGGAAAAGACGGAGCATTCCATTATAACGAAAAAACGTACAAAGAGAAGCGTTTCCGTCAAAGCGATTTTGCCAAATGGAAAAGTGAAAAAGTTAGTATAATGGAGGAGGGAAGGTCATATATTACTTATATTGTTAGACAACATGAGTAATATATGATACATTAAGCGCATGATAAAACATCATATAATAACCATAACCGATGAAAATGATATTGATTCCGTGGGAGAATATCTAGATGCTCTCTTATTTGCATCAAAAACTAATCAAAATGATATGATTCATTATACTTTTCTCCAATTAGCGTTCAATAAATTGTCTTTAGCTAACTTAAAAACACTTTGTCGAGAAAGAACGCAGTTAGATATAATGGTTAATGGATTTCCAAGAACCAAAAAATATCAATTGGTAAAGCCTTTAGGTGTAGTTCCAATTTATGAATTGCGTTACGGAATCAGTCATAATGAACATTTACGATTGCTCTTTTTCCCAATTCTACACAAAGGGGAATCATATTATGTATTTACTAAAGCTTTTATAAAAACATTGGAGCCAGATTTAGATGAAACTGATCATATGAGAAATCTAAGTTATCAGATGTATGCAGAGGTAATAAAAGAACCAACTAAATATTTGGAGGATGATGATTTATGAAAAAAGGACGTAACTTGTTAGATTCAACTGAACTACTAAAAACACATCCTGAACTTCATGAACTATTTCTTAGCACAGCGGCCATTTATGGAAATATAATATTTGCCAAAAGAATGGAGTTAGATCACACACAAAGTGAACTAGCAAAATTAGCAAATGTGAGTCTAAAAACAATTGCAAGAGCTGAAGGTGGTTCATACAATTTAAGTACGGATACATACGATAAGATTTTCCGTGCTTTAAATATGACTCCGATTGATGTCGCTCAATATGTTCTTCAATTTTCAAAACGAACAGAATTAGCAACAGTAGCTTACGCATATTAATAGTGGTAAATAAATGAAGTAGCGGAGGTATTCTCTAGCTGCTTCATTTTTTGTTTACTTTTTATAGAGGAGAAAATCAATGTATAGCACAGACTTGAGAAACGGTTGCCAATACCAGAAATATGTATTCAATTTATGTGTAAAACAGGTTAAATGAGTGATATGAAACATGGAAAGAAGAGGGCAAAAACCTTCTTTTTTTATGGAGAATTAACGTGTGAGGAAAGTATGTATGGTATAATTATAGAGTAATAAAATAGAGTTTCAGGGCGATTGGCACATCTTTTTTTCCATTAACTTCTACACTCGTGGAGGGGGAAGGAGATGATGCTTATGACAGTTTTTCAAGCTTTTAGTCTCATAATTGGCTTTTCTTCGCTGATAGTGGCTATTTTGGCTTTGTCATATACTTTTTCACAAAAAAAGTAAACCGTCCCTGAGCTCCCAAGCATAAGGACGGTTTACCTAAACCACTGTGCTGATCGCATTTGAAGCGATCTATTTTATTGCAAGAACGTTTGGTGCTACAACACCGAGCGTTCTTTTTAATATAATCAATTTCTACCTTAATTATAACATCTAAAAGCACACTTTCAAGTAATTAAGTATGACATAAAGCGTAGTTGTGCTATTACGATAACTAATACAAGTTCTTTATAGTATTATCTATATTAATCAATCATAAATCTTCCTAAAGTAAAATAAAGCATAAGTTTTCCGCTAGTGGTGAGGATGGAAAGCTTATGCTTTATTATTGAATACTTATGGTTTACGGTGAATGTTTAATGCCAAATAAAAATATCATTACTTTTCAATTTTTGCTATTCCTTGCTTAACCCAATTTACTAATTGCTCATAATCATTTTTTAGTAAGTTATATTCCTGAGACATTTGGACATACGACTGTTTCATTTCATCATAACTTTCCATTGCCAATTGTAGATAGTTTTGTTCAGATGATGTAGTTGGTGTTTCTTGGGGAGGTACTACTCTTTGAAGATGGAATGGTCGAAGGTATTTATTCCATCTGAATGCACAAGCCTGCTTACTACGACCAAGTACGATGCCTGCCTCTTCAAATCCCGATAATTGTGTTTCTCCTCGTTCGATCTTCTTAAAGATTAACTCGTAAAGTAGATTATCTTCTTCTGCAGTCCAGCTATCTTTTCTTTTTTTTTCACTCATATTTTTCTCCCTTAGATTTTTAACTAATATATGCAAAGGAGTTGTAAAAATTCCTTAGTTGTCTTGAGCTACTCGCAACCTAGCGATTTTTTGTTTGCTAAAAATAGGGATAAATACTTGTTTTTTGCGAAAAGTATACGAAACTTTTAAAATATAGAAAATAATCGAAGATAATAGTTTACAAGCTGGATAGAACTCTATATAATCACTTCAGTCATAGGGGAAGCGTTTATTGTTCAAGAGTTAGTAATAGGGGAGGTGTGAGAGAAAATTATGGATAAAATAACGATGGTCAAAAAGATTAAATTAGGGTTAGAAGCATACAAACAATTTGTAAACAAAGAAATTCATTATGTGTATAAAGCTGATGGTGTTTACAAAGAGATAGTATTAAAAGCGAAAAAACAAGAATTTATGCATTTATGCGGAGTTGAGTATTATGATCCGAAACTAAAAAAGAAAGTTTCACCTAACCATTTTTATAGTTTGGTTGAAGATAATAAGATTTCTGCTGAACATTTGATTCCCAAGCGAGATGGAACTACCGTGTTGAAGTTAAGGGTAATAGAGTGTTTGAACGAAATATTAACATCTAGTATAAGAATAGTAGATAAACAAGTTACTTTTTCTAAATTTGGAGCAGCCAAAACACTAAGAAGTAGCCGACAAATTTTTGCTCTTGCACTTAAACCAGAAGGAAAACGTAGCGATAAGCATATTCCTGTATCTCTTCTTGATTTAAGAACAACGAAAGGAGATTTCCTAAAACCAAGTTATATGGTTGATTGTATTTATTCCAAAAGTAGAACGGAAGGAATTCATATTTACCATGAAACAGAGAGTTATCGAGCACATCGCTTAGAACTGGAGTTTATGGAGCATGAAAAAAACAAAGAAATAGAAAAAGTAGATGCCGTATAAATGGCATCTACTTTTCAAGTATGGGTTTTTATGTTGCTTGCCAACGTCTGGCTCACGTAGTCCAGATAAAGTTTCGAGTTTTTATGTTGCTCGCCAACGTCCGGCTCACGTAGTCCGGAAAAGATTTCAAGTTGTTATGGTGCCCATCCACCTATTTCAAAAATAATACTCTTCATAGGGTAATACAGGACAGTAGGTCTGTCAATGGAAAACCCTAAAAGGATCTTGCCTAATAGTGTATGCTACAGACCATAAAAATACAATGGTCTGTTTTATTTATTATACCCCATATGAAAAAGTTCTAACAAATGAAAATAAATGTATAAAATATTTACAATTTACTTATGGTTTGCTAAACTAAAAGTATAACTATTCTTTTTACTTTTTTAATGCAAATCCTCACTTTTCGAGTGATTCTGCGGTGACGAACAATTAATAAGCCTTTGGGCCGATTGAGAACTATAGCATATTTTTATTTTCATGCTATAAAACTACCAATCTGCTCAAAGGCTTTTTTGCGTTCTCTTTTAAAGGAACAGTTAAAAAATAAGCTTTGAGGAAGGGTGTTTTGTATGAGCCAACAAACTCTACAAGGAAGAATGAATGCACAAAAGGAGAAATTTTTACAATTATTAAAACAAGAGGGAAAGTACATTGAACATTGTCCAAAGCAAGGCTTCATCTATGAAATAATCGGTCCTGTATTTGACCAGATGTATCGCCTTGCTATTGCTTTAAACAACGGTAAATTGGAAGTTTTGAAAATGGAAGAGATCAATTAATTGATTACTAACAGTAATTGAAGCGAAGAGATTATTTATCTACAGGTAATGAATGTTATTATTGGGGACAATGAGGTGGCAAGAATATGAGAACGTTTAATAAATGGTGGAAATTCGCAGCTGTAGTTACTGTTCTACTTGCTATAAGTATTATAGGTATTCATAAGACAGTTTGGATACCTGGACAAGCTTGTGAACAAATGTCGAATATGGAGGACACTAAGAATGAATTAACCAAATTCGTAAAATTATTTGATCTTATGGGATTTGGTCCGGGACCAGATAATGATGAAGGTATATTAGCTCTTAGAGATACTGCATTTTTAGAAACAGAGGAGTTTGCTGAATGTTTAGGTGGTAGACATACCGTTCAATACACCATATATAAGGTGGTAAAGAAGGTCAATCCATTTAGTTAATAGAAAAGTTAGAGACTAAATCAAAAGAGATTTCATTCTATTTATAGGATGGAGTCTCTCTTTTTATTACACAAAAAAGGGAGAGCAAAGCATATGCAACCAAACCAGATTACATTTTGGGAGACATTAGAGGCATTTGTGAATACAGGAACAAACAGCGAGACGGTAGGAACTTCTGTAATACCGGATATTCGAAGTGAAAAGCAGAAAGGAAATTTCGTTTCGTATGATGTTGGAGAGAAAATAGGCATGGCTAAAAAAGATATTTCAGCTATTCGCATCAATTTTCTAGAGAAACCTAGTCTAGAGCTATTACATGAGATGGAAAAAACAGATGTACGAGTAGCAGCTGAGGTTTTAAAACGCCCTACCTTCTTTTCATGGTTTTCTTTAGCCAGCTGCAAAGAGGTAGGGGTAGAACCAGGTGTTGCGAAAGCAATTCAATTGTTCATTAACCGAATTCCCAAAGAATCTGCTGACTCACCGGTTGCTCGTGAAAAATACGCACGAACACTTCTTATATTGAGTGCAGGCTTGCAAGGAATCAAAACGAAAGATGAATATTTTGCTTTTGAGAAGTATATTACTGCTCTCTATTCCGCTGAGCATACTGCAAAGAGGATTACTTGTGTAGGAAACCTAAAATATCAGGAACGGGGATATTGGATGTTGAAGGACCTAGCTGATTCCTTAGCAATCAGAGACCAAGAGTTTAGAGGCGCTTTTATGAACTATTTCTTCAAACCGAAATCTCGTGAGACCGCATTAAACAGAGTCATATTTGAAGAGGATTGGGAAAAAGTCATACCAACTAATAAACCGAAAGTTGCTAAAACCACGAAAGCTAAAGAGGTTATATGGAAAAGAGATATACCAGAAGATCCTGTAAGAGATGCTGGTTCCTCAATTCAATTTTCTACTCCGGAAGAGTTTGGAGCTCATTTTAATTTCCGCTCGGTCGAATTTGGAAATTATGTTGAGGACCACAAGGCAGCGTTTCATTTACGGAATGCAGCTGAAGCATATGTGGACTTATCTGAAATTCTTACGATACCTCATAAAGCAGTTAGCTTAGATGGAACATTGGCAATGGCATTTGGTTCGCGTGGTAGTGGTTCGGCTTTAGGACATTACGAAGCTTCACGACAAGTAATTAATTTGACGAAAGTGAATGGCTCTTTAGGTATCCTCGCGCACGAATGGTATCACGCACTTGATAGCTATTTATACAATGCGAGTCATCATTTCGAGAATGGGAAGATTGGTTTTCTATCCAAAGGTACAGAAGGAGCAGCACTACAAGAAGCTCAATCAGCTATGGGGACGTTGCTAAAGACAATCAAAGAAGGAACTACAACGGCCTATATTGATGTATCTGGAGCGAAAAAATCCTATACGGTATATCAACCCTTCATCGATATGTACCAAGCTGTAAGAGGTAATTTACAGGCTTTTATGGATGTGGAAATTCGTGAGTTTGACCGAATGAATGAACGCAGGCTAAATGGGTGTGTATCCGAGAAATATAAAGAGGAAATGGTAAAGAAAATAGCAAAAAAACGAGTGTCTTTTATCCGTAGTCATGCTGAAGCTTTATCCGAATACCATTTTAAACAAACGGGAGAATTAGTGAAATCTATTCCTTACACTACAAATCGCACAGCTTTTTATCAAAACTCCATCAATATGGATAAGGGAGTCGTTTCTAAATATTGGAGTTCAGATGTAGAGATGACTGCAAGAGCTTTCGAGAGTTATGTAGCTGAGGAATTAAAACAATTAAAGTGGAGAAATGATTATTTGGTTTGTGGTGCAATCGGTAGTGTTTATCCAGAAGGGACAGAAAGAGAAGTTATTCATGTAGCCATGGCTAACTTTATTGATACCATACGTTCTGTTCTATCCAAAGGAGGACTATCCTTTGATTAATCTTATAATCCCTAGTCTAAAGGTAAATGTACTCTTAAATTCCTATCAAGAAGTGAAGGATTATGTATATTCACTTCACAATCATTTTGAGTGGTTACGAGGAAGTACCTGGGACTGGGACAATAGCTATGTAGAGATCAACGGTGTCCGTATTGGTCGTGTAAGTTATAACGGTACAGTGTGGGATAAGCACAATAGACGAGTAATAGATTAATCGTTTGAGTGGAGTTGAGGTACTAAAGTATCTTACTCCCTTCATTAACAATCTATTAAAAACATTTTGAATGAACACGAGATTATATGGAGGAATTAATGATGTACGAATATTATTGCGAAACTTGTAAAAAGTGGTGTGACAAGGAGGAGGTGGAGCTAGAAGAAGTGTTTGAAGGTGATTGGGAGGAAGTACATGTACCCTGTAATTCAAGGTTACGCGTATTCCCAACTGGTATACTTAATATATCAAACTAGCTGAGAATTTTATAAAGAGGGAAATAAGTCGAAATATGGCTTTTCATTTTCTAGGGAGAATGGTATACTAATTTTATTAAAAGCGATACGTTTTAGGTATCTGCTAGGACTAAACTATTAAGCTCTTTGGAGCCACGCAACTGTGCGTTGGTTTCAAGGAGCTTTTTTGTTTAGTCGGAATTTTTCGAAAAGAGGAGAGATAGTAGATGAGAGAAGAGATTGAGTACTTATGTTTAGATGAAGTAAATGGTTGTGAATTTGGGTTAGTGATTAATCAATACAGGAAGGATGCACTACCCGATGTGGAGATAGTGGTACTGAATCACGATTTGCGTATGGCACGAACTATTGGAAACGTTACTTCTGTAGAGGATGGAATGAATGAGGTAGTAGATTGTATTCAGCGAGGATTTTCCATTAATGGATTACACTTTTCACCATTATCGAATTACTCGCTTTCCAAGGACTTAATGGCAGAATGCATTTCTATATAGAAATTTCTATAACCATGATGTATAATAAATCCATACTATTTTATCTAACTTTTTTAATGCAAATCCTCTCTTTCGAGCGATTCTGCGGTGATGAACAATTAATAAGCCTTTGGGCTGATTGCGTTTCATAGTAATTTTTTTATTTTACTATGTGAACATATCAGTCTAAGGGCTTTTTTGCGTTCTCTTTTAGAGAAATGGTAAAAACTTTTAGAAAGGGTGTTTTGCACATGACGAAAAAATCATTTACTCGTCGAACTGCAACAGAAAAAAAAGAACAAGTGGAGGGATTAATGCAACAGCTGGAAGATGGTGTATTACATTTTTCTTATGAACCAGAAAAATACAAAGCTATCTTGCAGATGCAAGCGTTGATGTACGATTATTCATTTAATAACATCATGCTGATTGCACAACAATGTCCGAATGCAAGGTATATCGCTTCCTTCAACAGATGGAAAGAGTTAAACCGGTTCGTGAAAAAAGGAGAAAAAGCAATTCGTATTCTTGCTCCCCGTTTTAAACTGGAGAAGGATGAAATCACAGGGGAAGTTGAAAAGAAGAAAGTTGGATTTATAGGAGTTTCAGTTTTTGATGTATCACAAACTGAAGGAGAACCACTATCTATAGATGCCCACGCACTAACCCTTGATGGCGAGTCTGATGAAGCAATTCGTATATTTGAATGGGTCAAGCTACTTGCAGAAGAAGATGATTGTCCTCTGCATATTGGTTTTGCGAATGGTTCAAATGGTTATTATCGTCCTTCTACTCATGAAATTATGATTGGAGACCATTTATCCATTAATCATCGTGCCAAAACAGCGGTACATGAACTTGTGCATAGTCGTGTTCATTGTCATACCCATGCAAAAACGAGTAAAGAGGAAATGGAAAGTGTTGCGGAAGGTGTTGCTTTTATTATCTGTTCCTATTTTGGATTAGACACCAGTGATTACTCATTCGAGTATGTTCGTGGTTGGTCTAGTGATAATGGAGAATCCTTACGTAAATACGGGGAAATCATTCAGAAGACTGCTAATAGTCTTATTGCCGACTTTGAGCGAGTTGCAACTGCAATTCCAATGAAGGAGGTAACGAGTAATGAATTCACTTCAAACCAAATCAGTGCGTAATATCGGAGAACTACAGTTAATTCCTCTGGGCAAACATCCTAACGGATCCGGAGACGACTTAATAAAAGTATTAGCAGGCCACATATTATTAGGCTTTGCTAAAACAGAGGCAGAAGCATTTCAATTATTCAACAAATACTCACATGAGTGAACATTGTTGTTTTTGAATTGCTTTTTTTAATACGAAAAATGGAGGCTTTTATAGATGAATTATTTACAAGAGACAGAAGATAACCCGAAAATGCTGCAAGTTCGTTTGAAAGATGCATGGCATGAAGTGTTTTGCTATGCACTTGCTTACGAAAAAACAGAACGTCAATATGACAAGTTACTAGTCACTATAGTTAGTGGAAGTGACTCTGCATTGCAATCGATTAAGGGTGCGATTGACGTAGGTTCACAAGGCGGCATCTCAATGGGTTACGGAAAAAAAGGGACCACAGATTTTATCTTCCACCGAGAAAAGTCATTAGGTTGCGATAAAGGGAAGTATGAGAAGTTCGCAATGACATTGAGTCGTACTCGTAAAGCTATTGCCATTGTTCACGAAAGTGTATTGAACAATAGTGATTACGTATTATCTTTTCAAGGCAATCCAGCGAAAGATATTGCTCAATTGCTTGGTGGTGCTCAATACGGACTTCATATCTTACCTGAGTGGGAAGAAATCGTCTTGTCGGAACTGATTCGTTGTGAGCACCTAGTAGAACATGAGTTATATGCTGATAAGGAACTATTTCCTAATGGGCTTTCACTTTTCTCTATTAACTTGACGGAGGAACAAGCGGATCTATTCATAGAGCGTTTGTTACAGGAAGGACAAATTTCCTTTCCTAAAGATGGTAGCGGAGAATCGCTAGAAGCCATAGACGATTTAACGTCTTATCTACTAGAACACAACGAAGGCATGGTGAAAAAGTTATCAGAGACAGTTACTCCCTCTCATAATCCTTTGGAACATGATTCATTGGAACACTTTAATAGTTATCCACGCGAATTGTTTCCGGTTCAAGGGCATACAGCTACCGCAGTAAGCAAACGACTATTAAGTCAAAAATCGGTAATTATACAGGGCGAAATGAGTACAGGGAAATCTAGCATCATGACAGCTATAGCAGATGGATATCACGCTATGAAAGGTAAGAAAGGGTATTTCGCATGTTTGATGTGTCCCCCTTCCCTAACATCTAAATGGCCTGATGAAATCAAGGAATTAATTCCTCATGCTAACGTGCATGTAATCGAGAAAACGGAGCAATTGATTGCGTATCATCAAGCCTGGTTAGCAGACGGTAAACGAAAACCGACGGTCCCAACGTATTTTATTATTAGTTTTTCTACTATGCGGAATGATAGTCGAATCGTACCTGCAGTTAACCATCGCTATAAAAAGACAACGCTTCAACGAATAAATGAGTTAACCCCTTATCGAAATGGCTATTATTGTACTAGCTGTGGTAAACCACACCAAACGATAGAGGATATAACAACAGAGATAGATAAGGATGGGTATGAGATTGAAACACCGATTACTCATAACATGGACGCTACAGAATTTGGAGATTCCCGAAGACTGCATAACGGAGTAAAACCAGCCAACGCATTTTGTTTTCATTGTGGAGACTCTTTATGGACCAAATCCGTATTACATCGCTATGATTCATTTAAAGAATGGGCAAAGCATGAAAAACGTGTAATGCATTCAATTCATCAAGAGAATCCTCGATTGTATGCTCAAATTCAATCGGAACAAGAAAAGCATCCTACTGCGACTGGAATGCCTAGACGTGTCGCTGCCATTGAATATATTCGAAGAAAGATGAAATCCTTTTTCGATATTTCTATTGTAGATGAAGTACATTTGCTGAAATCGGGAAGTACTGCCCAGGGTAACAGTTTGGGAGCACTAGTACAGTCTTCCAAAAAGGTAGTAGCTGGTACAGGTACACTGTTTGGTGGCAAGGCTGAAGATATCTACTACTTACTATGGAGAATGTTTCCACACGACATGGTCAAAAGTGGGTTCAAATTCTCAGAAGTTAGTCGTTTTAACGAAGAATATGGGAATGTGGAAGAAACCGTTGTTACTTCAATAGGAGAGGATATGGAATATTCCAATACAAATTCTCGTGGTGGTAACCGTCGAACAAGTAAAAAAGTGTTGCCTGGTATTTCTCCTTTTATTTTTGGGAAGTACATGGTGCATAACGTTATTAACGTACGCTTGAAAGATGTTTGGCCAGATCCAGTTGAACTTGTAGATACTCCGACTATATTTGTTCCTATGTCAGAGGACTTGGAAAAACACTACCGTGGAATGATTTCCAGTTTTGAACACGAAATTGATGCAAGAGACGATGGATATAAGCTCTATATGCAAATGACGGATTACGGTATCGCATATGTCGATAACCCTTTTCAATTCCCAGATGCAACCTTTAAAACAAGTGATGGTGACCGTGAACTAATTTGGAGTGCCACTCACTTAAATGAAGATTGTACGCTTCCAAAAGAGAAGAAACTACAAGAAATTGTGGCGGGAGAAATGGAAGAAGGTAGAAAGTCGATAGTATATGTACGAGATACTGGTTCCTCTGTTGCAGGAAGAGACCTACGTCCTCGCTTGAAGCAAAAGCTAGAGGAAATTGGAGCAAAGGTATGTATTTTAGATACCTCCACTACGAAAACCAATGCAAGAAGTGAATGGTTAAAGAAAAAGATGGAGCAGGAAGGATACGATGTTTGTATAGTGTCTCAGGAATTAGTGAAAGTTGGACTAGACCTCCTATGTACACCTACGTTAATTTATTATCAGTTCTCCTGGAGCCTCTTTACTATTAACCAGAGTGCTAGACGGGCATGGCGCATCGGGCAGTCACAAGAGTGTCGTTTATTCTACTTAGCCTATAGTGGTACTTTTCAAGAAAAAATGGCGGAGATCATTGCTATGAAGAATCGGGCGACAGCAGCAATAAACGGCGAGGTATCTTCTGACGGTTTAAGCGCGATGCTTGGAGACGAGGGAGATTTGCAATCTATGCTTATTCAGAGTGTAAAAAAAGGTGGAGCAGTTATGAAAGGCTCAGCTGAAGATTGGATCGCTCAAAGTTCAGACCGAGCAAGAGAACTCCTTGCAAACATGGGTAAAAAACGAGAGAAACTAACCTTAATCCAACAATTTGAACAATGGGTAGAGGCGGGAATAAAAGGTGTTAGTACAAAAGAGATCTTACTTCGCGATAAATCTATTCTTACTCAAAACATTGAGAACAATCTTATTCCAGGCTTTGAATGGAAAGGGAATGTATTAGCAGTGGATATCGTAGAAGGAATTGGCTTCGATAGAAAATTCGTTTCTGATGGCGCTATATTGTATCACCTATCCAAACCACAAATTGGAGAGCGAGAGCATATAGATTCTAAACCAACAGAACAGGATACTTCACCGGTCATTATTTCTATCAAGGATGTAGAGAAAAAGAAAGTTAAAAAATCAAATAAAAAAGTTGTTTCAGAAAATCAACTTGCTTTTGATTTATTCGCTTAATAATACTATAGGGAACTCTTGTATGGATGTATAGGTTCGCAAGAGTTTCCAATCAAGAGAGGACGGAGCATATGCTATTAATTATAGAAAGTTTACTTACACAAGGAATAATGTTTTTTATGACTTTAGGAGAAAGTTTATATTACTTTTTGACAAAACAAAAGGTGTCTGCAGAGGAGCCATTACCACTTTGGGGACTCCCTCGTTCTGTAGTTTCAGTGGGGAACCAGGAATCTGTTAGGCAAAACGAATATACAGCTTCTGTATTAACGGCCGAACAAGAACAATTCTTTCAACAGTTTCTTTCCGGAACAAATGAAATGGAAGATTGTATGGAGAATAATTATCTAGAATCAGTAACACCTATAGAAGATCCATCGTATGAATCAGAACTTTTATCGATGGCTTCTTGGGATGAATTAGAACCACAAGCTGTTTTGTTATCTTCTAAACTTGCATCTAAAGCAGATTGTAGAATCAAAGATTTAGTGATAGGGAAACAACTCTGGGTTGTTGAAGTAGTAGGAGAAGAACAAGGTTATTTACATGTCAGTGATGGAAGTGCAAGGGAATGGGTAAATTGTACTTTTATTAGGAATATTAACAAGGGTGACATTTTGTCCATTTTTGTCGAAAGAAATGTAGATAATCACATTGACATACTAGCAATTGATATGCTACAAAAATATTCTTCTGACTTTTCCATAGAGGAAGAATTAATGATAAATGACGACTATTTCCATACTGAATCACATGTAGTAGCCTAGTTTATAAGGTCTGAGTCTAACTAAATTAGTTAGGTTCTTTCCTTCTTATTGGTTTTTAACTTATAGAAATCAATAAGAAGGAAGGAACCATAGTTATTATAAATAAAATAAATTGGAATTTTATGATAATTAATACGAGAATTATTATGTTGAATTAACCATATATGTTTGATATTGTTATGTTCATAGAACTAACGAAAGATATAAATCGCATGACATAAGTACCACGAAGGGGAAGATTAACGTTGAATAATGTCACTGAAATATCGAAATATAAATCAAATACCAGTCATTATGAAGTATTGGATCAAGCGATACAGAAAGGATTATTATTTTCTACAATTGAAATGGAATATAAAAGAGGTGCAAAAAATTTCTATACTAACGGGGATGGTAGAAAAGGTTTTTCATTAAGTGCGTCTTACTATAAACATTTGGAATTCCAATTAGATTCTATTAGAAATAGAATTATCATACCAATTATCAACAAATTAAATTGTAGTTTCGTGATTGTGTTTGAAGTTTCTCAAAAAGGTGAAATTCTTTCTGATCACGTTAAATTGTCATTACAAATGGAATGTCCTAAACGACTACCTTACTTAGAAACAGTAGAGGAAGTATTCAACGTGCTGATGCCATTCACTGATTATATAAGTAATCTCGAAGTAAATGGTCATAGTAGAGGACTATCTTATATCAGAGCTGAAATGAATATCAGTCGTGAAGATCTAATGGATACAATTCTAAATCCCTATGTAGATGAATTCATTGAGAAACAATGGCATGATTTTGGCATAATAGCTTACCACGAAGCCAAAGAACAGTTTTCATTAAATGTACGAATTCCTTTTACATATGGAGCTTTTACATGGGATACGATTGAAAAAAGCATAAGAATAACTCAACAAGAAACCTTAAAAGAGTTAATGAATATATGATAAAAACACCATTTTATATTCAAGCAAGTTCTATCATCCCATCTATTAATCCCGAAAATGAGTTTCAAGCTGATGGTTCATCCGACTTCTTAGGTAATGTAGTAGGAGATTTAGCAGCAGTTGTTGTACCGATTCATTACTGGGGAATCATTGGTCTAACAGCGATTTTTATTATAGGTACATTAGTGATGATTCTCTCTGCTTTGTTTAAGAATGGGCAGTGGCAGAAATACGGACAAAATTCGATGTTTTGGTCATTCCTTGTTATGTTGCTACTTCGGGGTGGTCCTATATTAGTCTTATCCATTAGGGATTCTTCCGATGTAGATTCGTTATTACAAGATTTCGTTTTGACACTTAGTTATTCTGCAATCTTTTTAGGGGCTCTTACAATAGCGGCTAGTGGATTATACCGATTCGGATATAACTTGATTGAACATCCTGAATTTTACCGACGCTCTAAAGCACTTGTCATGGTATCTGTTCTAATGATGGCATTCGCAATGATTATTCCTAAAGCGTTCCAATTTATATAAAAGTGAACGCTTTCAAATTAATTAATAATATAGGTAAAATAGCCTTTAATATTTATGGGTTGTTTGCTATGATAAATAAAAGAATATTTCACAAAATCAAAGGGCGTACCCCTTTCTTTAAAGCATTATTAATGTGCTTAAGGAAAGGAGTGCGTCCTTTTTTTGGGTTTGAACACAAGGAGTTTAATACACTTATGAAAATAAATTTAATATATAACCAGAAGAGTTTGGTATCTACCTGGGAAGATATTCTCTCTCTTCTTTACCCGAATGCCATTCAATCGTGTTTTCCAATAACTGACTGGAACAAACAAACAAACCAAGAAGATGTTGATTTGGTGTTCTACATTTCGATGAATGTAACGGATTCATTTAAAAAAATTTCGGATTATTACTACAAACTAAATATTCCTATTCTTTGCGTCATGGAACACTACACAGAAGTCGAATACAAGGTTTTAAGAAATAGCAAGTTGAAAGGCCTTATCCATATGCGTACTACCTCCGTAAAATCAATCAAGGAAATTACTGATTTAATCTTAGATGGTGGCTACTATTTAGAACCTCCGATAAAGAGCTGAAAATTAAAAAATATAATTATTGTTTACATATATAAAATATTGATATATTATAAATATTAACAATAATCATTAGGAGTGAGTTAGATGTCAAAAACAAAATTAGCTATTATCGGTGGCAGTCAAGAGCATACATATCAACAGATCGGCAAGAAAATGGGTTGTGAAGTTCTGTTTCATAATGGAAAGTCACGAAATGGTGGAGTTAAAAAGGATTTCCGTCCAATTATTAAGAAAGCCGATTGTGTCGTAGTACTACTAGGGGCAATTGGGCATGTATCAATGGATGTCGTAAAGGAACTTTGTAAAGAAAATGATAAACAGTTAGTATTCCATCAAGGTAGAGGAGCATCTGGAGCAGTATTTTCAGGATTAGAGTCTATCGGAAAGGTAGTCGCGTAATGATAAGAGATTTTCAAAAGGGTGAACACCCAAGACCGAAGAATGGCTTTGGATTATTTTTATTTTGTTTATTGGTATCCCTATTCGTATATACCTTTTCCAATGATGTACATATAACGCCACCAGCAGAAAACGAACCAGATATAATCGCAAAGATAAATAATAGGAGTTGAGTAAATGAACATTTTAGCATTTGCAGATATTCGTACTTCTCTCGAATTACCGGATGTGCAGCCTGATGTGATTCTTTTGTTAGGAGATATACCTTCACTAGCCGTGGCTCGAATTGATAGAAAGTACGATTGCATCAAACTAGGTGTACTAGGAAATCATTGTCACCCTTCAGTATTCAGTGGTACCTCTGTAATCAATATGCATGAAAAGACGATTCTTATTAAAGGTATAAGCTTTGCAGGTTTCGAGGGAGTACCGCCATATAAAGATAGACCTCATGGTCAACGGACAGAAGCGGAGCTGCAGTCTTTTTTGAATAAAGTTAAGAATCAGCATATCGATATATTCATCATGCACTCAAATCCTTCATATGGAGACAAGGGATTAGATGATGCACATCGAGGCTATCAAGCAATCACTTCCTTTTTATTTGAAAAAGGGATTACCTATTTATTCCACGGCCATTTACACGATCCTTTTATCCGGAAGGTGGAAGATACTACTATTCATTCAGTGTACCCATATAGTTGGTTACCTAATTTGAAATTAGATAAAGAATAGGAGGAACATATTATGGAATTTACGGATTTAACGGAAAAACAATGTATCGGTTGCGGTAATTTTTATAGCATACCGACAGAAGTTGCGATGATTTCTTTGTATTGCTGCTCTACCTGTAAAGAAAATCATTCTATTTTTATGGCGGAAGATACTAATTTTTCATTTGATAAATCATTGAATGTTGGTGAGCATAAGTGAAGTTGCTAATATTTGAAAAGCCGAAACAAGCAAAAAGTATCTGTGAAGCGTTTCAATATGAAAAGAAAAAAGGATATCTTTATCTGAAACCACAACAACCCCATTTCCCCGATGGGGCTTTTGCTATATGGTGCGTCGGTCACATAATGGAACAATGCCTTCCAGAAGAAATTAATCCCGAATGGAAACAATGGAAATATGAAGACCTTCCGCTTGCTCTCGATTCAGTCATTCCTCTGAAAGTGGTCAAAGAGAGAAAAACGGAGTATGCCAATATAAAGAAGTTTGTTCATGACCCTAAGGTAAAAGAGATTTACCATCTCGGTGATGCCGAACAGGAAGGTCAGCTTATCGTAGATGAGGTCCTTTATCATATGAAGAATAAGAAACCTGTTAAACGAGTGTGGTTGAATTCATATGAGAAGAGCGCAGTTATGAAAGCATTTCAACATATACGACCAAACGAGGAATATCATCCTTATTACGTCGCGGCATTATCCCGCTCCATTAGTGATTATCTAATCGGAATAAACAGTAGTCGAGCAATTTCTCTATTACTTGCAGACAAAGCGAAGTCCCTTTACAGTGCAGGCAGATGCCAGTCACCAATTTTAAGGATTCTAGTAGAACGGGACCGTGCCATTAGTAATTTTAAACCTACTCCTTATTACGAATTAACTGGAGTCTTCGAAAAACAAGGTGTTTTAATCCAGGCGAAGTTTGATTCGAGTGAGGACCCTCTTGATGATAAAGAGCAAGCGGATGCACTAGCCGACTACTTAAAGGGGAAAGAGGCAATTGTAGAATCAGTAGAGGAAAAAATGGAGCAAGTACCTCCGCCTCCTTTTTTCAATCTTACTTCGTTGATCAACGAGATGAATAAGATTACCAAACAATCACCGGAGCAAATCCAATCTGTAGCACAGTCTCTCTATGAGAATGGATATATCAGTTATCCGCGAGCTTTACCGACCGTGGTTAATCCCGAAGAAGCCCTGGCATTCCCTGAAATCTTAGATTCTTTAAGTAACCTGGGATGGGGGGAGAATCATTTACCTGCTCCAATTCAAGATATTAGTTCAGATAAACGGTATATAAACTCGCAAAAAACAGATGACCATTATGCGATTATCCCAACGACTAAAGTGCCTGATAGGAATCAACTGTCCAATGAAGAACAGCTAATGTATCAAATGATTGCTAATCGACTAATCACCGCACATTATCCAGCAGCTGTATATAGTGTCATGAAAGCCACTATTTTAGTGGATGACGAATATCCTTTCACTTTAAAAGAGAAGCGTTTAGTTACAAAAGGGTGGAAATCCTGTGTGTCTGAAACCGAATCTAATAACGAAGAGATGAAGGATATACCTGAACTAATCGAAGAAGAAACCTTAGTACTAAACAACGTTATCAGGGAAGATAAAGTAACCACTTCTCCAAAGAGATTTACCCAAGGGCAACTTCCTACCATCATGGAGAATATTTCAGCTTACTTATCAGAAGAGGAAAAAAAGGGATTAGGAAAAACAGAACTATCTCTAGGTACGGTTGCTACTAGAAGTAATATCATTCAACAGTTAATGAATCGAAGATATATAGAAGCTCGTAAAAACAATATTTTTGTCTTAGCTAAAGGCTTCATTTTGATTGATGCATTAGGCAAAGGTAGTTGGTTAAGTTCTCCTCGAGAAACAGGGTTGATGGAACAATACCTTGAACAAGTGAAAGCGGGGAAAAAGAATGCGGCTCCATTCTTGGAACGTTCAAAACAATTAGTCAGTGAGTTAATCCGTGACCTGCAGTTGAATGCGCCGAATTGGCAGCTAGAATCCTCCCACTTAGAAGAAGTTATAAAAGAACAGGAACAGTTGCAAAAACAGAGAGAGAAAAAGTACGGTACTAAAGAAGTAATAGGTAAGTGTTTATTATGTGATGGTGATGTCCAAGATCAAGGCAACTTTTATGGATGTTCTAACCACAAACAAACGGAATGTTCTTTCGCTATTAATAAAAAAATAAGTGGCCAGCCTATTAGTAAAGTCATTGCACAACAGATATTAATGCAAGGAAAAACTGATAAACTTTCTAACTTCGTAAGTAAAAAAACAGGGAAACCATTTAAAGCACAATTGGTATGGGATAGAGAGAAAAAGACACTACTATTCAACTTTGCTTAATTAAATAGAAATTAATTATATGTACAAAGGAGGATTTAACATGCATTCAGCTTTATTAACGGATGGAAAGGTTATAACAGCAAAAGCCTACGAAGAAACTCTACATGGTGTTCGACTAAGTTGTATCGATAAAAGTTGTGGTGTTCCCATTATTTTTATCCCCGAATCGAAAGAAAAAGAAATAGTGGCTCACTTTAGGACCTCTGGTAAAGGTGCATCTATTCATAAAACAGGTTGTGGTTTCGCTAAAAAATTATCTTTTTCTGAAACGGTAGAAAAAGTAACGGAATATCAAGCTTCGCTAAGGGAACAAGGGATACGAGAATTTATAGTCCGTTTAAACCTGGACAGTATAGATCCTGATTTCGTACCAAAAGAGGTAAACCGAGAGCCTAATGATACCGAAAAAGAAAAATCAGAGCTGGATGATAAATCACTAAAAGAGAGCAATCCTACTCCACAATCCATCGGATCCCTTAAAGCCGTTAAAAAGCTATTTACGAATGTGGAACCTGATTTACTTGCAAGTATCATTATCTCTGTAAAAGGAACCAAAATTCCTATCTCTGAACTGATTAGGAGTAATCGAGATGCGCATATTGCATTGTGGCAAAATAAGACAATGAATTTACCCTATTTTATCCACGGTACCGTTGATAAAGTAATCCGTCGAGAGAAAGTATGGTACGTCAACTTCGAAGCATCAGACGCTAGTTTTTTCTCTCTCGTGGTGTTCGAAAAACACTTCAAACACTTTACTTTTAAGGATGCCGAACTAGTAGGTAAAAACATATTAGCCTATGGTTATCTAAAGAAGAATGAGTTTAATAAAGATAGACCCGCAACTGAGATGATTATCAAGAGTAACAGATATTTGGAATTTCTATAAAATTCTAACGGAAGCCCGGAAAGGAGGTAAACAAATGAAGGCAGACAAGGAACAAGTTGCCAAACGTTTGCAAGAGATTCGTTCACGCTCAAATCTCTCAATTTCGGAGTTTGGAAAAAGAATAGATAATACTAATAAATCTACTGTCAACTCATGGTTGCGTGGCATAGCATTGCCACCAAGAGAGAAACTACTACGAATTGCTTTCTTAGCTGACACCTCTGTAAATTGGATTTTATGGGGAGATAGATTACATGAAAGTTGTGACAACTGTTCTTCAATTTTAAGTAATGGCGAATGTTTAAAATGCAATTTAGAAATTCAAAAAGAGATGAAGAATTTCTTAGATTTGGAAGACAGCAAATTTTTACATATAACAGTAAAGCCTGATAAGGAGCAAGTCGCTAAGAGACTGCAAGAAATCCGTTCACGTTCATACCTTTCTATTTCAGAGTTTGGAAAGAAAATAGGGAATGTTAATAAATCAACAATGAACTCGTATTTGCGTGGTATAGCATTACCACCCAGAGAAAGATTACTAAGAATTGCTTTCTTAGCTGATACCTCAGTAAATTGGATTTTGTGGGGAGATGAATCACCCGAAAGTTGTGATAACTGTTCTTCAATTTTAAGTAATGGCGAATGTTTAAATTGCCTACATGAAAGACAGGATGAAATGACGAATTTCTTCGACATGGTAGATAGCAATTTATTTCCTATGACACAAGAGAGGAAATCATTAATCTTACAAATCATTAGTAGTGAAATAGAAGAAATAAAATCAAAAGTACACTGTTACAAAGTATAAAAAGAATTTATTTAGGAGTTAAAAGATGAAACTATTATTATTAGCTATTCTCTTATTCAGCATTTTAATGATGGGAGCAGCACTAACAGAGAGTTTAAACAAACCTAAAAAACAATTAGAGAAGGGGGTATGGTTGAGTATGTTCCCTTTATTTCTTCTGGTTACTATCTTTACTACGGTAAATTTGGTTTTACCCTTTCACCAACCATTTATAGAGGCAGGTCAAAATATTAGCATTCTATTATTCCTTTTCTCTTGTCTGATATTTGAAATGGCTTTTAGATTTAAAAAAGGGAGCGTACCCACATGAATATGACGATAACAGTAATATTGTTTCTTTTTTCAATAGCGATAGCTACAGGAATAGTCTACTACTACTATCTATTCGATAAAATCTTTACTGAAAAAGGAGCAACAGAATGATTATTTCTATAATCTATATCCTTTTATACTTGTTTTCCTGTTGGATTACCATTAGTGGTCTCTTTAGAATTGCTTCTTCCGGAAATCCCCAGCGACGTAGTAAAGGTTTAATGCTTATATTAATTGGGGCAGTAGGTAGATTTATAATTCTATACATTGCATGGTCTGGTGGTTTTCCTTTATGGTATGCCATTATTGCACAGTTCTTACCAATTCTATGTTTACTAGGAATGAATCTCAAACACGTACTAAGTGATTATATAAAGGATGTTAGATTGTGATGGGAGTGTAGAATTTAAACCAAAGTAGATAATATTTCAAATTTATCCAGAACCTCAACACATCTCCAGAAGAATACCGATAAAACTAATATAGTTGCAGCACCTTAGGGGGTACGTGAAAATGATTTCACGAAAGGATAGGTTTAAATCCAACAAGTCTACAATACTCGTTTTCCTAGATAAATATATAAACATCGTAACTGGTTTTTGGAATGACCAAAGTGGGTGGATTATATTAAGTATTCTTACCATTGTGATTTTCACTTTACCAGGGTGGTTATATATAATATTTGAGTAGCCAAAAGAAAAGAATTAAGTGAGACATGATGTCCATTTCAAGCGTAAATAACTTTTAAATCTGATTACAATTACGTGCATGTACGTCTTATATTTATTTAAAACAGGTACAAATAAATGATATTCTGGAAATGAGGTACCATATATGGACGAAGTAATATTAACAGCAGACGAGCGAAGTAACTATATATCTTTGTGTGCTCTTATTAGTGGTTATGACGCAAGTTGCTATGAAAAAATGAACGACTATATGTTGGAAAAAGAGTATCGACATTTAAATGGTATTAAAGAAGAAAATTAGTGTGTAGGGGGAATTGTAATGAAAAAGGCATTATTAAGTACTATTTTTGGAGGTTGCGTTCTATTAAGTGGATTATGGATGGGTGGATCCACTTATGCTAATACCGAGATTGATAAAGACCTAAATACTTCTGTTGAAGAAGCACAAGAATTTTTACTGGATACAAAAGTGGATGGAATGTTTGAATATCGCCATGATACGGACTTTTATGAAGTAATCGTCCAAAAGGATGGTATTCTAACGATCAACTTAAATGCGGAGGAAATGGGAACTTATTTATCTATTCTAAAAGCAGACTTAACGACATTAAAACCATATCTAACAGTTAATACATTTCGAAATGTTGGAGAGAAGGATAGTGTATCAATTAACGTAACAAAAGGTACATACTTTTTAAAAGTAGAAACTGACGGGGCTCCATCAAGTGGGGGGGCATACAGTTTTACAACGGAGTTTATTAAGAAAGTAGTAAAACAGGAAAAAGTAATGTGGGGGAAAACCGAATTAAAACTGGGTCAAATAGGGAAGGTAACGATATTACAAGACACTAATTTAGTTAAACTAGCAAGTAATGGTTCTTTAACAATCGTTCGTACACTGGATAAGGGAGAGGAATATCGAGTTTACAGTTATAAGAGTAATCATGGCGGTTTATATGGTGTAGGTGGGGGCAACTTCATACAAAAGGATGTTAAAGTGAAATATGAAACACCTTCAAAGTCTAAACTTGCTTTATTAACACAATAGGAAGATGTCTATTCAACGAAAGTAAGCTGAATATAATTAATTTAAACCACTCTAACAAAGTCTATTGTCTAGAGTGGTTTTTTTTACTAGTTCACATAAATTTATAAAGAATTTAACAAACCAATATGATTGTTCTTTGGTGAATTGACATCACTAGAAACAGGATAGGCTTTCATTAATGTAGCATCAAAAGGCACCAACATACTCTTTAATTTCTCTTTATCCTGCAAGGATGGATTTAACCAATCCTTTTCATTCTCTCTCGTTAAGATAACAGGCATCCGATCATGAATATCTTTTACTAAGGTATTAGCTTCCGTTGTAAGGATCGTACAGGAATGGATTGTTTGACCATTTGGATTTTTCCATGACTCCCATAGACCAGCTGCACCAAACATTCCATCATCCTTCATCTTTATACGCATAGGGGTTTTCCCATCTGGTCCCACCACCCACTCGTAGAAAGAGTCCATAACGATGATACAACGCTTCTTCAAGAAAGCATGACGGAAGCTAGGTTTACTCTCAACTGTTTCAGAGCGAGCGTTGATTAATTTGGAACCAATTTTTTCGCTCTTTGACCATCCCGGTATTAACCCCCAACGGAGGCCGCCTAGTCGGCTACTACTCCCGTCATTAATAATAGATATAACCGGTTGTGAAGGAGCTACATTAAAGCTAGGGGAGTAGTTTTCTTCAGCAAAGGCTACATCTACATCGAAACGTTCTAATATCTGATCATAGTCAGCAAATAACGTGAAACGACCACACATAATTCATTACACCTTTCGCACAAAGTAGTAAAAAGCTAAAATCTATAGATTTAATATTAGTACCCATTTAACTCTAGATTTACTCCATGTCAAAATATCTATGGAGATGTCATCATAAGAATTTATTTTACTATGATGCCATTCTCATTTGTGATGTGATCTTGAAATGCTTCTGCATTATAATATTCATCTAACTCGTGTAGAACCATATGCAAATCATCTAAAATTGGATCTCCTTTTTCTACTTCGTTGTCAATAGCTTGCTCAGCTAATTTAACAGCCATTTGAAACTCCTCTATTTTTTCTTCGCCAGGCACAATTTCATTTAAATAAAATAATATACTATCTAGATATCTCTTATAGGTAGAATAATCCATACGGCCTGTTAGAAATATTGCATTATCGGTAATGAGTGCAGCTCTTAGGTGAGCGATATAGAGATTGTAGTTTGAGTCGGAATAATCATAATCCTCATGCGTATCAAGACTCTCAGGCGACCAGAAATAATCAAAGTATGCACCAACTTCTAATTCTTCTTTTTCCTTCTCGTCATCTTCAGTTGCTATAGTTTGCGTTGGTTCTTCTCCATTTTGATTCAAAATTAATTCATTTTCTGTATCATTTGATTCAGCAACATTTTCTTTTGTACCTTCTATATTATTAGACACAAAATTAAATCCGAAGATTAGTAGTCCAACCGAAAATGCTAATGTAAGACCGTTCGCAAAAAGGCTTTGTTTCTTATTGCGTTTTTTTTCGATATCGTTGATTTTTCCTAATACATTCTGTTTATTTTCTTCTGTAAAGGTCGAGTTGATGTTTTCTTCAAAATTAAATTCTTTTAAATGTTTATCCAAGAATAATACCCCCTTCATTTATTAAATCTCTTAATTTACTTCTTGCTCGCGACAAACGTGATTGCAATGTCGGTTCCTTCACGTTTAATATGAAGCTGATCTCTTTGATAGATAATTCTTTGAAGTAATAAAGAATAACGACTTCTCTATATTTAATAGGTAATTCCATTATCTTCTCAAAAAGCCCTTCCTTTATGGTGCTTTGTTGGTACTCTTCTGGTACTTCATTTAACTGATGGGATATTGGTTGCCTAGTAATTCTCTCCATTAATTTACTTTGACGTAAACGATTACCTCTCAAATGATCTTTACACTTGTTTGCAGCAATTGAATAAATCCAACTTTTAAGAGATGATTTCCCTTTAAATGTACTAAGTTTCAAATATACAGTCACAAAAACTTCTTGCGTTACATCATCTGTATCCGCTTCATTATGTAGGTAGGTATAAACAAATCTTTTTACTTCGTTACCATATGTATTCATGATAATTTCTACAGCTTTAATTGGATTAGCTTTTAGTACATCTAATCCATCTATTCCATACATCTTAAAGTGCATTGGTATTATTCCGTTACTTTCCATTAAAATCGCCTCCTTTTCATCCCTTTATATATTAGACGTAAGCTATGATGAATATATTGCATTATTATAAAAATTAAAATTAGTAATTTATTTTATATATTAAAAAGGGAGTAATTTTGTAATGTTAATACAAAAGTACCCCCTAATTAAAAGTTAAATAGTTTATTTTTCTATAATTTGTGAAGAAGGGGCTATACATACTCCCGTACAAGTAACTGTTCCCCGATATGTTAATTCAGCATAAGTATTAATCCATTTAACATCTTTTAAATATATATATCCTTTATATCCGTTAACGTTGTAATATATTGAAGGGGGATATGGTTGCGAACCATGCCAATCCGCTGTTACACTTACTTCCCTTGAAACCGAAGTGGTCATAATTTCATCTTCACTTACTATACTTTTCATAATTTGAGCTGCAGAAGCATTTGTCGGACTTCCCAACAAACCTAAAGTTAAAAACATGACAGCTGCAATGTAACCTATAAATCCACCTTTTTTTATTAACTTCATATAGAATCTCCTTTATAAAAATTTAATGAGGGAAGATAGTTTATTGTTGTTCTCCATCTATTCCCGCAGGTAAAGCACAATTGCTATAACAATAAACAGTTCCTTCTAGCCAACCACCTAACGCAACCTTACCCCCAGTATCGTACCATACTCCCATTAGGTACAAGTTACCTTTGTACATACCATCATTGTATAAATAGGGAAATGGCATACCTGGTTTCCACTCAATCCGAACGAATTTACTAGCTACAGCAAATGGACTTACTGTCTCAATCCCTGTTTTATTATTTATAATTTCCGTTGATGCAGAGGCTATTGTTGAAGGTGTTGTTAACGATATTGAAAGTGTGGAAACCACTACTAATGCTCCAATCAACTTTTTCAGTTTTGCAGTCATAAAAATAATTCCTCCTTGGCTATTTATAATAGAACCTCTATATAAAAAAAGTAAGAAAACTACTTTAACTTAATAGAGGTCTTATAGGGGATAAACACTTTTTTATTTTTCGAACTTTATCCTTGGATTAGAAAGAAGTTCCTCCTTAGTTATGCTAAAATTATTTTATATTTTCCAAACTAAAAATATATAAGTAGATTCTAAAAATCATCCACCTGAGATTAACCAGATATCTAAAATCATAAATACAATTTCCATACTATTGCCCCCTTTCACTTAAATTGTAATAGGATAATGTCAGACAATGACAAAATATTAGAAAAATAATAACTGGAGGGAATTATGTCGAATTATGGCGGTACAATTAAGAGAATAAGGAAAAACAAGGGATATACACAGAAAGAAATAGTTGGCGAGTTATTTACACAATCAACCTATTCTAACTTTGAATCTGAGAAATCAGACATTTTATCCGCGCATTTTATGCACCTACTACTTCAAATTCAAATATCTACGGATGAACTACGTTATATACATAATGGTTATAAACACGATGTAGTTACGGAAATAGTTAATAGTTTTTTCCGCTTGTCCTATAATAATAAATATGAAATAACCAATGTCATAACTTCTATAGATGAATACCTTCTTAACGATAAAAAAAATATTCTTTTAGAGGAATTGCGAAGTGTATGCGAAGCTCTATTAATTGTAGAAACAACTGGAGATTTTGAGAAAGCTAGGGAGAAAGTAAATACAATATGGGAAAGGATCTCACGATACGATCAATGGTATTTAACAGATATTAGAATGATGAATGTTATTTTATATTTTTTTGAAGATGATGTTGTGATCTATATCACCGAAAAGCTGCTTGAAAGACTAAATAAATATAAAGCATTTAATGATTCTAAAAAAATTTCTACTACTCTTATACTAAATCTATCGCTATTGCTTATTAAAAGTGGAAGATATTCTGAGGCTCTCGATAGATTAGTCACGCTTTTGGATTCACATATGAAAGATTTACCTTACCGACCACTTACCGTTTGTTTTAATCGTATGGCTATTTGTTATTCGTATATTTCGAAGGATAAAGAATTATTATACAAACAGAAAATAACTAAGCTTTTAGATGTATATGAAGATGATGCCTTTAAACAGATGGTTATACAGGAACATGAGAAGTACTCCCAAGTCTAAATATATATCTGATTCCTTTAAATATCGTTTTTATGATATTTTGTAATTTTCGGATTGTTGTAATTTATTATAAAAAAGAGGAGGGGAGCTCAAAAGAAAAATTAGATTAATATACTTAAATCTAAAAAATCTTCAAGTATAAGAATTTGAGAATATAAAATAATGAATAGGGAGATGCTTTAAATGAAAAAAATATTTCTTTGTCTTTTCTCTTTAGTCCTTTTCTTTAGTGTTGCCACTTCAGTATCAGCAGAAACTCCTATTAAAGTAAAATCTGAAAATGAAGATATTACAATAGTCGAGGTAGAGGACGTTCAAGGAATTCCAAATGCATCTGTAGATTTCATAGATTTAGCTAAAGTTAAAGAGGGACCAAGAGTAGTTGGAACTGGTGAAATTGGCACTTTAGGTGTAATTAGTGAAAAATATACACATTCCACTTACACCTATTCTCATGATGCCATTTCTGCTTACGATGTTGGTCCCCGAGTTAATGACAGGTTTTTACTTAGTGTAGCTAATGGTCAAACAAGTAATTTACAACATTCGGTTTCGATTTCCGGTACTGTTGCTTTTGAAGCGAGTGTTTCTGGCACTCTAAAGAGCGTTATTAATCTTGGGCTGGTTGGTTCAGCTTCAGGTACAGTAGCATATACTTACACTACTTCACAGGGTTATACTGGACCTAGCTTACCGTATACCAATCGTGATTATTATGGTGCAATACAGTATGATAGATACAGCGCTTTTGTGAACAAAAGAGATCATTATGATATCTATAATGGAACTATAAAAACAGGCACAACTTCTTATTCTGGTGGGACAGTTACTACAAATGGTGTAAAAAAACCTAAGAAAATTACTTATAGTAAAGATTTTATACAAAAATAGATATAAAAATTAGTTTTTGAATAACACCGTTCTTAACTCCCATTATAATATTGAAAAGAGTCAAATTCTTGAGGGAGGATGAAAATGATTAAAGGATATGGTCTTCTTGCATTAATGAGTATTTTTTTTATATGTGGTTGTTCCGAAGAGACTATTAAGAAAGATAGCAACATCCCCCAAAATAATCTAACGCAAAATGATAGTAATAATATTGCAGGAGTGTCAGATATCAAAGAAAGTTATCAAATACCTTTTAAAATTAATGAAGTAGATAGTACAATTGTTGAACTTAACGATTTTCCTTTTGAGGAGTCACCTAAAGGGGTAAGATATGACATATTATTATTCTCAAAAGATAAATTCACTGCTGAAGAACTTTTGGATTATCAGTTTGAAATTGAAGCCAATTCCCCTTTAAAAGAATTTTTAGGAGCAATTGACAATCTGAGAATGTCTCAAACTTTAAGTGAGGGATATCTCTATACTCTTTCGTTTACGACTATCTACAGAGAACATACACAAGAGGAACTGGAAGCTTTCAATAAAGTGAGAGATTTTAAAATATACGTAAAATATGAAGGGGTTAGGTATCCAGTTGAATATTAATTATGAAACTTCCGGATTTGAGACTACACAAGTATTTGATACAGAAGAGGAAGTGCATAATTTTTATCACTTCCTCTTTTTATTTTGAACTTTATTTATATTACTAGTTTTATGCAAAATATTCATTCGCAATATAAATTGCAGCAACTACAGATTGAGCAAAAAACAATACTCCCCAAAAGACCGTCGGAATAAACGTAAACTTCGCTAAGTTCGTTGCATCCCCAGCATTTCTTCTATCCGTTACACTCAACTTCAAAATGACAAAGGCACTAATAATAGATTGTACGAGCACCATACAAGATAAAAGAATACTGATATGTATAAATAAGACTTCATAGTGTTTATATAACAAGAAAACCATCATGCCAATAAAGGCAGTTAACCAAAGGAATCCAAATAGATTACGTACCCAAAATAACCAATTGATAGCTGATAGTAGGACAAAGAAGTAGATGATCCATTCATACTTTCCGAGATAGAGTAGGTAGAACAGACCCACAGCAACTAATGAAGAACCTGTATAACCTGCATAGGAAACTAGTATCCTAGCAATCCTCGATTTAGATGTTGTTTCTGCTAGTCCTGATGTATCCACAGATAAGGAAACACCTCTAATTTGACCTCCCGTTAAGATGGCCATAAGTGCATGACAAGATTCATGAATCATAGTATTTGCAATAGCTACGACCATTCCTATGGTATGAATAACTTTCGATACACGAGCATTTCCTTTGATAAATGAATTTATTAAAGGGATGTTCGATAAGACGAAAGCAATAAATAAATATACGTATATTAAATAAACATTCTCCAAATTTGACCTCCACATAGCCGTTTATTTTCTTTTTTTCTATTATATATATTGTCCGAACAACTCGGGCTTCCAACTATGAATCGCATGATTTTCTTTCTCAAATGTTTTCGCAAGGTAAATCTCGGTTGTCTCCAATCGCTCATGCCCAAGCGATCTCATGATGTCGTAATTAACGCAAATAACCAGCTGTACTTAAAACGTCCAAAACCCTTATATTACAGGGTTTTGGACGTTTTTGTTTAGGAGTTAATGTTGTTGAAAGAAGGATTAACGCAAAAACGACTGAAAATCGAGCAAAGAACAAGAAATAAATGAAGAAAAAGTTGTTTTTGAACGAGTGGAACCTAAAAAAGGTTTTTGAGAGAACGGATGAAATAAGTAGGAGCGTTGATTCTGGAATGAAGGGATTAACGTTCTTTTGTTGAACTTATTATACTAATGGATCAAAAGAAAGAGCTATTAATAGGTGGTAATTAGAAACCATTTGTTAGTGGAGTTTGTGAAATGTTTCACTTAAACTCCCATGAAAATTAAAAAACACTCAAAATCTATAAAATTGCATAACAAAAAAGACTCAGAAATAGCTTTTTTAAAAAAAGGCTGAGCCTTCAGAATGTTTATATTGAATTAAAAGGTAACTCAAGAAACATCTCCATTCTGATTAGAATAAAGGCAAGGCTGGTGCAATAACCAGAGTAGGATTAAACTCCCATGAGTGCTACTCGTATAGAGTGCGACAGTTTGTGATGCACCGTGGTCGTTGGAGTCAGACTAACGGAAGGGCTCTAAGGCACCATAGTTCATCGACCTTCTTCGTCAGCCATACTAAATATCCGTTTTTAACATTTTCATTCTCTGCGGTGTAGCGCTGGTTTTGCGCTACATGGATGGCTAACGGGTGCTTTAGTGAAAAAGACAGTAAAAAAAGAGTTTGGAAATTCCAAGCTCTTTTTTCAGAAACAATCATTAACTTTAACATAGCCTTACATTATTTTAAATGCAATCCTTACAGGACAGAATATTTGTTGTTAGGTCGACATTTGTGAGTTTTACATTTAATAAATTCTTAATTCTATTAGATTTCACTGGATACTAATGAGCCAATATTTAGGGATTCTGCTGCTTCTTTACCTATTACAAAGTTAAAAAATCTTAATAATCCTTCTTCGTATTGATCAAATCTTTCTCTAATAAGCTTTGTTGCTTTCCATGGCTTATCATTCAACCATTCTTCACCAAATATATCCTCTTCAAAATTTGGTGAGTGGTAAAGTCTCCTAGTTTCATCTAAGTTAATTGACTCTAACATTCTTAAATTATTTCCCGAATTATATGGCTCACCATCTAAATCATGTATTATTACTGGTTCAATTCCGAAATGAGATAAAACTTCGCAATACGTTCTTTGAGTAAGTTTTCCTTTGCATGAAATTATATTTATGTCTTTACAATAACTTTCAATATCTTCCTTTATATTTGGATATTTAGAAATAAGAACATCTTTAATAGATTTGAAGCTGGCAATCTCACAGTCTCCCTCAACTAATATTACTCTCCTTGAAAAAAATGACTCAAGAGTTGATGAGTTAAAATTTAAAAGCATTCTCATAGCATTGCGTTTATCTATTGCATTATCCCCGTTATAAAGATTATCCTCTACTTGAGAAAAAAGTGTTGTGCCAGTTGTAAAATTACGTTTTGCTATCACAATTCCTTGATGACGATCTGCTAAATCAATAAAGTGTTCGGAGTGTGAGGTACAAATGACTTGCGACAGTTCAGACTCAGAAATTTTTAGTAAAGAGTCTCTCATTTTTCTTTGTAGCTGAGGATGTAAATATATCTCAGGTTCTTCTACTAAAAATAAAAAGCTTCTTTGCCATGATTCTTCTACTTCCTCTACAGTTACATCTAGCTCTTGTGACATCAATTCCAATAATGACAATATTAATAGCCTCTGTGCACCACTACCCTGATGGTCGGTTGTAGTTTCTACATCATTGTAAATTAATGAAAACGTAGTGTTCTCATGAAGTTTTTCAATAACAGGGGGGCTAAAGTTGACCCTCGCTTCAATATCCATTAACCTTTTTAACTTGAGGTTTAGGGATGTCTCTAAAGAGTTTAGAGACTCATGACGATCTTCTCCAACGAATGCATTTGTTAAATTAGTTGCTGCCGTTTCAAATTCTACAAATTTTTGTGAAGTTCGCATTTTCTTTTCTATTAACGATGACATAATGTTTTTGGCTGCAGAGTTAGCTTTTGCAGGATTAGTTTCATCCTGTAATAACTTCATAGCAGGTATGTAAATTACTTTAGGCATTATTGATCTAAGCACGCTACTAAGTCCGTTAGGGTTTGCCATCCATTCGGGATCTCGGAGATGAACTAATGCTGAATTCTCCTCTAAAACGTATTGTAAAAAGTCCTCTTTTTTAGGCGCTAGAATTGTCCCAGTTAATCCTTGTTGAGCACAAAATCTCTGGTGTAGGTCTTGAAGTTCGGATGAAGAGACTCGAAATGCAGCATTATTCCAAGTTGGACTACCTTCCAATTCATGAATATATGCTTGTTGAATATAAGCATAATAAGGAACATCCTTATCATTTAAGTTAGAAGAATTCCAAATTCTTTTAATCTTTAGTTCATCATTAAAAATGTATCTACTAATCTCTTTTTTACTTAAATCTTGGTCTGTGAATTTATGGAATGTCACTCGTATTTCCATATGTTCAGCTTCATTGAGTGGGTTCGGTTCAACTTTTTTAGGAAATCGGTCTATGTCAGGGCAATGCGGTTTTTCATAAGGGAAAAACATTCTTAATGCTTCTAAAACCGTTGATTTCCCTACATTATTTTCTCCAATAATTGTTAGCATATCTGAATTTCCGTCAGATTTATTTGGAAACTTGATGGTACACAACTCATCTATGCCGATATTCTTATAATTTTTGATAACAAATTCTTTTATTCTCATAAAAATCCCCCTTTCAATAAATTATTACATTAAATTGGAAATAAAGATATATAAATTAGAAATTTCTGATAAAAGTTCATTGATAAAGTCAATTCGTATGGTAAGATACCCAAAAATTCTATAAAAATCCCCTTATTGCGGAAGTAATTATTCTCCAGACTTTATGTACCTAGTGAATGATAGTGATAATAATACTGAGTTACATAATTACCGCTGCTGAAAAAGTGTACAATCTTTTTGAGCGTGAAGATATTAAGGTTAAATATATTAAACAACTGGATAAAGACTCTATAACCAAAATTGTGAAATCTCTTATAAATAACTGAAATAAGACCTCCCGATATATTGGGAGGTCATTTTTAAAAAGGCGATGTTCTAGGAAAGGTTGATTTTTGTAAAATAATATAGTGAAGCCTACCTAGCTTATACCTGATTAAATTAGTTTTGTTTCCAACATTATTTACATTACTTTATTTTCCATTAGTTTATTTTTGCTTGTTCGTTTCCAACTTTATTTGTTCTATACACTTTTAAGTTCTAAACAAGCAAAAAATATATATAGCATTTCAGAAGAATTAGCTTTGCAAATTGAAAACAAAATAGCATACATGAATGAGTACCAGGAGATGTTATTTGATTTCATGAAGAGCTTACCAATAAAAGATGAATTAAAGAATGAATTGTATAAAGCGGTATTAGCTACAGAGTTAAATACTGTATCTGATTTAATTAAAGCTAAGAATGTTATTTTCAAGCTTATCAGTGATATTTCAGATGGAACATTGACTCTTTCTAACACATTAAGAAGTGCATTCGTCGGGGCTTATAATAAGTCTATGGGGCGTACAAATAAGAATACACTCACTTCTTCAACTGTGGAGGAACAAACTCTCGTGAGCAAGCCTGTGAAGTTTTATAACTGGTTAGAGGAAGTTGAGGGGAGAACTTCTATCAAGAGTAATCCTAATTTGGAAAATTGGCTTTTATGGTAGAGATATATAAGAGGGTGTATGTGTCTTATTTTTATAAGCTTTACTTTAGATTTATATTTTAACCCCAATTTAACCCCATAGGTAATAATATGATGATTTGCCTTTAAAATAAAAAAGTCACAACCCTATAAGTACCAAAGGTTGTGACTACAATATTCATATGGTCCCGACTGGTCTCGAACCAGCGACCCCCACCTTGTCGAATTTGAACCCTTGAAGAGTCTGGTTAAACAGAATTCAAATAGGTTAAATTAGTCTGGATTAATAAGGTTTTTGTAAGTGCTAAATTAATCTCTGTAAAATAAGTTCAGTAAAATTCTACGGACAAATTGCGGACAAAAGAGTAATCAGTTGGTCTGTATTACTATTTTCATAAAAATAGTATGTAACAGTTGTTTTGTCATTTGAAAACATTTTCATATAATGAATTATGCAAAAAAAGTTGTCAGAATAATTTGTTAGATTTTATTATATGAACTATAATATTAATACAGAGCAAGCTAAAATATTTGAAACAGGGAGTGATTTTAATAAAAACATGGGAATCTCTTCATATCTATTATCAAGAGACGGAAAATTATGAATTTATTTTAACAAATTTAGTAAGTAAAATAAATGAAATTTTGTTAAAAGAAAATGTTATAACCGGATTTTTCTTTATTAGATATTGGGAGAAAGGTAATCATTTAAGAATTCGTTTCCAATTTAATGAACAAAATGTTAAAGAGACTTGGAAAGATTTAATTATAAAATATACATCAACATTTTTGGAGAAGAATCCATCTAGTGAAAAAGTAATAAATAGAGAGAATTATTATAAGATGCAACGTAAAGAAAATAGGGAAGGGAAGTATGAACAGTTAAATAACGTAGCTCTATGGGAAGAATATCAACCTGAAACTATACGATTTTGTGGTATTAAAGGAATAGAAATTTCTGAAAGTTTTTTTTGTTTTTCAAGTGAACAAATTATGTTAATGTTTCAAGAAAATAAAAGTTTTAAACATGAAGGAAAATTATTGTATGGAATAGTCTTAACATATTTAAAAATAAAAAACTTAAATAATATCTTAAAAAGAAATAGTATGGCATCGCTATTCTTTGAATATGCTGAAAATCGCAGAATTTTTTTGGATATACCGTTAATCACTTGGGAAATTATAAAGCAGAAATCCGTAGACAATTCCTACTTATATAAGAATACTATAGATAATTTTGAGGAAAATATTGGCTGGAAATCTAATTTTTATGAAATAGATAAGGAAATTCATAAAGTTCTTAGAAACATTAATGTTATTTGTCCAACACCAGAAAAATTAATTAAGTTATGTTATAGCTATATACATCTAAATAATAATAGATTGGGATTAGATCCGTTTTTAGAGTTATATATTAGTTTAATTTTATTTAATTTATTTAAATAAATTATTAATTAAAAAGGGGTATGGTGATGGACCATAATAAATTAGATAATTATAAAATAAATGAAAATGTTTTAATAAGAATAAGTCCGATTCCCTTTAATTCATTCCGAAAAATGGAAAATGAAAATTTAAAAAGAAGTATTGAAAAATATATAAATTTAGAAAAGGAATATAAGGATTTTACACAATATACTTGCCATTTAATTTTTGAGGAAATTAAAAATTCCGAAAATGACTTGAATCTATTAATTAAACTTAAAAGAAATATCTATAACGAAAGAAAAATAGAGTTTTTAGATACCCTTTTTTTAAAAAATAAAGAAATAATCCTTGTGGTAAAGAAACTACAGGTCCTCTATAATATCAAATATAATTTACGGCAGAGCATTGAAAAGGAATATTTTTCCAATATTTACATGTGTAGAATTGTATTTCAAAAATTACTTCAGGACTCACATTTAACAAACGGAGTATTAATATCTACACCTATTATAAAGAATTCATTAATAAAATATACTAATACTGTTGTAGAAAATCACAATAAGAAGTATAGAAAAATTGAATTACCTTTACTAAAATACCTTTCTAGAACAGTATGTAAAACAACTCCCTTCACAACACTCACGTTAACGACGGGTACAAAATTAATAGAGGGTTCAACAAAGGTAAATATAAATACAAATACAAATACAAATACAAATACAAATAAAATACATTCTAAGTCTAAGATTGAGATAAATCTAACTTTGGTACTTAATTTTTTCGAAAAACTAAAAGATAGTGAGATGAAGAGTTTTTTTTTGGTGAAGGCAAATCAAACTTTATTGAAAAAAGGAGATTTATTGCATTATATTAAGAATTTAATAAATGGTGTTCCGGGTGGAATAAGATTTCAGTACCTTGAAGAAATAGAAGTCATTAAATCTAGTAATTTTATTAATATAGTGATTAATAAACTATTGGAAGCGAGTGGAACAAAAATCTCCTACACTTCATTAATAGATAAATTGACAAAAACCACAAATCACAATAGAGTATTAATAAAAATGACTGTTGATCTTTTGATAAAAAAAAATGTTATTATTCTTTACTTACCTTATTCTGAACAAAGCCCAAATATATTAAATTCTATACATGATTACTTATTAAAAAGTGATTGTTCTCAACTAACACCCATTATTAAAAGTTTAAAAGAAATAATTGGTTTAATAGAAAACTTGAATAGTTTTTCAATAGATGAACCTGAAAAAAAATTAGAGCTTATTGAAGAAATAAAGTACATATTATTAAACTTGTATGATTTATATAGCTTAGATTTTCCTGAAACAAATACTATTGTTTATGAAGATGCTGCTGTTAACAGTTCAATCGATTATATTGAATTATCTAAAGCTGATATAAATGAGTTTACTTCAGACTTAAATATTATTCAGCAAATATTACCTTTATATGATTCTAGTAATATCTCAATGTTAAACATGAGAGAATTTTTCTTGCGAAATTATCCTTCGAATGAAGAGGTTAAATTGACAGAATTTTATAGTGATTATTCAAAAGAATTAAATATAGTATCCTTGAATCAAGTTAACGAACCCAGCAACATATTGAATAAAAATTTATATAACATTCAGGAAATAGACACTATTAATAAGTTAAGGGAGAGACTTCAACAGTATCTAATTGTTAATGTTTCTTCGACAGTTGAAGAAGTATTTGAAATTGATGAGAATTTTATTAAAGAAATTGGTGAAGAGGTAAGTAATCTTATTGTACAGACAGTTGATTCAAGATCTTACTTTCTTCAAATGATGAAAATTAAAAATAAAAGCTTTGGTGTTATCAATTCAATTCAAGGTGGATTTGGCCATTTTTATTCTAGATTTTTAACATTCCCGGATAATGCACTTAGGAATCTTTATACAAAGAAAGATAATGAAAAGTTTGAAAATGATTCATTAAGCTTGGTGGAAATAACCGGGAACTTTGGTTTCAATGGAGATCTACATCCCCCTTTATGTAATAAAGAATTTCTATATGGAAGTACAGAAGGGAGTTTGAATAAAGATAATCAAGTTAATTGCGAAGGGCTATTTATTAAATATGATGATAACAAGCAGAGATTATATGTATTTAGTAAACTAATAAATAAAGAATTGAAATTTTTAGGGAATGGTTTTTTAGCAGATAAATTTAGACCTGCTTTTTATAACTTTCTTCTTTCTTTTAATCAATCATCTTCATTAACCTTGCCCGATCTGTATTTGATACCTCAAAATAAAATAACAAAATACCCAAGAGTTGTCTTCAATAGGCTGGTCGTTTTTAGGAAAAACTGGATGATTCCTATTAAATTGATTCCTATACATCTAAATAGTGAATCCCTATTTGACTATCATATTAAGTTATATAAGTTTTGGAAGGAAAACAATATAAATGATAGGGTTTTTATTAAATACGATACTAAATTAAGCCAAGATATAATTAGAAATAACGATGACGGAAAGCCTCAATATTTCTGTATATTAAATCCACTTTTTATTAAAGTTTTTACCAGTCTGATAAACAAGACGAAAGTTTATATGCATTTATTTGAGATGCTTCCCTCAGATGATAACTTATATTTAAAGAACTTTAAAGGAGACTCTTTTATCTCAGAAATACTCATTCAAATAGATAAAACAGAATAAATAACATGAATGAAATTCGTCGAAATCTAAAATTAAATTAGAATTGGTTTAACATTAAGACATTCCTAATAATTATTTTGGATGAATGAGGTTTAGATATAGTATATTATTGTAAGACGGGTTTATTTATTGCTAGTTGTCTGAAGAAAGGTGCATCAGAGCTTTCGCCCAAATAGCTTAGAATTCAATGAAGTAAATTTTGGTATTATTAAGTGTTTACAGAGGGACAGTTTTAAAAGAAAAAAATGAAAAGAGGAGGTTTAAAAACTCCCTTTTCAACAACTTATATTTATGTTCAATTACAATCTCCTTTATTATATACGTAGGGCGCCTTATATTAATTAACCAAATATAGATAAGGATTATATGGAAAATGAAAATATATAATGGCATTGATAAACAGGGAGTATATTACTTTAATTCAAGCCGAGTATTCAGTTTCTATTAATTTCTTATAGTAAGTGTTTCGGCTAACTAATTCATTATGTTGTCCAGTCTCAATCACTCGACCATTTTTTAACACTATAATAACATCTGCATTTTTTACTGTTGAAAGTCGGTGTGCGATTACAATTGTTGTCTTTCCAGATCTTTGTTTATCAATATTGCTTTGAATTTTCTTCTCTGTATCTAAATCTAAAGCAGAGGTGGCTTCATCTAGTATAAGAATCTCACTATCGCGTATTAAAGCTCGTGCAATTGCAATTCTTTGTTTTTGCCCCCCTGACAAGGTCATACCTCTTTCACTTAAAATTGTATCGTACTTTAGGGGAAGTGAACTTATAAACTCATGAATACAGGCTAACTTACAAATCTCTGTTAATTGGTAATCTGTGCATTCCCTGCCTAATAAAATATTACTTCTTATAGTTTCTGAAAATAAATAAGGGTCTTGCAGAACGATACTCACCCGATTTATCCAATCTTTTTTTGAGAGTTGATTTAAATTAATGCCATTGACTTTAATTTCTCCCCCTTGAGGTTCGAAAAACCTTACTAGTAGATTGGCTATGGTTGATTTACCGCTTCCACTAGTGCCCACTAGTGCAATTTTTTTTCCTAATGGAAAATTTAAAGTGAGATGATTCAAAATAGGTTCTTTCATTGTGTCATGTTTAAATACAACCCTGTTTAATGATAACACCCCAATTTTTCCTTGAATTGTTCTATCTCTCTTATTTACGGTTTTAATTTCTAAATGATTCTTAACCTTTTCAATTATGGTTGTCATACTTACCATATTTATTATCACATTACAAGAATTTTGAAAGGCACTTATTAGTTCTGAGGTAAGTTGGTAAATTACCACCAACATTCCAATAGTGATTTCACCAACAAATATAAAATAGCCACCTAACCCTAAAATAAGAAGGAAAGCGCAGGTAGAAAAAAACTCTTGAGTTAAAATTTGCCTTCCAAGGATTTTACCATCCCATAAAACACTTTTATAGTATTTTAAAAATACTTTTGAGTATCTACTGATAAGCCATTGTTCATTATTTGTACTAATCACATCTCTTGTAGAAGAGATTGCTTCCTCAAAAAAGGACACCAATGAAGATTTATTGGTTTGAATTTCCTTTTGTAAAGTCATTCTTTGCTTCGAAAATTTCTTACCGCTTAAAAAATAAAAAGCAGAAAAGACTATAATAACAATGAACATCCAGGAATTAATTTGTATGATAATGGTGCTTACAACAACTAGTGTTGTCAGATGTTTGATGGCATCTAAACTATCGAAGCCAATTAATTTAGAAACAAGTGGTATTTCGTTCGTTAAATGATGAACGTAGTTACCGCTTTTATTTTTTTGTTGAATTTCTATGGGTAGGTTGTGAAAATACAATGTTGACTTTAATATAAGTTTCATTTTAATTGAGCCGAATATTTTATTTTGTAGTAAAGGATTTATAACATATAAAATAGAAAAAGTAATATAACATACTAGAATAATTATCAGTAAGCCAAGCAATTCGTTAGTTTGTCCATGAATAATAACAGTATCAATTATATTTTGCTGTATCCGAATTGAATATATGTAAGTACCAGACTCTAAAATTATTAAAAATATAGTCATTATATACATAAACACATTGGGTTTAATATTAGATAGAATCCATTTTATATTATCCATACTCACCCTCCAAGCTGGTAGGTTCTGTTGTCAAGTTGTAAAAATGCCCCTTTTTTTCATAAAGTTCATCATATGTTCCTTGTTCAACTATTTCACCTTGATTTAAAACAATTATGTTATTACAATTACGTATTGTATTTAAACGATGAGCTACGGTAATAATTGTTTTATCTCGAAAATGATAATCCAGTGCTTTTTTAATACTGTGTTCAGTTATATTATCTAATGCAGAAGTTGGTTCATCTAGGATAATAAGTGACGGATTTCTTAAAAAAACCCGTGCTAAAGCTAACCGTTGCTTTTGTCCTCCCGATAATTTTACTCCTCGTTCACCAATAAAGGTCTCATAGCCATCGGGTAATGATAAGATAAAATCATGTATATAAGCAAGCTTTGCTGCATTAATAACCATTTCTGGTGTAGAATTCAGCTTTCCAAAAAGTATATTTTCAAAAATAGTGGTTCCAAATAAGAATGGTTCTTGAAAAACAAAGCCAATATGCGAGCGGATATCTTTTACTACTAGAGAACGGAAAGACTTTCCATCAAACATGATGTCCCCAATTATAGGATCATAAAAGCGAGTTATTAATTTTAATAAAGTTGACTTCCCACAGCCACTTTTTCCAACAATAGCTACTTTATCACCTTTTTTTATTTCAAAACTTATATTTTTGAAGACTACTTTTTCATCATATGAAAAAGAAACATTTTGGAAAGAAATATTCCCATTTAATACGGGAATATTGTCTTGACTCTCCATTTCTTTTGAATATATAGACATCTTTAAAAATGTATACAATTTTTCTGCACGATGCATAAGTATACTTTGTTCTGTTAATATCGTGATAATTCTGGTAAGTCTCCACATCGTATTAAAATATATTAGAATAAAAGCGACAAACTCTCCAATGGTAATTTGATTATGTTTGATTAGGTATGAGCCGATGATAAAAAGAGCTATTGCTCCAAGATGGTAATTAAAACGTCGAATCGAGCCTCTTAAAAAGGAAAAAAAGAAACTTTTATTACTCCATTTAATATTTTCTTTTATTCGAGAACGAAGCTGACTGTGATTCCAATCCTCAGTATCGGATACCTTAATATCTCTTATTGCCGATATACTCTCATAGATTTTTTGCCCAAGTGTCACTTCGCTGTTAGAGTACTCTTTTGCAGAGTAAGAAGATTGTTTATCTAAATAGGGACCGATTGTATAGTACAATAAAAAACAAGGGACAATGACTAGAGTTAGTAACCAGCTCATGTTTATCATTAAAATCACTGCAATAATTCCAAAAAGTATACTTTTTATTAACTCCGGAAAATAATAACGATATAATTTTTGAATAGCCACTACCTCTGTATTGAATAAGGGTAATAGTTGTCCTGTTGGATTATTTTCTATAAATGGCAAACCTAAACTAAGCATTTTGTGGATCATGTTCTCTTGTATATGGCTAACAGCTTTTTCTTGTATTCTTATTTTTAGTATTTGACTTACTGTTTCTGCAGAAAATTTTATTATAAATAAAAAAGTAAATATCAATAGAGTAGTGAATAGAAGGCTAAACTCCTGTGAAGGAAAAACTTTATCAACTAGTTGTTGGATTAGTTTAGGGATGAGCAGTTCTGAGAAAGATATTATTAAGCTAAGTACAATTAAAAAATAAACGGAAAATTTTATGGGCATTAAAAATGATAAGCACCAAAGATATACTTTAAAAGTACTTTGTTCCTCAGAATATACAGGATTGTTTGTTTTCATTTAACCTCACCTTTTTGCTCTTTTTACACCAGCTTAAGATTATCTAGGCCGAAAGCCTCCGCGGAAATCACTATTTTATTTAGAGTAGTTTACATCAATCTACTTCTAATAATAGGAGAGTTACCCGTGAAAAAGATTATAAAAAGTGAGGTGTAATAATGGTAACTCTTAAGAAATGTCTTATCCTTCATCGCCAGGGTTATACGTTATAAGGGAAATTAGTTAACGTTCGAAGAATACTTTTTTGGGGTAGCACTCTAAGTTCAGCTTTTATTCTTCTAGTAACTTTTCATTTGCTAGTTGTAATACATCATCAACTGTTGATAAGTTTTCCATTTCTTTGTCAGTTATACTCTTTTTAAGTAGTGATTCAAGCTTAACTATAAGTAAAATTATTTCAAGGCTATCAAGGCCCAATGCACTCAATCTATCATCTTTATGAAATTTATTATGTACGTTGAATTCGTTCTTTAATAAAGTAATTAAGTCTTCTTCTGTCATACTTCCTCCCGATGAATCATTATTTAACTAACGAATGGATGTACTAAACTGAAAATTGAAAAACACCCATTCGTTATAAATTAATAAATAGTTAAAATTCTAATTTTATTGCTTTTGATATTAATTTAGGAATGTCTGTATTATCAAGAACAGCTTTGAAATTTTCCGATTTAGGACCATAAGTATAAAGTGGAACATCTACACCTGTATGCCCACCTGTTATCCAGCCTACTAAAGCATATTCAGATACGATATTATTAACTTCAGCAGAAGGGTTAGTAGAAGTACTAATCCTATCTACCTGTTGATCAGTTAAAGTAATATTGGTGTACTCTTTTATTACCTCTTTAATATTGTTTTTAGTGGAGGAAAATTTATTTACCATAAAATCACCAGAAGCAGTAACATTTCTTAAAATTTCAATATTAGAACCGAATTTGTTATAACCTCCCACTGACATACCACCTGTATCATGATCTCCTAGGACAACTACCAAAGTATTTTTATCCTTTTTGGCAAAATCCATAACTTCACTAAACGCTTTCTCGAACGACTCAATATCTTGCATAGCCCAAGCTGCATCGTGATAGTGACCTGCTAAATCAATTTGGCTACCTTCAACCATTAAAAAAAATCCATTCTTATTCTTATTTAGAACATTTATCGCTGTTAATGTCATTTCAGCGAGACTTGGTTGATTGGTTTCCTCTCGATCTAATTCAGGAGCCATATTTTCTTCAGAAAACAAACCAAGTAACTTTTCATTTGAATTAGAATTTAACAATTGGTCTCGATCTGAGATAAATACATAATCTTTTTCTATTGCGCTTTCTATTAGTGAATCAGGGAAAAATTTCTTTCCTCCACTTAGAAGTACATCAACATCGTTGGCGATTAACTGAGGAGCAATTTCATACTGATCTGCCCTCACACCCGTATGAGACGCGAAAGCAGCTGGAGTTGCATCTGTTACGGAAGTTGTTGCTACTAGACCAGTTGATTTTCTTCCTTCATCTTCTATTGCTTCCATGATAGTTTTTAACGGTTTTCCATCGATAGATGTACTAATTCTACCGTTATAAGTTTTATATCCGGTTGCAAGCGCAGTGGCAGCCGCCGCGGAGTCTGTTATCTCTGAACTAGCGGAATATGTTTTAACCATCCCTGAAAGATAGGGGTCTAATAGTGATTCTTGATCTTTATACAACCTATAATTAGTTGCATAGGCGGTAGAATAACCATCTGCAATCATTAATATTACGTTTTTGGGATGGCCTTTGGATAAGGGCATATCTTTATTACCGTATGCTGTATTCTTATCCACTGAGCTAACTGCAATTAAAAGAATAGTAACTAAGAAAATAAGAAATAGTTTTTTATTTAAATACATTTCATTCATTTCTCCTTTTGATATCAGATTGTATACATTGAAACAAAAATACACAACAACTCTCCAGAAAAAATCAACTCTGTGATTTAATTTTCCCTTCAAATATATCCCTAAAACTCCAGGAATATTGATATGTTGGTATAAAAGCCCATCGGTCTTCTCCGGTTTTATTAGGTAAAGAAGCATGAAATAACAAATCATGTAATAGGATGATAGACCCCGCTTCAACTGGTAGCGATACGACGTCTTGCTCATTTATATTTTCGGGAAGAATCCATTTCGAAAAACCATCCCCACCAATATCTTCGTGTTCAATTTTGTTCTTATGGGAACCAGGGACCACTTTTAGGCAACCATTTTCCAAAGTGACATTATCCAATGCAATCCAAAGGGAAAATTTATGTTGTCCTTTCCAATAATGCCAATCTTGATGCCAAGGTGAACCAAAATCTGTTTTTGCATCCTTAAAAACAACTTTATCATCTACAAACTTTATTTCTTCACCTAAAATTTCATTTAATAGACCAATCAATTTAGAATCATTTACTGTTTCTTTGTACAATGAACTAATTCTTGAAAGCCCTATAAAAACACCCTGTTTCTTAAGTTTATCAACATCAAGAGAAACTCGACTTTTCATTTCTCTACCAGTAAAAAAAATATTTTTTACTTCTATTTTTAATTCCTTAACTGTAAATTTTGAAAAGTAGTTATTGAGTATTAAGTAACCATTTTCTTCATAAAACATTTTTAAATTTTGATCCAATATAATGCCTCCTAGTTTTTAATAATTTAAGAATATATTAATTATCAGATTATATCAAATATAATGAAATGTTTGTAATTTCAGAGTGTAGAAAGTATTATATAATTATATTAATCAAAAGGAGGTGATAATATGGCAGAAACAAAATTAAATTTGATAAATGAGAGTCCCTCAATATCGCAATTAATTAATAAATTGAATGATGAAGAATTCATTACTAAGTTTGCAGAGAATCCTCATGTTGCATTAGAAGATTCGGAAATCGGAATGAACTTAGCTGAATTCACTTCATTACTAAGTGAGGACAAACAATTCTATGACCTTGTCATTAAGAAAATCTCTGAAAAGGTAGACGTCTCAAAAATCAATGTAGCGGCTAGTTCATGCTGCACAACACCTACAGGAACATAAAATTTTAACTAAGGAGTGACATCTAATGCCACTCCTTATGTTTATTTGGAGGTAAATGTGGATTACATGGTTAATGCAGAGGAAAAGAATAAAAACAAAATTGGAAATAAATCATTTAATCTTAAAAAATTGGAAACTATGGACTTAAGGATTCCCAAATTTATAACTTTAACAACTTCATACTTAAAAGAGATTACTTACTCCGAATTAGTTTTATTAGCAAATGACTTGCAAACCACTATACCTTCAGAAAACGGATGGGCTATCCGGTCTTCATCAATAGCAGAAGATACGAATAATGTTTCTAAGGCAGGTAAATATAAAACAATCATTATTAATCATCCGAATAACCTACCATCTGCTGTTTATGAAGTAATTGGATCTAATGATTCTATTCAAGAGGAAATGGCAGTAATTATTCAAGCATTTGTTGAAGCTGATTATTCAGGTGTTGTATTTTCTTGTAATCCTATTTCTAATCAAGAAGATATAGTAATAGAGTTGGGAGAAGGTCGCGGCGAAAATATAGTGGGGGGCTTAGTTAATCCATATATTTTTAAAGAAAATAAGTGGAATAATACTCCACAAAAGTTAAAGGTAGAGGTTGTAGAGGAAATTGTTAGTACAGTTAAGCGTGTGAAGAGTGAATTTGTTAATGAAATTGATATGGAGTTTTGTATAAAGGATAATGATATATATTGGTTACAAGTTAGACCAGTAACAACAAGTTTTAAAAAATACAAATATGAGGATATTGAAAAAATTAGGCAGAAATTGAGTGGTAAATGGTTTCTCCTAGATCAATGTACAGAGCCAGTTGCCCCATTAATTCAAGAGTTGGATCCTGCTGGATTATTTAAGTCTAGACAATGGGATACTATTTTTTTCGACAACTATCCATATATACAGATGTTAAATAATATTTCTGATACAACAAGCAATAGTTTTACTGATGTCAAAAAAGATTGGGAAACTATAAAATCCACTTTTGAACCTTTCTTTGATAATTTATTAGAAAAAGAAATCTTAACTCATACTCAAAAGGAGTTATGGGTAGAGTTACTTCAAGTAAGAAAGGTTTTTCGGGAATTTACAAATGTATATATGGATAGAAATTGGATGATGGAAAGAAGAAAAGCTTCAGGTAAAATTATTGATTTTATTAAATTAGCAAATGGTGAGAATACTAATATAGATTACCATTTATCTAGTTTATCAACTGAACTTGGTACATTAACGTCTTTAAAGATTGAAGCGCTAAATAAAGTATTAATTGATGTAAAGAGAAACATTAACCAAGACCTAGAATATTTCTTGAATAATTCTATTAATTTTATAAATTTTCTTAAGGAATTTGGTTATGAAGTACCATATCCAGTATCTATTCATTTGCATACGTTGAGTGAAAAACCAGATATATTACTAGATCGAGTCAAAAAAATGATTAATTCTAATTTTACTTCATCAATTAAAACTAAAGTAAGATGGTTAGAATACGCGGAAGAAATTAGAAATAAATTACCAGAAAGTAAAAAAGAAGAGTTCTATGAAATTCTTGAAGTCTATAGATATTGTTTAAAACGGACTGAAGACGACGACTACCTTTTACAAAAGGGAGCAGCTAGCACCAGAAAAATTTTGCTTGCAATAGGGAAAGTTCTGCTACGTAAAAAGTTAATTGATACGGTTAATGATGTTTTTTTCCTTCAAGTTAATGAACTGGAGGACATGTTAGTTAACGATGATACAACTAAGAAAGATGTCAAAGAGAGAATTTTAAATTTTAAAGAGTCACAAAAACATCTTCCATTTCCAATATTAAATGCAAAAGCCGAAAAAGAAGAAAATAGAATTCTAAATAACAGAATAATAAAAGGGGTGGGTGTTTCAGCAGGTGAAATAGAAGGTGTTGTTTATATTGTGAAAAATTCCTTGGATAGAAATGAATACTCAAATATACCTGCCAATTCAATTGTAGTCGCCCCTGTATTAACGCCTAATTTATCCTACAACTTAATAACGGCTGCAGGAATAATTACTGAAATAGGAGGTTTTTTATCACACGGAGCAATATTTGCTAGAGAGATTCAAATTCCTGCTATTGTTGCTGTAAATAATGTAATGAGCATACTAAAAAATGGGGATAAAGTAAGGATGAACGGAAAAAAAGGAACTATCGAAAGAATATAAAAGAGAATGAGTTGATTTAATTGGGATATTTGTAGGAGATAAGTTAAATACGATGAAATTAAAAAAATTAAACATTCCCTTTAATTATAAAAGTACCATTGATATTGAATTAAATGAACTGAATTACAAAAAATTTCGTTGGATAATTTGTGAAGAGGAGGGAGTAATTACTGGATTTCATAGGAGTATTATTATTGAAGGTTGGGGTTTCTTAGCTGGAGTATTTATTTCAGAAAAAAATTCCGATCCATGGTTGCTTAATAAACTTGTTAAATATGCAATATCTGATTTATCACACCGTGGGTGTATCGGAGTAATTGCTTGGGATACTCACCCTTTATCTAATAAGACTCCTATCCTTATAAGACTTGGATTTAGCCAATATCCATTTCTTGTATATCGTTTTATTTTTGATATTAATGGAATCAATAGTTTGAGAATAATACCTAAAGCAAATCAAATTAAATGGAGATTAGGTAATTCCGAAGACTACCGGAATATAAAAAGTTTACTAAATACCAAAAGCTCATTTATTGATTCTCTACCCATAAAACCTGAAGGTGAAGGGGATAATTGGGTGGTATTACAAGAAAAAAATGCAATAATAGCAGCAATAAATTGGTCTGTTCATGGAAATGTGCTTGAAATTTTCTTTACTCTCTCAAGCCTTATTGGGTTAGATATAATGGATGGTCTTCAATTTTTAGTTTCAGAAGTTATTAAAAATAATGATATTGAATTATTAAAAATAAATTTGGAGCAAAATCGAAAAATTACGCTTATGAGATTAATGTCATGCCATCCTAAAACTTATCAAAAGGGTTACGAGAATACATGTTTAGTAAGAAAGGTTTAACATTAAAGGAGTGAACTTTTTGCGTAAATTCAAAGTAATTTTAATTAACTTAAATTCAGTTCCGAATCTAGAATTTGAACCTGTATTTCCGATTGGTGCAGTATATGTACAGTCTTATTTAAATCAAATTGGAGTTGAAGTAAAGTTTGTGGACTTTCATTTATCTCCAGATAATTTTAATAGTTTAAATTTTCTATATGAAGAAGAGTTCGATAGTATTGCTTTTTCGCTACGGAATGTAGACTCAATGGAATTGGACAGTAAATATTACTTTCCGTATTATAACGAAATTATGACTAGAATAGTCAATAACGCTAAAAAAATTAACCCGTCCGCACTCATTTTACTAGGTGGCGGCGGTTACTCTGTTTACCATAAGGGATTAAAAAATACCTTACCATTTGATGTAGGTATTACAGGTAATGTGGAAGAAGATTTATTTGAGGCCATTAAAAACCACACCCAAAAATTGGATGAGAATTTCAGATTGATTGAAAACTTTTTGCCGTTTGAGATTCAATTTGATGAAAAATTAGTCAAAATATATTTAAGTTTGGGTGCAAAACAAATCGGTTTACCGACTAGATGTGGTGGTAGGTGCCCAATGAAATGTGTTTATTGTTCTTACGGTAAAATAGATAACAAGACAAATATCACGAGACCAATTACCATTCTAAGAAATGATATATTGCAATTGTACAATATGGGTGTAAGAGAGATTTTTTTTACTGACTCCTTATTTAATATTTCACTCTCACATGCAAAAGACATATGTAAAATGCTTATCGAACTTAATTTAGTTGATTTTAAGTGGTCAGCATATGCTAAACCAACAACTAATTTAGAATTCATAAAATTAGCATCTAAGTCAGGATGTAATATGTTGATGATTTCATTTGATACATTTGATCCTAAAATGCTAAGTGAATTGCGCAAAGGATTTAATCAAAAACAAGCCATTGACTTTATTGAAAATTGTAAAGAATGGAACGTTTCATTAATGGGATTATTTCTATTTGGAGGGCCCGGTGAAAATGAAGATTCAATTAAGGAAACATGCCGCTTAATAAATAAATATTTTAGAAGAGGAGAATTTTTCTTCTCGTTTGGAATGCGTGTACTTCCGGGAAGTAGATTGGCTGATTTATCAGAAATTAACGAAGAGGATATGATTCAGCCACTTTTTTGGCCATTTGACGAAAAATGTTTTGATTATGTGATTACTCATCTAGATCAAAAATTCTTGAAATTTACTAACCTAGGAAAAATAACTAGTTGGCGCAGAGAATACAAAAAAATGAATATGTATTTATTCCCTAATGCTAAAGAAGTTGTTTTGAAACGTGATTTGGACGTGGAAGTGGGGCTTATTAATGTATAAAACTTTAATTTCATATGTGAATTATTGGGCGAATTCTAGAGAAAGTAGTATAGCACTAATAGACTCAAGTAGATCAATTAGCTATGGAGAATTGAAATTAGAATTAATTGATATTCAAAAGTTTTTACAGAGCAAAGGTCTGAAAAAAGGGGATACAGTGGCAATTTCTGGGGAGAAGTGTATAAATCTAGTTGTTATTTACCTTTCATCTTTGGGGTTAGGCCTAAACGTAGTACCAGTCCCATTTGACAAAAGTTTTATCAAAAAAACAGATCAAATAATTCGGTTCACTGACGCAAACTATATAATAAATGTGTACAATGATAAGTTTTTGATAACTATTTTGGACGATTCTGAATCTAAGTTCGAATATAAGACATCTATTAGTAGAATAAAGGAAATAACTAATTCTTTACCTATAGATATTGATGATTATAATTATTTTAATTTAACATCAGGTACAACGGGAGAGGTTAAAGCAACTAAAACATGTAATTATCAAATTATCTATAATGCTACACAATTAAATATCCGTTTTCCTCTGATGGAAGAAGATTGTTATTGTTGCCTTTTTGCATCGGATATGCATCCACATGAATTGTTTGTCCGTCCACTCATTGCTGGTGCCAAATCTTTATTATTGACAACAAAAGATTTAAGAAACTTTAAAAAGCAAATATCTAAAAATAATGTTACCCAAATACTTGCAACCCCTAATGCGATAAACTCCCTGTTGCAACTATGTGACAATCCAGATGACTGGGAGAATGTCAAATTCGTTTTAACAGGAGGAGAGAATGTACATATTAACTTAAGGAAAAAATTCTTCGAGCTTACTAACAAGAAATTAACTGTAGCATGGGGAAGTACGGAAACAAACGGAATTGTAATAACTCTACCTGAAGCTTATGCACTTAATAATATGAATACTTTAGGTACACCACTGCCTGGTTATTCAGTAAAAGTTGATCCTGAGACAAATGAATTATTAATAAAAGGTGCATCGTGTATGAGAGGATATTGGAGGGATAATGGACCATCCCCTTTAACTAACGATAGATACTTTAAGACAAATGATATGGCTTCTATAGATGAAAATGGCATCATCCATCATCAGGGAAGGCTAAATTCTGTAATTAAAGCAAGTGGTAGAAAAATTTCATTATTTCATTTAGAAGATATAATTAAGCAAGAACTATCAATTAAAGACTGTTCTTTAGTATACAGAGAGGAAACATCCATACTATATACTTTTGTAATATTACCTCAAGGTGAAAACAATACAAACACAAAAATAAATAACCTTTTATATGAAACCATAAGCCCTATAGGCTTTAGAGTAATTACTTTAGAAGATTTCCCAAGACTTTCAAATGGAAAAATTAACAAGAGGGAATTAATGGAAAGTGTATTAAAATAAAAGACCGAATTTAAATATTATTTTAAATAATAGGAGATAAAAATGAAGTCATATCCTAAAACGAATAAGGAATCAATCCAAATAAACTACGAAGAATTTTTGAAAAATTTTATGGTGCAATATAAATTATCTAATCCAACCTCTTTAGACGTCAACTTTACAAGGAATTGGAACAAGGAAATACTGTTTATTACTAAATTCCCTCCAACTATTGGAGGAGTAGCGACACAAGAGTATTGGAGAGCAAGAAGATTGGCTTTGAGCGGGTATAAGGTAAGAGTAATCACAAATGCAAATGAAGCAGAAAATAATTTAACTAACAATAATTGGGGTTATGATGACTTAAGTTGGTTAAATTTTAATGTTGATGAGACGGGAGGCCTTTTAAGAACTTATTTTATTGAACCTTCTATGGAGGATGGTAAGTTTATAGGAAAACATCAACATACTCCCATTGATAAAATGTCGCAATCAAAATTATATGGATTATCATTGAGTGTTATAAAGAAATATAAATCGTCTGTTATCATTAGTGGTTATTTAGAACCGTATGGTGCTGTTGCTGCAGAACTAAGTAAAAATTACAATATACCTATGTATCAACATTTTGCTGGAAGTGACTTAGAGAGACTATCTAATATATTTGAAATTGGATTCCGTTTCAAAGATGTTTTTAGTACTTCTACTCTAATAAGTACAACATGGGATAAAGTTGCCCGTGTACTTTCGATGGGAGTTCCCATTCATAGAATAATCCCAATACCTGCACCTACCTTGCTGCCTGAAGAATTATTTAACTCAAAAGGTGATTATTTATACCAGAAGAGAGACCTAAGTGAATTAGTAATAGGTGCATACGGAAAATATAATCATTATAAAGGCTTTGAGGAACTTTTAAAAGCGATATTATTAATTAGTCAAAAAGGGCAAAAAGTAAAACTCCTATTAATACTTGCAGACGAAATAGACGAATCTAATGAAATTCACAAGTTAATTAAAGAATTAGTTGAAAAAGAATTATTAATCTTAAAATCTGGAATTCCTCCTTGGAAAATTCCAACATTTATACGATCTTGTGATGCAGTTTGTTTATTGGAAAGCGGTTTTCCAATTAGTACTCATGCTCCTATAACACCTCTCGAAATAGCGATGTGTGGGGCTTGTCCAATATTTTCAGAAGAAATGTTCAATAAAATTAGAATAAAAGGTTTTAAAAAGGATGAAAACTGCTTAGTCCTTGAAGACCCAAAAGATATAGCTAAGTTAGCCAACATAATAATGGTAAATCAAAAAAAAATTATGAATATAAAAGAAAAAATTTCAATAGTTGGAGAGGAAAACTTAGGAATTACTTCCTGGGATGAGTATATAAAAAATATTGAACGTTTATCTATTCTAGAAATGTCCAATTATGAAGAAAAACAAAATAATCTAACCTCCTTTACGGAAAAAATCTATATAATCTTTTGTTTTTTTCCTTTATCCCTTACATACTTAAAGCAATTGAATCAAGAAGAGGGGATAAATGATTGGATTAGAAATTATAGTTATAACAGTTATGACCCCATCCATATCGCAAAAGAATTTTCTGTTTTCCTGAAAAGTAAAATGAAAAAATTAGATTTTTTTGCAAGAGAAGCAATTCTTTATGAAAGTGGAAAAGTAGAATGTATTTTCATTAGCAATACTTTAGATTGTGATAAATTTCAAAGTGATTTGACTAGAATTAACTTTATAAAAGAGAAAGAAAACTACGAGTACCGCTTAAGATATATACCAATTATTCTAACATTAAACTCTAATCTAGTTGATTGTTATAATTTTATTTTTCACACAACAACACGGATAAAAATGACCGAAAGAAAGAGTTATATTTTTATTTCAACAAATGGAATGTCTTATAAAGTTCTTGATTTAACAGAGAAAGAAAATCTTTTTATAAATGCACTGATTAAAAATAAAGTTGTTACAGAAGAAGAAATTTCTGGGTATTACAAATTGAAAAAAAATTTACTCTATTATAATATTCTAGAGAAAGTCAAAAAGGGGTAATTAAATGAAATCAAATGAAGTTAATCTAGGTTTTTCTACGGACATGGATATCTATGAAAACTCATTAATTAAAAAAATAGAATTAAAATTAGAAGAGTCTATTGGAAAGGAATATTATGAATATATAAAATATCGTGTTTTAGAGAAAAATCCTAATCTTAGTGATCAAATGTTTGAGTCTAGATGGATAGAAATGAAACGGTTTTTTTTAATAAAAGCTCTAGTTCCAGAAGTTACAATGTTTTCTGAAAAAGTTGATGATATTTGGCATGAAATGCTTATGTACACAAAAGAATACTATAGGTTTAGTAATTCCTTTATTGGTGAAATGATTCATCACCATCCGCATATTCAAGGTTCAATTGATCATTCTGCAAGAGCATGGTTTGACTGGATTTACCTTCATTTATTCAAGTTAAAAGAAAATAGTTGGGAGTTGTGGAATGGCTTTTTATTAAATAAACTGAATAAACAGTTTATTGAGTTTGTAGACACTAATACTAATGAAATAATAATTAAAAAATTATTTAATGTTAAATTATTGATGGAATATCCAGAATCCGAAGATTATTATAATAAATTGATTAAAAAGTTAAAAACAAATTAAAATATAAGTGTGAAACTTCTTTCAAGTGGGTAAAACCGGAAAAACAACAAAATTGATGAGAGAAGTTCCCGAAAATTAATGGAAACTATTACATGAAACAAGTAAACCATTTCTTTAGAAAATTTTAAAAAAGTAGAATTAATGCATTAGAAAATACAGAGGATATATTGATGGTAAAAAAATTAGGGGGTTCATATGACTTGAGTTTACCCATTGTAACTACCCTAATACTCCTTTAGCTATTTAACCAAATGCAGTTATCACATCAATGGAATAGCAACAATGAGAAAATTTCTCCTGAGTGGGCTTATTGGTGGGTTAATACAGTTACAAATATAAAGACATTAAATTTTACCCGTCGTTAAAAAATAAATATTTTTTTAATGGAAAAACGATTTAAGATAGAAAAAAATCTTGTCTTTACCTTCTGAATCAATATTAAATTGAAAATATAGGTTAATTTTACTTTCAAAGCCAAAGGATGATTAAATTGTTAGAATACTCCAAAAACCCAGAATGGCAATTAAGATTAATGATTCTCGGTGGATCTATTTCAGAATATATAAAGGTTATTTCAGAATTAGGTATCGTCGATTCGTTAAGTGAAAAACCCCAAAAAATCAATTGTTTTATTGATGATGATATGAAAAGTGAAAAACTTATAAGGTTAATGAACATAGGGGTAGCTCTTAATTTATTTGAGACAAATAGTTCAGAAGAGTACTCGTTAACTGAAATGGGTCAGCTGCTAAAATCGAACGTCCCTCATAGCTTACGCAATTACGCTATCCTAAAAGGACAAAAGTGGGGGCGAATAGGACTTTCTGGTTTAAAAGATTCACTTTATCATAAAGAATCAGCCTTCGAATTAGCACATGGAATGGGAATATTTGATTACATGGAGAGGGAGAATCTTTCACATCAATACCATGAATCATTAAGGGAAATTTCAAGTTATCATGACTCTTTTATTATACAAAATTATGACTTTTCCTATTATCTTAAGGTCATGGACATTGGAGGAGGAATGGGTTCTTTACTTGCAGAAATTTTAAAAAGTAATATAAATCTCAGAGGCATTCATTATGATCAAAAGTCTGCCTCTAAAAAAGCCGAAAGCAGTAAATTGTTCAGTGAACTGCTTGATAGATGCGATTTTATTAGCGGCGATTTTTTTAAAGATATTCCTGAAGTTTGTGACTTGTATATATTAAAAACTATCTTGCATGACTGGGATGATGCAAACGCCTCTATAATTTTAAATAATATTAGAAGAGTAATTCCTAAAAATGGGAAATTGCTAATAATTGAGATATTACCAAAGAATAAAAACCATACAGAATATAGTATTATGGATTTGGAAATGTTAATTTTTTATGGTGGTAAGGAAAGAACAAATATGGAATATGATAAATTGCTTACTTCAACAGGATTCAAGCTACAAAGAGTAATCTCAACAAATGCGGATATATCTATTCTTGAAGTTTGTCCAGTATAACGATTTTTGCTGAAAGGAATTTTTAAGTGATAAATATAATTGAAGGATATCTTAAATTTCATATTTCATCGATATTAAGATGTTTTATAATTAATAATTCTATAATAATCGAAACAAATTACAAAGAACTTTATCAAGATTTTAAACGATATTTCGAGCCTTATTATTCTGTCGAATTCAATTCTTTGTTAGAAGAAAAGAATTTTAAGATAAAGGCTTTTACTCTAGACGAACTGCAGCTAATTAATTTATTTGATTCTCTAGAAGGTGGAGTAGAGACATTTCAGTTTTTAGGTTACCCTAATAAAAAACTAAAATGGTGTACAAAGTCAGAAGATAATTACATTATCTCTTATAATAGTTATTTCCGTAGTATTGTAGTGCAAGACAAAAAAAATATTAACAATCTTTTGATAATAAGTTCCAAGTTATTAATAGGCAAAGTGTTAGGTAAAATTATTAGAGAGGAAATTCTTTATAACGATCCACTAAAACTAACTTTGAATAGTTCTCTTATAATAAACCATAGTAATAATGGTATTTTATTCTTAGGAAAAAGCGCAAATTTTTATTCTAGTGTATTTGAATTCATTAAGTTAAACAGCCCAGTATTTGTGACCTTAAGTAAAGCTATAATTCATTTAGAGAATCAAGATGTTTTTGCGGAAGGTACACCTGAACTATTAACAGTTGAAAATACAAACAATAGAGTTACTAATAATTATTCTTATAGAACTGATGATCCTTACAAAATTAGTCCAAAAGATTTTGCAAATATCTTCAATCTTGTTTTATGTAAAAAAACAAGAATAAACACAATAATTTTTGAGTGCAACGAACCTCATGTTAAAAAATTAAACAAATTTGAGGTAAAGGATAATCTACAAAAATATATAGTACAAAATGAACCAAGCGCGTTATCTCCTTGGTTACCAATAAACGTTGGAAAAAATTCATCAAATATATGTAATATATTAGAAAATGTTGTGAATGTTCCTTCATTAAGTATGAATTTCGAGAAACTAAGTATTGAAAAATTCACTGAATTTATTAGAGTTAAAAATTGAAATATGCTTACACTTTCTATTTTATTAAGTAATGAAAAATACTAAACATCAAATGTTGATTAACTTTTTGGGGAGTTTAGGTAACTTGTCATGTGTTATGATTGCACCGAAATACTGATCGAATTAAATTTATATTAACCTATCTATTGACTATTTTTGATAGAGTTTGTTTGTCTAAGTAAATGAAAACAAGTCTAAAAGGGATGTGGTTAAATGGACGAAAGAAATTACAGAAGTATTATTGATAACTCGAAATTTAAAAAGTTTCATCTAATTATATTATTTTTGTGTACATTCATTGTAATATCAGAAGGATATGATTTAGTTATATATGGTTCAATTGTACCTTATCTATTAGATGAATGGTCACTTACAACAGTAGAGGCGGGTGCAATCGCTAGTTATGGCTTAATTGGGATGATGCTAGGGTCTATTCTTTTAGGCATTTTAGCTGATAAATTTGGTCGTAAAAATATTATAATTGTCAGTGTAATTATTTTCAGCTTTTTTACAGGTCTATCCGGCTTTGCTGATAATGCTACTTTCTTTTCATGGTGCCGTTTCTTCGCAGGTATTGGAATAGGTGGGGCCTTGCCTAATGCAGTGGGGCTTATGACAGATTATGCACCGAAAGCTCTAAAGACAACATTAATTGCGATTGTTCTAACTGGAATGCAGATTGGCGGTGTAGTCGCACCACTTATTAGTATGAATTTATCACCAACTTATGGTTGGCAATTTGTTCTATGGATTGGTGCATTACCGTTACTTGCAGTGCCAATTCTTTTTATTTTTTTACCAGAGTCCACAAACTTCTTAGTGCTAAAGGGAGATACTGAACAATTAACTAAAACGATTCGTAAAATCGATAGTAGATATATCATTCAAAATGAGTTTACTGCTAGTAATGTTGGAGAAGCCATTATGAATTCACCTTTAATTATTTTTAAAGAGAACCAAAGGGGTAATACAATTCTCTTTTGGGTCGCGTACTTCATGTGCCTTCTAATGATTTATGGATTAAATACATGGTTGCCAAACCTAATGATGAAATCTGGTTATGGATTAAATTCCAGCTTGTCATTTTTAATTGTTTTGAATGCGACAGCAATTATTGGAACATTTTTATTTGGGCGAATTGCAGATAGTTGGGATTCTAAAAAGCTGTTGGTAGTTCTCTTCTTATTAGGTTCGGTCAGCTTAGCTTTATTAGGCTTTGAGAGTAACATTGTTACCGTCTATATTCTAGTGGGGCTTTCAGGGGCTTGTACAATGGGGACTCAGAACATTGCCAATGCATTTGTATCGCAGTATTATTCAGCTGCAATTCGCTCAACTGGTCTTGGATTGTGTAATGGTATTGGCCGAATCGGTGGCATGTCTGGTCCAATATTAGGAGGGTTTTTATTATCGTGGGGGATAACAGGTCCAATGAACTTCCTTATTTTCGCTTTTGCTGGATTTATAGCTGCAGTATCCTATTTTTTTGTGAAAGTACCTAAAGCACTGGTTGAAATGTCATAGATTATAATCCCAACTTTGTAGATGGTAAGCAAGGTAGTCAGAAAATATGGCTTCAATGTAGTGTGGTGCTTTAATTAAAAACTTTAGAATAGAACATGAAGAAGAATCCCTGCTTTAAATAGGCGAGATTTCAGACAACAAATGTACTATATAAAAAAGTATGGGTTCGAATCACACGTTAATAAATTGAGGGCGGAAATCCCGTTAAGTTTCTGTATCACTTATTAGGTAGGGCTATTTTTATTATTAATGTTAATAAAAATTAAAGAAACAAAAGAGGATTATCATTATATTAAAGATTTACTACAAAAGATAAAGTAAGTGCTAAAACTAATAATATAAAAACAGCAGATCCAAAATGTTTTTGATCTGCTGTTTTTTTAGAATATATTGTTTTTTGTATTACGTTTGAACTTAAGCGTACAATTAGGCAATTTAGGACAAGTCGCAGCACTGTTAGTTTTGTTTATTAAAGTTTTTACATGCCTATATTAATTAGTTAGTTGCAAGCTGTCTACTCTTAAGTGAGAGGTTGCTTTTTTTAATTGACCAAAAATTTCTTGTTGTAAAATCAAGGGAATAAGGACTGGCCTTTCTAGTTCTCTTCATCCTCACCGTCTGCGCCATACCTTTGCAACAGAATTATTGGCTAAAGGTGCCAGAGCTTTCGTTTATTGCAGATGAATTGATGAATTAGGACATGAGGATCTTAAAAAGAAAATTTACGCCAATATACCAAATCGCGAGCTAATCTCTTTGTACCGAAAGTATATGGGATAGGTAGGAGGGGAAATATGAAAATAGAAGAAATTCTTAAAAAATTCGGATGGACTATCAATTCCGCATAGAACTTAGAACACTGAAGCAATACAGTACTCATGTGAAACAATTGGTAGATTACACGGAAAAAGCATTCGACGTTATTACAAAGCGTGATATCCGGAACTGGCTTGCCGTTTTGATGGAAAACGGTTACAAACCCGCTTCCATTCGAGATAAGCTGATAGGACTGAGAACCTTTTATGAAGATTTAATCCCACTAAATCCGTCTTTAGGGATTTCTTTTCCGAAAGTAGAGGAATCCATGCCCCGATATTTAACACTGGAACAAATGGTTAAGGAGCGTGCCCTAATCGAGCTACTTTATGCGTGATTACGGCCACTAGAATGTACCACCTGTGACATCTTTTTTACCACCACTTGCCATGAAGTTTACCACACTCTGACAGATTGATTACCAATGAACAGGAGAATTGAGTATTGCAGCCATTGGAGTGTTATAGGTTCCAATGGCTGCTTGTTTTATTTGAATTTTTTATTTTCTATTTGCTCGTCAATAATGTCAATGGCCCAACGAACGAGTTCATCAATGTCTAAAAGCTCTTCCTCCATCTCTACGCATTGAGGTAATAGCTTATCAACTATTTCCGTCATCACTTTCTCAGGTAAATACTTATGAAAAAAGTACTTGGCTATACGACTTTCAACTTCTGTCGGAATCATGTAGATAACCCCAATCCATGGCGCTCACGCATAGAAACGTCACCGTCTATTAGAATTTGATAGGAGTCATGGACAATACGATCTAAGATAGCTTCCGCAATTGTTTCATTCCCTAATTTTAGATGCCATCCACTCGGGTCGATTTGTGAACAGAAAATAATTGACGCAACTTTGTGACGGGATTCGGCTATTTCTAGTAAGATGGCGGCTTCATCTGTTGTTAAATCTGTCAATAGCCATTCATCAAGTATTAGTAAATCAACTTTTGTATATTTTTTAATACATCTTCGATAGCTTCCATCTGCCGCTAATTTTGCCAGTGATAACTCATCCAGTAACTCTGGTAACCGAATGTATTTCACAGTATGAAATTGGCGACAGGCCGATACGCCAAAAGCGCTGGCTAAGAATGTTTTCCCTGAACCTGTCGGTCCTTTTAATATGATATTGTGTCCATCAAGAATATAAGTACCACTTGCGAGTTTCAAGATTAAATTCTTATCTAGTCTTCTATCTTCGTAGTATTCTATGTCCTCAATACATGCATTCGAGTTTAAAAAGTTCGCTGAGTTAATTAAGCGTTGAAGTCTATTACTTTTCCGGCGGGAATGTTCTAAGTCTACGAGTAGTGAGAAACGATTTTCAAAACTCATCTTCTGAAATTCCTTGTTGTTTGCCTGTTCTTGATAGGCATCTGCCATACCGTTCAATTTCATTTCATGTAATTTGGATAACGTCTGATCATTCATCATTTATCTTTCCCTCCATAGTAAGAAGCTCCACGTGTGAAGCCGTAATTAGTTTCGCTAATTTCTATGTTGCGTTTCAGTTCTTGCTCCGCATCGCTCTTTTTATTACTCTTAAGGAGAGCTTGTACACTCTTGACCGTAGGTCTTTTAGTCATGGATGTAATCATTTTACAAGCACGCTCTATTTCATATTTTGTGTAACGGCGCTCCGATTTTTTTAAGGAGAATATGGATTGTATTGCCTGTTTTTCCACAGATGTAGTATCCATAATATATTGAACGACCTTCAAAGTTGCTGGACCTATGCCTTCAGCCCATTCAATAGCTGCGTCCGGTGTCTGATCCATATACAATCTATGATTATCTGGCATATGATCTCGCACAGTAGATAACTGACCAAACTTCCCATATAATCGTTTATGAGAGGCGACCCGCATGTGGTTGAAAAAGATTTCTACGAGGTCGTCAGAAACTTTCAATTCTACCTGTTGATTAATGTATTCATAGGGAACCGAGTAAAACATGCTTTCAGTTGAGATATGGTAATCAGGACGCACTTTTGCCGTCTTCCATTGAGACATTTTATACGGCATAGATGGAAGAGGAGAAAGCGCAAATTTCTCCTCTTCTTCAAATGCTGACATGCGGCAACCTTCTTTACGTGTGAAAGGTCGGTAGTTGAATTCCTCTAGTTTCTTCCACACTTCTTTATTCAATTCATCCAGACTAAAGCAGCGTTCGTTGCGCAGGGCCCCGATAATCCACGTGGAAATGATACCAACAGCGCCTTCTACACTCGGTTTGTCCTTCGGCGCTCGGACACGTGCAGGCATGACTACGGTACTGTAGTAGTCAGCCATTTCCCTATACGTAGGATTCAAGACCAATTCACTCGTAGTATGTTTTGTTACGCTGGCTTTCAGATTATCTGGCACGACGATTTGCGTAGAGCCACCAAAGTACTCATAGGCGCGATTGTGAGCGGTAATCCAAGAACTTAGATCCATCGACAGGGTGGCTTCCGCATACGATATTTGACTACAAGGCAAGGTAGCTACAAATATATATGCCTTTATCGATTCTCCTGTATCTCTATCAATGATGGACGATGTAGATCCTGCCCAATCGACTTCCATAATCTCTCCCGGCTTTCTTCTTATTCGTAATGTAGCTTTGTGTTTGTTGGCATATTTACTATAATGGCGCACAAAACTGCGATAGGAGTATGGAATCCTATGATTTGATCTACATTCAGATTCGTATTCATAATGCAGGAGGGAAAGTGTAACATTCGGCTTAGCTAACTCTTTGTGAATATGATCGAAGTTTAAGGGTTGCCGTCCTGAACCTTCCAATGTTTTCTCAGGATAGAGAAATTCCTCTATCCATTGATCTGTCATTTCTTCTTCCAAGGGACATTCCAGTCCTTTCTTTTTTGCAATTGTTAAAATCTCTGTTACTTTTTGACGAGAGTTTCCTGTACTCGCGGAAATTCCTCTAAGGCTGATCCCCTCATCTTGTAATTCCAGTATCTTTCGATAGTGAATCATACAAAAATACCTCCATATAAGTAATGTCACACCTGTAGGTGTGCTCATTAATTATACAGAGGTAATAGATTGGTAAACTCTTTGGCATTCGGTGGTACATCGCTTGGCATTTAGCGGTAAAAAAGATGTCACGCATGGTAAGTTTCAATGGCGGTAATCAATGCGACTGGGGTTAGACTCGGCGAGCTTTCTGCTATGGAGCAATCTGATATCAACTGGTCGGAAAGAAGTATTCATATCCCTCGGGGAAAATTCAAGAAAGGTCGAATCGTGTTATTCACTGCGATGTGTGCTACACATTTAAAAGCGTACTTAGATAGTCGAACAGATCAGTTGTCTTTTGTATTTGTGAATGCTGCGGCGACTAACCGCTTGCGCCACCAAGATACGTACGAGCAATTTAGAAACTATTCCAATCGATTAGAATTCAGACTAACTCCTCATATGTTACGGTATACTTTCGCTGCACATTTGGCGAAAAAAGGTATGCCTCTGGAAGCCATCCAAGGAGCTAATGGGCCATGATACCCCTCAAACAACTCAGCAGTATGCCCAATTGTACGATCAGTAGGAAGTGTACGATGAATGGATGTAACATCCTGAAACCAAGGAGGTTGTTAACCCTGTACTATGGAGCAGATTTACTTCATCTGTAAGAATTCTTTCTATTATATATACTCTCCAAATAATTCAGGCTTCCATTTATGTATAGCATGGTTTTCTTTCTCAAATGTTTTCGCGAGGTAAATCTCGGTTGTCTCTAATCGTTCATGCCCTAGGCTTCTCATAATATTATATACATCAACTTTATTTAGGCGAGAGATAATAGCAAATGCATGACGGAAGTAATGGGGTGTTAACCGTACTTCTTCGCCTTTCTGCTCCATATACAATGCTGCAATCTCTTTTGTGACATATTGTGAGAGATAGGAAGGTTTATATGCATTTCCTCGATTGGTCGTAAATAAAGGATCAGTAGGTTTCGATTCCTCCACTGAAGGTAGTCCACGAGCGTAACGGAACATATGAATGCTATTCACAACTTTAGCTTTTAATGGAATGGACCGAGCTTTATTTCCTTTCCCTATAACCTCTAAAGTATAGCCCCCTAATATCTTATCTTCCTTCAAACTTTGTACTTGTAACGTGCAAAATTCTTCATTACGAATGCCGGTAGTCGTCAATATATGAATAATCGCAAACATGATAGGGTGCTGCTGCTCCTTAAAGGAGTCCATCATGTATAAAACCTGGTCAGCTCCTAAATCACGATTCGGTCTATCATCTTTTCTAACACCCGCTATGTAGAATCCTTCATGTATTGGCTCTTGAATATAGCCGACTTTATGCAGATAAGCAAAAAACGATTTAATAATAGTGGTCTTTCTGTCTAAGGTAGCAGGGGAATACTTGCCCTTCTTTTTCACATAAGGACTCTCTCTTTCTAACCACTCTTGATACCTTCGTAAATGCCTCTTTTCCAAACTTTTAAATAGACTTCCTTCTATTATATAGGCAATATCTAAATCTATCTCATTTCCGTACTGGAGCAGATGCTTCACAAACAAAGATAACTCTTTTCCATACTCCATAATTGTTCGAGCAGACCGATCCTTCTTTTCATCTAAATGTTTTCGTTTATGCAAATACCAATTTAATATCTCCACATCCGAAAAATCCAAGAAACCATTTTCTTTTCGTTTTTCTGCTCCATCTAATTGTTTTTGCAAATCGGACACTAACTCTTTGTTTTGAATTAAATTCCGGAATACATCTACTTGTAAATTATGCTTTTCAATTCCCATTATTTTAGCCATATTTATTACCCTCCTTTAACCTTCGGTTATACACATTTAAAAATATACAATAATAATAATCTATCGAACTTACATTCTATTATACCATTAATATATCTGAAAATATTACAAGATTCCACTCTACATAAAAAAATACTCCATTTGTTTATGTTTATTATAATAATAACAAATTAATAATATAATTTAATATATATTATAATAGACTATATAAAACTATTAATGTATAATTATATTAATTAGAATATTATAATTAGCTATTGAAAGTTTAAAGGGTGATAATCTAACTTTTAAGTATTTGAAAGTTAAATATTATTAGTCAGGAGAAATGAAAATGTCAAAAACACAATTAATAGGGGATTGCCTATATGGATATGTCCCAGGAGAAGAACGAGTATGTATTGAAAACTCAGTAGAACAAATTTCAGCGTTCATTATGAATCATCGTTTTGATGGTCAAGTGAAGATTACGAAATACTTAGATATAATTGAAGTTCAGACAGTAGGGCAATTCATAGATCAGTGTGATAATAAGCGTTTTTTAAATGATGAATTATTGCCAATTTTAGTACCAATGCAGTCAGGCGAAGTTGAAGTCCCAGAATTTGTACCATATGTGGATGTATCCTATAGCGTAAAAAATGTACGTGTAGTCAATGAAGAAGGAAAACACCTCCTAATTAATATAGACTTCTTTGATTCTATGGAAGAGACATTGGTTAATGATGAAGTGTACGACACAGAAGAAGAATTAATTGCAAAATACCCGAAATCGATTAGTGAAAAGTTAGCAGAGCATATAGTTAATGCAATACCGTATGAACGTGACGAGTTTATTGATGAATACGTATATGATTATTGTGACGTAGAAAATGCAAAAGATTTATTGAATATCTCTAATGAATCACTCATGGAATTATGGGGTACGGAAGATGAGAAACTAGAATCTTTTACCGGGGTAGTCAAACAAAAAATCCATAATATGACTTTCGGAGAATTATTAGCGTATACATTCAAACACAATATGAACATCCGCTCAATAAATTAATTATTGCTGTTGCTGTATTACCATGCTCAAAGTTTATTAAAAAAGAATAAATAAATACTATACGCTATCTATCCTATAACCAGTTTTAAAAAAGTATAAAGCTTTGGTTAGTTAAATAATGTTGAAAGGGGGATTTTTAAAATAATGAATCAGTCTCTAGATTATGTAAACGTAATTCGATTTGATAACGATGGATTCTATACAAAGCCTTATAATTGCAGTACATTAGCTTACCCAACAAAACACTTTTGTCACAGTTTACCCTTCCTGAATATTGAAGTTACCGATATAGATAGCTCCAATTTAACACTACCTAGAAAAACAGAAATAACGAAACCAAAAATAGATGATACAGTTTGGTCTGGTTGCTTTGCATTTTTGGAGACGTTTGACCCTAAATTATTTGATGGTCCTATGTCATTTAGAGCTGGTAGTAAAAAGAAGATTGCTCTCCTCCCAAGAGATGAAAAAGTGTGGGTCAGAAACATTAATTATAAAGGGGAGACTATTTTTTCAACTTCTGAATACAGTGTTTTGCATGAGGGAAGAGAATTTTATTTCAAAGAAGTTAGAGACCAGTATGACTGGGTGTTAATGACGGTTGAGGATGCTCTTTTAAGAACACAAAAAGGAATAGAATATTTCGGACATTGTCCTGAGAAACTATCAGAAATATTTTTAATGGAAAACCAAGTTTTAAATATGGTGATAGGAACAGAAAAACCAGAAGTCATAGGGTTACAAAAGTCACTAATGACATTATTAATATCTATGCACGTACTATTTAAATCTATTATTTCTAAAATCTTCTAATCTATAAAATTCATTTAACACAAAGGAAAGGTGGTACCGTCATGGAGGAATTGGAACAACTATCTCTATTTGAAGCACCGCAAAACATAGCATTAGTAACTGACGAAGTCTCATATATGATAGTACCCGAAGAAAATATAAATGTTAAATACGAAGAAAATGAATTAGCTTTAGATGAAACTCCTTACATTGAACATGAGATTGTGCCATACGAAATCGGGGATTCCGTTCGTGTAGATCCGGACAGTTTAGATGAAAATGATGTATTGAATTATAACTATCTACTCGATTTTTTAAAAAAGAAAGGCATCGTCACAAAAATTACTCATAAACCATCATTACAATATGAAGTTGCATATGGAGATACAATAGCCTGTATGTATCATAAGGATTTAACAATATAAAGAATTGAGGAATACATCACATGACTAAACTAATTACTATTAACTTACATATGGTCCTAATGGAAGGGATTAAAAGCGTATTAAATTCTCAAAACAACATAGAACTAATTGCTACGGGTAAAATACATGAACTCGAACAGCTTGTCAGTACATATCGGATTGATACTGTTTTATTGCAGTGTGAGCGTCTTAATATATACGAAATAGAAATGATTCGTAGTATGAGAGAAAACTATCCAAGTACTCATTTCTTAGTTATATCTGATAGCTTTACTATCTCCACATTAAAAAAATTGATTAGAGTTGGTGTAATTGGATTTACACAGCAACAGATTTCCCCAGAGGAACTAATTCAAGCTATATCTTCAGTTGGCAAAGGACAAGCTTATGTTCCTTTATATATTTCCGAACTGATATTGCCCGATTACAAAGAAAGTTTAAATATACATGGGACTAATACGTTTATTCAGTTAGAAATTCGCAAGCCTTTTCATTTACTAACTCCAAAAGAATGTATCGTAATACAATTGCTGGCGGAAGGGAAAAGTAATAATTTGATAGCCGAGACAATGAAAATTTCCGATAAAACCGTTAAAAATCATGTATCTAGTATTCTTCTCAAGATGGAAGTTAAAGATAGAACTCAAGCAGTTATTAAAGCAATAAAGAATGGTTGGGTGGATCTAAATAACAATCTCTAGCAGAAATAAACGATAGGATATGGTGAAATAGATGAAGAAAATATGTGGGATATTAGTTTTAGTCAGTCTATTAGTCGGCTGCTCCGAACAGGTGACCGAAGAAGAAATTACTAAAGCGGTTACTGATAAAGTAGAATCGGAAATAAATAAAGCTGTAAATGAAACCGTCGATAAGGTAAAGCAAGAAGGGAAGGAAACTGCTGAAGGACTTATAGAAGATGGTTCCAATAAACTGAGTGAGTGGTTAAGTGGAACAACTGACACTTCATCGGAAACCAACGAAACTAGGGATATAACACACTCAAATGGCTCAGTAGAAGAATACGAAGTGGAGTATATTTCCAACTATGATGGCGACACATTGAAGGTAAGGTTTTTAGAGGGTGACAGTGACAATGTAGGAAAGACCCTGAATACACGGCTATTATTGGTAGATTCCTCCGAGTTAAAAGATAGAAATTCCGGTAAACCTCAACCATATTCAAAAGAAGCACGAGACAGAGCGAAAGAGCTCTTAAATAACGCTAAAACGATAAAGGCTTCCTTCGATATTGGATCTAGGTTTGATCACTACGATAGGGCCCTTTTGTACATTTCAATAGATGGTAAGCTATTGCAGACCACCTTAGCTGAAGAAGGTCTTGTTATGGTAAGATACATCAACGCGCCTAATACAAGACATTTAGATGAAATAAAGGCAGCTGAAGGAAGAGCAAAAGAAAAAGGTATAGGTATCTGGTCAATAGAAGATTATGCAACTTCTGAAAAAGGTTTTACTCCATAAAGCCTTTGAAATTTAGATGTTTTTTAGCAGCACTTCAAGGAAATTTCATCAAAATAGTTTAGAAAATAAATTAGCGAGGTATCCCAAATATGATTTATAGAGATGATGAACATTCTAATAGGTTCCATAATCAACTTTATCAATTAAATCAATCTCAGCAAAATGATGTGTACTATCTATCAACTCTCTATATCATGACAAGTTCGGAAAAGATTTTTAAAAAGGTTTCCCCTTACTTCGATATAAACGATGGATTTCATGCTGAAGAGATGTTTGCGCATGAGGAATTTACTCAGGAAGAATTAATCTTAGCTAAACTAACTGGCCATTTGTTCAACAACAACTATCAAGTAACAGTTCTCGACTTAATTGAACTTAACGAAGATAATTATCAAATAGCGATGTCAGCAATCTATATAAGAAAGTACGGTGTGAACTAACATGAACCAAACAGATTATTACACACGGAAACAAGTAGCCGATTTGTTAGGGATTGCAAAGGTAACTGTATATCATTATGCAAAACAAAACAAAATCAGAAAGGTACCAGATCCTCACCATGCTATGCGTGAGGCGAGGTACTATAAAGAAGAAGTAGATGCCCTGGTCGAACAAAGAAAAGCAGAAAAAGTGGAAGGTTATTCTACTTCGGAAGTTAGTAAAGAGCTTGGCATTTCACAACAGAAGATTTATCAGTTAATAGAAGATAATGAATTAATGGTTCATAAAGTGCCCTACGGTGATGAACGCATTCGGTATGTGATCCCCGAGGAAACACTTCTTTGGATAAAAGAAGAGATTGAAAGAACTGCTCCAACTCGTGGTGTTCGCTCAGAGTTTTATGATTCTGCTTTAGATATTACTTTATATCAGCTTTTCACTTCAACTCAACGTGGTGAAACTCGTGTTGTTCGGAATGCAGATAGGGAATGGGGTTTTTATTCTTCCTCTCATACCTGGATTCCTTATACTTTAGCGATAAAACAATTTAAGTTTACACCTGTTTACGCTATTCACCGACCATCTTTAAAAGCATCGGGATATACTGATTTCATCTTGCCGAAAGACAATGAACTATCTTATGTATTCTTAGACTTTATGTACAGAAAACGTGGAATTGAAAACATTCGGTTACGTGAACATGAAGAACATATAGCATTATCCATAAAGTCTGGTCCCCTTCAAGTAAAGGATTCTGTTCCTGCAGCACTAACCGTAACCGCCATACAATCTTTTTTAGAAGGTGGAGCAGGTGATGTCCTTTTTGAAGAAGATGAATGGATATTTGTTAGCGGATATCGGAAAACCTCTGTAGATTTGCCTGTATCTATGTTAGATACACTTCATAAGCTCGCTAAACAAGAACAGACAACAACAAATGAATTAGTGGAACAAGCGCTACAAGAATTTATTCAACGCAGATACAATTATTGAGGTATAGAGACTTTATTTACAACTAGTTGGTGTTGGTCAGTATATCCCAAGTTAATGGAACCGGAAGATTCTTGATGAATTAATAATAGAAAAAATTACCGATGAATAGAACACTAATAAAATAGGTTAAGAGAGAGGTTAAGAGATGGCTCAAGATGAAGTAGATGTAGAAATAGACTACCGTTTTCAAAAGTTAACACCAAATAAAAATTACAAAATGAAAATATATGAAAATGCATTAAATTTTGTTTTTGAAAATGATGAACTTAAAAATATAGCTGTTTCCGGTCCATATAGTGCTGGTAAAAGTAGTTTAATAGAAACCTATAAGATTAAGTATCCGAAAAAGCAATTCTTACATATCTCTCTTGCTCATTTTGAATCATCAGAATTAAATTCAAACCCTCCCGAATATAATGAAGCCGTTCTAGAAGGGAAGATTCTAAACCAACTCATTCATCAAGTAGATGCGGATAAAATTCCGAAAACCAACTTTAAAGTGAAGCAAAAGATATCGGTTAAAGGAACCATAAAAAGTACAATGTTTTTATCTGTTATTGTAATTTTGCTATTTTATATGATGTTTTTTAACAGTTGGAGCAGCTTTGTACCATTATTGAAGGTTGGTTGGTTAAGGGATAGCTTGATGTGGACAACAACACCTGAGCTGCTGTTGGCAAGTGGTATTTTATCCATAATTTCATTCGGTATTATCACTTATTATATTATTACAACTCAAAAGAACAAGAATATATTTAAAAGACTAAATTTACAAGGAAATGAGATTGAGATATTTCAAGACGAAAATGAATCCTTCTTTGATAAATATCTTAATGAAGTATTGTATCTTTTTGAAAACTCAGAGGCAGATGCAATAATCTTCGAGGATATTGATAGGTATAATGTGAATCAAATCTTTGAGAAACTTAGGGAAATAAATACTCTTATTAATAATAAAAAAATGAAAGAAAACAAAACACCCATTCGTTTCATATATTTACTAAGGGATGATATTTTCATTTCAAAAGATCGTACGAAGTTTTTTGAATTTATAATACCTGTTGTTCCAGTTATAGATGGCTCTAACTCATATGATCAGTTTATCGAGCATTTTAAACTGGGAGGAATATATAATCTATTTGACGAAGTATTTCTAAAAGGTTTGTCATTATATATTGATGACATGAGAATACTAAAAAACATTTATAATGAATTTGTTATTTACAATAATCTGATCCAATCAATTGAACTGAACACCAATAAGCTCTTAGCAATAATTGCTTATAAAAACATATTCCCCAGAGATTTTAGTGATTTACAACTTGGTAGGGGATATGTTCAAACAATATTTGAAAGTAAATTAGCATTTATTGAGCAGGAATTAATCGACATCGATAATGATATTAATGATATTGAAGAAAAAATTAGAACAACCGAAGTTGAGATACTTGAATCTATTCACGAACTTGATGCTGTTTACATATTGCCTAATTTCACAATTACTACTGCTGGGGGAAGACCTATTTCTCACTACAAGAACAAGACAGGTGGAGAATTAGTTAAAGCAATCAAGGAATATAATAATGATATTCAAATCTATACTGGGTATGCGAACTCAACAATAAATATAAAAAATGATTTCGAGAATCTTAACTTGATACCAGAATATATTAAGCGCAAAAATGCAATAGAAAGAAAAAATGGAAATGAAATTGAAAATTTAAAAGTTCAAATCCAAACATTAAAGAGACAAAAATCAGAAATCGAAAATTCCAGGTTGCAAAAGATAATTACAAAAGAAAATATAGGTAATATATTCAGCACCTCTTTTTTAAATGAAATTGGCCAAGAAAATAAATTTGAAGAAATTAAAGGGAGTCCATATTTTCCTTTAATAAAATACCTGTTGCGAAATGGATATATTGATGAAACATATTCAGATTATATGACATACTTTTACGAAAATAGCTTAAGTATTGGTGATAAGAATTTCCTTCTCAGCATTACAGATAAATTACCAAAAGGTTACTCATACCCCCTTAAAAACCCTAAATTAGTTCTATCTAGATTACGACCTCTAGACTTTGAACAAATAGAAATCTTAAATTTTGACTTGTTGTGTTATTTGTTAAATACACAAGAAATCAATAGAATATTCCTTGTGAATTTCCTCCAGCAGTTAAGGAGGACCAAAAACTTTCAATTTATTGATGAGTTTTTGGAAACAAAAAGGGAAACTAGCTGGTTTATAGAAGCGTTAAACAAAACTTGGCCAAGAATTTTTGATGAAATAATTAATGATAGCGATTATAGTAATGAACAGAAAAAACAATATGCTACCTATACATTATATAATTCTGATTTAGATGATATTCTAGCTGTTGATGAAAATCAGTCTTTAAATACTTTTGTTTCTGAGTGCCCTAATTTCTTGGAGACTCTTAATCCAAATATAAATTTAATGAAAGAAATGTTAACTGAACTAGGTGTTAAATTTACCAATATTGATTATGATGTATCAAACAAGGAACTCTTTGCAGAGGTATATAAAGAAGATTTATATGAATTGTCATTTGAACACATAGAATTAATCCTTGTCGAAATTTATGGTTTGGAGAAAAATAGTGATTTCCTCCATAAAAATTACACTTTGATTCGTTCAAATGAGGATGAACCTTTACTGAATTATGTAAATAGAAATATTGATTCCTATATTGAAACTATTCTTGATAAATCAGATGAATATATATCAGATGAAGAATCCGCAATATTAGCAATACTGAACAATTTTAATATCAATACAGATGACAAGCGAGAGTATATTAGCTATCTTCAAACAAAGTTGAGTAGAATGGATAAAGTAACTTACGAAGAACTATGGAAAAATCTTTTACAGGGAGAAGTAGTTTCCTACACAGAAAGAAATATAATCGACTATTTTGTTTCAAATGAAGAAATAGATACGTATTTAATTGATTTTATAAATAGCTCTAGTCAAACTTTAATATTTAACGACTCAATGATGGCAGATTTTGATGATGATACTGTAATTGAATTTTTTAAAGCTATTGTGAAATGTAAAGAGCTATCTAACGAAAGATATGAATCTATATTGGAATCTTTTAATAAATGTTTTAATTCATATCCATTTGATGAACTTGATATTGAAAGTGAAAAGGTTCTAATTCTTATCAAACTAAAGATTATTAGTATGACAGAATCTATACTTATATCGTTAAGAGAGAATTATCCAGAGACAGTGATGTACTATATTACAACTAACCTCTCTGAGTATTTAGAAATAATTAACCATAACCTAGAAAATTTTGATTTAGAAGAAATGCTTTCTTTATTAAATGAAAATATAGGTGATGAATATAAAATAAAACTACTTGAAAATACTGAAGAAAAATTACCAATTAGTCACAAAGGATATTCAAATTTAGTAAAACAGCATATTTTAACATACAATTTCACTGAATCTGATATAGAATTTTTAATCTCCAGTTATTCAACTGAAAGTGTGGATATCCAAAATTTAATATTTGAAATAACTATTAATAATGTTAGAGATATATTAGAAAATCAGTACTCAGTAGATTTTAAACTCCTATCAGAACTTTTGAGTTCAAGTGAACTTGATATGGATACTAAAAAAGAATTGCTTCTACTATCCTTGCCAGATTTGAAAGAATCTCAAGCAAGAGAGTGTCTTACGATATTAAATATGAATGATTTTCTGAGTTTATTCGAACAAAAAAGACCAAAGATTAAAGTGAATGCAATGAATAAGAGGTTCTTAACAATCTTCGAAGCTAGACAGTGGGTTACTAGGTTTGAGATTGATAAAGTAGATCAAGAATCATTTAGAGCGTATGGACGTAAATTGAGATAAGAAATTTAACGGGAAGAAGTTACTTTAAAAAAGAGGGATAGTTTTGTATTGGAAGGTATTCGCTGAAATACTTTTCTAGTATCAAAGTACAGGGTAACAATACAAGCAATAAAGGGGATATTTTTATGGCAACAACTATACATCAATTAATCATTTGTCATACTTGCCATCATAGAATTAAGGATGAGGTATATACAGAATGGGAAAATTCCATATATTGTGACACTTGTTTCGAATTATATAAAGAGATGGTAAGTCCAATAACAATTAAAGAATCATCCGATAATAAGGCTAACTCTGAGATATATTGAGTAGTAAATCACTACGTAAATTCCTATTGTAAATGTATAGAGTAGGGTAAAAAAAACTGACGATTACTATAGAAATCGTTCAGTTTTTTTTATGAGATTTTCTGCTCCCAGCTAATTTTCGCCCATGTTGTTTGCTATTAAATAGCTGCTCATGATGTCTTCAGATTTCTTCTTTATCTCGCTGTTAGCATACGTAAGATGTTCTTCATATCCCATACTTATAAGCGTGTATTTCGTAGATTCCAGACCTGGTTTATCTCGTACTAAACGCATATTGTGTCGAACTAAATAAATTGAGGATTCTTTTAAATCTCGTTTCATCTGTTTGAGTGCACGTTTCAAAAGGTTTACATATATATTCCCAAACTTAAAAGGTAAGTGCTGCATTGAATCTATATCTTTTTCCAATACAATTATCAGCAAAGGGTTGTAAATTACTCTTTCGAAATGTTCATATGCTTCTTTGGTTATATCAGGCATAATCATCCTCTCCTTTCCTTCATTATATGTATAAGAACAAGAACTTCCATACATTTTACGGATAACTAGATTTAAACCAATTTAGTCATTTAATGAAATACTACATGGGTGGTTCACTCCAGCACAACGATATTGAATAACCCTATCAAAAGGTAAAAGGTAATGGTACTATAGAATCATATATAGAATAAGGAGTAGGTAGAAATGAAGAAGGTTAATTTTAGCGGAATAGGATTGTCTATCTTATTAATCTTATCAGCTTGTAACAGTGAAAATGTTGAGAGTGGTATAGATACGATAGAAGAATTTGAAAAAGATACAGAAATAAATATAGAAAATGAACTTAAAGAGTTAGAAGATTTATTAATAGCAAATGAATACGATAAATTTTTAGTAAGAATAAATAGTATTGACGATTCTAATTTGGATGAATCAGAGATTGGTAAGTTTAATGTACTTGGAAATGAATTTGTAGATAAATTAATTACGGAAAAAAATAATGATTATATTAACTCTAATCTTAATGACATATCTAGTACTAAATTAATCAGCGATAGCACTGAAAAACTAATGTATAACTTTAGAAATGAACAAAGAGATTTTTTCCAAGATGAAATGGAAAGAAATATTAGAGATAATGAACGTGGCAAAGCAATTAAAATTTTTGAAGAAAATGAATTTATTCATAAATCAAATGATGCAATTGCATTATATAACTTTGCACTCTATTTAATTAGTTATAATAAGGATACTATCGAACAAAAAGAAAAATTAGCGAGTATAATTAGTCCATCGTATACCGGTAGAATGAGTGAAGAAATTCAAGAGGAACTTATTCCGAGTTTAACTGAGGAGGCTTGGAGAACAGTTTACTCTGAAAGTAATAGTATCGCTAAAAGTTCTAGTAGCCCTAGTATTGGAATGACTGATGATCAGATATTAGAAACTTCATGGGGTAAGCCAAAATCAATTAATAAAACGCAAACCGCATACGGAGTGAACGAACAATGGGTTTATGATCAAGGATATTTATACTTTGAAAATAACTATTTAGTGACTATACAATCATCTAGGTGATATGTCTCTCAAAAGAATTATCCCTCTAAAATTCGCAACTTTTATTGATGAACACATTGGTTTCATGTAATTTTTAAAAAAGACATAATGATAAAATTCAATTAATAAAGGGGCTTGTTTAAATTGAACGATATAAAGTTTGTCACTAAATACGCAAACGAAATAAACGAAATAAACAAAATAGAAGGAAGCATAAATGAAGTAAAGCAGAAAATAAATATATGTCTAGATAAAAAAGAGAAAAATCAGCTTCAAAAGGTCTTAACAAATTACAAGAAAAGAGTTAGTGCTCTTAGTATAGATGCAGTATGCCACTATCTCGACGAAAAAAATCCTGAGAATGAAGACCTTTGGCAATCTTCAAGCAGTAGACGGGAAATCTTTAAACAGTTACACGTTTACTTCGGAAAAGGTTATAAAGGATATTATAATGAAAAAGATTGGGAGCAGATATATGAATTTTTTAGATCTTTCTTAGATAAAGAAATAGACGTTATGCTCGAATTAAGAACAAAATCGATGTTCGACTTAACTGAAAATAAGAAACCAAAACCTCAATTAGAGAGACAAGTAATTGAAAACTGTTTTGATTATTTAAAAGAAGTTCAACATTCCTTAGACGATATTAAAGAAACACTTCAAGAAATCTATGCTCATTTATTATATGAAGAATCAGAATACCACGCAGCTTTACAATTATATACAAGACTCGCTAAAGAACGCAGTAAAAGGGATATTTCCTGGCATTCCGAAACATATGCTCGAAAAGGTGATATATATTGTGCAATGGGTAGATATGATTTAGCACTAGAGGAATATGATTTAGCTGATTCTGTGCTTGATGGCAGTAGTTTGTACGAAGGACAGATCCAAGAAGTAAAAGAACGAAGAAATCAAATAGTAGCCATGCTCGGATAATAGCATAATCTCGTTATAAAAATGCTATATTCCTTGTCTACTTTTAATTTCTTTCTATTATTGATGAACCCTTTAAATTAATGTAAAATAGGGGTATATTCTTTTATTTTAATTTTTAGGCAAACCTTTTAGGTTCTGCGGTGATGAACATTTAAAAGCCTTTGGGCATTTTGTGATCTTAGCATTTATTTGCTATGAGAAAACAAAACCCCCAATGGCTTTTTTTGTTTTTTCCGCATTCCTAAAAGGTTTTTTTAGTTATCGGATAAAAGAATAAAAAAGTGAATGGAGTGAGTGAGATGATTTTCAAATCGTACAAAGGGAGAACCATCCGTTTTGGAGAAGAAGTAGAAGTGTACCGGAATTTGAATATTAATAATGGTTACAGCATTCGATCAGCAATTACCAAAAAGGTTCTGGCGCATTGTTCGAAGGTTACTTTAGCGAATTGTGTATTCATCATTTCGGAAAGTGGCCGTCAATTAACTATTAGAAAAAATCAAAAACAAGTACATGCAGTAGTCCGTGGAACTATTTTGGGAGTTAATGGGGAAAAACCATCTGAACTTGATATGGGGGTTAGTTACAATCCATATTTAACAGATTCATTTTTCCGATTGAACACACTTAGTCCCGTATTAACAGCTAGTTTGGTGCATTGTGAAGATAAACATTGCTATGTATCCGCTAGGGAACAAGAGGAACTTGCCTTACTACATGGAGCAGTCTATTCAGCAGAATATACTTTATTCCAACAAGTAAAGGAAGCTTAATAAAAACTTTGAGAAAGGGTGTTTTTACAATGACAACAACACAGGAGAATCAATTAGAATTGGAGAATGTTTATACCATTACCGACAAACATGTTTATACCGTGGTGAATACTTCCATTTACGAGGAATGGGAAGATTGTTGTGAAGTTGGCAATCTTACTTTACTTAATCGTATAAGCGGTGAACAAGAAGAATTTACAATTTGGGGTGGAAATTCAGAGGGAAATTACTTCTATGTTTGTCTACCAACTAATGAATTTGATGAAGATGACGAGGAAATTTTAGATGTTACTTCACTCGATTTTTTTGGAATTGACTTATCAGCATTTAAAGAACTCTCTAATAAATCACGTATAGCTGCAACTTATGATTTTTTATCGGGCTTGGAGGAGTACTTTCATATGCCGGTATCTTTCAGAGAAGCGTATCGTGCCTTACGAAATGCAAACCAATTGTATTTATACAATGCGGAGGGAAAATTAATCACAAATGACGGAAATTATTAATTCCTAGTCATCTAAAGAGAGATGTATATTTACAATACTGTATTTGGAGGAAGTAGCTTATGAAAAACAGAATAGAACTATCAGCGGGTAGCGTAGAGTCGAAATTTCCTAGTTTATTTGAAAAATATCTAAACAGTGAAATAGAAGTAGGGGACTTAACTTATAATGAATTCAATAAACTCATGTTAGAATGGTACAATTCTTTCAAGAGATCAGGCGGAAATTATACAACTATTATCCAGACGGTAATTACTCACTCAAAAAGCATTGAATTAGATGCAGATAAAGAAAATGAGTTAAAAATAATTAATTTATGGCTAGAAAAGAACATTAATGTTATTGAATCACAAACAGAGAAAACGTCTATTGTATCCTTTCCACAACATCCTAAAAATGAAACGGAAATGGAACGAAATAGAAGATTAGCTATACTAGAGGCAACATTCAATGATCTATTCCCTAATGAGGAATAGAGATTAATATAATACAAAAAACAAGATCAATATAGTTTCTATTGGTCTTGTTTTTAAAAGGAGAAAAATATATGTATACAACTTTAGAAAAATCTTTTGAAAAAACTGCTCCATTAGCAGATATATATATACCAAATGAAACGAATAGAGACTCTGAATACTATTTTCAATTACTTTCAGATTACGGAATATCCCTTAATCCTTCTCAAAAAGAAGCTGTTTCTACAGTGAACGGTCCCGTGCTACTAATAGCAGGTGCAGGAGCAGGTAAAACCACTGCACTTACTTGTAGAATCGGTTACATGATTCATACCGCTAAAGTAGATCCCTCTTCCATATTACTTGTTACCTTCACTAAGAAAGCAAGTGTGGAGATGGTGGAAAGATTAGCTCGTATACCAGGTATCACCCGACAAGCAAGTAGAGAAGTTGCCTCTGGTACTTATCATTCTGTATGCTTACGTATTTTGCGAGAACAAGGATATGATTTTAGCGTGTTATCGTCTGAACGAAGAAAACATATTATGCTAAAAACTATTTTAAAGAGAATGGGACTTCAAGATGAATACTCAGCTGAAACATTAGCTAGTATTATTTCTAACTGGAAGAATCAAATGATTCGTCCGGCACAAGTCGATATTTCCACTCCGATTATGAAAGAGTTGAAAGATGTATATGCAGCATATGAGAAAATGAAAGACGAACAGAATTTATATGACTTTGATGATATGTTGCTAGAAACCTATTATCTATTTACGTATGAACCGAGTGTATTGGAAATATACCAGGAGAAGTTTAAATATATTCTGTGTGATGAGTTTCAAGATACGTCCTACGTTCAATATGAAATTATTCGACTACTAGCAGAGCCATATAACAATTTGTGCGTAGTAGGAGATGATTCACAAACCATTTATAGTTTTAGAAGTGCTAGTTATCGCTATATGGTGGATTTCGACAAATTCTATCCCAACAGTATTCGCGTTATTATGGATATTAACTATCGATCCGTCCCTTCTATTGTGGGGTTTGGAAATAACATTATCCATGCGAATACCAAGCAGATTAAGAAAACCTTGCAAGTGGTAAAATCGCAACCTATACCTATATACTATTCGACTCCTGAAAATAGTGAGGAAGAGGCAAATCAAATAATATCGCAAATTAAAGATAAGCAGTTAGATGGTACTTCCTTAAAAAACATTGCGATTATTTATCGAACGCATGCTACAGGGAGGGCTATATTCGATAGATTGATATTAGCAGATATTCCATTCGTTACTTATGGAAAATCAAACGAATCCTTCTATCAGAATACATTTATCCGTCCCATTTTAGCATTATTACGAGTGGTTAATAATCCGCTGGATGTTGATGCTATGATTGAAGCAGCACCCGTCTTTTATATTAGTAAAGCGGATATGCAAAAGACGATTGATGAGGTGGCTGGCCCTTATATGGGGAACTTGCCAAATGACTTCGTTAATCAAGCACTAAAAAGATTAGCTGATAAAAAGAGTGGTTTTCAACAACGGAAGTTACTTGAAAAAGTGGATGCCTTACACGATTTAAAAGAAATGACAGCTCCACAAGCTATAAGAGAGATCCGTAAAGGAGTTATCGGCTACGATAGTCAATTAGAAGTCGATGGAAGAAAGACGATTAGCATTCACAAAGAGGTTATTGCAGAAATCTTGGATGAATTTGAACAGGCTTCTAGAGGGTTTGCTAATACGCAATCATTTCTTTCCTTTATTCAACGAGTAGAAGATAAGAATAGAGAGATGGAAGAGTTAAGAAAAATTCCTGATATAGAGGCAGTTCGTCTTATGACTATTCACGCGTCTAAAGGATTAGAATTTCAAGTCGTGTATGCTATTGGTTGGTCTGAAGGAATCCTACCACATGCTTCATCACTTGATACGAAAAAGAGAGAAGATTCACCTTTAGAACCGCTTGAAGCATTAGAAGAGGAACGTCGGTTAGCTTATGTATGTGTTACGAGAGCAAAAGAATCTTTGTATATCTCGGCTCCGAAACGACATCGTGATAAAGAGGTAGAGCCTTCTCGATTTATTGAAGAAGGATTATTAATTGCCACATGAAAATGGAAAGATGATAGATTAAGTGATAGAATAGTATCATAAATTCATTTGTGAACTAAATATATTTAACCAGGAGTACCCTGATAAACTAGCTAATGCTAATTTATTTGGGGTAGTACCAGCGAAGCTGTCACTACCCGCAATAAGGAATAAAGTTAAATATGCAAAGTGTTTTCTATTTCTGATTGCCTTTCTTCGATTGGAATTCTCTCCATCATATCCAATTTAAAGATACCATAAGGATTTACATGGCTATATATAAGTGGACTTAACGCTCTCAAGTCTTCAGGTGTCATCATATCCTGCCACTGCTTTTCTGATAATACAGATTGAATCATGAGTGTATTAATATACACGAGGCAATTTTGTAATAAATGCAGGGAAAGAACGGCAACCTCTTGGTCTTCCAATCTATTTGTAGAAATTTCTCCACCTTTTCCATAGAAAATAAAGCCATTGGCGGAATTCCAATTCTCTACAACATTAAGGCCTTCATTAATTTCTCTCCGAATATCTTCAGAATCCAAATAATCACACAAGAAAATGGTTTTAATAACTTTTCCCAGCTCAGACAGGGCCTGATAAGTCGAGTGTTTTAAATTACTTCTTGTAAATCGTTTTAAGATAGCCTCTGTTTCGGCTGTTCCAAGACGCAGGGCTGTAGCATATTTAATCATCTGATCATATTGCTGACGAATCAATTCCCAGTTGATAGGTCTTGTAAGAATAGGTTGTAAATTAGGGAAAGCATCACTCATGCCACTATCTGGCCTATAAAGTTTTTGTGAATTGATAGCTTTTAATCTTGGCATAAGCTGAAAACCCAAGAGATGACAAAAGGCAAAAGCTACTTCGCTTTGACCGTGACTGTCTACATAATTCTTTTCAACCTCCATGCTTGTACAATGCTTCAAAACTCCTTCAATCATAGACGCTACCTCAGAAGAAGAGCATGATTTTAATTGAGAGTAGATACAGGTTGAATGTTTAGCCACATGCCAGTAAATCATTACACCTCTGCCTCTATACCGAATATGCCATTCAGTCATTAGATTTTGGTCCCACGCACCAAATTTCTTGGAATCGGAAGCACAGGAAGTTGTTCCTTCTCCCCATATATCTGTCATTTTATTTCGCAAAATGGCATTAACAATCTCAGCAATTGCACCCCGTAGATTATCTTTATCTATATATTTTCGCCGTATGTATAATAGGTCTTTGTATTTTTCGCCATGTTCCCCATTTGAAACTCGCTTTAGCCCTGCATTTGTCCCCAAACCGTATAAACATAAGATAAGCCTCTTCTGTAGTAAATATTTACTAACGACCTCTCTTGATGCAGCTGTTTTAAAGAGGTCCGTAAAGTTTACACGCAAATCGGCTTCCTTGAGGATATCTAGTAAACTCGTCATTGGCCATCGTTTCATAATTTCAGCTTTTAGGCGTGATAGGTTAACTGGCTCCGGCACCGGATCAAAAGGAGAAATAGATATTCGGCCATTTCCCTTTCCTTTTGCTAAAATGCGAACCTTATTATTTTTAGGGATTCCTTGATCTAATTTATTTAATGCCTTTGTCATTTCTTCCTTTAAATTTGCGATAAAATCATCTGGATTAATAGGTTTTTTCAATGCTTTATAGTTTTCTTCACGGTGCAGTTCAAAGTCCTGTGGCAGATCTTCATCTGGATTACGATATCGTTCCGAACCAGGTACCCATATTTCTTTGCATCGCAGCTTATCACGTAAGACTTGCAAGGTGCTAATCTCATAATTAATACGATTGATTCTCTCTTCGCCTGAAGTCTCCTGTTCCACGACTAGGTATCTCCAGCTGGGACGGATCACACCATCTAATGGAACCTGGTCAGAATCCGGGAAAAAGTGAGCATTTGAATTTATATATTTTTTTATAAGTTCTAACGCTTCGATTACTGGATGATGAGCCTCATTATTTGAACAAAACTCTAACATATCCAAAATACGGGGAACCATCCTGCGGTAATGGGAACTGTACGATGAACGAATAATCGTATATACCTTCTGTTTGTAGGCAGGCCCTGTATGTTTAAATTCCTTTACTAAATCTTTAAGTGTTTCCTCGCTGATAACAGGATAAAGGACATCCCGAATAATTCCATCTGGATTATCTAACGCTTGTTCAGCCATTTGGAACAATAGATTGTTTTTCCCATTTACCTTCCTTAAATTATGTATTAATTCTTTATCCACTTTACGTTCGGCCCTAACATTAATACGATGAATAATTTGTATAAGTAGTTCAATCAGACCGTCTGTAATTTCTGCTCTTCGAAGCCAAAAGAAGGAAGATAAAAGTGTGTAGCGAATCTGGGGTGGATGCCGGCGCAATTCACGGATATCCTCTGTTGCTGTACGCTTTCTATATTTCTTTAAAATTTTTGGTGAAATATCGTTAAATAAATCATAGGGTAATTGCAGCTCTTTTATGGTTTGAAGTTTCTGTAGTTCTTTGAAGACTGTTTCTAATCCAATGCGTCCAGGATCGGATTTTAATTCATGAAATGTTAATGATTCTTTTGCTTCTGAGGTGTCTTCAACTTTTTCTAAAAGATTAATTAATTTATCTAGTCCTTCACATGTCTGGCTAGAAAGTCTTTGATAAATAGAAGCGAAAAATTTATCTTCATAGGAGTAGGTAGCAGAGCGAATAAGGCGCTCTACTCGATCAGGGGTGGGAGGCACAATTTTTAATTCTCTATATTGTTGGTATAACTTATCTTCAACATAGTTGAATTCATGGCTATGAAATAATACGTGCTTACACAGCCAGTCTGTCAATAAGTCTACATCCTGCAGAGTAACTTCGCGAAATCCAAAATAGGTGCGGATTTCCGAACGATGATAAGTAACGGTCCGTCCGGTCCAATCATATTCAGAAAAAACATCGGGATTCATCTCTAGTTGCTTAGCGATGTACTCTATAACTGTCTTTGGTATCTCACTCTTGGTATGAGGGAACCTAGCTTCGTATTGAAAAAACTTAAACATGACAGCAAACCCAAGTTTCGTATTTCCCCTTTTTAGTTGAATCTGCTCTTGTTCATCAGGCATAAGGATAAAGTGATCAATTAGCTCATCTAATTCCCAATTCCTTTTCAATGTTTTTCACCCCTTTGTAGCTTACGATATAGAGTCATACGGGAAATACCGGCCTTTTCGGCAGCATCTGTCCGGCTCAACCCTTGGTCTATAAGATATAGGGCATAGTTGATCTTTTCTTCATCAGCTTTTGGTCTTCCAGGATATTTTCCCCGTTTTTTTGCAGCTAAAATGCCTTCCTTTGTCCGTTCAGAGGTGAGATCTCGCTCAAATTGAGCAATGCCTGCAAAAATAGTAAACAACATTTTCCCATGTGCCGTTGTTGTATCCAGCCAAGACTCCTTTAAACTTTTTAAATGCGCTCCTTTTTGGGCGATGAGTTCCGTAATCTCAATCAGATCTTTCGTGGAACGGGATAAGCGAGTTAAATCCGATACAACAACGGTGTCTTCTGGACGAAGAAACTCCAGCATACGGTTTAGTTCCGGACGTTCCCGTTTCGTTCCAGTTACTTTCTCAAAAAAGATGCGTTCACATCCAAATTTTTCAAGCTGTCTTTTTTGGCGATCCAAATTTTGATCAATAGTCGAAACACGCATGTAACCAAATTTCATTCATATCCTCACCTTTCAGCATGATTGTACCAAAACTCTTAAATAATTAATATTGTTACAAAATATTTTGTTACATATTTTTGTTACGTTGTTTATGCTAGATTGGCAGACAAAATATATTTTTCACATCATGTAACAGAAATGGTCGTTTTTGTTACGGTTATAGCATCAAAAATACTACTTTAAAAAAATAAAATTAGATCTCTAGTTACTCTTATTCCGAAAACGGGTGAGATTGTAAAAAAAACTCTAATTAAGGATTATTTGTGAGAGTTCTCCTTCTTTAACTTCCATTTCCAAAAATTAAAGTAAGGACCTATATAACATTATGAAGGGAAAACCGACCATTTTTTCATATCTCCTGATGGGTGAGAATAGGTCTCTTATACAATTTCCAAGAGATTGTTCGTTTACCTTACAACCTACCTACTCCGGTAAAAAATTCTGCAATTCGTTTTCTATCTGGATTTTCTTCGTCATTATATTTGAAAGGTATGCACACTGTAGAATTAACCTCTTCTTATATAGAAAAGGTATAAATCTGCACCTATAGATAATATTAACTAAAAAAGGAGGCGTACTCTAATGTATATTAAGTATTCATTAGGATTTTTGATTGGTTCTTTAATTCAAGCAGGGATCGTTATGTTGGCAGAGAATATTGGAATATCTCAGATGGGGGCAAAGTTAACTTTTATGCAGCTAATCACTCATATACTTGCAGGTCAAGTCGGAGGATATATTCTGCTATTCATAATAAGGAAAGTGACTTCTATACAACGTTTGAATACTTTTGTTACTGGTGCAATCTGGGGACTGATTGTGTGGGCTATCGTAATCCCTCTTAATGCTGCACAAGGGAAGGTTACATTGCCTTGGGAGGCAGGAGTAGGGACTGTAATATCAAGTACAATGGCATTTATCGCTTTTGGCATTATTGCTTCATTCACCATTAAGCACCATGGATATGAAAGAGTTCCCAAAGACCTCCAAACAACATAACTTTGGAGGTTTCGGTATACCTTGTACCTTAATTCTCATTTTACTTTTAGTACCAACTAGCAGTAGGGTAAATATTGTATCGCATTTTTAAAAACAAGGAGTAATATGTAGGCCTTTTCTTTGATTAACAGGGATGTTCCTTCAAATATTTTAGGCGGTTTTCAACCTTGATGGATTTTTCGGAAGCAGTACTTAAAATCAAAAGTTTGAGAAGTTTTTTCAAATTTTAGACTTTTTTATGTGCTAATTCATTTATTATTTGACGTGATGTAGGATTTCTCAACGGTATTTGAACTATATAAACCTTATGGCATCTCCCTTTTTTGGAATTTGTTTGCCTGGCAATTTTCCTATTCCATTTAGAAAAGAGATGCTATTCTCATTTTTTGGAGGTCTTTCCTTTTCAAGAGAATTAAGTTTGACAAAAAAAATATAAAAGGATATATTGTTTGTAAGTGACTACTAACATTTATAAATATAATGTAAGTTATTACTAACAAACATGGAGGGGAACAAATGAGGGTACTGAAAACAATTGCAAACAGGATCGTAAAGAATCCAATAAAAGTAATAACGATTACTATAGTTGCTATATTACTGTTTGCCATCGGGGCGCAGCAGGTGGAAATGGCAACAGGGAACAACACACTTATTGAGGAAGACACAAAGGTCTATCAGAATAACCTTACCTTGGAACAGGAATTTGGCGGTGAATCGGTAATCGTGATTTACGAAGCTGATAATGAATCCAAATTGCTGAAACCTGACACTTTGAAGCAAATGAAAGACCTCGAAAGTCAGTTGCGGGTACAAGAGGGCATCTATTCAATCGTCGGCCCCCATACAGCTGTTCTAAAAATATCCGAAAAAAAAGCCGAGAAATATGAAGAAGGCCTGACGGAAATGGCTGACGGTCTGGAGGAAATGGGAGAAAAACTTAAAGAAATCAGTACAAACATGGAAGAAAATACTTCAAGCCAGTCAGGCTTACCGGATTTTGGATCGAAAATATCTGAAATGGAAAAGGGCATCGGTAAGATGGTCGAAGGACAGAAAAAACTGGAGCAGGGTACAGGGGGATTAGTAAACGGCTATTCCAGTATGGGTAGTCAACTCAAGGACGTTGCACTGAAACTCCAGCAATCCGCCGCACAAATGGAAAAGACCGCTGCAGGAAGACCGGCACAGCAGAAACAGGCAGCAGAGTTAAAACAGGTTGGTCTGAAACTTGGCGGAATGGCTGATCAGATGGTTAGCGCCTCCGAGAAAAGCGCACAACTCCCTAATGTATCCAGAAATACCATCAATGGCTTGCAGGGAATGGAAAAAGGACTGAAAGGGCAGCAAAGCCAACTCGATGAAATGGGCGAAAAACAGGCCCAGCAGCAAAAAGATTTGGAAAAGCTTGCAGAGGGACTTACGAAAATGGGGGAAAATCTCATTTCTGTAAGTGATAATCTCAGTGAAATGATTACCTATTCTGACAGCATGTCGCCTGTTATCCCAGAAAAACAGGAGACACTTGACCAAATGATTTATGAAGATGACGGATCATTGCGCACCATATTTAATGACATGATTATCGACGGAAAATACATGATATTCATGATTAAGTTTACGGGTGATGCTACAGACACCAATAAAAGTAAAGCAGTTGCTTTTGTAAAGGATTATATGGAAAAGAACCCGATTGAAGGGATAGACACTATGGTGTCGGGAAAACCGGTTCTGGATAATTCGATCCGAACAGAGATGAAAAATAGCATGCAAAAAATGATGGGTCTTTCCATCTTGTTCATGATTCTGGTTCTCGGTATTGTGTTCCGTGTGAAATGGCGCATATTGCCGCTTGTGATAATCTTGATTGCTGTAATTGGTACAGTTGGATTGATGGGGTGGATCAGTGTGCCAATCACGATGGTTTCGATGGCGGTATTCCCGATTTTAATTGGTCTCGGTATTGACTATGCAATTCAATTCCAAAGCAGATATACAGAAGAAATGAAAGGGGAGGAACAATAAAGATGAAAAACAAAAGCACCGAAAGTGCCAAAAAGACCGTAATCAAGATGACACCCGCTGTCCTTACAGCTCTTTTAGCTACAGCCGTAGGGTTTTTATCCTTGTATACGTCACCGGTCCCAATGATACAAGACTTCGGAAAAATGCTGACAATTGGCATGGTGGTCAGCTTTATAGTCGGATTGTTTATCCTGATTCCGATCCTATTTACCCGGGATCATTTTTTCACAAGATCAAGGACAGAGAATCAGAAAGCAAAGCCTGAGCATTCAAAAATGGAGAAGGCTTTTGGCATGCTCACCAACTTAATTATTAAACTCAGATGGCTGATCCTTTTAATCGCCATTGTCACAGCCACAGCCGGCATTTGGGGGGATATGAATACTGGGGTGGAAACAGATGTAGAAACCTTTATGCCCCAGGATACCCAGGAACTGGAGGATATTCACAGATTGCGTGACATCCTGGGTACCACCGACCAGGTCTCTATCATGTACAGTACAGACAACGTACTTGATAAAGAAACGTTGGAATGGACTGAGGAACTGACTGCTTCTCTTCAACGTGAGTTCCCGTCAGTTGTCGTCGATACAAATTCATTGCCTGCACTATTAAAGCAAGCAAATGATGGAGAGATGCCGGATCAGGAAGAAACAGCCGACATTCTAGCGGATATGCCGGAAGAACAGTTGAAGCTTTTTGTGAATGAAAATAGAGACAGCGCTGTCGTGAATGTCGGCATCAAGCATCTTGAGGCAGAAGAATTGCAAAATTTCATAGCAAGAATGGAAGCATACGTTTCAGAAAGCCAGCCGGAAGGCATCAATGCGATAGTAACCGGTAAGTCGGTTCTAGATGTGGAAATGGTTACCGCACTGACAACAGGCCGATACAAAATGACGTTGCTGGGGATGGGCCTTGTATTTATAGCGTTGCTTTTGATTTACCGGCACCCGGTTAAGGCATTCATTCCTTTACTACCGATTTTGTTCATCGTCGGGTGGTCAGGTGGAATGATGTACTTGTTTGACATCAACTATACACCGCTCACGGCAACCCTTGGTGCTCTTATTATCGGTATAGGCACGGAATTCACTATCTTGATTATGGAACGATTTTATGAGGAGCGTCGAAAAGGGTCAGAGAGACGGGAAGCGATCATAACAGCCAACCAAAAGATCGGCAAGGCTATTTTTGCTTCAGCCTTTACAACAATCGGAGGTTTCAGTGCTTTGCTTGTTTCCGACTTCGTGATCTTGAGCAATTTTGGTATGATGACATTAGTGAACATTTCCTTCGCTCTTATTAGCACGATTATCGTCCTGCCAGCAATCTTGATGTTCCTTGACAGATTTGTGCAAACAAAGGGCGACAAGGAAAGCGGATCGGAAACTGTAATGGGGTGAAATAGATATGAGAGATAAAACAGACCAGATTTTGAATGCGGCAATCAAAGTATTCATCAAAAAAGGATTTCTCCAGACCACAACACAGGAAATCGCCAAGGAGGCAGATGTGGCTGAGGTGACGCTTTACCGCAAATTTTCCACTAAGCAGAACCTGTTTGAGACCGTGGTGAAAAAAGCACTCGAGAATGAATTCCATACAAAAGTCATGAAGTTTGCAGAAGAACCGGAGACAGAGGATTTTTTAAGGCGCATACTTGATGATCGGCTTACGGCTCTGTCAAAAAATCGAAAGCTTGCCAAAACACTTCTAGCCGAAAGTTTTATGGGCCATTTAGCTGAAGATATTAATTTTCCGATTATTATTTATAACGGGCTTAAAAAAGGATTGGATATACACTTCGCTAGACTTGAAGATAAACCGGACATAGGTCTCCTTGCCAATCAAATAGGGGGCATTCTCCTCAGCAGTCTAACTTTCCCTTCGGAAGTACCTTATTATAAGCTCCCAGCAAAGAATAAAGAAGAACTGTTAAACGGATATGTGAATTCTTTGAAGGCTTTTATAGCAAGTTAATTTTAATAAGGAACGGAGGTAAAGAAAAAACAAAGGGAGATTCCCCCTACGTTTTACGGGAGCGTTAGTAAATAAGCTAAAGGTAAAGTACCCTTTATAAAAATTTCTACATCATTTAACCCCCATCCAAAACAGGATGGGGGTATACGTGTTAGTAGTATTAAAAATCTTGATATTTCCTTATTGCGGGTTGTGACAGCTTCGCTGGTACCACCCCTATTTGGGTGCTTTTTTATTTTTTAAAAGGGAGTCGATACGGGATGAAAAAACAAATACAGGTAGTAGCAGCTATTGGAAACATAGTGGCGTTTGAGAGGAAAGGGAAATTAATTGAAGGCTTAGTGATATCAGTATTGGAAAAATCAGTAGTTGTGGAGGTCTCCTTATATGACCAATTATTTCTCTCGCTAGATAACGACCGTACAGTCGTAAATTATAAAAAGGTTAGCGTGGTATCTTGATATGTATTATGTAGAGCTACAGGAAGACCTTAAACAATGCAACGTTGTCAGTGTTTATATTTCCATAGGTGAATCACTATTTTTAAATTATTTGACTGATAAATTGCTGCTATTTCCATTGCATATAGCATTTGAAGAAAATTTCTGGAGACATGCTAAGCCGTATATTGGTACTTACCAAAATACAGACAGTAAAAGTAATCTATTAAAGCTAAATACGGCTATCCAAGTTGTTATTCCTAACAACAGTTTGACAAATAGTATTCCAAAAACCAAAGAGTCACTAGCTGATGTCCTGTTAAATTGGTTAGATGAATCCTACAGCGAATTTCAAATTAACCATAAAAATAAGAGAATAAATAGTTTTGGACTAACTGTTTGACATATTAACGTTTATAACATATCATTATATTATATTAGTTAATAAATATTAGGGAGGTATTAAGTGTTGAATGATTTGGTAACAATTGTTTTCTATATCATTGGTATATATCTAGCCTGGAAAGTATTTTCCGTTCTCAAGACAATTGTTTTTAGAGTGCTTGGTTTATTAAGCGTTATTTTTGTTATCTGGCGGTTGACACTTCTATTTTAAAAGACTTAATCGCAAACAATTAAAGAAGGGGTTGTGGTAGTTTGAATACAGTTATTGTAGAGCAAGACACTGTTTACAGAAATCTTCTAAGTACCAATTTAACGGAGCAAGGGATAGTTGTTGTTTCAGAGGACATACCTGTAACTGAGATAAGTTGTTTATACAGAAAATATTTTCCTAACTTGTTCGTATTAGGGATAGGTAATAACTTTCAACAAAGCATAGAAAGTATTGAGTACTTAATGTATGAGTATCCATTCGCAAAGATCATTGTAACTGCAAATGAAATAGAAGATTACCATGTAAAAGAAATAATACGTGTAGGTATCAAAGGATTAGTGTTAAAATCATCCGGTTTTGATTCATTATTGCATGCAATACGAACAGTAGATAACGGTTTCAATTTTTTCGACCCATTTGTAACAAATATTGTAATTCAAGAATTTTTTAAATTACGTACCCTAGACGATTTCACAACATCCAAGAGGAAAGTAAGAGAACCTCGTAATATATTAACCAAAAGGGAATGCGAGATATTAGAGAACTTAGTATTAGGAAGTAACAATAAAAAGATTGCAGAGAGTTTAACGATATCGGAAAAAACAGTTCAAAATCATTTGTCTAATATCTTCGTAAAGTTGAAAGTTAATGACAGAACACAAGCTGTCATACTAGCGATTAAAGAAGGATGGGTTGCTATTTAATCTACGAACAAGAAATGGAGATTTTCATGAAATTTACTGGAAAGATTCTAAGATTAAGTAAGGACGGAAAATTACGTATTCCAAAGAAAATATTAAAAAGATATTATACTATTGATACAAAAAACCCACAGGTTGAGATATTTCTATCCTCTGATATGATTGTAATCCAACCTTATAAACCAAGTTGTGAAGTAACAGGAAAAAAAACCGAAAATTTAATTGAACTCCTACCAGAATTCTTTGTAAGTCAAGAGGGGATGAAATTACTACTCTATGAACTTAAAAAAAACTTTAATAATTAAGTTTACGCTTAATACTAATTTAGTGTAAATATATATTCATATAAACCTAACTTTAAGAAATGAGGAATTTTTTAATGACAAATTCAAAATTAGTAACATTAACTTTAGCAAGTGCAAGTTTTGTAGTTGAAGGAAATACAAATGAGGAACTATTAGAAAATGCAAAAAAAGCAATGGCAGAACAGTTAGCTATAGGGAAATTCCCTTTTATTAATTATAGAATCAACGAATCAAATAGTTTAACCATTGACAAAGTATTGCCTGGAATGACTGTAGAGTCTGAAGATGGAGACGTAGGAATCATAACAGCTAAATATAAAGTGAAAATTGATGTTACTTTTGCTAATAATCGTTCTGTACAAGGTTCTGCATCAATTTTTAAATCATGCGATATCCCCTTCGAACAAGCGAGAAGTAAACGTAGTGATTCTAGTATAAAAGCAGAATTTTGGACAAAGGGTAACAGTGGATATTTTAAAAATAAAGGAGAAATCCATAAAGTTGTTATCGGTAAACTTACAGGTGGGAAAGCAAAAGTTCACGTTGTAAATTCCGATGTATATTTCACTATACCCGTAGAAAAGTTATCTCATTACATTAAAGATGAACTATCCGAAGTCCAATAAAAACGAAAAAAATGGAGTGAAATGAAATGGAAAATGTTCAAGAACAAAAATTAATCAAAGAAATATTAGGAATGGTCGGTGAAACGGTACAAACCGTTTGGGGACCGTCTGAAATCGAGAGCGTACAGCAATATGAAAACGGAGAATGGAAAGTGCATTTATTAGAATTTGGAGAAGAACCATTTTCCGTTAGATTATGCGATTGGTCAGCTAGTTTGATGTAAATTCCGAGAGAATTAAATTGGTTGTAGGTATGCGTATTATGACAAGCATACCTACTCCCTTTTTTGCTTACTATTATTATTTAATTGGAGGAATAAACTTATGAAAACTTACCATGTAAAGATGAATGATACTATCACTACAGACAACAGAAAGCCGTTAGGAATCTATTATAGACATTTAGCAAGTATAATACCCATCTTCCGTAAAACAAGACGCTGAGAAGCTGTTTTTTGGACAATGTGAAAAGGTTATTGAAAAACCGTTAGCATCTAATCAGTTACGAGTGAAAGATATGGTAGATGGGACGTCTTATGAGATCCTTGCCGACTATTCTTTTACAAATGATACTATCATCTTTAGAAAACAAGGAAACCTTATTTATTCAACCATTCGTGGCGGTGAATTTCCGGAGGAAGGATTTACTAAATGGTATAATTTATCTATTATTAGATTACTAGATAATACAAAAGACCTCTCTCTGTCTCAACTGACATTAGAGGAATTAGAATGGGTTGATTTTGAGATATATAACGAAGTTTCTATGCTACAGGAAATAACTGTACAGTTTGCCAATTTATACGGAGAAGGTTAATTTAACCATTCTCCAAAAAATTAATAAGGAGACGAACAAATAATATGTTATCAATTATTACAGGATTCATTTTACTCTTTATATTGGTTGTAACAGCTTTATATATAGTATTTTCTAACGTACCAATGCCTAAAGAAAAAAAGAAGAAAATCATCGTAAATAGTTTAATGATATGGTTCACTTTGGGGATATGTACTACCCTATTTTATTACCTGTCAATTACCTCACTATGAGAGAATATTAAAGGAGCATTTATATGAAAGATATCCATGAGGTAATAACAAAAAGACTAGACGAAAATGCTATAGCCCCATCAAAAAATAATAAAATGTTTAGGAGTAATAAACTTGAAAAACAAAATTCTTGACTATGTTAATGAACTTAATCCCAATTTAGTAATGGTTTTAGTATTTATAACTTTGGTTTCTTTTTGTTACCTTGTAATTAGAGTCGTAATTATACTCGCAGATAAAACTTATACAAAGAACTCGACTAAATCTACTCAGTTTACTACAGCTCTAGCACTTGCAGGATTTTTAAGCGGTTTAGCTGTATGTTGGTATGCTTGGGAATTAGATAATGGTAAGAATACATCTACGTTCGTACTAACGATTGGATCAATTCTGGCTTCATTCTTTATAGGTTTTTTTGTACAATTGCTTACTAATTTAGACAAGGATATTGCCGACAAACACGAAAACAAAATTAAGAATGAAACTATTATAAGAAGTAACAATGAAATAGTTCCAAAAAATAATGATACTCCTCTAGCTAACAATGACTTGAAGATTATAAAAGAGGATGTTAAGAAAGTTATAAAGCAAAATAGCGAGATCTCTAATAAATCAACCTTAATTGGTGTAGGTATACTCTTATCTTTTGTAATTTTAGATAGAATTTCGAAAGATAAAAAGTAGAGTATATCTGTATACCGAATATCGCTAATGAAAGGAGTGATTTTAATATGGAAGAAATCAAAGAAGAAATAACCAAAAGACTAGCCGAAAATGCTATACACTCTTCTAAAAACAATAAAATGTTTCGTATTGTAGATCCACGAGGACGAATTTATTCGCTCGAACTTGGTTGGCAAAAGATTAGTGGAAAAGTGTATGGTCATTTATTCGATGAAAATGAGGTTCCTATTGTAATAGATGTATTAAGAAAGCATGGGTATCAAAGTGTATGGAGCGAGAAAGATAAAACCGGCTCATTGTTTATGCTTGCTGTTAACTCCCCTTTTGGTAACGCCAAAAAGATGGTGCAGCTGCTATCTGTAACAATTATATTTTTTATTTTGTTATTCATTACTTTACAGACAGGCCTATTAGAAGCATTTCTGAAAAACATTAATATACCTAGTGATTAAATTCCTTAAAATCTTGTATTTTTATATATATTAATACTAGATAGTAATAAACAAAATCAAGAAATAAAGAAATTGAAAAAAAATAAAGTCCCCAAGATTTATTAGGACTAAAGGAGAAATTTATATGAGAGTACTACCTGTTAGAAAATGGTTGAACAATCAGACTGAACAAAGAATTGAATTATCACGAGAAGACTTTGAACGTTTAGGAAGAGAGAATGTGAAGAAAATAATTCTTATAGGAGCTAAATATGGTAAAGATGTTAAAGTCATAACACAAGATACAAATGATTTTTTAACCGGTGCTGGAAAGCCTTGGACCAGAAATACTTTTAAATCTTTAGATGAAATGATTTTATATTCTGCGGGATTCCAATTGTAGATATAGTGAGGGATTTCGTAAAGAATAGTAATTTGGATACGACGAACAATCTGAACAAGGTTATAAAGATGCAAAAGAAATAATTGAAACAAAAAGACCCTTCTATAAATTTGAATGGTCTTTTTTCATTATATATAACTTTTAATGAGAAACTTTATATTATCCCCAAATGGAAAACTATTAATTAATTACACAGTTTAAAATCATTGGCAAATACCAATACTTGTTATAAATAAGTAGTAATGGAGGATGATTTAATGAACGTTAATATTAATCAAAAACGGAAACAATTATTTTGTAATGAAGTAGCATTGCCCAATAATTTTAATATCGCAGAATTATATAATTCTAATAGAGAAAAAGCTTTTATGTACGAAATGTTTTTTTTAGATGAATGTTTTGTGAGAGGATTCTTTGATATTCATAAATTTGAGATTAATACTGTCCTTCCATCAGAATCTGAACAACGGAGACCAAGTTGGGAAGTTATGAGATTAAAGGAATACTCAAGAGAAAAGAACTTGATAGTAGGAACTTTATGGAACCTTATTCAAGAAATAAGACAATACGGATTTGATGTGTTACAAGATGGAGATTCAGTTCCTTGGTATGTACGAGCTTACGTTCCTGCATGGAAACTCATGGTTTCTCCTTCAACCCAAAGTATTAGAGGTATTCTTCATATGCTTAATCAACCAGATGGGGAAATTTGTATCGTTACCTGTGAAGGTTATTATGAAAACGATGAAAAACCAATAGCTTATTTTATTGAAAGCAAACCTCAATTTCATAAAGCATATAAAGATTTTTTAAAAGAGAAAGAGATAGAAATGAAGAAACATTCCTCTTCTTGGATTTTGTAATTGAAAAGAAAGCTAAAAAAGATTCAATCCGGAATTATGATGGATTGGATTTTTTCTTACTCTATATTAAATTCATTATTTCCTGACATTCTTATCCTTGTTGTTTAGCAGTATTAAAATTACACTAGGATTAGAAAAATATTCTTTAAGGGAGATGTGACCTCGGTGAACTTGCCAAATAAAACAATACAGGTTCTACAGTTTTATGAATATTTTTTATTGCTCCAACCATCAGATGTTGAGGAATATACATTTTTCAAAACTTATGAAGAAGTTTATGCTGCCCTCGATAAAGTTAAGACACTACCGATTAAATCTATTACGGAGAAAATTAAAATAAAAGGTTTTTATAAAGGTAATCCTAAAGATTATCTACGATGGAATTTAGATGAAGAGAAGGAAATATTATATCTAGTCCCCTTTGACAATGACGCATATTCATACGATATATGTACTCAAATAAATCTACAGAATTTCACTTGGATCTCTATAAGATATAATAGTATTTATAATGGGATAGAGTTTATATTCACAACTGCTGATGAAAACATTTTTATGGTTATCTTTAAACTGGAAAGCCATGTGCGCTTTGTTGTAGATGAAATTGGTTCGCACGAGGTAATGGAAATGGAGTTAGGAACATTAGAAAAAATCTATCACCTTCTCCATGATGACACATATACTTGGTACGAAAAATCGATGCTTATTCATCTGGAAGTGTTAGGGGAAGATAACGACCTAAGAAAATGTTCGAAAGATCGGCCAGACAAAGTTTCTCGCTGGATAGATAAACTTAAAGTATATGAGTGGGAACCACTTGAAGATTTTGACGACTGCTGCAATTGTTGGGACGACATTATTGAAGATTGGCTGTATAGAAAAAGCGTGTTTTTGTCTAAGACCATTCAATTTTTATTGATGTCTAAAAAGGTGTCCTTTACCGGAAAAGCTATTATGATGTTCATTGCCTATCATTCTTTTAACAGTAGTACAGACTATAACAAAACACAGGGATGTATAAGTAGTTATGTTAATGATTTGTATAAAGGCACAGAGAACGGACTAAATGAGCTTGTAAAGTTAGAGTGGCTAGAAGTGAACGAATATCAAAATTATGAAGTATGCGAATGGCAATGCAAACACTATGGTTATCATATTTGTTATGACGAGCATTATAGTTTATCACCTAAATTTACAAGTCTAGTCGGTTGGTCATTCAGAGGGTTTTAAAAATATATACGTGTGAACTATCGAATTAACAATATAAGTGCTATTTGCCGAATCAGATTTTATTGACTGAAATTTAAACTAGAAATAGAGGTGCATATTTGAGTAATACAGAGGATTTCGCAAGGGATGAACTTTATCAGAGTTTAGTAATTAATAAGCATTTTTTATACCTTTTTGATTTAATACAACAGATTAATTTACAGGGGAATGTTTACTTTGAGCAAACAGAAGAAGATCCCGAACATCTTTGGTCAGTTCAAGATAAAATTACCGAATATATAATGGAAGAATGTAATCTTTACAAGGATGAATATGATTTGTTTTTGGAAATGAATAATTTATCTCGTGATACGCCTACCAACATAGTTGAAAAAATTAAAATAGAAGTAGGATTTGATAGTAACTATGCTTCCAGAGATCATTTCGACGATCTTTTATCTCATTACGCTTCAGGAAATTCAGAACACTCAAAGGAACAAATTATTAAGCAATTAATCTTCTGGGAACAAAATATATTATTTTCTGATATTGAACATGTGGATTTTCATTATAAAGAACCAATTTTTAAAACCATGAATTTTAAATTAATGAATGAATGAATGAATCTTTGTAGAAAGGGGTTCTGAATACATAAACCTCCCCTTTCTACCATTTTATTAATCTGCTATAATTACACTAAAATTAGATTAAGCTTAAACTTATTTATAATTATTCAAAGGATGTGTAATCATGCCTGCTCCAACAAGAAAAGTAATTTTAGCAGAACAACATATTGAACGTGCTTTAGTAGACCTACCTGAATATGTAACAGATTTTGTTCGAGCCAAGAAACGTAATCGCAACTCCCCCACTACTATCAGTGGTTATTTGCATGACTATAAACGATTCTTTGATTGGTTGCGTTCTGAAAATCTCTCCGATGCCACTACAAATAAAGATGTTAAAATTGAAGTGTTAGAAAAGTTACCTAAGAAAAATATGGAGTTTTTTATTGAAATGCTAACCGAAGAAAAAATAGAAAAACAAAAAGGTGTGTTTCTCCCTCGTACAGAGGCTAGTGTAACCCGCTTTATCCAATCATTAAAGTCCCTTTTTAATTATTTAACAGAGGAAAGTGAAGATGAGGATGGCGAATGTTACTTCTATCGCAATGTTATGTCGAAGATAAAGACTCCTAAAAAATCCGAGTCTGCAGCAAGACGGGCAAAACGAATAAATTCCGCAATACTTACACAAGAACAAATGGATGGATTGGTAGATTACGTTAAACATAGTTATATACACACCCTTTCCCCTGGCCATCAAAAGCGATTTATACGCGACCAGTTACGTGATATTGCGATAATCAGTTTATTCATAGGGAGCGGTATTCGAGTAAATGAATTAGCAGGATTACTATTAACGGATATTGACTTGAAAAATGATGATATAAGCGTTTTAAGGAAGGGTAACAAGTTAGATACAGTTAGTATCACCCCCACCGCTTCCAACGACCTACGAGCTTATTTAGACGTTAGAGAAGAACAATATAAACCCGAAGATAGTAACAAGTTTGTGTTTCTAACGAAGTATGGCGGAAAAGCAAACCCAATCGCTGTAGAAACGATACAAACGATTATCGGCAAATATTCCAAATCATATTTAGAAGGAAAGAAACTTAGCCCCCATAAATTGCGTCATTCCTTTGCGAATAGTTGGATGGCGAACGATGGTAGTATGATTGGATTGCGAGATCAATTAGGACATAATACAATCGAAACAACCGCTTTATATACCAACCTATCCCAAAGTGACCAACGAGAGATATTACAACGAATGGATAAATCCAAACAACAGAAAGAATAATGAAATTAAAAAGCGACTCATCAACAGATGAATCGCTAGTTATTAAAGAGTCCTTCTGAGAAAGGGCTCTTTTTACTTTATTCAAAAAGTACATTGTTAAAGGTGACACTGTCACATTCTAACACTATAAAAAATTTCACTATATAAAACTTCAGTAACTAACTTTAAATACTTCTCCCTCTGAAACATAAGCTACCCTATGTGTTTGACCTTCAATCCAATGATAAGCAATTAAACCTCGCGTCTGATATGTAACAATATCTGAATCAGTGCTAGTAGGAGGACCCCAAGAAGTTTTCGAAATGTACCTCGCATCCATACCTACATATGGAGGTTTTAGCTTGATATTATTTTCGAATTGTTCGTTATTTTCCTTTACAATAGCTTCATGCTCCAACACCCAAAGGGACGATTCATCACCAAACCGCTCAGTTTTAATGAGTATTCTAGTGTAAGAAGGAAACTGATCATAAGGATACTTTCCTTGTTCTCTAAATTCTTTTAAAAAAGCATACATTTCTTCTTCAATTTTCTCCAAGTAAACCTCTGAATCCCAAAACCCATTTGCTTCTTCAAAAGATTCATATGCTTCCGCTAGATCTCGCCCAAACTCTACCCCATACTGATGATAATTTTCATAAACGTGTTTTCCATAACTATAATTACTGTATTCTTCATAAAAAAATACTACCCACCCAAAACACAAAATCAAAACCAATGACAGACTACCTATAAATAAATATTTACGTCTCAACTTAAACCAATCCTCCATATAAATATAATCGGCTAAGATACTGTATCTTTAAAATTTGTTTGTGCTTAATTATTTAAAAATATTCTCTGAAAAGCCTTTGACTACAGTGTCTTTATATTGTATAATTAACATATATAAAATATCAATATATTACATTATAATAAATAGAATTTGAGGTGGAATTTATGCTACAGGATTTACTTTGGTTAGCAAGTGCTAAACAACAATACAATATGCAACGCTCAGCAGGTATGGCTGGATTAATGGGGTTTTTAAGTCTCTTTTTCATTGTTTGGAAATGGGATGAGTGGTTTTATCCAGTATTTCAAAAACTGGGATTAGTCGATATGGCGCACAGGATTGGTTTAGTTAGCGAATTAACTGCCCTTACCGCTTTATCTGTCCTATTACTCATAGCAATGGTTAGTTTTTTCTTTGCACTTATTGCCTTTGTATTCTTATTTACCATTGGTACTTTCTTTGCTATCGGGAATACAGAAAGAGGTTTAACTATCATCTCTTACGGTATCCTTATCTTGTTTGCACCAATTATCCTTCCTGTTGGTCTATACTTCCATCTAAAAGATAAGAAAGTAAAAAAGAAAGATTTGGAGAATGGGATTATCCATCCTACTACAATGGAAAACAAGTATAAGTCAGACAAAACACTTAAACCATTATGGATGAATTACAAAGGTGATTTAGAGACCGTTCGGATGTTCCAACTGTTTCAAGAGCAACTAAAACGTGAAGGAAATGGTTCCAATCTTATGTATAACGGATTGAGTACAATGGTCTCTCAAGTTATGGAGCAAAAAAAGACATTACACAAGTATTTAAATCGTGCTGTTGCATCTGTTTCTGATGATCGCAACTGGTTAATTGCTCACAATCACGACAAACGTAGTAAACCTAAGAATGAAGACCATTCTTATTATCTATTGTTCCCGAATCCACTTCCTGCTTATGCTTCTAAGAACTTTTTAGACGACTGTTATGCAGAAGATTCCGTTGTGCGAATTAATCCAGATTATCTTCACAGAAGTCCTTTCTTGTATAACTATCTTATCTTGAATGGAAATCATGAGAATGAACGCTATAAAACGGAACCACTCTATGTGCCAGCTATAGAAATTGAGTTTGTTTGGAATGGTTTTGAAATTGTACCGCAAATTAAAGAGAATGCTCATATGCAATCCCTTTCTACTCAATATTTAGATATCTACCAAATGGAGTCGGAGCAGCTTAATTCCTTCTTTGAGGAAGTTGGAACACGAGAAGATGTAAAAACAGCAATTAAAGAGGCTCATATCGCCCTTTACTTAATTCCTGCTGCTTATGATGAATCAGAACTTACTCTGTATAATCAATATGTACAAGCTACACCTAATGCTCAGGCGTTTGCACCGTTATATCAAGCAGATGTACAAGAAAGAATAGTTCAGTATGCAGAAGTAGGAAAACCATGGGCTATAAAATGGTTAGCTACGGATATTTAAGGAGGAAACCATGGCAAGAAACAAAAAGTATCCATTAGATCAGCAAAAGTTAATTGACCTACTTCAAAACCATAAAGACCAAATGACGAGTATGTCTAAATGGAATGTTTACAGCAAGGAACATGACCTTCCCCATTCTCAAACGATTATTAAGTATTTTGGGACTTGGAACAAAGTAAAAGAAGCGTTGTCTTTAGAACAGCAGGGTCAGAGTAGACCACCTGAATATACAGACGAGATGCTATTGGAATACTTAGATAGATACAAAGAAGAATTCACGTCTATTTCAGAGTGGAATACGTTCGCTAAAACCAACCAACTCCCCTCTTACTATACATTTACACGACATTTAGGGACTGAAATAGTGGAACAAAAAACAATGACTATGGTATGGGATAAGAACAAACTAAAGCGTTTGATATTGTCTTATTTCCCCGACACCCCTCCTACTGTGACTAAATGGATGGAAGTTGCAAATAAAGAAAAGAAATTACCTTCACATATGACGATTGTTCGCCACTTTAAATCGTGGGCTCAGATGAAATATGAAGTGTATAGAAGTTGAGACATAATTGACACACAAAATGTGGAATAAGAAAAGGAGGAAGACTTTCAATGCGTTCAACGAAAATTATAAAATTTCCAAATGTTAATAATATAGAACGAGAAGACTTAAAAATGAAACAATTATTTGAAAAACGTGTAGAAAATTTAAAGAAAGAAAAACGCAAAAAAATTTATTTAGCTATATTTATTTTATCCCCAGCGTTTTATTTTTTTTATCTGATAATTTTTGTATGATTTGGCTTCCAATCTATAGTTCGTCATTTTAAATGATGGACTAAAATGAAATACGAAGTATATAGAAGTTAAAGTATAGAGGTATCTATAGCATTTACAAATTAAGACGCTTTTGACACATTATGCGTAATAGAAAAGGAGAATGAACATGGCTAAAACAGAAGTCAGAACGTGCTTTAACTGTTCTGAACACATACCACCAGAAACAGAGCATTTCATCATTGACGGTGATCCATATTGTAAAGAATGTGTTGAAGTTAGAGAATACACAGCTTGTCAGTATTACTTAGATGGTGAGTTCATGGGAGATTCAGAGAATGATGACAGAGTGGATCATATTCAAGATTACGATGATGAATATGAAGAAGAAAAATTATATAAATGTATCAAAGAATTTTCTATAGATATGTATGACAGTGATGAAAACTTAATCGAAAACGAACAAAAGGTAATTCTAATCGGTTCAACTTGGGAACGTCAAGACTATTCTTCAATGTCTGATGTTCGTTTGCAGAGTGAATTAGGGTGGTTGGAAGTAGCTGACGAAACACTGGACACTCACTTTGTTGAAATTTAAATAGCACGCAGTTCGTCCATAAGATCACATAGAAAGGATGAGTATTAATGACAATTGAAACGTATTTGAAGATGCGAGATAACGGTAAAGCGCTTGAAGAAATTAAAAAGGAAAAACATCTAAGTGAAGGTACTGTCTACACATTAGAGTTAGGCTATCAATGCTATTTAAAAGGTTTATCTCTTGATAAGGCTATTAAAATTATTCAGAGTGTATAGTTCGCATTTCGACCAAAGTGCGACGAATAAGACACATAAAGCGAAGGAGAAATAATTATTTCTAACTTATTAAATTCCATAAAATTATCTCTTTATCTTTTTTGTATTTTGTTTTTATTTATCTTGGTTTTTAATTGTCTTTATATTTTTATCTTTTAAATTTAAAGGTAATCTATTGCATATTTCGAACATAAATCGACACTAGAGGCAAAAATACGGAATATCAGAGGAGGATTCAAGTTGGAGATTCTAGAAGTAGTAGTAACTCTAATTTCAATTCACTTAATAGGTGGATTATTATGGTTTGTATTTTATATGGGAAATATGCTAACGAATCAAAAAGAAAAGAAAGTCTTCCAACAACTTGTTGCAAGCGGTAGTTCGAAAAAATACTCAGCTAATTTTGTAAGATTGGCACTTATATTAACAGGGCTTGTTGCCTCATTGTTATATTGGGAAGTCTCAGCAGCTCGAACAATTAAGAAAAGTTACAAAAATTTCTTACCTAAAAATTGAAGAACACTTTGACAATAATATGAGATAAAAGATGTTAAATAAAGAAATTTGTAAAAACAAAAGATAGTATTCCTTATATATTGAAGGTACCCTATCTTTTTTTATAATTTTAACTATTAATTTGTACCGGAACTAGATTTACATAGAAAATAAAAATCCTCCCCGTCTTATAAAAATTGTAAATAAATATGAATAAATTAAATATGAGCATATCTTGATTAATATACCTTTCAAGACATGCTCTATATTCAAATATTATTTGATAGTCAGAATGATAATTTTATTACAAGTGTATATACCTATTCAAATAGCTTGATAATTTCTGATAAAGGGGTAATCACTTCAAATGCACGATGCTCTTCATCCCCAACTGGCTGTATTTCTATTTCTACTAAGATTTGTATGCCATCGTTATACAGGAGCGTTAAGACCCCTTTATTACTTTCTCTACCATATTCATCTAGTTTAAATTGATACTCTAACTTCTCCAGAAGTCCCTCACGATTCACTAGTTTCAGAAAATCTGCTAATACTTTTGGTAAATCTATTACCGTATGTGTATCTTTCTTTATAGAACGAATGGAATCAGATGAAAAAGCAACCGTTAGTTGATCAATATCTTGCAACATAAAAGCTGAATAGACAAATTGCATAGTTTCTTTTCGTAATTCTTCGGTAGTTACATCATGCGAATGTCCGGTAAATTGTTCTCTTTTAAAGAAAACCTCATCCCCACCAGGAATCTTTGACAAAATAAATTCATCTATTTGTTTTGATTCATCAATGACCTCTGTTATATCTTCTGTTGTATCCACAGGAACAACGACTTTTTCAGTCAACTTGGTTTGTTCTTCTTTCCATAATATGAAATAGAGTAATACGAGGAGTCCTAGGACGAAAATAGCTATACCAATAACTTTTTTGTTTTTCATTTGTTATTCCTCCTCTATTTAAAATGGAATATATAAACCAGGATTTAATACATTATTCGGACGTTTATAGGACCCTTTATGCAATTCAACATGAAGATGGGGACCAGTAACACTTCCGCTTGCACCCATTAACCCAATGACTTGTCCTTGATTTACTGTTTGACCATTAGACGCCATTGTTTTTGAAAAATGAGCATATACTGCTACAAATTTATGTCCTTGTACTACATGTTCAATATATACGTGATTTCCCCATCCGCCTCCACATTTACTATTCAAAGAACCTACTTGTGGACACCCTGTATGGTATTTAATAACTTTCCCATCCGCCATAGCTACAATTGGAGTTCCAATACTATTGGTAATATCCGTACCATAATGGAATCCATTTTTTAAGTTACGAGGCCCATATTTTGATGAAACTCCACCAACAGCAGGACGCATAAATGAACCTGGTGCGAGTTGTGGTATTTCTCCACCACCTGAATATTTAGCTTCATTTTTCAATTCCATTGCTTTCTTCTTAACCTTTTCTATATAAGCAGAAGAATGATTATAGTGCCAAATTGCATTATCTATATTTTTAGAAAAACCACTTTTACTTAAATAGTTTGCCGCTGTAAAAATTGCATCTGCTACATCCCATGGATCTGCTTTACCATCCCCGTTTGCATCTGTTCCATAGCCACCATAATCTTTTATTTTACCTGGATTCAATTTAATACTATCGGGGATATTAGCCCCCCCATTCCCACTACAAGCGGGGTAGGACCAGCCAACAAAAGTGCAAGGCATAAACTGCATGTGTCCTTCAGCACCCACACTGGATACCATTGTAGGATGTGTAGAATAACCAGTTTCCACGAAATGGATCGCAGCCAAATAATACCAATCGACCTTATATTTCTTCTCAGCCGCTAAATAATACTGCATATATTCTGGAGGAACACCTGCTCCTGGATTAACAGTACCATCAAAACCGATTAACGAGTTTCCTGTTAACCAACCAGTATAGTTAATGTATTTATCTGTTGCTTGATAAAGAGCTTCTACTATAAATCTATCATCTTGCCCGTAAGAGAATGGTTCTGTCGCGAGCATTCTATCGTAGTGGGAATAATCTTCTGTTACCACTTCATCTATCAAAAATGTATGGGAACGTACTTTGGTTGTAACCGTCGTAACATCTGTTTCTACTGCATACTCGTTTGGTATGACCTTCCCATTAGCATCCGTTTTCTCTACAGACCTAGTTGTTGTCGAAACTTGTGTTGCTCCTTGTTGCCATTCCGTCGTATGCGGAGTAAAGGTAGCTTCCATTATTCTATCCCAAGCTTCTACTCTTTCTAAAGGCTCTAAGATAAAGGGAGTAGAAGTGGTAGAACTGGAACAACTACCATTTACACAAGTAGTTGTTTCCGCTTCTATTGAACCTTCTAACTCTGCATAAGTGAAAATAGGTTTTAATGTTTTCCCCATTATCGAAGCTGCCTCTTTTTGACTTACATTCCCCGAATTATATAACTGCAATGCGGCAATAATAAGCTCATGTGGTACTCGATAAGGTAATTGCTCAGGTCTAGACATATCGACCGTAGAATCCGCAACCTGTACGATATGGTTGCGTAATTCTAATGCCTCTCCTTCTAAAGATTCGGGACTGTTAGAGAAAATCATGCTAACCGCAAGATAAATAACGAAGATAGCTAATAAAATACCACCTACTATTAGGATAACCGGTCCTGCTGTTCCCATTAGCAAAGTTACCAAGAACTTACCAATGGCAAACCCAACTTTAACTGCTGCTTTAGCAACTACTTTAGCTGCTTTTTTGAGTGCTTTTTTTCCTAACGCTTTACCCTTTTTCTTCGCATAGTCTTTCGCTTTTTGGGCTACAATGGATTCTTGTTGTTCTTCTGGTGAATTCATTTACAATCTCACCCCAACAATCCTTGTTTTCTTCTAACTTGATCTAGATATCTTCGTTTTTCAGCTGATTGACTTGCATGTTCCATATGCTTAGAATCCATCATATCTTCGACACTGATTATCAGACCTTCTACTGATCTAGACGAATAATAGGCTTGGTTAGATGAAGTAAGAGCCCCTACATCTGAATTTGGAACAGAATTTTTCACTGCTAATCTAGCACCATCTGCTTGAACAGGTATTTCGATGGTTTGAGAAGAGCCTAAACGTGAATCTCCTGCAAATACAGGAGAAACCCTGTATGATATACCGTCTTTTTCAGCCGTTACAAACTGTCTGTTTTTCTCTACCACTACTCTAGGATTAGAAAGACCTTGTGCTTTTATTTCTTCTACTTTAAAGTTACCGCTATCCACTTTTTGATTGAATATAGGAACTTGTTGTTTTTGAACTGGAGCAGCTTTTTTAGAACCTAAAAGCGTACTACTTAATAAAGACGAAGGATCTTGTGCCACTTCTACGTGAGAAGGAATTCTTGCACCACCACTATCTAAGCGATAAGTTGACGATTGACTACCTTTTGATTGAACAGGTACAAGAGAATCGTTCATGACGGATAAATCTTGATAAACTACTTCTCCACTTTTCAACTTACTATGTCCAGAACCTTTTCGAGAAACAATCTCTGTAGAACCACCTTTTGTCTGTACCTCGATATAAGATTCATTAGGAGTAATCACTTGTCTAATTGCTCCTGGTGCAATCTGTTGATTTCCATTTGGATCGGTTACTGTTCTTGCCATTTGGATAACTTCACTCGGTGTCTGGATAGCTTCTTGTGTTTGTCGTTGATATGGTGAAGCGAATTTAGCTGCTGCTGTTGCACCCATACGGTAACCTTTTGCTCCCATCATGACTCCACCTGCATACCCTAGTGAATTTTGGAAGTTTTTCTGTGCTTGTACCATACCGCCTTGTAATTCAGCAGATTGTTGAACTCCTTCGGAATACCCACCTTGTATTGCAGAAACAACCTTGCCTCCGAAACCTTGTGCATCACTAGATTGAAATCCTGCTACAGATCCTTGCCCCATCGATTTAGCAACACTGGCTATACTCGTAATGCCCGTAGCTGCTCCTACACCCGCAATGACTCCAACTGTTTTATCTTCTAATTTTACTCCTATTGAATCGCTATTTGCACGGAATCGAATACCTTGTGAAGCTTGAGACAGTGTACTTTGAGCACTTTGTACGTTTTGCGCATGAACACTCGCTTTATGATTATTGTCCCAATCCCTCTCAGCAGAATCTACACTGATGCCAGCTGATTGTTGTTGAGCGACAAAAGCTTCTTTCATTTGATTAGTTTTTGCGTTAGCTAGACTTCCAACAACAAACGGAGTATTCGGCTTTCCATTTGAGGCTAAGATACTCGCTCCGGTCACATGATCTACCGCTTGTTTACCTGCAGACGAAAGATTAGATACGTTTCCTAAACCTTGCATTCCTCCTACCGCTGAACTCATATGTTCATGGAACTTGTCTTTCGCTATTGGCTCATTTCCATCAACTGCATTTTGTTTCACATATTCTTGACCCGCCTGTGCAAAGGCAGATTGAACACCGCTCTTTTTCTCATTAAATGCAGACATTCGACGGGCTTGATAATCTTGTTGTGATTCACCCGTTTTTCTCCCATTGTTTTGATCATAATCCGCAAAGAAACTTGCTTGATTATCTTTACCCCATTGGTCAGCCATTGCCTGAGAAGAAGCATTGACCATACTCTGACCACTTGCCATGTTTTCTCCATTTTGTTTCATTGATGCAATGGAGTTTTTGGCTCCTTGATGAAACTTTTGTCGTTGAGCAGATTGAATATCGTTAAATTTAGATTCCAATTCTTGCGGTGAAGCATCTGGAAACCTTTCTTGTAGATTACTCATGACAGATTCTTTATTGTCTTTAGCCCAAGCAATCGACTCATGGTCGGCCATTTGATTTGCTAAATTATCCTCTAGGTCAGCATTTCGAGCATTCATTTTATCTAGCCCTGCTTCACGACCTTTTTTAAATTGTCCTGGTATTGCCGCTAATCCTGACAATGCTGCTGAACCGGCTCTCCCAGTTATACCCCCTACTACTCCACCGACTGCAGAACCTGCAGTAGCCCCAGCAATAGAACCGACAGGGCCTAATCCCATACCTGCAATCGAACCAGCCATACCATGGACTGCTTTTCCACCTTTACTGAAAAAGTCTCCACGTTGTAACATTTTTTCGGCTTTTTCAGTAGTGCCTGCATCCGTTCCGGCTTCAGCACCATGATTTTTCAGCATAGAAGATGTGTCGTCCGATGTATCTGAACCACTTGTACCTTCTGCACCATTACCGTTTCCGCCTTTTCCTTTAATGCCGTTATAACCATTTTTAAGCGCTCCTACAACACCTTGTCCTCCTGTGATACCTTTGGCTACGCCGTACATTCCAGAAAGTGCCCCTATCCCCATCATAGCTCCTGCTTTAGATAGGTTACCTTGCATTCCACCACCCATGCCTATTAGGTTTCTCAGTCCCTCTGAAACTGGAATAAAGATAGCATAGACGATAACAGTTTCTATTAAACCATCACTTGATGCGGAAATTGCTGCAATCACCCAAAATACTAAACTATGAATAGACTGGACGAATATGGAACCCACCAATTCTTTGAACCAGGCTCCAGTCATTCCTCTAAAACGTTGGTTTAAGTAAAATACCATCATTAAAGGACCAAGAGCCATTAAGAGAATTAATGTAACTTTTCTCATAAAGTAGTAGAAATTTGCCCATATACTCAGACCTAATAGAACTAATTGAACAGCTATTTGACCAATTAAGTCCGATACTCCATTACCACCCTCGTCTTCTCCATCTAAGGAGTCACCAAGGGTTAACTTATCAAGGTTACTTTCGTATGCCCCACTAAAGAGGTTTACTATTCCTTGATTGATAGTAAATAGTATGTCGTACAATAGCGGAAGGTTGAACAATACTAAACACACCATCACCAAATCAGTTACAAAGGAGATTAATTCATTCCGTTGTAGCGGATTTCTACTCGCATCCGCTAATCGCATCCCATAAATGACGATAAATATTACGAATGCAAATCCCGCCAATGTTGCCATTGAATAGAAAGTTGGCACGAGTGCACCTGTAAGATCCGTTGGTTGAAATGTTCCCCATATTAAATCGCCACCTTTAGTGCCGAAAATCAAGTCTTTTAAATGAGCTAAACCTAAAAATGGTTCTAATAAGCTTTTAAACATCCATGTGATTAGGGATTCAAAGATGCTAATGATCTTATCTGCTACTCCCCCAAAGAATTCACCCATTTAGATGCCTCCTTTCTTACTTATTTCTTATACCATTTGTTTTGTAAATGCACGTTTCTGTCTTGTTTCTTCTAATACCGCCATATTACTTTCAATAAATTCAATCTCATCTTGTGTAGGATCTGTCTGCAACCATACGGATGAACGACCTTGACGTAATATTCCTTCTCCTTTATCTGGATTTTGGAAAAGGATATTAATCTCCCCTTTAGATAAATCAAAGTTTTCTTCAATTAGCTTTAAATCAATTTTGTTTTGACGCAAGAAGAAGAACGTATGTGTATTTTGCAGTACCCCACGAGCTTTCTTCGATTCGAGTATTCGCACAAAATCTTGGGATGCGATTCTGAAGCCTGAATTCCTTTTTCTTGCTCTTCTAGCAACTTTTTCTGCAAATGAAACGGTCTGATCATTATCGACCATCGTCCAAAACTCATCGGCATATACTATTTTTTTCATGTGGGCATTATCCGCATTTTTTACGAAATACTCCCATACATAATTCAAGATAACGTGATAAGCGATTGGACGTAAAAAACCTTCTTCCATCTGAGAAATATTAAAATTAACTAATCTAGCAGAATGTAAATCTATGGATTGATTACTTCCTAAATATGTTTGTCCGTCAAAAATAGGTTTGGAACCGTCTCGTAAAAAAGGACGGATAGCAGCGATTAAACGCTTAGCAGTGTATTCTTCTTTATAATGCGTAATCAAATAGTTATAAACATCGCTTAAGGTCGGCTCTGGTTTACGTACTTTGGATTGAATAAGCATTCCATCTACCATTTGAGGTTTTTCTTCAAATAACGAAGATGGGTGTGTCGTGAAATTAAAGCCATCCGGTCCGAATAAATATTTCAAAGCTTCTTCAATATAGTTCCGCTCATATACCGATAACCCATCATCTTCTTGATTTTTCCCTCGACATACAATATCAAAAAACTCCGTTGCTTCATTAATTTTTTCTCGAAGTGGCACGAAAGAAATAAATCTTTTGCCATTCTTTTCAATTATTTCTCGCTTATCGTCTATTTCCAATAATTCTAATTCTTCATCTTCTGGATCATAAGGTATGCTCGACAGATTGATAGCTAATGGATTAATAACAATATTACTTTCTTCTGATAAACTTACATTTATTCCACCTAAGCGTTTTACGATTCTAGTAAACTCTCCCTCTACATCAATTAAGCGAGAGTATACCCCTAGTCCTGTTGTCTCACGAGCTAATAACAATTTCATAGCTAAAGATTTTCCAGAACCCGATACACCGAATATGGCCATATTGTAATTCTCTGGACGAGATTCATCCGTTCCGAAAGCATTATAAAACTCTTTTTGTCCTGTATTTCGATTAATTCCAATTGGTATACCGCCATTAAATTTACCGCTCCCACTTATAAAGAAGGCAAAAGTAGTTAAAGAACGTCGGTCTAGGTTACGAAGAGAATCTTTAATTTCATTGAATGCAAGTGGAGTATTCGAGCGGAATCCTTTTTTTATTCTTCCCCAAGTCGAAGTCAACTTGAAAAATTTAGATGCTAATTCATCCTCTAACGATTCCGTATATTTATCTAAACCTCTTTCCGTCTCTTCATAAATCATTCCTTTGGTAGAAACCAAGTAGGAATCATTTTCACCAAATTGAATTTCCTCCATCAATATTTCTGTATCAGCAATCTTTGTTTGAAGATCCATGATAGAATCTTGATTACCCCGTTTTAACTGTGCTTGTAAAGCTGCTTTAATGATGGTGTTTTGTCTTTGGAGCATACGGATGGCATCATTTTTACCAATTTTATGAATGTCCACCATCATATCGACTTCTCCACTAGCCGTTATACTATTCATCCACGTAGTCATCATTTTTCGAGGATAGCCGTCTCGTGGTATGTAAAATGGACGGAAGAAGGTTTTACTTCCTAATGATTGTTTAATAACTCCGTAATCATCGGATATTCCACTTATTTTCAATCCATCGGGTGAAAAAGTATCCCACATGTTAGGCTTCATGTTTATCTGAAGTTCATCTTCTCTAATTACTTCTTCGACTTCCAGCACTTCTTCAGCTTTAAACTGTTTGGTTTTCTTTTTGAACAATTTCAATTTCTCCTTTCACTCGAACAATTTGCTCAGCTGATTGGTCTGCTGTTACATAGAGAGAATGCATTTCTTGTCCTTCAATATCTCTATATCGATTTTTCACAGCTTTTTTACGGTTAAATGCGTAGTAGAGCACCTCCGAAATACCATCCGTAGAAAGTAATTGCACTTTCATATTCGCTTTTCGTAACTGGGATTTAGCTGTATTCACACGACGGTGTAACTCATTAAAAGCTTTATCTAGAATTCGTTCTTGTAAATCCTCTTGGTCGTCTGCTTTGATTTCTTTTGGATCTACTTGATAGTCAAATAATATGTAACGCTTTGTTTCATATCGTGGTTGAGCATTTTGCCAACTTCTCAAAGACTGAATCATATTTTCACCAAACTGTTTTGCCAAAGGGTCCATATCATCTTCTAAGTCCATATTTTTTTGAATCTCGTTGATAGGATCTGTTAAATCTACATATCTATTTTGTAAGTAAACGCGAACATGGTAATTTATTTGAGCTAACCATGTTTCAAAAATAGCATCTATCCCATTTTGTTCACTTTGGTCTAACAAATAGTAGTTAACTGGTTCTACTTCGGCTATCATGACAAACTGGTTATTTTCTAAATGCACCATATGATTATCGATGTCTAGAACCTCTGGAAATAACTCTCCGAACGGAGCAGCTTCATCTTCTGCTAACGGGTCCACTACTACATTCTTTTTCTTATTACTATTTTTCATTTGATTGTTGAACTGTTGTTCATTGGTGGTAACTTTCTTTTTTCCACGCCCTGGAATAATCGGCTCTTTCATCATGATTTTATAAAACACATATATTCCTAATCCGAGCGCGGCGAATACTAAAATATCTGTCATACCGTTTCCTCCTTAAAATCCTTTTCGCCACGAACCATATTGAGACTTTTTGGTCAGTTTTATAAGAAAATAGGCATCTCTGTTCATATTTAATTTAGATACTTTTAAAAAACCAAAGAATCCAACAATCGCTAATACCGGAAAAGCTGTAATTAGCGAAAAAATGAAAGCAAATAACCACCCTAGTGGAAACATTAACTTAAAGATAAACGGAATATAAGCGTATAAAATGACACCTCCACCGACCAAATAGCCTAATTGACGTTTCGATAGAATTCCCATAATTTCTTTTTGTTCGCTAGACATATCAACTGGTACTTTTTCTAATCGCATAAACTCAAACCTCCTGTTGTTATGAAGAAAAAGCACCTTCTCAAAAGAGGAAGGTGCTTTAGCTAAAGTAGAACATTAGCTACCAATTCCAGTTGCCCACGCTGCGATGTCGAATGATTTATAAATTATAAACAGTCCACATAACACCATGAATAGTGCGCCGATTCCCTCATTACGTTTTTGAGGATTACCGTTACTGCCTGCTAATTTCATACCAGCAACAATAAGCCAGGTAATACACCAAAACGCCCCTACTGTCATGACTGCAACGACAATACCATTTAAGTCAGCAAAAAAACCGGACATATCCCCTGTTTTTTTAATACCAGCTGTACTGAATGCATCTGTTACTTTTCCAGAGGCTGCTAATGTATTTTTTGCGCCTATAAATGCAGTAAACAAAAGCGCCGATGCTCCAGCTACAAGACCTTTTAACTTTCTTTTCATGCGTTGACCTCCTATCGATTAATGGTGTTCTTCAACAACGACGAAAAACCCCACCCTACACACGAAAACATACACGTCTTAGACGTGTGTTCATGTATAGAGTGGGGTATTCCCATTCGTTCTCTTATTGAATTAACTTTATCTTAGCGAAAATCATATAAAGTTGCAACACATTTTATTAAAGACGGTAATTATATTTCCTTATTCTAATCCATTATCGTTACATCTACTATTTCATCTAACTTAATGGAAAACAAATAAAAGGGATCTTGCAGCTCTAATGTTCTTCTCTTTATATCAATCCCTTCAACAGTTCCTCTGTTATAGGAGAACTGTCCATCTCTCCACAGTTTTACTTTCGTATCAGCTTTTGAACGCATAGCTAATTGAAGGTTGTCTTGTATCGCTTCAAAATTCCATTCATTCAAATCAGGTTTAGGTTCTCTCTTTATTTCCGTACCATATTCTCTAAGCATAACAACGTGTTCTGGTAACATCATCGCGGTTTTCCACTTTACGTTTCTTCTAACATCCTTTACATATTTTGAAGTTTCTTTTTGATTCCATCCATTTTTTTGTATCACACTACCACACGCTCCCTATCGGATACAGGAACAACTGCCAGTACACTTTCTATTTTAAAAGTCCTTGTGGTCTTTCGAAGAAAGCAATAGGCTCTGAATGTATTCTCTCTTGCACTTATTAATTTTACCCTTCGTTTGCTGATTTCCCCGCTTTCTTTCATGTAAATCATTTCAGATATTTGGTTAAACTGCATCGACTTTAAAATATTTGCACGCACATTTATTCCCTCCTTCTTATTCATTATAGAAACATATGTTCTATTTTACAGCAATTAAATATTTCTAATTTTACTCATTTACTTAGTGAATTGTAATTTTTAAGTTGGAAACAATAGAGGTGAGGTGAAATATCTTATGAAAATCGTGAAGCCTATGCTACTGGAATACCAAGAAAAAGCAACAACGGAAGATGGGACAATTTTCGAGCCAAAATATAATGGAATTAGGCTATTAGTAGGGAATGACTACTCTTATACACGTCATGGAACCATAACAACGAACCGTTTTCCAGAACTCCTATTTTCAGGTACTCAAGTTTTACTTGATGGAGAACTAATAGCTCCTGGCACAGAAACACCGGATGATTTTGAAGCAGTTATGTCCCGTTTTAGTGGGAATAAAGTACAAGAAATAATTTATATGGCCTTTGATATTATTACCTATAAAAGTGAAATGATAACAAGGTATCCTCTAGAAGAAAGAAAAGCACTACTTACTGAAGTATTAGCTAACATAGATTCTCCATGCATTAACTTAGTTCCATACATTCACACAGAGGGAGAAGCGGTTTTTAATCTAATGAAGGAAAATAACATGGAGGGAGTCGTCGCTATTATCTACATATAATTGAACATAATAGATATGGACATATATAAATACATAAATTCTTATAGCTATAAGAGATATTAATAAAATCAAAAATAAAAATAGTGTACGTATGTTATTTATATAAAATATAGCATTTATATATAACCATTATATTATGTACTGTACTAATTGTCCGAATTGAGGGATAATTAAGTAAATATTGCACTGAAGGAGAATACAACTTTGGATTCAAATTTATATCTGTTGAATACATCAAATTTTAAATTTAGAGCGGATAGTATATGGATTGATTGGAATAAAAGTAACTCTAAAAACAGCATTGATAAGAAACAAATTGCGTTTATATGTTTACAAAATAAAAACTCGCAACTTGAAGTTATTCATCCCTTGACTGATTTTATTTTTTCAAATTGGAAATTTTCATCTTACAACACTCAACGTAAGCACGCACTAAACGTTACTTCTTTCTTGAATTATATAATCCAAAATAAAAATACTTTGAAAATAAACTCTATTAAAAGTTTAAATATAATACATGGAGAAAAGTATCTCAATTCCCTGACTGAAGAAGGAAGGTCAAGAGAAACAATTAAGGATAAAGAAAGAACATTAACCTTACTATATAATTACCTCTCAAAAAACAATTGCCTCCCTAATGTAACCTCTACATTTCTAAATAGTTACACCAATACTGAAGGAAAAATAATACAAATCTCACCATTTAGTAACGTTATTTATCCCAATCTTACAAGTAAAAACATTGAACATACTTTCCCTTTAGAACATTTGCCATTACTATTTGAAATTGCTTGTTTAGTAGCAAAACCCATCGTCCTAGGCTTGTATCTTCAAATATTCGGAGGCTTGAGAGTTGGTGAAGTAGTAAATGTAAAACGGAGCTCAATAAAATATAAATTAAATGGAGATTCAGTCCTTGTTGATTTAAAAGAAAATATGTTTCGTACCGACCTTAAGGATACAAATGGTTCAAACTATGTAAAAAAAGAAAGAAAACAAAATGTTATTGTTTTACAAAATTGGTTCAATCAATTATACGACGATCATCTTTCTCTCTATACTAGTAAATCAGGTGCATTATTTGTAAATCGTGATGGAAATGCAATGTCAGCAAAAAGTTATCGTCAATATTTCCAAAAAGTAAAAAAACAATTTATTTTGTGCCTAAAAAACAGTAACAATATTAACGATAAGTTATTAGCTCATCATTTAAATATTAATAAATGGTCTACTCATATTGGGAGAGGTATTTTCAGTAATATGCTTGCTGAATACGCAAAGAATCCTTATGAAATAGCTGTACCAAGGGGAGATAGTTCACTTATCTCTTCGTTAACGTATTTGAAAGGAACAACAAGAATTACAAAAAAAATTGAAGAACGTCTAAATAATATGCATGGGAGCTATATTCCCCGACTTGTAGAAGAAAATAAAAAATAAGAGTGGTGAAAGACAATGGAAAAACTCACACTAATAGAGGCTGCTCATTATCTAAATACTCCGGAAGAAATACTTCATCTTTGGATAAAAAAAAATGGAATAAAAAATTCAGTAGACAATTTAAATGACACTATAATTACTGAATCAATGCTAGATAGATACACACATTTTTATAAGAAAATACATCAAAAAGGTTTTTATACTGTTGAGATATTGGCTGAACTTTTTAATGTCTCACGTGCAACTATCAATAGATGGATTGTTCAAAATTGTTTCCTTAATACTCCAGTTAATTCTAAAGATTCTTATAGAATTCCAGAGTCTTCTGTATTGCACTTTGTTAAGAAAATAATTGAAATAGAAAATAATTATATGACTTCTAAAGAGGCAATAAACTTATTAGGAATTTCAAAAAATACATTCAATAGATGGAGGGATAAAGGAATAGTTTCTGATTTACTTAAGTGGCAGAGGGATATATTTGTAGACAGACTTTCGGTTTTTTCTTTAAAAGAAAAATTAGATGCAGAAAAACAAATGCTTAGTATCGAAAAAATATCGCTTCATTTAGAGCTTTCAAAGAAAAAATTAATTAATTTATTGAATCCAGAAAACTTACAAGTGAGTTTAATAGGAAATAAATTCCTAATATCTAAAGAAAATTACAATTTATTTATTAAAGAAAATGAGTGGATTATTCATTACTCACAAAATGAAACCATTCCAAAAGGATATTTTAGTACCAAAATGATTGCGGAACACTTTAAGATCGAACAAATGGAAGCAAATCGTTGGATTCGACAAGGTAGATTTACAGATTATAAAAAAATAAGTGGAAAAAATAGTATTTATTTAGTAAGTGAAAGTGCTGTTATTAAATACGAAGAGTTTACTAATAACTTAAATGAGAAATACGTATCTACTGAGAAGGCTAAATCCATTTTGGGTGTCAGTAGCTCTACGATTGGAAATTGGATAGTTGACAATAAATTTCCTGGCAATATCCTTTGGTTACGTTGCTGGTACTTGCCGATAAGTGAAGTAGAAGAAATGTTTGATTCTCATAATAAAATTCAAATAAAAAAGGCATTAAAAAGAAAATTAAGAATAAAAAAAGAAACAATTCAAATACCCAAAGGATATTTGAGTATTCAGGAAGCATCAAATTATTTAAATTGTTCTGTTAGCAAGGTACATAAGCTTATCCAAAAAAACGAGCTCGGGATTCCTATTGATTACTTTGTTCATAAAGTTAATGGCAAGGCAGTTAGTCAGGAGAACTTGCATATGTACACTGAAAAAATGAAGAACTTATACAATGCAGTTGAAGCAGCTTCTTTCCTAGGTTTCAAAACAGCAGCAACTGTAAACAAATATATACATAAAGGAAGTTTTCCAAACGTATTTAAGGAAGCTAACAAGTATTACATTACTCATGAAGATCTTATAGCATTTAAAGAACTTAAGGATTTATCAATGTTACCCGTTACGAGTAATACCATCAAACATAAAGCGGTCCCTCTAAGTAAAAACTCATTGATGAATCAGTTACTATTAGATATTAATAATACCTATGTACCAAATCATCTTATTAAAACAAAAAAGTACTTTCTAGAATACATTACAATTAGAATCTCATCCTTAGGTGGTCATATTAGTCATATTAAAACAGAGTGTTCCCGAGCCAAAAAATGTTTTAAAACAGTAATTGTCAACTTACCTGATGAGAGTTTTTTAATAAGTGAAGACGTCATTCTAGAAATACTTTCTAATGTTTCATATCCCTATACTATTCGTATATTAGCAAACTGGTTTTTTCAGTACGTTTATGGTGTCCTAGGTTTTGAAAATAAAAAGAGTTTTATCATCTCCCCTTCATCTAGAAGCCATAGCGAAAATGATGGAAAAGAAATATACACTCCAGAAATCTATTTAGAATACCTGAACTATGCTAAGAATTTAGAACAAAACATACAAGATTCTATAAAAAATAGATATATCGCTAACATGTGGCTATTTACAATTATGCATTTAATGGACACATGGAGAGCAACAGATATTGTAAACAATCTTTTTGAGATAGAAATTGAAACATTTGAAATTGACGGATTGGAATGGTTTCTGTCAAATAATCTATCAATTGAACAAGCCCAAAGTGTAATTAATCAAGTTTATTTAGCAACTAGATTTTTAAGCACATCTAAGACAAACAAACTCCTTACCTTTTTAGTTCCCTTCGATTTCATTTTACCGGCTGGATATGCATTTATTATCAATGAGTTGCATCGACGTCGTTCAGGAGATAATTATTTACTTCAAACTTTAATTTCAAATGATTTAAAAGCACGTACACCAAACAATCAACATCTGAATTTTTTCAGGCATAACACTCTATTAAAAGACTTCAAAAGCCTAGTTATGAACCGTTCTACCATGACCTATCTTTTCAATAGTATTGTTGATGATTCTCCCGATCCTGAACTCGCCTTAGCTTACACACAACAAACACGCTCACATAAACAGGAAAGTTCAACTGCCGTATATGTTAAAGCAACAAATTTTGACGGTTCCCTTGGGAATATTTCTTTAAATTTGTTCAATAGAGGGCATTTTGGATGGATATATAATACATTGATAAAATTGATGTTAGAAGATACGAACTTGAATCAGCCTATAGATATAAGAACTGATTTAATAAAGGATTTAAGAAATGAATTCAATCCATCTCAAATTGAGGAGTGGGCCACATTTCTTAGACTAATGGAGAAAAAACGTGATTATATATTAAAATTTCTCAGTGGATTAGATCAAATTGAGATTAAAAGACTGATTAATGCAATTTTTAAGGGTGAAATGCCTTCCCGTAATGCGAATGGTCAATGTCTAACTTCTCCGGATTGCAAGAATCCACACTTGAAATCTTGCTTCTCATGCGAATATTTTATTCCTCAAGTGTATGCAATTATTCACATAAAGGTAGAAATAGAACAACTAATAGCATCAATTGAATCTACAAAATATTCAACAATAATTGAAAGAGATAGTCATTTTTTAAAAATTTATCTATTACTTTTAAACGAAGCAATTTCTGTTTATGGCCAAGAATATATCCAAACTTTTATAGATTTACCTAAAGTCCGTAAGCAAGTTTTGCAAATTAGAGTTTTCTAAAAAAGGTAAAGGATGTGATATTTAATGCAGGTCATAATTAACTTAGGAAAAATATCAGAGAACAACACATTAAAAAAAGTGGAAAATATAACTCATATTAAGATTACAGAGGAAGAGTTAAAAAAATATTTTGCCTTTTTAAAAGAAAATTCACTGATTAAGGCTAATAAGTACGAGGATATCAATTGGTTGATTTATGACGAAAACAAAGATCGTGATATAATTTTTAAATTTGATATTGAGATGTATTGGGAACTCAATAAAGCACTTAAAGGTTTTATTCTTCTTAAAAGAATGACTGGAGTGTCCATCGGTTCTTGCCGTACATATCTCATTCACTTAAAAAAAGTTATTATTGCAACAAATAAATTTGAGAATTTAGATGCCTTGGAATCTTTGTTAATTTCTCAAACCCCATTAGTATCATATGAAATGGCTCAAAACATAAAACGGTTTATGACGTTTTATGAACATTCATTATCCGTAGAAGTAATTAAAATTTGTAATCAAATAAAAAAGCCAGTTAGAACAAATCGTAGTCTTCCCTGTTTCCCTGATGTACTAGCTTTCGATGATGCTATTAGAAATTTCTATGAGAATGTAAATCCTGAGAATCAAATTAGATTTTATCCAATTTTAATTTGGTGGAAACTAACAAATATCCTTCCAATGAGAGTTATTGAATTCTTAAAGCTAAAAAAAAATTGCATTGAAAAAAAAGATGATGGAAGTTTTTGGATCAAACTTCCAAGAGAAAAAAAGAAAGAAGATTCCCCATTCAAAATTGAGGTATCTGATACTATTCAAATTAACCAAGAAGTATATGAGATCATATTACAATACATTCAGATAATAGATAAAGAAAATATAGAAACAGACTATTTGCTCCCATATGATTTATACGTTAAATTCCTTCCATATCCTAATAAAAGTTCAAGCCAAAGACTAGGAACTAAAAACAGATTAACAGATAAGTATTTGCAACGAATATTAGATGATTTTTACACTGAGATAGTTAAAAATGAATCTATAGATAGAGTTAATTATGGAGATACAAGGCACTTTGCAATAATGAATATGTTTTTACAAGGGTTTAATATGCTTTCAATTGCACGTATGGCTGGTCATGAAGATTTAGAAATGCAATTTAGTTATTATTCTCACGTAGATCACTTTGTACAGTCTCAAGTCTATTTACTTGCTCAGAAAAAGCTTGAGCAAAATATTGAACAAACCATAGGTAGTAAAATGACAAACACTACACGATATTTATATGATAAGGGTCTTATGTATGAAGAAGAAGAATTAATGAAATACAGAAAAGTGGATTACGGATTCTGTACTAACACTGATTTTCCAGATAATTGTGCTGGAGAGTGCAGAATATGCAACTCCTACTATATTTTCAAGCCCGCAATAAATGACATTTCTGACGGTCTAAAATGGTTAACTGATTATTCGAATTCTCTTCAAAGAAATACTAAGGAACTAACTGATATGATGTTTTCTTTAAGTAAAAATATGTATTATGACTTCCAGAGTTTAAGGCATCAAGAATCAGCTCAACTTAAATTAAATACAGCTTCATCTCAACTAACTAAGTTTATGGATCAAAGAGCGACAGTTGAAGCTTGGATTAGGAGTTATAGAGAAGATGAATAAGAAAAAAAACCCTGGGGCTCCCAAAAAGGTTACAGATGAAAAATTAAAAGAAATGGCACTAGCAATTAAACATAAACATCATGGTAAAAAAATCACTTTTCAATTTCTGCAGGACGAAACAGGTATTGGAAGACAAACCTGGAAGCGAAGAATCGAAGATTTTATTATTGAACTTAATAAACCTTTAATTTTTCCAACAACCCTAGACTCTGAAAATGTTTACTTTCCGAATATCGAAGAAATTTTCGAAAAACATAAAAACAATAATTTAAAGATTATTCAAGAACTATCCTATTTCGAACGAATGTTTCGACAGTTATACTCAGAACTATCTTCATTCAAGCAAATTCAAGCAAATGAAGAAAAGATATCTAACATTATAGAAAAGCAGAAAGAAGAACTTATATTAGTCCAACAAAAGGCAAGTCATTATGAAAATTTATATAAAAATTTAGTTATTGTTAGTGGTTTTTCACATCTTAGAGAGCAAAAGGGAATTCAAGAAAATTTAGTGCAGTTTAGTGGTAATACAAATGTTCTTCATACTACTTTAGTAGAGAATGATTTTAACACAATGGTTTCTAATGAAGGGGATATGAAAAAAAGTCTTTCTGTTATGTTCCCACACTTATTTGAAGAAGAATAAATACTTTAAATTTTACACTTCATAATCAGCCATGTCTAAAAAGGATAGAAAAAGCAAAATAGGATTTTGAAAACTCCAAGACTACGAAAACGAAAATTGCAACCAATGATGAAGCGATTAAACGTTAACTGTCAGAAAAAAATAAAAGAAACGTCGAGCAAAAACTCTCGTATTGAAACAAAATATAACAAGAATAATATACCGATTTTTTTGTATCAATTGCCGAAAAACCAATAGAAAAAGGCCATCCGAATTTGCTATTCGGATGGCCTTTTGGCGACATTCTGTGAACACCAGAAAGCCTAATTTTATGCTCTAGCCATGCCTACTAAAGATTGCTCGAATGTCTCTTCAGCAATTTTTATTATAGTTTCAGGTAAATTGTTAAGTATTTTTTGAAGCATAGATATATCTTTATTTTGAATACAAAGGTCGGAAATTTGATATAGTATCTCTTTTATTTCCAACTGCCTGCACCATAGTGTTTGCATGTTTTTTTTATTCTTTAATTGAATTTCTTGTAGCTTAAATTTGGAATCGTAAACATAAATTTGCTCCAATGTTATAATTTCATCGCCAAACATTTCTTTGTCTTGAAAAAAAACGTGACAATAAATCTGATTGAATTTCTTTTTAATTTTCACCTCGGAATAATCATCACTATGAATGTTGCTTGCTAATTCAAGTGGTGTTACCCCTTCATTTAGTTCTAGATTGATTAATTTCGTCAGTAAATTTTCAACTGATTCCATTTAGAATTCTCCCTACCTCTTCTTCAATTTCTGGCAAGTGATTTTGAGCACTAACCAGATCGCTGATCTCCATTAGTTCACGACCAGCAAACTTGATTTTTAATTTTGTATTAATATAGATAACTAACACTCCATCATTTTTTGTAGTGTCTTTTGTGTATTTAGGTAAATACCTCTTAAAGATACTATATAAGTTCAGACCTTTAGGGTCAATGTTATATTCATCTAGAAGTTCAATTGAAATAAGTCGCACATTACCATTCAAGATTCGCTTGATTTCTTTTCTTCTTTCTAATGGTCTTTTTTCATTGTATATAGCCTTAAGTTCAGATGTAATCTCACGTCTTTTTTTGCGAGCAAGATTATTCAGAGTTTCATCAATAGTTTCATCATCTAGACCAATATTCTCAAGTTCTTCCCTGGTTTTCGCCCTATCTCTTCTGATCTGCTCTTCTGCTTCTCCGAATTTCTTATTGAAGTCGAGGTTAAAACTATAAGAGCCATCTACCTCATTTGTTTCACCATTGATACTCACAGCAGCATAAAGCGTTTCTCGTTTTTCGGGATCATCGTCAGAAAAATCTATTTCCTTAACTTTTTTATATTTCCCGATATCTTCTAACTCGTTTTTAAAGTAGTCCCAAAGAACATCAAGTCCTAGTTCTTCATGATAAATAACAAGAGCGTTGTTATCAATTTCATGTTTTGTTATTTCTTGTTCTGGAATTGCTCTTAAAACCCGACCGATAACTTGAGCAAATTTATTTAAGCTCTTGTAAGGTCTAAATAAAGCAGCAATGGTAAGATACTTATGATCATAACCTTCTCCCATTTTGTCCACATTAATAACCACATCACATTTGTGATTTTCAATATCCCTAAACAGTTTATCTTGCAGAGCTGGATCCATTTTACTATGAATTAAAACTGCAGTCATACCCTCAGCTTCATATAATGATTTTATTATCTCAGCATGTCTGATACTACAGGCAGAAGCCATTATCTTGTGAGGTACACTTGGAGATATAGATTTAAATTTTTTTAATTCTTCAATACTTTTTCGGATAACTTCCAATGAACAGTCATCAGACATTGCAACATTCCTTTGAACCCATGAATCTTCCTTAATTTCCTTAGCTTCATCTAAGGTCAAGACTGTGCCGTCTTCTAATGTAAAGCTTATTTTTTCATTTGAGATAGTTCTGTTTCTCAACCATTTTACATACCCTTGCTCCATTACCTCTGATAACTTTGTTTCATGTATTCTATTCCCTGGAACTATTACACTATCACCTCGATATGGAGTTCCAGTTACATGTAATATTTTTGCATCATTAAAATAACTAATTGCTTTTTGCCATGTAGAAGCTGGGGCATGATGAGCTTCATCAATTATAATAAAATCGAAATGGTCCGGCTGTACTCGATTCATTAGAGAGTTTGCTCCAGTTAGTTTTTGCACGTTTGTGTATACAAAATGAGCGCTATTAAGTTCGCTTTGTAAAACATCTTTTTCGTAACGAATAATTATTGGATTATCTTCAATACTAAATATGACATTCATATTAATCCAAAAATTATCTTCAAGTGCCTCAACTGTCTTTGCAATGCTATTATTGGTAACGTGATTTGGTGTAATGATCAACACTCTCTTTTTTGATACTCCATAAGGCGCAATAGCTATTAACCCACTCTTTCCAGTCCCAGTTGGAAGAACAACTAGTGCTTCACGCATTGCATCAGGTTGGTTGAAAAAGGACTGGATTTTTAAATAAGCTTGTATTTGAGGTTTTCTTAAATTTTCATTGCCCTCAATAAATACATTAGTATCGAAAAAATAATTCATAAAAAATCCCTCTATTCTTTTTGTGATTATATAACCTAGTGTAATCTTCCTTATATTTCTCTCACTCTGCAATTAGCCTTCTGGAAAATCAGTTTTTCTAAAAAGAATTGGGGCTTAGGTTCCATTAGGTGGTTTCTCCAAGCCTATTAGTCTTTTCAGTATCTTTTTCTACTGGTCGAATTTCATAACGGGCCTTCTTACTTTGTCTAGCTATTTTCTTCAACCCCCAAAAATTCAGAATACTCCAAAACTATTATACTATAACTAAAATGAATAGTTAGTATTTCTTTCCTAGTTTTTTCTGCTTATTTTCAATAAGAAAAAGTGCATTACCCCTTCTTGAAGTAAAGCACCCGTTAGTTGAACAAGAAGGTTAACTTATCACCCTATAAACTATTCAATTCCTTCAACCATTTAAGTAACCATTCTTGTGGCAAGGAAACTTGAGATAAGTCTAAAGTTCGCAATTCTTTAACTGAATAAGTATTGATTAAATATAAATCCCATTGACATTCTATCTCTCGTGCAATAACGAATGCTAATTCATCTCTATCATTCAAATCTTCAGTCTTATCATCAACGTCTTCAAAAGCCATTGTCAGGTTATCACACCACTTTGCAAACTCGTATTGAGAGAACTTGTTTTCTTTTTTTGCAAATGTTATTTAACAATTCCTTTAAGTTATCAAAAGTGTAAGGGAGGTTAATTGAGGTCTCATTCCAATTCCAACTCATCGAATAATCACCAACTTTTTACTATCAATCTTATCATAGTTATTGAACTAACCTGCTGCGTTAGTTCAATAAGAAAAAAGGCTTTACTCCTTTTTGAAGTAAAGCACCTGTTAGTTGAATAACAAACTATTGTTGTTCAGTCGGATAATCAATTGAATTAGCGATATCAACTAATATTTCAGAGGTCACTTTATCCGAAACTCTTTTATCTATGTTTAATGCGTACTGCCAATTTTCTCTTTCGAAGACAAGCACGTTAAAACCCGAAATAGTCATATAAGTGGCTTCATTCCCATTATTTAATTCAAAGGTTTTTAACACATATTTCTCTCGTATAGGAATTCCGTACTTAATAGGTCGTATATCTATTTTATAATGATTTTCAGAATTCTGGTCATTTATAAAAGTCACCTCAAAAGATTCATCACCTTCATCCCAACTTGCGTGAATGACAAAAATGAATTCGCCTTCTTGCTCTGGTAATCTAAATTCATGGGTATTAGAACTTTTAAGATTCACGCCATTGTTTTCCCAAATACCAATTTCGATATAAGAAGGTTTGTTGTCAAAGTTAATTGAAATTGTTTTCCCGATTGGAACTTCATTCACCTTCACCTTTTCTACAAGTCCAGCAGGGGATGCCGAGTCAGCATTAACAACTTCTCCATTTTCCGACCAAGAATATGTCCCCATTGCATAAGAAATTTCTTGATTATCAACTGTTATAGTCGGTTGAGGTGGTTTCAAATCTTTATTTTCATTTGATTGGCATCCGGTTATAAAAAATATAAAAACAAATATCCATAGGCATCTTTTCATTCTAAACCTCCCTCTATAACTGTTAATATATATATATTTATCAATAATATCTATGAGGATCCCAATTTTTTAATTTGGTTTCATCGATAATACCTTTCTCCCACGCCTCATTTGAGAGACTATAATCATATTGTTTAACTCCATCATGTGCAAAATAGAAATATTGAGCATAAGGTTCATCTTCAAAAACTACTATTACATAAAAAGGAGGACTTTTTATTCCATATATTCCATTAACAGATTTAATATCTTTTTTCTCATATCCCTTTTCATCCACTAGATAACTAGTCACTCTCTTTTCATATTCAGTTTTAGTATTTTCTATTTTTAGATGTGCTCTAAAGAAAACCACAAAAATAATCACAATAAGTATGACTAAAATTATTATTACTTTCTTACCCAAAATCTCACCACCGTTTTTTAAACACAAATACACCTCTTGTCTTGTACCATTCTTCGTTACATTCATTATTTCCTTCTTAAACTAATCTGCGTCGTTATTTCAAAAAGAATAAAGAGCTGTCTACTGACAGCCCTTTTCTGCTAAAGCACCCGTTAGTTGAGTATGAAGTTTTAGAAAGTATGTTAATCCTGATTCTCCCCTCCAATAAACTAAACATCGTCTGTGAATTCATTCCATTCTAATCTAATGTAATCTCATTCGCTTTAAGTTTAATACTACAAAATTGTTAGATTCACCAATCCGTACCATTCATCTCCTATATAAGGTGGTTATCCAATGGCTTTCGATTTATTTTTAATAATTCCATCACAGCTAATGCACTAAATTGATCTTCTCAGCCAACTCTGCTTCACAATAACCTCGTAGAGTTTACTTTTAGAATAAAGAAAGTTTGGCGATAGTAGTAGCATGATAATATTACCCTACTGGAGGATATCAAATGACAAAGATCACCATTTCACAGCTCTTCACTATCATCCTGTTAGGTACTGGTTTAAGCAATCATGTAATCGTTACTCCTATATTAATTAACGCTTCAGGTCGTGATGCATGGATCAGCGTTATTATTGGTTATGCATTTATCCTTGTCTTTTCACTGTTATTGCTCTACGTAACAAGGCACTTCCAATCGGTATCTCTATTTGAATGGTTATCATCCAAGTATTCTCCATTGCTAAGTCGGATTATAGCTATTTTTATAGTAGTTTACCTCCTAATAACAGGTTGGATTACCTTAAAAGAAACAGTTATGTGGACTGAAGAAACATTTTTGTTCAATACACCTACTATTTTTATAGCTCTGTTTTTGTTAGCTTGCTCCCTCTACATTTCATATGAAAAACTAAATGTCATTGCCATTTGTGCAGGTGTCTTACTTCCATTTGTTTTAATATTCGGCATATTTGTAGCAATTGGCACTATTCCTGATAAAAATTACCATCTTGTTACCCCGGTACTTGTGGAGAATGGATGGCAAGAGGTATTTCATGGTGCATTCATTGTCTTTAGTTCAATAATCGAAATTTTTTTAATAATAATTCTTCAGCACCAAGTTACACAAAAATTAAAATTCAAACATTTTATTGTTCTTACTACATTTTTGGCCATATTGACGGTTGGACCACTGCTTGGCACAATTGCAATATTTGGTGTAGAAGAAGCATCAAAACTTAGATATCCCTCTTTCTTTCAATGGAGAATCTTGGGGATTGGAACATATTTTAATCATCTAGATTTTTTATCGATTTATCAATGGACATCTGGTAATTTTATTCATTTAGCAATTATTTTGTATTTAATTACAGAAGTCTTTGACATTAAAAAGAAAAAGCAGCGCGTTAATATACAAGTATTTATTTGTATCATTTATCTACTGGTCATTATAGCTCCTATATCAAATGAGGATTTTTTAATCTTTTTAAGTCGTTATTATTATATTATCTCCAGTGTAATTGGGGTGTTTATTACTCTCTTTATTGCATTATTAATTAAATTTTCCAAGAACAGGAGGAGTACCCAGGTTGAATAATGAACAAACAAATGAAGAATATTTAACTAGTCTCTTCAATAATTCGTCGGATATAACCATCGAGAAGCAATATCTATTTAGTCCTAAAGAGAAGCAAGCTATGCTAGTTATATACTGCAATGGTTTAATTGATAATAATGTTTTATTAAATTATATCCTCCCGGATATTCAAAATAAGTACTATAACAATGGTCTTAAAGGGATAGAACACTTAAATTCTTCAAAGCAAATGCATTGGTCTAAAAAGGAAGAGGAAGTTGATGTAACTCTGCTAGAAAAAGTATTTAATGGATTTACAGTGATTGTAATAGCGGAAACCATCTATTTCTTTAATATACCCAATCCACCAAAGCGTTCCATAGAAGAATCCAATTCGGAAGTATCCGTTCGAGGACCGAGGGATGCTTTTGTCGAAGACATTGGTACAAACATTGCATTAGTTCGGAAACGAATTAAATCGAAATCCCTTGTTACGACTACCTTTGTTATAGGTGAAAGAAGTCAAACGCAAGTAAAACTAGTCTATCTAACGGATATACAAAATAAAAAAATGATTAAAGAAGTTACTGATCGATTGAATAATATTGATATCGATTTCTTAAATGGCGACAATCAATTATTAGGGATTCTTGGTGACAACAATTATTCACTTTTTCCTTTATTAAAAGCAACATCTCGTCCTGATGGTGTTGTCAGTAGTTTAGCTGTAGGAAGATTTGCTATTTTTATGGATAATTCTCCGAATGTGCTTTTAGGTCCAGCTAATCTCGGATTATTACTTAAAACTGCTGAGGATGAACATACTCCTTATTACTATGGAACCTTTGAATTGATTCTTAGATTGTTTGGACTTATAATAGCTCTTTTTCTTCCATCTTTCTGGGTGGCTTTATCATCTTTTAATGCAGATCAAATTCCATTTCCATTACTAGCTTCAGTAGCTTCATCTAGACTAGGTATCCCGTTTAATGCAACCTTTGAAATGCTATTAATGCTCATATTATTTGAACTGTTTCGTGAAGCGGGTGTTCGACTGCCTAAAGCAGTTGGACAAACTGTTGCGGTTGTTGGTGGGCTGATCGTGGGTAATGCTGCAATTCAAGCTGGAATCACTTCTCCAACCATGTTGGTAATCTCTTCGCTTACGACAGTTGCAACTTTCACCCTTGGGAACCAGGCGATATATGGAACTGTTTCCATTTTGAGATTTTCTTCTATACTTCTTTCATCAGTCTTTGGAATGTTTGGGTTTTTCATAAGCCTTTATGCAGTTCTTGGTTATCTCGCTAAACTCGAATCATTTGGATTGCCTTATTTAAGTCCAGTATCTCCGTTTGTGAAAAGAGATTTCTTTAAATCAGTTCTTAAGCGACCTGTAGTTAAACAGAATGAACGTGCATCAATACTTAACCCTATTGATAAGGACAGACAGGGGGATGGAAAAAAATGAAACAATCAAAAATTTTAATAATATGCTTCATCTTATTATTCCTAACAGGATGTTGGGATGAGAAAGAAATTGGTGAAGTAGATTATATTACTACATTAGGAATTGACTATAAAGATGAAAACTATATTATTTATGTACAAATGCTTGATTTTTCTAATGTAGCTAAGCAAGAAGTCAGTAAAGTCTCACAACCCGCTACTTTGTACATCGGTAAATCATCAGGTAAAAATATAAATGATGCTGTCTATAATTTATATCGAACAACACAACAACAGGTGAACTGGTCACATGTAGGAGCAATTATCTATTCAGAGTCCGTTTTAAAAAAAGGAATAGAGAACGTGGAGCAATCCTTAATAAAACACGGTGATTTTCGTTATACTCCATGGATGTTTGGAACAACGGAATCCATCGAAGAAATACTTAGTACTACAGGTTTCTTTCAATTGCCTCCATTATATACGATTTTGTATAAACCAAACGATATGTATAAAATTTATTCATATATTGAACCGATGCGTATGCATAGGTTTATCTCTGAGTATAAAGAACCAGGGGGAACTGCCTTGCTACCTTCTCTAACTATTAATGAAACAGACTGGAAGCAATCGGTTGAAGAACCAAAATCAAAAAAAGTATTACAAATAAATGGTGCGTTTCCAGTTAGCAATGGAACATATAAGGAGTGGTTATCTTATGAGGAGATTGCTGGCCTCAGATGGACACAAACTCAAACTCAAAGCACACCAGTTGATATTGTCATAGGGGATGAAATAAAAGGTACAGTAAGAATAATGAAACCATCTGCAAAAGTTGATTTGATTAGAAAAGGAAATGATTTTCACTTTAATATAAATGTTGAAGCTGAAGGTACTTTAATAGATTTGGAAGACCAATTGTCTCTAAAAAAAATTCAAGAGTTAGTATCAAAACAGATAGAAAAAGAAATTAGAACAACCTATCTAAAAGGTATTGATAAAGATGCAGATGTCTATAATCTGAAAAATGTACTTTTTCATGATAGGATAAAACCCGAACAATTAAATGACTATCCATTAACTGCAGATTCCTTAAACAAAATTACTGTCAACTTCATTTTGAAGAGCAAGGGGGCATATGAATAAAAATGGATGCTAAGAAACACCCAATCCAATTCAAGAATTAAAATTAATTCTTATGGCACGTTGTCTCTTTTTATTTTTTTACCATAAGACTGTAAAATCTAGCAGCAGAAAAATAAGAAAGATTTAGCAAAGTTTAAAAAGTGAATGTATTTAAAATATATAAGAAAGTTAAAAAAACCACTTCTAAATACAGTCATATATTCTAAGACGATTCATTATTAAATTTCCATTATTAATTACAAATAACGATTTGACTCTTTACCATTATAGACAAATCAAATCATACCTACAAAAAAAGCTTCATGTTTATACATGAAGCAAATCCTTTTAAATGTTTGAATATTCTCTTTCAACTTTACAAATCCTAGTTGAGTAAGAAGAATACCAATCCTGTTTACCTTTTTCTTTAACCTTTCTGTGAGAATCATTTTCTTTCCATTGCTTAATGGCTTCTAAAGAGACCCAGTAGGATACGGTTATTTCTAATCCCTCTAAATCGCAGGTCCTATCTACTCCTAGAAACCCCTCTTGTTTTGAGGCAAATTCAATCATCAATTCAGCTGTTTTCATGTAATTTTTTTTATCCTCTTCGGTTCTTTGAGAGGTAAAAATAACTGCATAATATGGGGTAGCCGTATTTGCTATAAACATAAAGTAATTCCTCCTTACATTTAGTCTGAAAATATCGCTGAGTACGTTTTGATATTTGAACATAACTAGAGCTAAGATATTCAGGTTTTTCCCAAAAAGAAATCTATTCTAGCTTATATATTATAGACATGTTAAGTGGTATTTAAACCCTACCTGAAACAACATAGAGAGGATTTAATTTTAAAAGAAAGTTAGCTTTAATACTTTAGCTTTTAAAAATAATGAAGTAATAACAATAAGAGCCTTTTCAATCTGACTCAATTTAAAGGAAGGAACTGCTACAGAAATAATCCATTCAAAAACAGTACAAATGTTACATCTTTTTTGTCAATCAACATTAAAACTCCCTCTTATCTTATTCAACTAACCTTCCCCGATAGTCTTTCATGAAGCCAAAAACCTGCTCCACCTTCTTCAACTAAACTGCCCCGTTAGCCATCCATGTAGCGCAAAATCAGCGCTACACCACAGAGAATGAAAATGTGAAAACCTGGGTATAGGATACTACGGCTGGGAGAGGAAGGTCGATGAACTATGGTGCCATAGAGCCCATCCGTTAGTCTGACTCCAACGACCACGGTGCATCACAGACTGTCGCTCCATTACGGGAAGCACTCATGGGAGATTAATCCTACTCTGGTTATTGCACCAGCCTCCAATACTATTTGCCGTAGAAAGGATGATTACAATGGAAGTAATCATTGAACGTGCTTGTGGAATGGATGTCCATAAGGATTCCATTACTGCTTGTATTATTACCCCAAAAGGAAAGGAGATTCAAACGTTTTCCACTAAAACTGTTTTTCTATTACAGTTAATTGACTGGATTAAGGAGCATGATTGTACTCACGTAGCAATGGAAAGTACAGGTGTATTTTGGAAGCCTATTGTCAACTTGCTAGAAGCCGAGAGCATTGAGTTTTTAGTAGTGAACGCTCAACATATGAAAGCAGTACCAGGTCGTAAGACCGATGTAAAAGATGCAGAATGGATTGCCAAACTTCTTCGTCACGGTCTACTTAAAGCAAGTTTTATTCCAGACCGAAATCAGCGGGAATTAAGAGAGTTAGTTCGATACCGTCGAAGTATTATTGAAGAGCGTGCGAGACAACATAATCGGATTCAAAAGGTTTTAGAAGGAGCGAATATCAAACTCGGTTCCGTTGTCTCCGACATCATGGGTGTTTCGTCTCTTGATATGCTCCGTGCTATCGCCGATGGCGAAAATGATCCTGAGAAATTAGCTAGCTTTGCCCGCCGATCAATGAAGAAGAAAAAGAGTGAACTGGAGCTAGCTCTTCGAGGGTATATCAATCCACATCAACGTCTCATGTTAAAAACCATTCTGGTCCATATAGAATTTCTAACTGAGCAGATTGAGCTATTAAACGAAGAGGTTGCTACTAGGTTATCCTCCCATCAAGAAGATATAGAACGATTGGATTCCATTCCTGGCATCGCCACTCGAATGGCCGAACAAATCTTAGCCGAAGTCGGTACAGATGTGGAGAAGCAATTTCCCAGTTCGGCGCACTTATGTTCCTGGGCAGGATTAGTACCTGGACATAATGAAAGTGCGGGCAAGAGGAAATCAACCAACATGAAAAAAGGAAACAAGTACTTGAAATCGGCATTAATTGAAGCAGCTCATTCTGTTAGAGGATCCAAAACCTACTTGGGAGCCCTGTATAGGCGTACTGCATCAAGAAAGGGTAAAAAGCGTGCAGGGATATCAGTCGCTCATGCCATTTTAAGAATCAGCTATTATCTCCTAACACGCAAAGAAATGTACGTAGACTTAGGGGAAGATTACTTTGACAAACAAAAAGAACAATCGATTGTACGATATTCTGTTCGAAGACTTGAAAACTTAGGTTACAACGTTACAATCACTGAACCAAATGCCTCCTAGTCCAACCCATAATTTAATTCTCATTTAGGCGCTGCACTTTTTTTAAAAATTATTGAGCTGCGTCCGATTTCGTATTGCCTTTTTCTATAAATCGAAGATTTTAATTTTCATGGGAGTTTAAGTGAAATGTTTCACAAACTACCAGCACAAATGGTTTCTAATTACCACCTATTTATAGGTCTTTCTATAATTAATTTCATTGTATTTTGATCCATTAGTATAATAAGTTCAACAAAAAGAGCGTTAATTCCTTCATTTCAGAATCAACGGACCTATATATTTCATCCGTTCTCTCAAACCCTTTTCTTTTGGGTCAACTCGTTCAAAACATCAATTTCTTCATATAATCCTTAAATTTGCTCGAATTTCTGCCGTTTTTGCGTTAATCCTTCTTTCCTAGATCCTTAAGAGAAAATAAAAAACAGCCAAAACCCTATCATATAAGGATTTGGACCGATTTAGTTTTTTGCGTTAATTACAATTTTTCCTGTAGCTAACCCACATCTAATTATAAAGCTACCCCATTCTAGTTATGAGTGATGCTGTTTAATAATGCCTCCTATTTATAATAAAAACATTATAATAAAAGAAAACAATATTGAAATAGCCAATATTGTCTTCTTTTTATTCATAGGTTCTTTAAATCCTAGCTTTTTAAATAATTTGATTTACCCCAAAAATGGATAAAGGCAGTATCAAACAAAATAAATCTTGTTTTGTTTGATGCGCCTCCATTTTTGGCATTAAATAGTAATTTTAATTATATCTTTTATATAATATTTTTTGTTTCTTCTGGATATAAAAAACTAATTAAATCTTCGAACATACTTTGTTGATACATAGTTAGAAGGACTTCTTGAATTATACCTTCATATCTAATATTTAAAGTAGATGAAATTATGGTAATTGTTTGATTTAAAGTCGGCAAATCTGTTTCAAACAATTCAAGCGGAAAATCCTTATCTCTCTTTATAGAGTCTTGTTCTTGATGTAAACGGCTTGTTAGATAGGACATAATGTATTCAAGTTTCTTTTTATCCTCTTCAAAAATGCCTAAAGAAAGAAGTTTATGCCAGTATGGGTATTCTAAATTAGGTTCTACTAAGCTAGAGAGACGCTTTAAACTACGTTCTAAAGATAAAACTTTACCCTCTAATTCTTCAATTTTAATGATATATTCTTGCTTTTCATCCAACTTTTTTCACCTCAGTGCATATTCTTAAAGGAAAACACTAATAAGTCCAGTTACACCATCTGCAATAGCATGAGAAACTCCGTGATTCTTCGTATATCCATAAATTAAACTATAGATACCATCTTCTATCCATTCTTCACTAAGCTGACTGTATCTTACTGCGTCATCTAAAACATATGAAATTTCAACTAAATTTGTTTTAAAAACTTTAGCTGTTTTTGCATCAAAATAATCAGTAATAGCTTTTTTAACCCATTTGTTATTAGCACCTGCTTTAAGACCTTTTGATATTCCTTTAATCGCTTCTTCTGCAAAAAACTTTTTAAGACCTAGTGGCTGCATAGTTTCGTCATTTACTTCAACAGTACTATCACTTTGAATATTTTGTAGGTTGTTTGCATTTTCTGTCGTAGGAATTGTATCAATATTTACTTCTGGTGTAGAAGCAAACGCACTTGTTGTAAATCCTAACATCATTACAAAAGATAATACCATAGCTATTACTTTTTTTGAATTAAACATTCTCAAGATCCACCTTTTTTATTATGTAGTAATTTAAAGAACCTTTTTTACTTTATCATACATTTAATCCATTTAAAACCTTTTATGTTTTATTATGTTATATTTAGTTTTATCCAATACACTAAAATCTATAGGGATGACTGTAGACCACAGAAGTAGTTAACCTTGCAGAATTCTTTCCATATAAATATCTTGTTTTGATAAGTTTAAGATTGATCTTCTACTTGAGATTTTGGAATACCCCGCTACCGATCAGGGCGGGAGAAACCTTAATTTTATACTCATCTATTAAATCAAGCTTCATTTAGGTAGTGTGCGAACCTAGGACTGCCGAGGATGACCATTTCCTTGCCTTGCTGCTGTTTGAGGTTCTTGATCTCTTCCTCGACATCTTCTTTCACCAGTCTGGAATTGTTCCATTCGACTTTCTCCAGCCTCTGGAAATAACGATTTTGGCTGTCTTTATTTTCAGTTCTCCATTGTTTATGAGGGATATCTACATTATTATTCGATATTTGGAAGAAAAATCCTTCTTTTACTAAACTGCCTCGTTAGTTGAAATAGAAATATATTTTATATTTCCACTTTACTTGAAGCCATTAACCCAAAACCAATAACGACCAGTGTTTTTTTTGTTGTTTGCGATAAACATTATAATAGGAATAATTAATAATATAAGATATAAAGCGATAAATGTTGATGATTGAAGAATTTTCTTCATCTCAACTATTGTCATACAAATCATTAACGTTCCTAAAAATAAATAAGGAAAAATTAACCCTCTCTGATAAGATTGAAACTTTTCCTCGCCTAAAATAACTCTAGTTTTTTCAGGTAAAAAATAGTCCTTCTTCATTAGGTGGCTAAACCCCATAACTAGCACTGAAATTCCAAGGAATATACCAGTAATTGTTTTACACCCCTTTCATTTGAATAACCAACAGCGTTAATTCAATAACAAAAAACATCATTCTTTCTTATGTAGTCGAGTAGAAGGGAACCTCTCTACCTAACGGTAGATTGTGTTCCACCCCCCTCACAGAACCGTGCTTGCGCTATTTACGCACACGGCTCCTCCAAATCATCCTTCACAAAATGGTGATTCTGCTATCCTCAATAGTTTAGTTTACATTTATTATTTCTACCGCTGTGTGTAGTAAATGTGTCCCTAGTGAGGGTGATCATTTGGTAGCAGCCTTTCCTCCATCGGCATTACCCAACTTCATTGGTACTACGCTGCTATCCGACTCCCTACAACGGCATTTGGTTTCCTCACTTATTATCGCTTGTACACCATACTCTTCTATAAAAAGAAAAGACCGGTAGGGCCTCCCGAGTTGCCGTATCATATCGATGTGTGACGTGCCAAGGTCTCTGACTCCAGAGAGGTTTTATCCTTCTTGCCTTTAACGATGGATAAAATATAGCTTTCTGCCGTGCTTAAAGCATCAGCCCTCTCGATTTACTAACATTATGGAGCTCAATCCCTTCAACCAGTTGGCTTTCGGCCCGCCACCTAACTGTCTACGCTTAAAGGCTAATGTTACTATTAGCCCTCCAAGACTCGCTACGAGTGAATGGCTAGTTCTTTCTCGACGGGAATCCCACCCGCTATATGATACGACCTAGGCTCGGCCGCACAAGCACCCGTTAGTTTAAGTGAAACTCTTCGCATTGTTATAATTCAACGGTCACCTTGTTCTTGAAATTTCTTAAGCCCGCGAACATTGCAACAGCTATACTAATAAGTCCACTTACTAAAGCAATCCAGAATAAAATCCTTCCTCCATTGGTTAGTGAATTAAAAATAAAACCACTAAGTAATAACATAATACAACTTAATAATCCCCAAAATCCTGTAGTCCATTTAGACTTACTTTTTATAAGAAGATAACCAACTACACTCAAAATATAGAATGCACTAACTACCATAATAGCGGGAAATAGTGGGTGAAATTTAGCTGCATAAACAAAATAATCAAGTTGACTAATATCACGACCATTCGTAATCTCAATGTTAAATAATTTGGTAAATGGTATTGAATACCCCCATTCCAAAGAATTATTGGTTATTGTACTACCTTCATACCAAGCTATAAATGTTGATACCACTAAAGTAAAGATTCCAACGATAAATTGCAACACATACTTAAACATTTGCCGTCCTCCTAGTAAACTCTATCTATTACAAAGACGCCTTACATTACTTTCTGCATTATTTGCATAACAAATCAGACTGTTTCTCGTTAGTTTTATTTTGCTAAAGCACCCGTTAGTTGAACAGTTTTTTATATGAAAATATTATAATTCCGCAAATTACAGCTACTCCTAAAAATGTTAATAAGTAAAGAAAAGGAGAACTACCTTTACTAAAAACTACTTCACTTTGAAGTGTCTCTACATTATCCCATGCACTTGCAAAATCTGGTTTATAATTTTTTGTTTTTATATAACCGACTAACATCATACCCATAGAATAGACTACATGAATTACGATTGAACCAATAATTGCTTGAAGAACTAACTTCACTTAGACACCCCCTGTACAACCTCTTATTACCATGATAACCCATATGTCTTATTAAACTAAACTGCTTCGTTAGTTAATAAGAAAAAAGGCTTTACTCCTTCTTGAAGTAAAGCACCCGATAGTTGAATAACATCATTTTGAGGAAACACCTTATAAAAAATAACTACTATAATTAGGTATGCTAATTTTGTTTATTTTTTTGTTTTAGAAATGGTACTACTATCGAAGCTACTACTAATGAAATTAGAGGGAAAATAAAATTCCAAGATGTGAAGCTAATTTCTGAATCAGGATAATAGTATTTAATGTACCAAATTTCATATAGACCATTCAGAAACAATGTTATTAAAGGTGCAATAAATACCTTTTTAACTAGAGCAGATGCTATAACACCTAATCCAATGACTATCAAGGGAACGATGAACAACTGCATCAGAAATGGGTCTATTAATCTCATAATATCCCTCCGTTTAGTAATATATAGCAACAATTATACCGAAACATTATAAGGGAAAACCACCAACAAATTACTCTTGTGGTGTAACTTTACACTTTATAGAGGTTTTTTTCAATTTTCTATCGTTTTATTATTTGATTAATAATCTCCTGTTAAAGGGGGTTCGAACAAATAGGTGACAATTATTATTTCTAATTCTTATTCAACTAACCTTCCGCTTTAGTTCAATAAAAAGTGCTTTGCCCCTTCTTGAAATAAAGCACCCGTTAATTGAAGAAACATATTGAAATTTTTCAATACTACTTAGATTTCTCCTCCGAATATATAAGAGAGGAATACAACAAACAAAACACCCAGCGAAATAGAAATTAACGAAATATATTTAATAAACCCTTTTTCTTTCTTAAAGAAAGCGATAATTCCAAGTGTTATGCCTGTTAAATAGATAGCAAAACCGATGGGTATGGCTATCATAGACCACTTTCCAAAAGTTATATTGATAGGCGGAAAAATCATGTACGCAATAAAAATCCCAACGACAATGAGAATGATTGAGTACTTACTATACTTCATTTCCAATTTTCATATCCCCCTTAGTAAACCCTAGTTCTTTCTCGGCGGGAATCCCACCCGCTATATGATACGACCTAGGCTCGGCCGCACACCTGCTACGTTAGTTCAATAAGAAAAAGCTACCCTTACAGGCAGCCACTTGTTTAACTAAAGCACCCGTTTGTGAAGTACATTTCTTATTTAAGTATTTTGCTTAATCACTTCTTCTACGTAAGTAAGGAGATCACTGTATGGAGAGTTCCCTCTCAAAAATTGCGATACCACATTCAAAGGTAATATCACTATATCCCTCTTTTTAGAATAAAGAACACTCTGTGTTTTGCTATCACTTAACTCTTCATCAAGACTGGGAGAGTAATTACGTACAGAATCAGACTCATACCAGTAAAAGTCTTGATTAATATAATTTTTGATAACCTCACCAATATACGCACCTATTCGAACCACAAAATTATCAAAATGCTTATTTAATAGTTCAGTACCAAAATCCGTATTTATTAATCTTTTTACATACATATCAATATAACGAATGCTCTCAATAGTGAAGTCTAAATTTCTTTTAGTTAGGTTCTCTTTATCCCAGGAATCATCTGATAAATCCCGATACATTAATTTTGCAATGCCTTTTAAATCATCTTTTTTTAATTTTGCTATATTTAAAAAACTAAACATAAGATGCGATTTCTCCTTTATCAATTGTCTACGAGTATAGCTATAATAATTATATCTCTTATTCCGCTAGTCGAGTAGAAGGGAACCTCTCTACCTTACGGTAGATTGTGTTCCTCCCCCCTCACAGAACCGTGCTTGCGCTATTCACGCACACGGCTCCTCCTAGTCATCATTCACAAAATATAGCTAATCTCTTTTCTTAAGTCGTATATATTCACCTTAATTCTTGGTGATGGTAACGGATATTTATGAAGAAAGAGATTGAATTTATCCCAAGTAAAGGATTTTCTTTGACTTCTTCTGTTGAGCCATCTAAACAGTAAATATTGGATTTTGTCTTTAAAGCGGTGAACACTTGGAGTGTTATCCATGATGCAATAGTAGTTGTAGTAACCTATAAGAGAGCGTTTAAATCTATCCATAATCATATGAATACCATTATTTCGGTTGTTCTTTATCCATTCCTTCGATTCCTTTAGTTTACCTTGTAGCTTTTTCCTGCTTGATTTCCATTTCACACGAAAGTATCCAGATTTACTCTTTCCACAATAGTGTGTAAAACCTAGGAAATCAAAGGTGTCAGGTTTTCCATTTCCCTTTAGTTTTGCATCTTTCTCCGCAAATCTCCCGAAGGGAATAATTTTGGTCTTATCCTCTGCTATTTCTAAGTTAAACTTCTGTAATCTCAGCTTCAATGATTGAAAGAACTCCTGAGCTTCGCTCTTATATTGGAAGCAACAAACGCAACAAACAAAATCATCGGCATATCTAACTATGTATGCATGTCCTTTACACTTTCTTCTAACTTCCTTCTCAAACCACAGGTCCAGGACATAATGGAGGTATAGATTGGCAAGTATCGGAGACACTACTCCACCTTGCGGTGTGCCTTTATCTGTCTTGTATTTCTTTCCTTCCTCCATGTATCCAGCTTTAAGAAACCTACCAATAATTCTTAGTAAGTTAGGGTCAGCGATTCGCAGTTTTAAGAACTCCATCATCCATATGTGGTCAACATTGTCAAAGAACCCTTTGATATCTACATCTACTATATAATTTACTGATTTCTTTTCCATATAATAATTTAATATTTTCAAAGCATCGTGGCAGTTACGATTTGGGCGGAACCCAAAAGAACAGTCTAGAAAATCGTTTTCATAGATAGCATTTAATATTTTTGTAATGCCTTTCTGTACAATCTTATCTTCATGTTCCGGTATCCCCAATGGTCTTTTCTTGTTGGAGTTAAGCTTCGGAATATACATTCTCCTTACGGGAACAGGATGATAACTTTTACTTTTAAGCCTACTTACTAAATCCTCTATATTTTCCTCTAGTGTTTCACTGTATTGCTCTTTAGTTGTGCCATTAATCCCAGTAGCCTTCTTATTAGGTAATTCAAGATGACACTGAACTAGAGATTGCTTATTTAGTAAATGGACAATAGATGTAAATTTCATTTTAGGATCAGATTTTGCTAATTCTGCTATCCTTAATAGTTTTGTTTCCATTTAATATTCCTACCTCCGAGTGTAGTAAATGTGTCCCTAGTAAGGGTGATAACTTGGTAGCAGCCTTTCCTCCATCGGCATTACCCAACTTCATTGGTACTACGCTGCTATCCGACTCCCTACAACGGCATTTGGTTTCCTTGCTTATTATCACTTGCACACCATACTCTTCTATTAGAAGAGACCGGTAGGGTCTCCCGAGTTGCCGTATCATATCCATGTGTGACGTGCCAAGGTCTCTGACCCCAGAGAGGTTTTATCCTTCTTGCCTTTATCGAAGAATAAAATGTAGCTTTCTACCGCAGTTAAGGCATCAGCCCTCTCGATTTACTAACATTATGGAGCTCAATCCCTTCAACCATTTGGCTTTCGGCCCGCCACCTAACTGTCTACGCTTAAAGGCTAATGTTACCATTAGCCCTCCAAGACTCGCTACGAGTGAATGGCTAGTTCTTTCTCGACGGGAATCCCACCCGCTATATGATACGACCTAGGCTCGGCCGCACAACTGCTGCTTTAGTTCAATAAAAAAAAGGCTTTACTCCTTCTTGAAGTAAAGCACCCGTAAGTTGAATAAGCACCTTCTCTTTTACTACACATTATGGTCGAAGTGTGCATCAATCATCTTTCTTCCGCTCAATAACTTCTATATCAAATTTAATATTTTCGGAACGTAATTGACCTAACACTTTATTAAAGTTTCTTTGTAAAGTTTCATTTTGATGTAACACATGAGATTCTTCATCTGTTAATGCACTAGCATAGGATTGTGTATTCTTGTTTTTATCCAATCCCTTTGAATGCTTCTTCAGTTCTTCAAACACTTTTTTACCAGTCTCATTTAGTATTTTGTCATTATTCATAAAAAATCGCCCCATTCTATTTACTGCACAATATGTGTCAAATGCGACATAGAACCTCAACGTCTCTTCTTCAACTAAACTGGCCCGTTAGCCATCCATGAAGCGCAAAATCAGCGCTTCACCACAGAGAATGAAAATGTGAAAATCGGGTATAGGATACTACGGCTGGCGAAGAAGGTCGATCAACTATGGTGCCATTGAGCCCATCCGTTAGTCTGACTCCGACGACCAGGGTGCATCACAGACTGTCGCTCCCTTACGAGTAGCACTCATGGGAGATTAATCCTACTCTGGTTATTGCACCAGCCTGCCTTTATTCTTACAAGAATGGAGTTGATTCTTGATTTACCTTTTAACTTAATACTAACATTCTGAAGGCTCAGCCTTTTTTTAAAAAAGCAATTTTTGAGTCTCTTTTGTTATGCAATTTTATAAATTTTGTGCATTTTCTTAATTTTCATGGTAGTTGAATAAGGAATTGTTAACTTTGATGAAAAATTGTTTCATCTGGAATTATACTATTGATTAATACAACATCACTTTTCAATGCATTAGATACAAAGAATTCCGTCCCCCAGTGCCCCGAATGAAACACAGACACCATATCCTTGTCTAAATTAACTGTGAACCACTTGAATTCTCCTAATTTATTTAAATAGTTATTCAATAAATAATGGCCAAACAAATTTTAGCCTAAGTCGGTACAGATGTCGAGAAGCAATTTCCCAGTTCGGCGCACTTATGTTCCTGGGCGGGATTCAAATGCGCCATAAAAACTTCCATTCTCTTCTTCAACTAAAATGAATCGCCGAAATATACTATGAATGCTACTTGATCTGTATAATCACAAAATTCCAAGTTGACACTATCATATAATTCCTTTATTTAAGCCTAATATCTAAGTGTAAAATGCGGAATTTTTATATTCCCAAATTATAACTACTTCTCCGTCCAACCAACTATACCTTTCTTTAACTAAAGTGCTGCGTTAGTGAAATAAGAAAATAAAGCTACATATAAACAATTCCATGTTCTTTACTTAAAAACCCTGTTATTTAAATAAATTCTCTTAATATAAATATTTCAATTTGAAAAAGGCATCCAATCTTCTAAATCTTAATTAACATTCAATAAAAATATTTAACAAAATTATTCCTAAGCATCTCATTCCGTTTTGTTATAAATATACAAAAAACCCACCAACTAATTAAAGTTAGTGGGTTTTATTGGAGGAAAAAAATACTGAAAAAACAGGTAAAATTAAAAACGAATAATAACGTCCATATTCGGGTTAGTTCCACCAACAATAAGCTGGTAACGTATATACGATTTATATTTGGCTAATAAAATACCATGTGCGCTGTCAGGGATAGGGAAAGTACCAATCTCGCTAAAAGAAACACCGTCATTAGATTCCTCAAACATAATAGCTAAAGTTGCTTTATCCTCTATCCCTTCCACGTCTACACGAATGTTACATTGACGAGTTACAGGCATATGGATAGCCTTTCCTGTCTTATTAGCTTTGACACCAACCTCTGTATATTCGTTATTAATATCTCTCATTCCATAAAATAAATCGTTCAACATTTTTATCCACCCTATTCAATTATTATACTAGAAATAACAATGAGAGCATTCGTTAATTTATAAAGTCTATTAACTTAAACATATTCTATTATTTTTCTATTTTTAGAGCTCTTTATTTTGCGTTTTTGCAGAGCCTCTCTAACATCTAACACGATTATTATCCATCTACTTGCTTTGTTTATTCCCCATAGATTACACATTCCGTTGAATACAGGAAACACCGTTTTCTGTTTGTGTTAGTTCATATATAGGGATAAAAAATACGTTTCACTCATTCTATTAAAGAATCTTTTTAATATTATTGTATGTCTAAAATATCGTAGTATTTCCAGTCACCCGACGCATCTTTTTTCAAAAGATAAACGTACGTATTTTCAAGTTCTTCTGTTTGATCGATAATCGACTTTTCATCTTGAATAACTAGTGCTGTTCCGTCCACAATATATTGAACCTCTAGACCTAATGTTTCGTATTTTACGTCAAAATCTTTAAACGTAGATTCAATTTCATTTTTGAGGTTTGCATAGTCAGGGTACTCTTCGCTGTATAGACCAAACATACCCTCAAGATCTTCGGTATTCGCATATTCATTTGCTTTTTTAAAGAACTCAATAATTTCTTTTTCTTGTGCAATAAAGTTCGAATCCTTTTTAATACTTACATGGTAGGCATCGTATAGGTCACTGATAATTACCTCATCTTCAATTACATCTAGTAAGTCGAAGAATTCAGCAACATGTGTCTCTACTGTTCTAAGATCCGCATTTTTAGTAATCATCTCGTCTAGCTCATCTAAGTGCATCTTCGCAGTAATGACATATTTGGCAGATTGAAGAGCCTTTTCACCAGGAGTTTTGTATTGGGAAAGTATTGCACCACGTGTAGACTTACCGTAAACACGATATAATAAAATTGCCTGTTTACGAATCTCGCTCGATAATTCATGGTAACTTCTTTCTGTTACATCTGATGTAGGATTTGCTACATATAGAGAATTAAATTGGTTTGCTTTATCTACAATTTTCTTTCCAGAAGTTATCGCATCAATATACCCCATTGCACGGCTATAATGAATACCAACGTTATCTTCTAGACGTTTTTCTAACTTTACTTTATCCTTAACACTTACGTTAGCAATCTCTTTTTTTGCATTTAAATAAGCAACTTTTGTTAAGTTAAAAATTTTCATGTCTGGATATCTAATTTCTTTTGTAAGCTCATAAGAAATTTGCCATTTTAAAGCTCCTGCGTGTTGTTCTGCTATTTTCACTAAAGATTCTGCTTTAGTGATGGATGCTGCTTCTACATTAGCAAAAGGTGACAATGTACTAGCTGCTACAATTCCAGTCGCTAATACGACAGATAAAAGTTTCTTCATTCATATTCTCCTAAAAAGTTATTAGTCTTATTTAAGTTATCTCTCATAAGCCTTATTAAGAATATGATACTTCGGAATTTTCTTCTAGTTTTATATTATGGTTAGATGTCCATATATTGGTTATTGGTAAAATGTAAACTTACTTTAGTTCCAACAATATTATTAATCATTAGATAAGCTATTCTCGAAAACAAGAAACCGCTAGAGAATGTATTTCTTCTCTAGCGGTTTCATATTGAGCTGGCTGTCTTTTGTAAACTACCTCAAAACTAAACTAACGGAAATGGTTGGAGATTTTTACTATTATTTGATGTGCAACAGATTTCTGCGTCTAGCCAAAGCAATTTTTACAAAGCATGAAATGGATCTCCCTAATGATAATTGCTTTCTATAAAACCCAACAGCTTATCAACATTAATTATCATTGAATATTATTGTCTTCCATCACGCACTTCCTAATATTATCCTTTCACTTTTCAAAGTCTTGTTCAACTAAACTGCTGCTTTAGTTCAATAAAAAAAAGGCTTCACGCCTTCTTGAAGTAAAGCACCCGTTAGTTGAATAAGCACCTTCTCTTTTACTACACATTATGGTCGAACTGTGCATTAGCTTTCTTCATATTCATCATCGTAATCTTGAATGTGGTCAACTCTGTCATCATTCTCTGAATCTCCCATGAAATCCCCAGCTAAGTAATACTGACAAGCTGTGTATTCTCTAACTTCAACACAACCTTTACAATACGGATCACCATCAATTATGAAATGCTCTGTTTCTGGCGGCATGTGTTCAGAACAGTTAAAGCATGTTCTTACTTCTTTTTTAGCCATGTTCAATCTCCTTTCGTACGATAATTTCAGGATTCTAAGTAATTGTTTGTTTCCATTAACATCTGTCCATACTAATACTAAAACGAGGTCAGTGTCTTGAGTAAAATTTTAATTATTTTAGCATTACTTATTGGATACACAGTGTTTATTTATCTTGTTTTTATAAAGGAATACCGCAAATAAGATTTTTTCCTTTTACTTTACCTAAATTATTGAATCTAACGTTTACGCATATTAGATGATTTTATTTTAGCTATCCAACTTTTTAAATAAAAAAACGGAGTGAACACTTTGAACGATAATTGGCTAGTTTTTTTGATATCGATTTTATATTTTGCGATTGTCTTTTTTGCTATTTCTAAAGCAGAAAAGTGAAATAGATTACTTTCATATCATGGTCGTACTGTGGCGTTACATATCGGCAATATCTCTCTTTACAACTTGCTCAGCAGATTCGATATTCTTTAAAATTTCGTTAAGGAGTGCTTCTTCTGACTTTATATCCGCAACTTCTCGAACGGTTGGCTCATACCCTTTGATAGCCATGTCTGCTTTCTTTCTTGCTAACAAATATTCAACAGCATGTTTTTCGATATATAGCTGTTTTAAACTACGTTTAACTGTAAATATAGACATTGTTTATCAACCCCTTATGTCGCTATATGAATCAAAAGTACTAATCGTTTTTCACAATCCTCAACAGTTCTTTTTTGTGGTGTGATACTTCACCTTCCATTCCAATGATAGTCACCGCTCTTTCATATATAGCGATAATTTCACCGATTCTATTTGTGATGTTGTTGTAGGTTGTTTCCACAATATCGCCTTTTTTAAATTCCACTTGATTCACTCCCTCGCTTTATGTGTCATATGCGACATAAAAACTCCGATTTTCTTCTTCAACTAAACTGCCGCTTTAGTTCAATAAGAAAAAAGGCTTTACTCCTTCTTGAAGTAAAGCACCCGTTAGCTGAACAATATTTTTTTAATTTTTGATCTCGATTTTTTTTGCTCCAGCTTGAGAAGGATAAGATTCATTAATACCACCATCAATCCATACATCCACTTTGTGACCTATCTTGAGATTACCGGTATCTTCATAACTTAGGAAGATAAGTGAAATCCTTTCATTATCCAACTCTTGAATTGTTTTATCTTTAAGTGTTTCATATTGTTCTGAAGTAATGCCTTCTGCAACCAGTATTTCTCCTTCACTTACTTCAAGTATATAACCTTCTATCTTAAAACCATCCTCTTTCGGTATGGTTCTATTTTCTGTACATCCAGTTATTAAGAGAATAAAACTCAACAAGATTAAAGTTGTACAAAAAGACCGTAAAAGTTTCATTCTATCCCTCCTACAAATAGTTGTTTTATTAAAAAAACGTTTTCCTTTATTCAACTAACCTGCTGCGTTAGTTCAATAAGATAACAAATTCAATTGTGTTTTTTACTTTCATCATTTTTAAAAGCTTTTATTATTCCTAAGATAACTGCACCAATTAGACCACCTATACTCAAAGTAACAAAATATCCCCAGTCTACTTCTCCGTTTTCCCATAAACTTATAATAAATACACCTATAAGCACACCAATAAACCAACCTATCATAGATTTTATCAAACTTTTAATAGCCATCCCTCCGTTGAGCTAAACTGCTGCGTTAGTTCAATAAGAAATGGAGGAACTCAATTAAATTAAGTTCCTCCGTTACAATGAATATTTACAATTAAATCTATTTCGGCTTACACTCAAAAGAATAACTACTTGTGAGATTATTATGGATTTCTAATTTGACTTCTCCACCATTTTCATAACAGCCAGTGATGAGTAAATTTATTTCTTTAGTATTGAAATAACTATGGGTATGCGTTATAAAAGACACTCCAAATAAAGCCATAATGAAAACCCATAAAAAGCCTTTTAAATCCACCTTTTTAAAGATACTCATTTTCATCCCCTCCTTTATTTCAATTGAACTAACCTATTCTTTTACTTTATTACGTATAAAAGCAATAGAAGTTCAAATTATTTCAAAAAATAAAGTTCCCCTTATTCAACTAAACTGCTACGTTACAATAAGAAAAAAGGCTTTACCCCTTCTTGAAGTAGTCGAGTAGAAGGGAACCTCTCTACCTTACGGTAGATTGTGTTCCACCCCCCTCACAGAACCGTGCTTGCGCTATTTACGCACACGGCTCCTCCAAATCATCATTCACAAAATGGTGATTCTGCTATCCTCAATAGTTTAGTTTACATTTATTATTTCTACCGCTGTGTGTAGTAAATGTGTCCCTAGTGAGGGTGATCATTTGGTAGCAGCCTTTCCTCCATCGGCATTACCCAACTTCATTGGTACTACGCTGCTATCCGACTCCCTACAACGGCAGTTGGTTTCCTTGCTTATTATCGCTTGTACACCATACTCTTCTATAAGAAGAAAAGACCGGTAGGGCCTCCCGAGTAGCCGTATCATATCAATGTGTGACGTGCCAAGGTCTCTGACTCCAGAGAGGTTTTATCCTTCTTGCCTTTAACGATGGATAAAATATAGCTTTCTGCTGTGCTTAAGGCATCAGCCCTCTCGATTTACTAACATTATGGAGTTCAATCCCTTCAACCAGTTGGCTTTCGGCCCGCCACCTAACTGTCTACGCTTAAAGGCGAATGTTACCATTAGCCCTCCAAGACTCGCTACGAGTGAATGGCTAGTTCTTTCTCGACGGGAATCCCACCCGCTATATGATACGACCTAGGCTCGGCCGCACACCTACTTCGTTAGTTCAATATGAAAAATGCTTTACTCCATCTTGAAGTAAAGCACCCGTTAGCCATCCATATAGCGCAAAACCAGCGCTACACCACAGAGAATGAAAATGGGGAAAATGGGTATAGGATACTACGGGTGGCGAAGAAGGTCGATTATTTTATATTTGAGCTTTGAAGAAAGGCTTATGCAACAATCGCGCCCGATTGTTGCATAAGAGTTGCATCAGATCTATACATTTAATTGGTTAGATTAAACTATAAATAATCTCTCCACTTTCCGCATTAATCCCTTTTATAAAAGCACCATTCGTCATCCGAATACGGTAAACAAAGCGCATCTTGTCCTCGCCCCGCTCTGTTTTCCCGTACACCTTGTTCCATTCCAAGTGTACTTTTAAGTCTTTTAGTGATAGTAATTCTTTAAGAGGCTTAATGGCTTTTGATTCAAATATTTCGATACATTCAACCGCTATATTCGGTGTTAAAACCATCAAAATTGCGCCTGTTTTTTTACTAATATTCATATGGAAAAACTCATTTTCAACGAAAAATCCATCCTTCTTCACTATAAATCGGAAAAAGGCGCGGTTTTCCTCTATGTCCTCTACATTTTTCACCTCTAGATATAAATATGGTGTGTACTCCGGGTAGTACGTTTGAATAAACTGTGCAGCAATTATTAAGCATTCTTCTTCAGAAAGCTTCGCCTCACCTTCATTTTCAGTAAACCAAATGAAACTATCCAAGCGCTTTGTACGTTTATCCACTTTTGCTTTTACCCGATTTTCAAATTTACTTTTGATGTAATGATCGTATGATTTCCCCTCAGAATCTTGGCAGCCTTTAGGACGCCAATTAAGCTCTTCATATGCATCATCTAAGCACATACCTAATTCTTCATATTGCTCCCATTCCTCATTGATGCCAACGATCTCTTCAATTTTGACCTTTTTTGGTAACGCTTCTACTTTTGGAAACGGCATATAGTTTAGCTTTGACTCAACGTCGTAATCAAATAATGGTTGCCCTGTCATCGCATCATAAGCCTGCCTTAATAGGTCTGACTCATAGATTGCACATATACCTGACTCTGCAACGGAATCATATTTTTTATTAAAGCTTGCAGCACAAAGTAACCAATCACCTTCGTACAATGTATTTAAAATACGCTCCGGAGGATAAAGCTTCTTTGGTATTTCTGGAGGATTTTCCATATAGCCTGTATAAGTGAAATGAATGACCTCACCTGGATCGGTGACTTCAATAAGACAATAAAAACCGTCTAATGGAAACCCGCTAACAACTTGTCCAAACTTAAAGCTTGTACTCGATTCCTTTTTATTTTTTTCTATTAGTGTATAATACGATATTGCTTCCGGGTATTGTTCACGTAGCTGTCGTTGAGCTATTTCAAGCTTCAATTCTTCAGTAATCGGAGTACCTTCTTTTGTGGGGGGTTTCGTAAAGTCGTCAATTCGCCCTTTGTCATCTAATCGAATAAAAACTCCTTCATCCTTACTTTTCCCTTTCCACATGAACGATGCAATTCCATCCTCATGATAATCCTCAACTTCTAACTCATAGTAAGCAGGAACATTTACATATTGCTGTGCTAAGTCTAATAACTGTTTTTTTAACATGCGTTTCACGTCCTTTTGTTGTAATGGTTGTGGCACTGTTTCCTCTAGCTTTAGGCGGAGCGCTTTTCTGCCGCGGTGCAGATGCATTTTAATCGTGTTGTTCGGCTTCCCTAGCATTTCAGCGATTTCAAAAACTTTAAAATCATAAAAATAATGCAATACAATCGCCATTTGGTAATCTTTTTTTAGGCTTTCAATTGCGTTATGTAACTCGCTGTAATCCTCACTGTTTTCCTGGTCTAGTAACTGAAATTGTTCTATGATTTCTAGCTCTGACAACTCTGTGCGCTTCTTCTTTTTCATTTCAAAAAAGCTTTCCCGAATCAATATTTTGTATAGCCATGTCGCAAAGTATTTCGGTTCCTTCAGCTGAGCCAGTGCACCGAACGCTTTTATGAACGTTTCTTGTACAACATCTTCCGCATCCTGTTTATTTTTCATATATGTATATGCTTTAGCGAGTAATCTAGGCTTATGCATCGTTGTTATGTGCCAGATTGCAATTTCATCGCCAGCAAGTGCTTGTTGTATGTACTGATTCATTGCATTCCCTCCTACTAACTTAGAGTACGATTTTAGTGTAAAGGTTTCATTTCGTGAAATATTTTTAAAGCTCATAATTTTATGGTGAAAATGGACGAGTTCATTAAAAACTAGTTCCCAAGCAGTTCTTAAAATGGACGTTATTAAAATATATGGAACGATAGTTGAATGGCATGACTGGGGTTTTATAAAAAACTTTTCATTTTCATTTTACTAAAAAAGATTGGTTGTTTCGGAAATCGAATCTTCAACTAGTCGAGTAGAAGAGAACCTCTCTACCTTGCGGTAGATTGTGTTCTTCCCCCCTCACAGAACCGTGCTTGCGCTATTCACGCACACGGCTCCTCCAAGTCTTCATTCACAAAATATAGCTAATCTCTTTTCTTAAGTCGTATATATTCACCTTTATTCTTGGTGAAGGTAACGGATATTTATGAAGAAAGAGATTGAATTTATCCCAAGTAAAGGATTTTCTTTGACTTCTTCTGTTGAGCCATTTAAACAGTAAGTATTGGATTTTGTCTTTAAATTGTTGAACACTTGGAGTGTTATCTGTGATGCAATAGTAGTTGTAATAACCTACAAGCGAGCGTTTAAATCTATCCATAATCATATGAATATCATTGTTTCGGTTCTTCTTTATCCATTCCTTCGATTCCTTAAGTTTACCTTGTAGCTTTTTCCTGCTTGATTTCCGTTTCACACGAAAGTATCCAGATTTACTCTTTCCACAGTAGTGTGTAAAACCTAGGAAATCAAAGGTGTCAGGTTTTCCATTTCCCTTTAGTTTTGCATCTTTCTCCGCAAATCTCCCGAAGGGAATAATTTTGGTTTTATCCTCCGCTATTTCTAAGTTAAACTTCTGTAATCTCAGCTTTAATGATTGAAAGAATTCCTGAGCTTCGCTCTTATATTGGAAGCAACAAACAAAGTCATCTGCATAACGAACTATGTATGCTTCTCCTTTACACTGTTTTCTAACTTCCTTCTCAAACCACAGGTCCAGGACATAATGGAGGTATAGATTGGCAAGTATCGGAGATATGACTCCACCTTGCGGTGTGCCTTTATCTGTCTTGTATTTCTTTCCTTCCTCCATGTATCCACCTTTAAGAAACCTACCAATTATTCTTAGTAAGTTAGGGTCAGCAATTCGCAGTTTTAAGAACTCCATCATCCATATGTGGTCAACGTTGTCAAAGAACCCTTTGATATCCATCTACTATATAATTTACTGATTTCTTTTCCATGTAATAATTTAATATTTTCAAAGCATCGTGGCAGTTACGATTTGGGCGGAACCCAAAAGAGCAATCTAGAAAATCATTTTCATAGATGGCATTTAGTATTTTTGTAATGCCTTTCTGTACAATCTTATCTTCATGTTCCGGTATCCCCAATGGTCTTTTCTTGTTGGAGTTAAGCTTCGGAATATACATTCTCCTTACGGGAACAGGATGATAACTTTTACTTTTAAGCCTACTTACTAAATCCTCTATATTTTCCTCTAGTGTTTCACTGTATTGCTCTTTAGTTGTGCCATTAATCCCAGTAGCCTTCTTATTAGGTAATTCAAGATGACACTGAACTAGAGATTGCTTATTTAGTAAATGGACAATAGATGTAAATTTCATTTTAGGATCAGATTTTGCTAATTCTGCTATCCTTAATAGTTTTGTTTCCATTTAATATTCCTACCTCCGAGTGTAGTAAATGTGTCCCTAGTAAGGGTGATAACTTGGTAGCAGCCTTTCCTCCATCGGCATTACCCAACTTCATTGGTACTACGCTGCTATCCGACTCCCTACAACGGCATTTGGTTTCCTTGCTTATTATCACTTGTACACCATACTCTTCTATTAGAAGAGACCGGTAGGGTCTCCCGAGTTGCCGTATCATATCCATGTGTGACGTGCCAAGGTCTCTGACCCCAGAGAGGTTTTATTCTTCTTGCCTTTATCGAAGAATAAAATGTAGCTTTCTACCGCAGTTAAGGCATCAGCCCTCTCGATTTACTAACATTATGGAGCTCAATCCCTTCAACCATTTGGCTTTCGGCCCGCCACCTAACTGTCTACGCTTAAAGGCTAATGTTACCATTAGCCCTCCAAGACTCGCTACGAGTGAATGGCTAGTTCTTTCTCGACGGGAATCCCACCCGCTATATGATACGACCTAGGCTCGGCCGCACAACTGCCGCGTTAGTTTAAGTGAACACTTTCACAATCTTCTATTTATTTTAACATAAATATCCAGTGTCAATGTTTATAGGAAGATCCATTTATATTTTCGTTAACGATTAATTAACCTTTTCCTTTAACAGAGCAAATAAAAAGAGAATCCATTTAGTACTCAAATGGAATCTCTTATCTGTTATTCTGAAATTATGAATAAATTACTTAATACCTCTCTACAGATGTTTTGGATATATCCATCTGTGAAACGGTTAGGACTTACTAATTTGTCATAAGTGCTATCTTGATATCTTTGATAATCCATTAGTTGTTTATAAATCTCATTTCTAATGTCCTCTTCTTTTGCACTAAGTGATTCTTTAAGCTCCTTCACTACAATTAGGTGCCTCTCCATCTCTTCTGCAGATATATCATATCTCGTTTTATTGACAATATCATTATCAACTATTAGATTCTTCAGCTGTTGATCTTGCTTGTCCATTTTCTTCGGTAAGACTAATGCTTGATTAGCATAATCCTGTTCTATTGCACTTTTAACGTATGCTGCTGGATTATTCACTTCCCCTAAATTAATTTTATTCTTCGAATACTCAATATTGCGTTCAATTTGTTCGGTAGAATAATTTTCAACTAATTTACTAATTGCTTTAGGTTTTAAACCGAACTCTTTTAAATTTGGTTCTAATAAATTACTTTCTATATTAATCGGTGTTATTACTTCTTTCCGAGAGTTACGGAAAATATGGAATTCTATTTTATCAACTGCGCGGCCTTTTTTAATTTCATTGAACTCAAAGTAAATATCTGATTCAGCTTTTAATTCTTTCTGTGCTTGCAAAAGAATCCTCTGCTTAAAATTAGAGTACATCGGGTATTGTCCTGGATCTATTCCCATTTTTGTTCTTAGCTCTTGCAAAGAAATAGTTCTAGTCGAGTTTAGGTTTATCCTTGACTTCAACAACTCGTAAATCCGGAGAGAATATATACTCTTCAAATTTGTTATATTAAACAATTTATATGAAGTGAAGTTGCTAGTAAGTGACAATAAATATTTTTCCCAAAAAGGATGGATCTCAATTGTAATAGTTCCCTTAGTAGAATTATATTTCACCATAGAAAACCAGTTAATTTGCACAGCTTCATCCTCAATAGTTATATCTATAGGCTTACTCAAAACGTCCCTTGTCATACTTCGTAGTTCAGTATAAGCCGACTGACCTTTTAGCTCTAGTAACTCTAAAAATTGTTTAATCGGAAAAATATATGTATTGGTAGAGATATCATTTGGTTGAATATTAGAAAAGACAGTTTGAATTAATTTAAACTGTGTTGCAGTTAATTTATATGAAGCTTCAATTAGTAAATTTGATTTTGTAACGGTATTATCTTTATTTATTAACAACTCTACTAAATTTGTTTCTACAGTTTCTACTACATTAGCCATTCAAGCACCGCCTCGTGAATATTAAAAATAGTATAACATAAACAAAAAGAAGTGTTGCATTTAAGTGGAAAACCTTTTTCCTCCCACAAAGACACCAAATCCGTTGCATTTCATAAGTTAATGCAACAGTTCATCGTTCTTTACACCAAATGTGTTGCATTTCGGTTATAAACGGCTCAATCTTGGTGAATATACTTCAAATTGTTTGCATTTCATAAGTCAGGTCCAAGTATTTACTCCAAAATGTGTTGCATTTCACGTATAAACAGCTCAATTATGGTGAATAATACTTATATGAGTTACAATCCATGTGTTAATGCAACTAGTCGTTGTTATTTACACTTAACGTGTTGCATTTCAGGTATAGACAGTTCAATTACAGAAAATAATACTCTTTATGGCTGAATTCCATGTATTAATGCAACAGGTTGTTGTTATTTACACCAAATGTGTTGCATTTCGGGTAAAAACCACTCACTTTTGATGAATAACACACCAAATGCGTTGCATTTAGATCAATTCAACACCATTTCGGTTGCATTTATACCCTATTACACCATTTCCGTTGCATTTCCTCTCCATAACACCATTTCCGCTGCACTTTACACCAATTCCGTTGCGGTTGCTCACCAATTTTGTATGATTAATACACCATTAGCGTTGTAATCTACACCATCAACGTTACACTTCACACTGATTTCGTTGCACTCTACACTGATTCCGTTGCAATATACACCATTTCCGTTGCATTTAATCATTAAAAAGTTAGTAATACCAATGCTTTTCACGTTTCACAAACAATATAAACAAACAAACAATATAAACATATAAAACAATATAAACATATTGTATAAACAACTAAACAGATTAGTAGTCTTATATAAATAAAATTAATTAAATTTCAAATAAAAGTACCAAGTAATATTATCTCTTTCTTTAGTTCTAGATAGGGAACAAAATTTTGCTCTATTCGTTTCTAAAATAAGTTTCTTGTATTCATTAAAAAAATCACCGCTCAGAAAAAAAGAGGGGTGATTTTTATCCTTACATTCCAACTAGATTGTAACTAGACAATGTCCAGTTACATTATAGTTGGTAACTCCAAAATTCAATAACAGCAATGAAATACGGATGTTTCAAAAAACTTTAATTTACATTATAGTTGGTAACCCATCCAATTGTACTTTTAAGGTATTTACATTATAGTTAGTAACCCAATGTTTACCTTAATGTTATTGATTTTTGTTATTACAAATTACTTTGAACGGCTTTCAAAATGAGAAACCTAACAAGAGTACACCTTTATGACTGAATCTCCATTTAATTTTATTGATTAGTCATGATATTTAGGAAAACTATTTTGAGTAGTTTGTGATGCTTCCTCTAAAATCTTTTTTACCCGCAGTATATAATCTAGCGGGGGAAGTTTATCTTCAGTCATAAAAGTATTGATGAATCTCTGAAATAAGAAATTATGTGGAATATGGGAAACATTTTCTTTTGTTTTACTATCAAATGTAGAATGAGCTATAACAGGATGGTAAAATGCTTTGTTTTTAAAAGGTATATTAGAAAATGGGTTATGAAAGACAATTAATCCATCTAATAAATGCTCCACATAATTTTCTTTGAATGTTACTTCATTAATAGGTTGAGTACCAAAATCGTTATATCTAGAATGGCTGACTAAAGTAATTCTTGGATCATCACACATTACCCTCACTTTACCAAACGTTGCTGTATTACTAAAAATAACAGCGCTAATATGAGCAAACTTGGGAGTTGTAAAATATCCTAAAGGTACTTTAGCTCCATTTTTTTTATCTATTTCCTCCATGTATATAACATCCAGTATATCTCTATTTTCATCATCCCAGTCTACTGCTATATATCGATCAAAACCATATAAAACTCTATGTATAGCTTGCATACGTTGCTCATTTGTATAAGGCGAGTCAAAAGGAGTAATTGCTATAATGAACGGTTTTCCTTTAACATGTTCCAACTGACCATACGATTCTTTATATTTGTGAGACTTGCTCATAAAAGCATTAGCAATTCTAATGGTGGCGTTATCAACAATCTTCTCCACTGGCCATTCTTTAAAGATATCTTTAGAAAAATCTTTTTTCCATTCTGGGGTCTCATCCTGTGCGTGACTAGCAATAGTTGCCTCTACATTAAAACCATCTTCACCTTCAATAACAAAATCTGGACGATTATAGGACATATTTACATTTAATTTAAGTTCCTTGCTCACTGCAAAAAGGTATAGCTCCCAAAACGATGAGTTAAAAGTTGTTTGAAACTCTTTAACAAATTTATGGTCACGATCTTCAAATCCTTCTGCCCAATCTTTTATAAATTCTCTAGCATAAGATAATTTTTCATTATAAATACTAAGGAAATTTGGATGTAATTTATCTTCAGGATATTGAGGAACAAATAATAAATCACTAACTTTTTCCATTTATAACCCACCTTTAATAAAAGAAGCTTAGATGTTACTACTTATATTACTACTTATTATACTATTTCTAATCCAAGTATGAGTACTAACATTCTTTTTAACATTCTTTTTTATGCTATTAACACTTAAATAGCGTTGGTTTTCTACACAATGGTATTAAAAAATTTAATCTCCACAACTTTTCCTTATTTCTTCTATATTATATATTAGTACACAAGGAAGGAGCATCCTCCTCATTGGAGCGACCATATGAGTAAATACTAATAACATTATCATAGGTGGTTTATAGTTTGTGAATGAATCGATAACACTCATTTCTTTAATGAGCACAACAATCAAATTTATCTTATTACTTTTCTTGAACTTGGGAATTGGTGCAATTGGCTTTATACCAAGTATCTTTGTTACTGCTATCAATATAAACTCCTTGGGTTTAGCGCTTGGTGTCATTCTTACATTTACTGGAGAAATTTTTGGTGCAATTATTGGTTTTCACATGTATCGGTGGGGCTTCTCTAAAATTAATCCTGGATGGCTAAGTCATACAATTATTAAAACTATAAAAAATAGTTCTCCCATGCATGTGTTCACACTAATTATTCTATTTCGAATTCTACCATTTGTTCCATCAGGGATAGTTACCGCAGGTGCTTCTTTAACAACTATTCCCGGATGGATTTTTATGACTGCAAGTTCAATCGGGAAAGTACCTGCAGTTGTCATTGAAGTAGCAATAGTCTTTGGGGTTCTTCAAAAAATTTCAATGAATTATTTATACGCGGTTATGATCTTGTTCTCGGTTGTATTTACAACTTTTTGGATTAAAAAGAAATGGTAAACCACTGGTCATAGTTAATGGCAAAATAAGATATTTACTGATATTTACTACACAACTAGTTTTCCACTTTAGGTTTTTATAGTTAGTCTCTATTAACAAGATGGCTCTACCCCATGGTGAATATTAATAAAATAGCTATTATTACTATTTATATTAGATTTAATAAAGAGGTAAATAAATGAAAGAAAATAAATTCAATAATCTAGATATAATAATTTACTTGGTAATTATTTTGTTTATGATTGTAAGCTGTACCTTCATATATAGCGCACAAAAATACTTGCCGTATGATGATAATTTTGCGTTAAAACAAGCAATATGGGTCCTATTCGGTATGATCATTTCAGCAATTGTATATTTTTTTGATTTTGAACAAATAAAAAAATTATCCCTATATTTATATATATTTGGTAACTTAATTCTGGCTTTGCTTATTATATCTCCAGAAACAATAGCACCTAATATTAAAGGAATAAAAGCTTGGTTTTTAATTCCGGGATTTGGTTCTATTCAACCTTCAGAATTCATGAAAATCTTTTTAATTCTTTACTTAGCAAGAGTAATATCTAATCATAACGTGAAATATCCAATAAGATTTTTAAAGTTAGACTTTTTTCTGTTATTTAAAATTGTTGGTATAACTCTAATTCCGTTAATCCTAGTAGCTGTTCAGCCCGATTTAGGGACTGGTATGGTTATGGTTTCTATTATGGTAGGTATGATACTCATATCAGGTATTAATATGAGAATAATATTATCTGTTTTTATAACTGTAATTATATCTTTAGGATTATTTGCATTGGCGTTTTTATACAGACCGAACTTATTATTGTATGTAATGGACCGGTATCAAATAGATAGGATAAATTCTTGGTTGGATCCATTTGCGGATACTTTGGGAACAAGCTATCAATTAAGTCTATCTATAACTTCAATAGGTTCAGGTATGTTAACTGGGAAGGGATACGGTAATGGCGTTGTTGCAGTACCTGAGGCACATTCTGACTTTATTTTTACAACCATTTCGGAGGAGTTTGGTTTTATTGGTTCTGCAGGAATAATTTTTATGTATTACATTATAATATACAGAATTTTCAGGATAGCGTATAAAAATAAAGGTGAGTATGAAACTCTAATTGCTGCTGGAGTTATTTCTATGATCTTATTTCATGTTTTTGAAAATATTGGAATGGTGATAGGGCTCGTTCCTATTACTGGGATTCCCCTTCCATTGTTTAGTTATGGAGGAAGTTCTGTTCTGGCTACTATCTTTGCACTAAGTATAGTCATAAACATATCACTTAACACGAAAGACTACATGTTCGGCGGTGATGATGATTAATATACCAAAAAATAGAATAATATTACTTGGCTTTCTATGTAATCTCCTCATCCTAATAATAGGAATTCTAGCAGCTATTTATTTCTATTATTTTTAACTGCAATTCTTTTTGCGATATTTTAAATTTAAAACGCTAATATAAGGAGAACAATTAACTCTCAAAAGCTAGCTATTCTCATGATAGAATAATTGAAAAACATTTGGTTAAAACAAAGTGGTATTTTATTAGTCTTTCCATACTATCATTTACCCAATAGACAACCCGAAATTTTTTCTAATTCAAGAGACTTTTATATAGGAGTGTTCGATTGTTAGAATGGATAGCAATCCTAACAATGCAGTGGTCAATTGTTAAGTGTTTTGGGAACTCTTATTATTATTTAGATATAAACTATCAAGTATGCCTGTAGCAAGAAAATTCTACCAAGCATTTTATCCTAGCCATTTACTGCTAGTTTGAATATTATCTTATTTATTATGAGGTGCAATTCATTGCAGGAAAAATCTGCTGAGTCTCTTCATTTAATTAAAGATAATTTATTATGCAACCTACATTGAAAAGGTGGACGGTTTCCTTTTCTCTTCACAAATAATTTAAGGCTACCGCTAAAGCCATGTGGTTTGACTTTTTGCAGTAGCCTTATTATATTTTAGTATTCTTCGTAAATTTTCTTACGCACTCATTTGACGACATGCTTCAGCACATTTGCGGCATGACTCAGCACAGCTTTGGCAATGGTCATGTTCGTGTTTAGCACACTCTTCTCCACAGCGTTCACAAATTTCTGCACAAAGTTGGCATATTTCTTTCACAAAAGGACTGTTCGAAGTCATCGCTTGTATCGCAAAGGCACAAGCATCTGCACAAGCGCGATCTAATCGTATACAATCGACCATCATCTTAACATCGCCTTCTCTTAAACAAGCATCAAAACATGTGTTACAAGCCTTTAGACATTCCATACAAGCTTTAAGACATTCTTCATATTTCTGATTCATGAAATACCTCCTAGATATTAATATTGCAATCAGTATTAATGTTCCCATAAGGTGTTAGTTCAAACAGAGAAATGAGAACTCCTTAGAAAATCCTTATTTTTGTAACTCGTATGTAATTCTAATATAAATTTTAATCTATTTTTACTTGTCCCATCATTCCATTCTCTTCATGCTCAAGAACATGACAATGGAACATATATATACCTTTGTTATTAAATTTAACAGCTAATTTCACTGTTTCTCCTGCATCAATTGCTACAGTATCTTTCCAGCCTTGTTCGTTTACTGGCTGTTCGTTTCCATCAATTGAAATAATTTTAAACTGTGTCCCATGAATGTGGAATGGATGTGTCATTCCGCCCATTGCATCAGGTTTATTATAAATTTCCCATACTTCAGTAACCCCTTGTTTTTGAGTAAAGTCAATTCGGTCTATATCAAATTGCTTATCATTAATGGTCACCATTGCACCCATTCCAAAAAGTTCTAGTTTCTTCGTAACAGGTAAATTTCTTTCTTCATCTGTAACAGCAAAATTATTTAAAGTTTTTGGTAAATCTCTTGAATTTGTTTTCTGTTCATCAATTTTAAATGGTAAAAGGTTTGTATCTTCCTCATTAATTAACGCTATATCACTTGAGGCTTTATACTTTGAAAAATCAATGATAATCTCTGCACGTTCACCGGGTGTTAACGTTATTTCACTCATTGTTGTTGGTTCATTTAAGAAACCACCATCTGTAGCGATTTGTTGGAATGAATCTCCTGTATTTAGTTTAAAAGAATAATTTCGAGCATTTGAACCATTTAATATACGTAATCTAACTTTTTCTTTACCTACCGTAAGTTTAGGATTCAATGTTCCATTTATTAATAAAGTATCTCCTATTGTTCCATCATCGTTAATTACTGCTTGGTAATCAAATTGCTTATCCTCGTTAAATTGTCTGTCTTGGAATACTAATGGAAAATCATTTGTCCCATATTCTTTTGGTAAATCTAGATTTTTCGAATTTTCATCCTCCACATAAATTAAACCAGCTAATCCTTTATATACTTGCTCAGCTGTAGCACCTTCAGGATGTGGATGGAACCATAGAGTGGAAGCCTCCTGATTTACAGTGAATTTTACATCTTCTGATTCACCTGGTTGTAGTATTTGATGAGGACCACCATCACCTTCGCCTGAAATATCTACACCATGCCAGTGAAATGTCGTTGGTTCTGATAAATCATTGTTAGTTCTAAATGTTACTGTTTCATCTTTTGATACCTGAATAATTGGCCCTAAAAAGGAACCATTATATCCATATGTTTCGGTTTGAACATCTTCGTAAAATTCGGTTGTTCCTTGCTGTGCTGTAATATCTATTACCCCATCCTTTGATTCAATTAATGGTGGAAGTATTAGTTCATTTTCTCCAGTTGAATTATTTAATGCCAAAGGGTTTGTATGGCTATCATGACCGTTTTCCATAGAAGCCATATCTTCATCGCTCGCATCTGAATGATCCATTCCTTCCATATTCGACATTTCTTCTGCAGTCATATTAGCATGATCCATACTTGCATTTTTGGCAGAAGAATCACTTGCACTACAACCTCCAATTATAATAATGCTTACCGACAATACGGAAGTAATCCACATTTTGTATTTCATCTTCATTCTCTCCAATTTATATTATTTAATATATTGGCAGTGTATCAAATAAATATGGAAAATTTATGGAGGTATATGCTTATACTAAATGGATGAACCAATTGACAATATTATTCGTAACATTTCGTGCACTTTTCTTTAAAATTAATAGTATTAAATTTTCTTATCTTACAAAATATATAGTTCTAATTCCTAAACTTCCAACATATTGTTGTTTGAGGTGTATTAATATGAGAAACCAAACAAGAATAATTATCGGACTATTCTTAATAATTTTTATATCACCAATTATTATAGCTACTCTTAGTAACCCTCAACAAATAGGAATTATGGAAATGGCTGATGAGAAGCCTGACGAGAAAGCAGACGAGAAAGCAGTCGTCGTATACGCTGCAACTCAAAATCAAAATCTTGATAATATCAAAATCATTGAGCCTAGGAAAGCATTATTGCTATTTACACACTCCCACGAATCCTTTATACCAATAGTAAAAAATGAGACCGGTCAAGCAGAGGTATACCATTCAACCTCAAACATAACCGCTTTTGAAGATATTATTAGAAATCATTTTAGTCTAAATTCTATTGAAACTGAGTTTCTCGGAATTGACACCATGAGTGAGCTAAAGAAAACAAATCGTACTTTTCCAGAAGCCTATAACGTTGTCCGTCCTTATTTAACAGATAATGTTCAGAACAATAAATATGACATAATTATTGATTTACACAGAGATTCTACAACTAGGAAAAATTCAACACTAACTTACAACAATGAAACATTTGGAAAAATATATTTTGTGGTAGGGGAAGAGCATCCAAATTACTTAATAAACAAATCCTATGCCCAACATCTTTCCTCACACTTAAATGAATTGGTTCCTGGAATATCTAAAGGCGTTATCGGTAAAAAAGGAGACCATGTGGACGGCATTTATAATCAAGATCTTGCTAACAATATGGTGTTAATAGAACTTGGTGGAATCGATAATACACAGGAAGAAATTAATCGTTCGATTTCAGTTCTAGCAAAAGCTGTTTCAGAACTATTACAAGATGAATCTAACAATCTAGTATCACATGCAGGACTTTAAAATTACAAAATGAAATGCACCTTGAAGCTTATGACTTAAGGTGCATTTAACTTTAAGATATAAAGTAATTTGAAATATAATAAGAAAACGAAAACGAACAAGTAATGCCATGGATCCAAAAGACTGATTTACCTTTCTTCATGGAAATAATATTCACTTAAAACATCAGCAAAAACCTCTGTAGTTCGATGAAGCTCTTCTACTGTATTATCTACACCTCCAATTTCCACAATAATAGAGTTTGGAGAAATATCTTGATTATAAATTCCATTGCCTTGTTTACTACTTTTTGGCATTATGCCTTTGGACAGTCCGGGGTATTGATTGTCTAAAATTGTTTGTAGCCCTTCCGCAAACGTAAGATTCTTTTCATAACCTTCATGGCCCGTACCTACAACAAATAATAATTTGGCATAGTTTACTCCATTCATTACAGTAGTAGTAGAATCACTACGCAAAGAATCGCGATGCAAATCTAGAAAGATCTCTAAATCTTTATTACCTTTTAACGCAGCACGTACTTGCTCTCCTGACACATTATAAGAACTATTATAGTTTAAACCTCTTGTAGCTAGTTCTTGAACGATATCGGTTGAATTGACTGTTGTTCCTACTCCCCTTCTTTCCAGTGCCCTTCCAAGCAGTTCTCCTACTAGTGTAATATTTGCTTTCGAGTGATACGCTTCTTCAGGTTTATCTGTTTCTTCTAAATATGGCAAAAAAGATTCCCTGCTATGAGTATGGTAAATATACAGGACTTCCTTTCCGAAAGTTGAATGAGATGATGAAATTTCTTTGGGAGATTTCATATTTTTAAAAAGAGCATCAATATTCTTTATAGTAAGTTCTCTTTCGTTAAAGAAACCGTCCATAGTAGGCGCAAATTCATCCCTATCCTCTAGATTCAAGTTTGATTTCCCTCCTGTATCTAGATTATTTGTTTTAGTAGGCATCCCATCTAATTCTTCGGATAAACGATCTTTTAATTCAACATGGAAAAAAGGATAGATTTTATCGTCAAATATATTTTCTTCCTCTTCTTTAGGAACATAAAAAATTGTCACCCAGAAAGAAAAAAGTAAGAGAATAAATAGCAAAACTACAAAGTATAACAAAATCCTTAGTAAAGTATCTTTCTTTTTCTTTGTTGTGTTCTTTTCTTTATTTAGGGAGTTTGAAGACATTCTGTCCCTCCTAGAATTTCTCTTTTTCAATATGATTTAGTTAAAAACATACCATAAAAAAGAATAACAAATAATTGTGGATAATATATGGACAAGTAAGATTTTCTTGCCTCCAAAAACAAAAAAGTACAATCATCTATACAGTGGATGATTGTACTTAAAAATCTCTAAAACTTAGTTGTTAGTATTTTTCCCTTTTTCCATAGCTACAGTTACATTAGATATCCGTTTCGCTCCGGCATATTTAGGACCCCAATAAGGATCTGTTTTTAAGTTAGCTTTTAAAATACCCTTACTTTTTGCAGATATGAATTCCCCGTTACCCAAATAAATTCCAGTGTGAGAAATACCTTTTTTATATGTATTAGCAAAAAACACTAAGTCTCCAGGTTGTAATTTATCTTTTTCAACTGTTTTTCCCACTTTAAACTGCTCGGCAGATGTTCTTGGTAAACTAATGTTGAATTTATTATAAACATATCTAATATATCCAGAACAATCAAATCCCTTAGGAGTTGTTCCACCAAATTTATATGGAGTACCGTATAACTTTGAAGCAAATGCTCCGATTTCAGTTGATGTTGCAGCATTGACTTTATCTGCTGAAAATACTTGTGCAGAAAAAATTAAAGATACCACAATTAATACTTGCATAATTATACTTCTCATTTTACACCCCAGTAAATGTTATATTTATAATTGTAACTTTATCACAAATGATGCAATATATTCGTTACGATTTGATTACAAAATCATTACAAATACCTAGTTTAACTTTCTAATTCTAGGATATTTCGGACTATAGTTTTAATTTATAGGATAAATAATAAAAAGTAAGAGTCTGTGTAAGTTAATAGCATGCTACTATTTTCAGTAGATTCAAATAGTATTTATTAGTTACTGCATTTCTTTATAAACGGATTACGCTCTACAAAAAGAAAAAAACCTATCCATATAATGGATAGGTTTTTTGAATGAATCTAAAAATAAAAAGTTATTTTGTTGGTGACAATTCACTTTCAGTTACCCACTTATGATTAGTCACTTTGTCTCCGGAAGTAGAAGTATAATTAACCATATACACTGTTGTTTCTTCAGCCGAATCAATTTCAGCGGTTGCTCCTTCCATCCCCTCCATATGTTCAGCTGTTAGGACTACTTCTGTACCAGGTTCTAATGGTGCCGATTGTGGTTCTCCTAATTCTTCATGAATGACCCATTTATGATTCTCTACTCGTTCCCCACCAGTTGTAGGAGTATACGAAACAGTATAAACAGTTGTATCATAAGCACCGACAATCGTTGCTTCGGCACCTTTCATACCTTCCATATGATCTGTTTCAATAATAGCTTGACTACCTACTTCAAAAGTTGGATTTTCAGCTACTTTTAAGTTTTCAGGAACTTCACCTGATCCAGACATATCCATATTAGAATGTTCCATACCCTTACTTTCTTCCGTATTCATTTCTTTGTGCTCTTGTGTGTCCATCTCCGTTTCCTTTTCATCACCAGCACAAGCAGACAATGTAATTGCGATAGCGAACGAACCAAGACCCATAAATAATTTTTTTTTCATTGTTATCCTCCTCTAAACTCTAATAAATTTACAACAAGATACAGCTGTTGTTTTAAACAATCTTACACTGAAATTATGAAAAAATTGTGCAGACCAGTTACTGAAGATTCTAATACCTGAATTTTATCACTATGTAATTTGTCTTTATACTTTATTATTTCCCTATTTGTTTGAAAAAAAACTAGGACTTTAATTTAATCTTATTTCCCTACACTTGTTATATCTATGTAGCAAATAAGATAACTGTCCTTAACAATAAGCATCCAATCAATTCTTCCATACAAATAATTTTTTCATAAAAAAAGAGCAATGATTCTTGTGAAATCAACGCTCTTTTTGTATTAAATAATATCTATAATATTGGTTACTGTTAGATATTCACTTAAGGGTATTAAAGTCTAGAAAAAATTATATAAAAAACCACCTGATAGAGGCCCAGGATATCAATAGAAAAACGCTTGAAATAGCGAAGAAATACCAGATAAACTGTCTACTTTCTCGATTTTGCAGTTTTTTATAATCTTTATAAGAGATTTCCCCCATAGCGTACCTTAACCCATTTTCATTTGGTTCTACACTAATTTGTAATCCTTCATTGTTTTCTAAATTTACCATTGTTATTAATGATATTTCTTCTCCGATATTTTGCATTTGAAAATCTTGTATTCCAACATTTTTTTCACTAATAAAATCCAGACTTACTGGTTTGTATATAGTGTTTTTAATTATCTTATCACTTATGATAAGAGCTTGTTGTTCGATTACATTAGTTGAAAAGCACATAGTTTTCACCTCATAACTATTATATTCAAATTATGTTCCAAAGGTCTCTATTACGTAAAATAAAGGTGATTATTGTTTCAAAATTCTTTATTGTATGGAAAAACTTTAACTTTATTCGGAAGACTTTTAAATACCTTATAACAAACATATTAATAGTGCAACGTGAGGGATTATTCATTAATTAAAAATATGGAAGATTTAACTTAATATAAGTAGCTCCTTAGTGAAGTTTAATTCACACCACCTCAGATAAATAAAAATTAACCCACCGAAGTGGGTCAGATTAAAAGTTTTACTTTTCTAGTTTTACTCTTTGAAGTCGTAATGCATTTAGTACAACAGATACAGAACTAAATGCCATAGCTGCCCCTGCTACCCAAGGTGCAAGTAATCCGACTGCAGCAATCGGTATGCCTAACGTGTTATATGCGAATGCCCAAAAAAGATTTTGCTTAATATTTCTCATCGTCTTGTGGCTCATAATAATTGCATCCGCTATGCTGTTTAAGTCTCCTCTTATCAATGTTATATCTGCAGCTTCCATCGCAACGTCTGTTCCTGTTCCAATGGCCATCCCGATATCGGCGACTGCAAGAGCTGGAGCATCATTAATTCCATCTCCAACCATCGCTACTTTTTTTCCAGCTGCCTGAAGTTTTTTAACCTCTTCGGCTTTTCCTTCAGGAAGTACCTCAGCGATAACATGATCTATTCCAACCTCTTTACCAATCGCTTTAGCTGTACGTTGGTTATCACCAGTCATCATGATCACTTCAATATTCATATCACGTAAACGCTTGATGGCTTTCTTAGACGTTTCCTTGATTGTATCCGCAACCGCAATAAGCCCTGCATATTGACCGTCTATACTTGCCAGCATGGCTGTTTTTCCATTTGCCTCTAATTCTTCCATTATCGTTAGTATGGTAGAAATATCCACGTGATATTGGTTCATTAACTTTCGAGTTCCTACAAGAACATCTCTTTGATTAACTGTTGTTTTTACTCCATATCCAGGGATTGCTTCAAAATCTTGAACTGTATCGAGTAATATCCCTCTATTTTGAATTCCTTTCACAATCGCTTCTGCAAGTGGATGTTCGGATTGTTTCTCTGCTGTACCAACCAAAGAAAGAAACTCCTCTTCATTTACACCATCTGCAACAATTACATCGGTTAACTCTGGTTTACCATTCGTAACTGTTCCAGTTTTATCAACAACTACTGTATCAATATGATGCGTGGTTTCGAGGTGTTCTCCACCTTTAAACAGAATACCAAACTCAGCTGCCCGACCTGAACCTGCCATAATGGAGGTTGGTGTTGCAAGACCAAGGGCACATGGACAAGCAATAACAAGAACGGCAATCAGAGCTTCGAGTGCAGGAGTAACTTCTCCTGGGTTTACCCATATAATCCATACCAAAAAAGTAATAATGGCAATACCTATTACAATTGGAACGAATACGCCAGATATTTTATCTGCAAGCCTTTGAATTGGGGCTTTGGAGCCTTGAGCATCTTCCACTACTTTAATTATTTGAGAAAGAGCTGTGTCTCTTCCGATTTTCGTTGCTTTCATTCTAATAAAACCATTTTTATTAATTGTTGAACCAAATAAAGAATCACCAATCGTCTTATCGACTGGAATACTTTCACCAGTTAACATTGACTCGTCGACAGCAGAGTTTCCCTCCATTACCTCTCCATCAACCGGTATTTTTTCTCCTGGTTTTACTAAAATAATATCTCCGGTTACAACTTCTTCAAGAGGTATTTCTATTTCCTTTTCATCTCTTAGAACCAAGGCTGTTTTAGCTTGAAGTCCCATAAGCTTTTTAATAGCCTCAGACGAACGCCCCTTTGCTTTTGCTTCGAAAAGTTTACCTAATATAATTAGGGTAATCAGCACTGAGCTCGTTTCAAAGTACAATTGGGCGTTATGGTGCTCACCAATTGTAATGAAAGCCTGATAAACACTATAAAAGTAAGCTGCGGATGTACCCATAACAACTAGGACATCCATATTGGCACTCCCATTTCGCAATGCTTTATAAGCACTTACATAAAACTGTTTCCCAATGATAAATTGAACTGGTGTTGCCAAAGCCATTTGTACCCAGGGATTCATAAGAAACTCGGGCATGTAAATAAACGATGTAAAAGAAAAGTGACCAACCATAGACCACAATAAAGGAAGGGACAGGATTGCCGAGATAATAAATTTTTTCTTTTGCTTTTTAATAGCTTGCTCTCGGTAATCTATTGCTTCTTTTTCATCTTCTTTATTAATTGCCCCATATCCTAATTTCTCAACTCGCGCAATAATATCCGAAACATTAATCTGAGAAGGGTTATATTCAATAGTTGCATTTTCAAGCGCTAGATTAACGTTGGCAAATGAAACTCCCTCTAACTTGTTAAGACCTTTTTCAATTCTCGTAGCGCAGGCAGCACAGGTCATTCCTGTTATTGCAAACTCTTTATTTTCCTTTGCAATGCCATACCCTAGATCTTGAATTTTCTTTTCAAAATCTTGATTAGTCAATTTTTCAGGATCGTATTTAATCATAGACTTTTCAAGAGCCAAGTTTACGTTGGCTTGTTCTACGCCATCCATTTTTTTTAGGCCTTTTTCAATTCTTGTAGCACAGGCTGCACAGGTCATTCCTGTAATTTGTAGACTAGTTTCTTTTAATTCACTACTCATTTTGTTTACACCTCTCCTTTAAATACTACCAGGGGGTATAAGTGGAAGTAAGAAAGAGAGTGCCAAATAGCACTCTTACTCTATTATTTCACGTCATAACCTTGGTCATCAATTATTGCCTTAATTTTATCTATACTTACCTTTTCTGAATCAAAAGCTAAATCCACATGACATTCCACTCACATTCAATGTTACGTTTTCCATATTTTTCACTTCTCCTTTTCTATTATTATTAAAATCCTATACCATATGGGGGTATAAAATATGAAAAAAATGCTGTGATTTAAACACCACTCTACTTATTATATTTAGGCAACTACTGTATATCCTTTACCTTCGATGGTATCCGTAATTTGTTTAATATCTGTTTGCGAATCATTAAATTCTATATTTACTTTTCCTGTTTCTAATTGTACATTAACTTTCTCCACACCACTAAGTGCGCTAACGCTATTTTCAACAGATTTTACGCACCCACCACAAGTCATTCCTTGAACTTGTATAGTCACTTGATTTGTCATTTAAATCTCCTCCTCTTATTTTCTCATTAATTTTTGAATTGTTACTAATAATTCATCTAAAACCTCATCGTCACCTTCAGCTAATCTATCCACTACACAGCCTTTTAAATGTCCTTGTAAAAGTACTTTAGCTACACTATTTAGAGCGGACTGAGTTGCAGAAAGCTGTGTGATTATATCGTCACAATAGACGTCTTTGTCTACCATTCCTTTTATTCCTCGAATCTGACCTTCAATACGGTTTAATCGATTTGTTAAATCTTTTTTCACATGTTCAGGATGATGACTTTTTCTACAAGACACCTTAGATAATAACGTACCTTCTTCTATTACACTGTCCAAATAAGCAACCTCCTATCCTTATTTTTATAATACAGTACCCGCAGGGGGTATGTAAAGAGATATGTTTAATGATTTATTTAGATTTACTAAATTTTTATTTATCACTCTAAAATGCCTATTTCACTACAACCTGACCGACCATTCCAGATTCCTTATGTCCTGGGATAGTGCAAATATATTCGTAAATTCCTGTGCTAACAGGGATGAAATATAAGTTTTCTGTACTTTTAGGTTCGGCATGAAGATGTATAAGATTTTCTTTAGTCTCGTGATTATGTTTTAGGTCGTTATCGTTAAGAGTTGGGATTTTTATTTCAATATCATGCTCAATTTTGTCCAAATTTTCTAGAACAAGAGTGACTGGCTGATTTTTCTCTATAAATACCTCTGTTATTGAGTATTTCATATTTTTAGCTTGTATCGTAATAACTTGTGAATTTTTATTTGTATTATTCGCCTCATTATTTGTATGGTTCTGATGTTCTGATATAGAATCCTTAGATTTGGAACTTATTTGCTTTTCCGCTAAGGAAACACCTCCAATAAAATAAAAAATAATACTAATTGCCAGGATGACCGGCTTTAATAGCCATCTTTTATTTTGTATCTTTTGATTTTTCTTGTCTGGTAATAAGAAAAATAGAAAGATTGTGGTAATAGATAACAATAGAAATATTCTTATTAAAGCAATTGATTGTTCCTCGTTTATCATTTCTCCTAACATCGCACCCATCATACCACCCATCAAACCAGACATTACCCCTTCTAAAACAGATAATACCCCAAAATATCCGCCACATATTGAACCGGCTAACATTCCGATACCCATCGATAGAATTGTGGAGAGGAATAAGTCCCCTTGAAATGTTACTCCTAAGAGAATACCAGCAGTCAACCCAATATTCATACCAAAAAACATAGAAGTTATCATCCCTTGCATGGGATTAAATATACTTTTCGATATCCTCGCTAATATAAAAACTATTAAAGCTAACCCCACAAGCGACGCTAATATAAATATTTGATAATATCCCATCTTTCCACCCTTTTTATTAAACTGTAAGAATTGTTTCGGTATTCTATATATACTTTATACCCCTTTATGGTATGCGTTTTTTTAGAAAAAATTTAAAACACCACATTTTTTTATGACTATACTGTTCAGTGTACTTGTGAAGAGTGTCAGTATTCCCTTCAAAAGTTACCAAACTGCTACGCGTTAAAAAATAGATACAGTAAACGCTTTGGCACGTTTTCGTGCACAAAGCCTTTTACTATTTAGATTGGAGGTACACAGATGGAACCTTTAAGTAATTTATTAATTGAAGATAAACAAATAAAAAAGTTAGTAAAAGAGTTAGAGAATGATAGAGACCAATAGTTAATAACTAATAGGGTTGAAAAACGACAAAAAAGCCCCCGTCCATGAAAAAGGGACGAGAGCATACCCGCGTTGCCACCCTGATTAATTCAGTCATAGACGGAATCCACTTACTTTACTGTAACGCTTCTCAACTCCACGACTTACTAATAATTCGCCGCACAAGTGTTAATATCAACTTTCACCATGCGCTGATGCTCTAATGAACGTGATTGTTACAGCTTCCGAACATCATTTTTGATTCATGAAATTACTCGTACATTATTTTACGTGAACCTCATTTGCAAGACTTTCCTTCACCATTTCTATAAAGTATGTCATTATACGATGATCATCTGTTAATTCGGGATGAAAGGAGCATCCTAACAAATGACCTTGTTTTACCATCACGATTCTATCTCCATGTGTAGCAAGTATTTCAACGTTTTCCTCTACACTTACGATTTGAGGTGCTCGAATAAATACTGCCGGAAAGTCAGTTGCAACACCTTCAATATTTAAATCTATTTCAAAGCTATCAACCTGTCGACCGTAAGAATTACGTTCAACAATAGCATCAAGTTCACCTACATGTGAATAATCATACCCAACTAATTCTTTAGCAAGTAGGATCAAGCCTGCACATGTTCCAAACATCGGTTTACCATCTAATGCAAATTGTCTCAGTGGTTCAAGCATTTCAAATCGATCAATAAGCTTTCTCATAGCTGTACTTTCTCCTCCAGGGAGTATTAAACCTTCCACTAACGCTAAGTCCTCCACACTTTTTACCGTGATAGCCTTTGCCTCGCATGCTTCAATAGAATGAATATGCTCTCTAATAGCACCTTGCAGTGCTAAAACACCTATTTTAACCATATTACCACCCTCTATCTTGCATACGATCTCCAGCAGACAAACGAGAAATTTCAATTCCTTTCATTGGTATTCCCAAATCTTTAGAAATCTCTACAAGTAATTTATAATCTTGGAAATGTGTTGTTGCTTCTACAATAGCTTTCGCATATTTCTCTGGGTTTTCTGATTTGAAAATACCGGACCCAACAAATACGCCATCAGCCCCAAGTTCCATCATTAGAGCTGCATCTGCAGGTGTTGCTACTCCACCTGCCGCAAAGTTCACAACCGGTAATTTACCAGCATGCTTAATTTGTAATAAAACATCATACGGTGCACCTAAAATTTTAGCTTCCGTCATTAGTTCATCTTCGCTCATATGTACAATTTTACGAACCTGTGCATTTACCTTACGTAAATGACGCACTGCTTCTACAATGTTCCCTGTTCCAGGTTCTCCTTTGGTACGCAACATCGAAGCTCCTTCTCCAATTCGACGTGCTGCCTCCCCAAGATCCTTACATCCACAAACAAACGGTACTGTAAATTCACTTTTACGTAGATGATATTCCTCATCTGCTGGAGTCAGCACTTCTGATTCATCAATATAGTCAACGCCCATTGCTTCTAAAATACGCGCTTCTGTAATATGTCCAATTCGTGCTTTAGCCATTACTGGAATCGTTACTGCTCCCATTACCTCTTCCATAATGCGTGGATCTGCCATACGAGCTACTCCACCTGCTGCACGAATATCCGATGGTACTCGTTCTAATGCCATAACTGCAACTGCACCTGCCGCCTCAGCAATTCTTGCTTGCTCAGCATTAATAACGTCCATAATAACGCCACCCTTTTGCATTTCAGCCATTCCTCTTTTTACTCGATCTGTTCCTGTTAAATTAATTGTCATATTTATTTTCCCTCCATTATCTTTATAAGCTTAGTATAATAAAATTTGACCCTGCGAAAAGCGTCAGAATTAAAATAATTGAAGTGGTCAGATTAGAGGGAAGGATGGATTTTTAATGTTCTAGCTGGTATAAGAATCAAAAACTCCACTGTATGAACAATTATATCGTGCTATAAAAGAAGCAAATATAAACGGAAATTGAAGAAGATATTAAGCTTCCCTCTAAAAGTAAACTAGCTAATTATTTAACTAACTGTTTAACCCACCCTGTATTGACAGCTGAAACCGTCTTTTATCATCTCCCTATGTGAGGAAATAGATTATTCGGCATTAGTCCCCTGAGCCGGGATCAAACACTCCATAATAGAGAACTTTAAAAAGCTCATGTTGTTTGGCTGACATCCTCATTGAGTGATGTCAAAATTGTTTTGCTATTATAATATTGCATAATTAATGCATATTTATTGTATATACTAATTGCAAAACTATATAACGAGGCAGGTGGAACTTGAAGATGACTAATCACTCACATCATGAACACAATTCCAATAACCAAAAAGGACAAGGAGAACATGATAGTCATGGTGCTGATCAGACCCATGGCATTAAACAAACTCTTAATGGACATCATAATCACCATTCCCATATGGTGGAGGATTTTAAAAAACGTTTTTATATTTCATTAATTATTACGATTCCAATTTTAATACTGTCCCCAATGATTCAAATGTTCCTTGGGGTTGATTGGCGCTTTGAAGGTGATATGTATATACTGTTTGCGCTCTCTACTTTCATATTCTTTTATGGTGGTTGGCCATTTCTTGTGGGAGCAAAAGACGAACTAAAAAAACGTAACCCTGGGATGATGACACTAATTTCCTTGGCTATTAGCGTGGCGTATGTATATAGTACAGCTTCTGTATTTGGTTTTGCTGAAAATGATTTCTTCTGGGAATTGGCTACTCTTGTTGACATAATGTTACTTGGTCATTGGATTGAAATGAAATCTGTTATGGGTGCTTCGAAAGCTTTGGAGGAACTTGCTAAATTAATGCCTTCGGAAGCTCATCTTGTCGACGATGAAGGTAGAGTAACAGAAGTAGAAGTGGCTAGTTTAAAACAAGGAAATCGAGTTTTGGTCAAACCTGGCGAAAAAATACCTATAGACGGTAAAATAGTCGATGGAAAATCTACGATTGATGAATCCATGCTAACAGGTGAATCTGTCCCTATTGAAAAAGAAGCTAACCAAGAGGCTATTGGAGGATCAATTAATGGTGAAGGTGCACTTATTATTTCTGTAATGAAAACGGGAAATGAAACCTATCTTTCCCAAATTATTAGTTTAGTTAAAGAAGCACAGGAATCTAAGTCCCGCGCTCAAGACCTTGCAAATAGGGCTGCAAAGTGGTTATTTTACGGTGCCCTTGTAGCAGGCCTTGCAACATACTTCATTTGGATTTCTCTTGGTTATCCAGTTTCCTTTGCCATGGAAAGAATGGTTACGGTATTAATCATAGCTTGTCCTCATGCTTTAGGGCTTGCAGCACCTTTAGTGGTTGCAGTATCCACTTCGATTGCAGCCAAAAATGGCCTTCTGATTCGAAATCGTGCAGCCTTTGAAGGAGCTCGCAATATCGAAGCAGTCGTTTTTGATAAGACAGGAACTTTAACAAAAGGTGAATTTGGTGTAACAAATATAAGTACTTCAAAGGATTATAGTGAGAAAGATGTTATTTCATATGCAGCGTCGGTAGAAGTTCAGTCCCAACATCCACTAGCAAAAGGTATTATAAAAAAAGCAACGGAAATGGGTATTACACCTTTAAAATTAGGGAACTTTCAATCATTAACTGGAAAAGGCCTCCGAGGAACAGTGAACGGAAAACAAATCCTAGTGGTTAGTCCGGGATATATCAAAGAATTGAATTTAAATTATGACAAAGAACAATTTGACACGTGGTCTTCAGAGGGTAAGACAGTTGTTTTCACTTTGGTGGATAATAAGTACGCAGGTATGATCGCACTTTCAGATATCGTTCGCGAAACAGCAATTGAAGCCATTAATCAACTTAAAGAAATGAAAATTAAATCTATTATGCTAACAGGTGATAATGCTAAGGTTGCTCAATATGTCGGACAACAGTTAGGTATGAAAGAAATCTTTCCAGAGGTTCTTCCTCATCAAAAATCCGAAAAGATTGAACATATACAAAGGACAGACGGCCTTCTTACTGCAATGACGGGAGATGGTGTCAATGATGCGCCAGCTCTTGCAAAAGCTGATTTAGGAATTGCTGTAGGTGCAGGAACTGATGTTGCAATAGAAACTGCTGATGTCGTCCTTGTAAAAAGTAATCCGCTAGATGTAGTTAATATTATCAAGCTTTCAAGAGCTACTTACCGAAAAATGACACAAAACTTATGGTGGGCTGCAGGATATAATATTGTAGCAATTCCATTAGCAGCAGGATTCTTTTATAAATATGGAATTGTACTAAGTCCTGCATTTGGGGCGATCTTAATGTCTCTAAGTACAGTAATAGTTGCTATCAATGCGCGACTACTAAAGCTGTAGATGTGTTTTTCATAATAATTTATTTAAGCTCTAAGGAGAAGTAAATTCTTCTTGGAGTTTTTGCAAATTTAGTGAATAGGAAATAGTTTAATACTTCTTAACAAATCTATCGTTCCAAATTGCAAATCCTATTACAGCACCTAGCATGTTGAGAATCAAATCATCAATATCGAAACTTCCTCTTCTTGAAACCACTTGTGTTACCTCAATAAATAATAATAAAACAGTCATTGTAATTACATATATACGTATATTATTAATTCTTTTAATAATGAGCGGTAAAAAAATGCCCATAGGTAAAAACAAAATTAAATTACCACCAAGGTTTTTTAAAGGGATCTTAATATTCAAAGTTCCATGGGCTATAGAATGAATATATAGATTTATAGTTCTAAATGGTATAAAATTTGAAGACCAATTTATGTATTCCCCAAAAGATACCTCTGACAATCTATAACCTCTTGAATCAAAGAATAATATAAAAACTAATGCAAATAAATATAATATTAAACTAATACAAACTAAAGTATTTTTAGCAGTGTTCATTTCTTTCCTCCTGATAAACTTTCCTCATCAACACGAACTACTTCATATAACATGTATTTTAAATAAAAAATACATGGAGAGACCCATTAGACAGGCTCTTCCATGCAGTACTTTTAGACTAACTATTTAAGTATTATATAATCTAACTGCTTTTTACTACTAACAGGGAATAATTTTGTCTTCTTAATATTTGACAGCTCATTTGTAAATTATATCCCCCAATAAGTGATGGTATCAAAAAGTCCTATAACTACTAAAACGCCCCCCGCTATGCGTTGTATCAATCTTCCCATTTTCATGCTACGTTTCATAATTATTTTCTTAGCATCAAATAACCATATTAAAACAAATAAAAGGATTAGTGGAATCGACGTTGCAATTCCAAAGACAGCAGGTAATAAAAAACCATAGGAAGTTGATACAACAGTTGGCATAAGCCAGACAAAAAAGAGAACAAACATAGTTGGACAAAATGCGAGTGAAAAGCTTGCTCCCAACATAAAGGATCCCGGCTTTCCTTCCTTTAATGCCATAGGGATATACATTGTTAAACGATTAAGAAATCTAAGCTTAAAAATTCCTAAAAGTACAAGTCCAGTAATTACTAGTAGTGGACCAATTACTTTACGAAATAAAGGGAAATACTCTGTCATTTTAGTTTCAAATGATTGACCAAATATCCAAGCCAGCAACCCAATCAGACTAAATACTATAATCTTTCCTGCTATAAAGGATAGTATTTCTCCCCAATTATTTTTCATTTGAACAGTGCGATTTCCGTAAAATGTAATTGCACTCATATTTCCTGTCAGTTGGCATGGTGCCACAGCTCCAATCAAGCCGAGAAGGAGCGCAACTACAATTGGGGAATGTTCATAGGAGCGTAAGAAAACAGTAACTGGTTCACTAATTGTTTGACTAAATCTCGACATCAAACTATACATCCGTGAAACACCCTCCATCTTCTTATTCTGCTAACTCACCGTTAGAAGCAATCTGGTCCCAAGTTAGTCCTTCATCTTTTGTTATATAAATATTATTACTATTTGTAACTAATACAATCTCTTGTTGATTTTCAGGATTTACTGAGATAAAAGTGATTGGATCCATCTTCAATTCTTTTGGAAGTTGTACATTAATTTCTTCGTTACTCTCAAACAAGAAGGACTTAAGGTAGACGGTATTATTCTCAAAATTAGTATATAAACCTCCCGTTTCAGTCAATGTTACATAAGTGATCATTTTTGTATCATTCATTAACTTAAAGTTTTGGCCATAATCATTCGAAATAAATAATCCATCCTTACTACCGATTGTAATCAATTCTTTACGAGTGGGATGAGCCGACAAATTAGAAATATAATCGGAATTAAACCCATTCATAGCAGCTTTAGTCCATGAATCTCCTTCATTTAGAGAATAATGTAGACCTGCGTCCATTTCTTCAACTGGCATTTCATTTAACACGTAAATCGTACTTGAATCATAACCAGCTGCAAGGTAATGAAAATCAATCTCTCCGTAAAACGCTAATTGTTCGAAACTTGCTCCTTCATCTATGCTTTTAATAAGACCAAGAGGATTTTTATATTCAGAACCTTCTTCTGGATGACCACTTGAAAAGAATCCTTCTCTTACAGCTTGAAAGCCCATATAGTCATGTTTTTGACTATTTGCTTCTTTCCAACCATCCTTGGCATATTTATATAACCCAAGATGAGTTGCAATGACGACATCGCTTTCTCCATTTATATAACCTAAACCGTGTATATGATCAATTTTATTATTATTTACTCCCTCGAATGAGAAAACATCATTTTCATTTGAGTTACATGCAGATAGGACTAATATTAATACTAATAAACTGAATATAATTTTATATTTCTTCATTTCGACTTTTCTCCTTTAGCTCCATTTATATCCTATTCCCCATACAGTTTTAAGAAATTCATCAATAGGAAAGCCAGCATTTTTCAATTTCTCTCTTAAATTTCGAATATGTGAGTCCACTGTTCTCGTATCTGTATATGTGTCATACTCCCACGCAGCATGCAAAAGTTCTTCTCGTGTAAAAGTCTTTTTAGGGCGAGAAATTAATGCTTCCACGATATAAAACTCCTTCAATGTTAATGGTGAGATTAGACTATGATATTGCAAGGAATAAGTTTCTTTATCTAACTTAAAGTCTTCGTATGAAATCTTTTCTTCCTCTGTTTTGTGTTCAGAGAACCGTCGTAAAACGGCATTTACTCTAGCTACCAACTCTTTTTCATCGAAAGGTTTGGTAATATAATCGTCCGCCCCTGTGTTTAATCCTTTTACTAAATCCATCTTATCGGATCTAGCTGTAAGCATAATAATAGGTACATTTGAAAATTCACGTATCTTTCTACATACTTCCCATCCATCTACATCTGGCATCATAACGTCTAACAGGACAAGATTAACTTTCTCGTTTCTTAGTAACTCAATTGATTCCAGGCCATTTGTTTCTTTAATACATCTGAATCCAAGCGGTAGGAGAAACAATTCAATTAGATCTAACATCCTTTGCTCATCATCAACCAATAAAATTGTCCGCATATATTCTAAAAACCTCCTATTCAATTACTGCTAGACGAAATTCTAAATAAAGCTAAATCATTATGGTAAATGTACTTCCTTTGCCCAAGACACTTTGGACTTCAATGCTACCACCATGTGCTTCTACTAATTCCTTCACAACAGCAAGTCCAATTCCCGAACCACCAGATAAACGTGAGCGCGACTTTTCAACACGATATAACTTTTCAAAAATGAATTCAATTTCATCAGAGGGGATACCTCTTCCGAAATCAATTACGGAAATGATTGTTTTCTTTTCTTTTTTATGAACTTTCAGTGTAACCTGTGTATTTTCTTTAGAATATTTCAAGGCATTATCCAGTAAATTCAATACAATTTGCTCTAATCGTAGGGAATCAGCATGGACTTGAAAGTTGTCCCCACATGCAAAACTAAGCTTAATATTCTTCATCTCAAAAGAAGGTCCAACTAGTTTGATAATATTTTCAAAAAACGTTTGTGCCCAAAAATAATCTTTTGTCACAGTAAAAGTATTCTCATCCATTTTTGCTAAATCTAATAAATTTCTCACAAGTTCTTTCATTCGTTCTGACTCTTCAGCTATTATTGCAAGATACTGTTCTCGTTCTTCTATACTAATTTCTTTTCTCATGGCTACATTTGAATAACCAATTAAGTATGTTAAAGGAGTTCTTAGTTCATGAGCAACCGAGGCTAGAAACTCATTTCGCTCTGTTTTCATCCTTTCTAAATCATCAGCTAATTTTTGAATAGAACCTGACAAATCACCAAGTTCATCTTTACCGATGTATGGAAGACTCACTTCAAAATCCCCTTTGCTTAATTTCTCAGTGGCTTCCTTCATACGTATTAAAGGTCTTGTGAGAAGTCTAGATAGAGCTGTATAGACAATAAATAGAAGAAAAACACTCGTCCCACCAGCAATCCCAAAATGCATGTTTAACTTATCCACCAATTGTTCAATAGAACTTGTACTTTGAAACATGACAACATAGCCTGATTGGTTATTACTCCCTTTGTAAGGGTGTGCACTAATGATATATGGAGACTCTTCCCAATCCGAAATCAATACCTCATCGCTTCTCAAATCAAGATTCTTAATTAGAGGAAGAAATTCTGTTAAAGATGCATTGTTTTTGAAGGAGCTACTAATGATTCCACCTTTATTATCCGTAATGACAACTTCTCTATCTCCTCCTTTTTCCATCAATACGATATGTTTCATGGTTGTTTCGGAATAGTATTCTTCAAGTACTTCTCTATGATTTGATCCGTTTTTCAACAATAAAGAAAATTCTTCATCAATTCTTGTGTGAATAATATTTCTATGGAGATAAAAAATTAGAAATGTTTCCATTATCAATACAACAATAAAAAAGTAGGCTGTTAACTTTGTCGATATTCTATTCATTAGAGCATTCGATCCTCCCAACTAGTTAAATCTGGATTGTTAAGTTGCAAATACATTGTTGTCTGATAACATTTAAGTTTAGATAGGCAATATTTGCTCCATATATTGTTTTATACTGTCTTCACTCATCTCGCCGGTTATTATTTTCTCTATTTTCCCTTCTGGGTTAATAAGAAAAGTAGTTGGCAAAGGGTTAATATTATAAGTTTCCATTACACTTTTATTGTCATCAATTAAAACTGGAAAAGTTAAGCCTTTTCGATCAATATATTTTTGAACTACAAAATCAGATTCTCCTATGTTTACCGCTAGTATTTGAAGTCCTTGATCTTTAACTTCTTGATACTGTTTGTCCATTAGCGGAAATTCTCTTTCACATGGTTTACACCAAGTTCCCCAGAAATTCAAAAAGACTCCTTGTCCTTTGTACTCCGACAATTGATGTCTTTCTCCATTCATATCAGTTAGAACGAAGTCAGGAGCTTCATCTCCTACTTGTAATACACCATTTTTCTCTTTAGATAAGTTAGAATATATGGTGAAGATAATTACTCCAACCATTAATATCAAGAGTACAAACCGTATGTAAAATCTTTTTTGCTTCTTATCCATAGTAACAATAAACCTACTTTCCTAATTATTTATAATTGTGCTCTAAAACCCTGTAAATCCTCCAAAAAAAGGAGTTAAAATTGCTATTATTTTTGTCATCATATCAAAATACAACAAGATACCCATTATAATCATTAAAAATCCACCTAATCTCATGAAAAGTCCATTTCTCTTTTGAAGAAACTTCATTTTTCCAATAAACAATGACATTATGAGAAACGGAATGGAGAAACCCAGTACATAAAATAGCATATACAACATTCCTCTGTCAGGGTCAGAAACTCCTAAAGCAATTACACCTGCTAGTATTGGTCCAGTACACGGTGTCCATCCAGCAGCAAACCCCATACCGATCAATACGGATCCTATATAACCTTTAGGTCTTTTTCTGAATTGGACTCTTTTCTCTGATAGTAAAAATTCAAATTTAAAAACCCCAATAACTACTAAACCAAAAAATACGAGGATAATAGCACCAATTTGTCTTAGTAAGTCTTGGTATTGAAGAAAAAACGTCCCGATGAAAGAGGTGGAAAAACCCAATGCCATAAAGATGGCTGAAAATCCAAGTAAAAATAGAAGCGTGTGTACCAATGCCTTCTTATTTAGTATTCCTTTTTCTTCTTTTAGTTCATTTAAAGATACCCCGGTAACATAGGACAGAAATGCAGGATAAAGGGGTAATGAACAAGGTGATATAAAAGACAGTAATCCCGCACCAAAAGCTAAAAATAAACTTAATTGTTCAAACAAAGAGTTTCACCTAACCTTTCATGCTTATAATCTACTAACAATGCTTTCTAATCCTTCTAGCAATTCAAAGAGTTTAAATAAGTCACTAAACTTATAGATATTTATCCAAGCTGTGCCTACTTGCGTGTCTTTATATTAAGAGGACATTAACTAACAAAATATTCTAAATAATAATATTTGAACGATTTAAGATATATTATTCAAACTAGAATCAACAAAGGATTAGCCTTGGGACAACTGATTAAGGCAATCCTCTGAGATAGTATAGAGAATAAATATGAAGAAACTATGCAGAAGTAACCCCAAAAAATATTATAATGAACTTTATGAGCTTTCTGTGTCTAACTATTTTTTTGTTTTCTTCATTAGATTTTTTAGATAAGACTACTTTCAATTCAAAAAAAAATGTATTTGAAAAACATTAGCACCGTAATTTTACCTATACAATTAATAAACGAGGTAACCCTAATCAAATTAGGGTTACCTCGTTTATTATAGAATGACATGTTTAGTTTACCTTGTAATTGCTTCTTACTTGTTTTGCTTTTTCCTCGAAAGTATCCTTGTCATATAGTTGACACTTTAAATAGAGCTATTTAATCTTATCTTTTTAATTATTAAATCTTTTAAATGATTTAGAACATCGGTTCTTAATCCTGCCTTCTTAGCAATTTTCCATACTTTTAATATTTCATTGTTTCTCATCAGCTCTTCAATACTTAAGTCTATTCTACGAATTTGAAATTGTTCTGTTGTTTCTACAACTCTTTCCAGTTCTCTTTTGGTTTTGGGTAGTTTTTCTAACTGTTTTTCAATCAAGGATAAGTATCCTATTCTCCTACCTATTTCAGCCTTAGTTATACGAAGCTGTCTTATTGTTATTAATTGATTTGCTGTTTCCCTTACCAGCATTGCCATATTCTCATCCCTATAATTCCAATCTACTCGATTCTTGTTAGATCTTTGATTCATATTATTGGGTTTATTTTGCATCAACCAATTCCTATCATGCTTATATAACCAATTGTATAACGATTTTCTTAATGGAGATGGTTGTTCATTTTTAATAAATATCCATTCATTTCTCCTTGTTTGTATAAAACCGTTTAGAGTTTTTAGTGTGCCATTATATATATTGGTATCAGTGATCAATAAATTAGCCTGGCGTTTAACAGTCTTAGGGTCAACACCCAATTGTCTTGCTTTTTCCCTTAAAGATAACTTTTCATCTCCCCATAATACCCAAAGTTTATTCTTCCAAACATCGCCAAACTCCTTTATCCGCCCAAATTCCATTTGAGCTCCTTCAGACGTATCAGGTCCCCTTCGTGAATAGACAAATCCGCATTCACAAGTAAAAGTCCCAACTGGTTTCCCCGTATCCGAGCATCTTGTAATAGTACATAAAGTAATGACTTTCTCTCCAAAATGTCTTGATACTTTATTTAAACAAGGCCAAGGACCATTGAAGAATGGATTAACTAACGTTGATGAAGAATTACTTTCTAAAATTGTGGAAGTTATGCTCTGCCCCAAGAAACCGTGTAATAAGATATGCCTCAGCGGGTGAATCACTTCATCAGAATTTCGCAAAAATTTATGTAACCAGGTATGCTGTTTATCTTCTTCCACATGACTTCCCATTAATGTTAATAAATCACGTCCATAATAATTGTTAAAGCTAGGGATTAGTTTATAGAACTTTATTCTACCCTTTACTGATAACATATTTATATTCTGTATTTCTTTTAAATAAATGTTCCTTACATTATTTTTTCTTACAATCTTCTCTGAATTGTAATTTAGTAAATAAAATGAATTCTGCGCTATAAATAAATTTAGATAATTTTCTACAATTACCTCTTCCGTATTAATATTTATTGTAATAGTGTCTAAAGGAACAAATTCATGCTTATTTCTTCTTTGCGAGTACGGAACATTAGCCTCTCTTAAATTAACCTTATGCTTGTAACATACTATAACTCCCGGTATTTGATGTGCACGATGCCAATAAGCTAAACCATACTGAGCTCTATTATTCATTGCACACACTGTACAATATCTTAAATTTTTGGGAGGTTTCACACCGTTTGCGGTTAAGCCCACCAACATATGGATAGAACGTCCGTTGCTAAAGTACATTTCCTCTCGAATATTTTCTAGTCTATCACTAGGAATAAAGTGACTATAATAGGGCATTAAAGTATGGTCATAAAGCAATTTCTCTTTGCTGATAACTTTACCAGGAATCCGTGAAGCTAATACATCTAGATTGCATGGTAAATCAGTTACAGAACATACTGTTTCACACCCGAATAAATCTCTCATAGTTTTTTTAAAGCTTTCATTTCCAGAGTAATTATGATATCTGGCTAATGCACTATATAGCAATTCGTCTGGATAAAGTGGAGGAAAAAAATGCATACTTCTTAATGCTCCTTACGACGAGTTAATTTGATCGATTTGATCCTCTAACCATTGTATAACCGTAAGTGAACTCTTTTTATACATTTTAAATCCATTTTGAATCAATTTTAACGATAAATTTTTATACCTGGATTCTTTAAACCACTTAACTACTTTCGGGAAAATACGAATTAAATATTGATCGTCTGTTTCTAAGCTACGCTCTATTAAATGTATTGTCCTTGGAAGATACTCACTAAATCTATAACAACGGTTCTGCACAAAACTTGGTATTGTTTTAAATATTGAAGTTTTGGTAATCTTCGTTTCAGGTGGATTTTCCCACAATCTATCTACAGCTGCTGAAACTAGTTGATACATTTCATCATCTAAAGATTCTAAATTCAGCATTTTAGGTAATTTTCTTTTTGGTGGCAAATGAAGTTCCATCCAAGTACGATCATGCTTCATTCCCCAATCGTATCGATGAATATTGTATTTTCTAATTTGAGGTCTATTTGCTCGCTTACCTAAAATACTAATAGCTTCGAGAACAGTCTCTTTACATAGTTCTAACTTTGAATTGTTGTCTGTTACCGCTACCTCAAGTTTTCCTTGCAAAATCTCTTTGTGTCCATTATTCTGGTTTATTGTTAACAGATTACTTTCATTTTCCTTCTTATAAAGCTTCAAATACTTTCTAACAGTTGTTCTATTTGAACGAAGGAACTCTGCAGTTTGAGTAATAGTATACCCTTTGTTAATATACTTTGTTGCCTGATTAATAAATAATGCACCCATTGTTTCAATTGAAAATAGAGTTTCATCTTCCAAATGGGGAAAACCTTTTCTATAATAAGTCATTCCACAATAATTACAAGTAAAATAGCCAGTAATCCACTCATGAACTTTTCTTCTACATATATTTATTACCCTTTGATTATACTGGGGACATATTCGATTATTACATACCCATGGACCATTTCCGAATGGTAATGGAAAGAAATAAGTTTCATCCTGTTTTAAGAAGTTCTCTGTATTCCCAGAAAGAAAACGCATTAATAAAATGTAAAATATTGTATGCTTCCTCAAATCATCTGGTGCGAATAAACTAGGCATTACTCTCAAAAGTTCATTAACATTCAATCCTAACTCAATTAAAACTTCTTTCCCATAGTAATCAACCATATCAGAAATAAGGTCCTTCTTAAAAATAGTATCTCCTTTAAAATGAATGTATCCTCTGTTTCCTAGGCGAACCATTAGTTGTTGATAGACATAGTTTAATGTTAAGGTGTTATACGACATAAGTGCTTTAATATCATCTAGGAATTCATATTTATTGGTGTCCATCCATTCTTTAGTATTTTCATTAATCTCATGGCCATTCGGACACTTGGGCTCGGTTAACATTAAATTAGCATTACTGCTTGCAAAGGGTATGTCGCAGTGAGAGCAACTATAAACGAGTTTTGTTTCGTGAATAGGACAAACGGTTAAAAAAGAAAATTGATGTGTTCTGTGCGCATATACTTCTCCGAACCTTTCATAATCATCATTTAGGCAAGTCGGGCAATACCTAATACTATTTGATAAAAACTGGTTTTCCAGTGTTTTAATTTTCATGCTTAAACCGCCACTAGAATTGTAAAATACATTGGTTATAGTATTATGTAAGTCTTTATTAACAAAAGGTCGAAAAAGAGGATAGAATGTGTGATTATCAATAAGATTTATTATAAATTCTTCAGAAACTCCTAGCCCATTAATAACATGAATTAAATTTTCAGGGTACATAACCATAGTAGAATATGCTTTTCCTAATAATTCTTTTCTATTTTTTAGATAAGATCTATGTGGGGAACGTAAATGGTATCTATATAAAATACTCCTAAAATCTTCATCTGGAAAAGTAGTTGGGAAAGATATGATATTGCTCATATCAAGTCTCCTCTTTCCCTAAAACGAATTCCTCATATAAACTAACAAGTCCAGCATCTCGAAGTGCTTCATCAGTGGTTTTATTAGTATTTAAACCTTCAAAGACCACGAACCTTAAATCATCGTGATCGTATTCTTCCAGGTTTTTCTTCCTTCTCTTATTGCTTTTACTTGATTTTCCAGTAACCTCTTCGCTCGTTACAATACTGTTGTTTTCCAATACTAACTTTGCCATTTCAGCATACAACAGCTCATTATCCTGTGAACCATTGTTTTCTCGTTCAACTCTTATTGCATACTTTTTAGCTTCTTCTTCTGTACAACCCATCCTTGTCGCAAAGCTAGTTAATTGTTCAATTAAGATTCTCTTATTTCTTTGCAATAAAATTCTTTTATGCTCTTCCGACATCTGACCGTCTATTTGTATACGGTGACGAATATCCATAAGATAACTATTAAACGAGATCCAGTCAGGTTTTAAATCATCGAACTCATCAGCGTTTACTTCTTCTCCATTTCGAATACGTTCGAATATTGGTTGTACCAGTCTTAAAGTTTTATTAGCAACACTTTCTATCATTTCAACATCTATCTTTTCAGTGTCACTATATAGAATTGCATGGGATTGTACATGCATAAATAGTTTGACCGCAAAATCAGGAATTCCAATCGTATGATAATACATGGCAGATTTAATTTCAGGTGTAATTTCAGTGAAGCTTTTGGTATATTGCAGATCCCATAAACTCTCAATAAACTGTTCCCATTCCCATTCATCTTTCATTCTGTCCGTTATATTTTCTCCATAGCTATTAGATACTCCCCTACGGGTATTGGCTAAGCTCGATTTAAAAATATAAAGAGCTTTAAAAGTTCCTATAATGACAATTGGAATACCTATAGAATTAGTAAGTTCCGTAATGAAATCAATCATTTTTTCATCTCCGCCTGAATGAGCACGGTTTACTCTTTGGATTTCATCAATTACTAAAATGCCCAAATTTATTAAACCTGCAACTTTTGCCATACGCTTTGCTAATACTTCAATTCTGCCATCCTTCTCAGCTAAATCCTCATAGTAAGTAGTGCCCAACAAGTCATCAACAGCTGTATAAAAATTCCGACATAGAGCACCTATTGATTTATTACTAGGACATTCAATTTTTAACCAAACCACTTGTTTACAAGTTAATTGGTTATTTTTGTAGCTAGTATGATGAATTACTTGAGGAATCAAGGATAAAAGCTTGTCGTATGACTTCGATTTTCCCATACCACTTAATCCAATTTCTGCGCACTGTTGAGCAGTTTGGGTTTGTCCAAGGAGGTTTAGCCCCTTCTCATCTGTGCCATGTTCTAATATTTTGTCATATCCAACAGAAAGATACCTATGATATAGAGGAGTCATCGGATTCCTTGATTGATAGCCGATTTTTATCATACTATATAGGTTCCGGTATTTATTGAAATGAGAAGAAAGAGGTAACCAAAAACTAGGCTTAATCTGTTGTACCAATTCAATTCTATCCTCATCATCGAGGCCATCTATATTACCATTGAACCTTGGAACTGAATAAAGTAGATCATAGAGTTCTTCTCGTGATAAACGATTAGGAAGTGCCTCGATAAAAGGATTCCCTATACTTTCAGGGACAATTTGTTCCTTATATTCTGCTCTTACTTGATAGCCCTTTAAATAGATAAAACGATCATTTTTCATTTCCACGATTTTCTCGTCTCTCCTTGTTTTTAGACATTAAGAAAAGCTGCATTTCTGTCATTTTTGTAATTTCGGATTGACGATTTGTATTTTCACTATTACTTGAGACTTCATTACTTACCTGTTTAATATCTTCCTCTCTCTTAACTGTAGTCCATGCATCCTCACTAGAAGTCATCCTCTTGTCTAAATTACGTGCAAGTCGCTTATTCTTAAACTTTCCAGATTTCGGCATACCTCTTTGTGCCTCTTTTGTTTTCTCTTTCTCAGATAAAGATAAACTTTCTGCAACAGCATCTAGGGGACCCTCTATATTTACCCGTTGTTTTTTTAGCTGTTTAAGCTGTTTGTTCTTATAACTCAACAACACCTTAACATCATTGAAGTGTAAATCCCTATAGTCATTGAATTTTGGTGTTAGGAAGCACGGTTCAAATGTTCCATCCTTTAAGCTAATAAAAATACTACTACAATTTCTAGGATCATAATTCACAACTACCTTTTTTTGTCCATAAATACTCTCTTGTTCAAACCACTTTTCCTCAAAACCTCTATCCGAAGAAAAGGACATTTTCTTAAAGGTAATACCGCTTCTTGTTACTATGCCTTCTCCTTTCGGTAGTAGTTTTAATCTAATTAAATCTCGTGGCATTTCGTGGAGGAGATTCTTTTTTAATCCCCAGTTCCATATTCCCAATGGAGTCAATTCAACTTTTTCCTCGAACATTTCCCTCGTCATTAGATATTCATCCGGTAAAGCAGATTTGTTAAACTCAAGGACAAATAAAATAGTCAATTTCGAAAAAGCCTCGATTGTATGGACCGCGTAGTTCTCTGGGTTCTTGTCCCCTCTTTCTCGATGCTCCTTTCGAACAGCACTAACGGGTATGGATTCTCGTATTCTTGCATTATATCTACGAAATTGTTGTTCAATATATGGCTTAAAATCTCCACGATAGGAAGGTGTGTTTCCGACTCTCACATTAATATCCACTAAATTATTTGAGTTTCTACTTTTATGTTCTCCACGGTCTCCAACAATAAATTTAGGCAAATGGAGGCAAGGCCAATCTTCTTCCGTTATTTCTATTCCAAACCTTTTACAATACTCTACTTTATTAGTAGAAGCATTTTCTAAAGCTACCATTTCTTCTTCCCAAGATGGAGTAATGCAAATGTGTACACCGACAATCATTCTGGACATAACATCTTTGACAAAATATACATGTGCCCTACCTATTACCGTTTCTCTATCTAACGACACAAGAATTACATCTGCTGGAGTCGAATCAATCTCATAATAAGCACCTGGACCTTGAACATTTTCCTCTGGTGTACCCTTAAAAGCTCTTGCATTCATCTCTGCTTTTCGCTCACCATACCTTGCACTGTATTTCTGCTTTGAGTTAAAGTTGTTCTGATACCAATAGCGAAACATTCTTAATGTTGGACATTTCTCGGGTTCTACTATTGGGACCATTTCGTTAAACTCTCGATAAAATCCCGTTTTATACCTATGTTGTAAAAGTTTTTTATGGGTTTCTGTAATAGTTAATCCTTGTTCAATATGAAATTTTTTTATGGCCCATAGAAAATTTTCCTTGTCTTCATCACGGATAATATACTCATTTCCATCTTCAGCTTTTGGACCAGCTTTCTTATCAGAGTATTGTCTTTTATTTACCCCACAATCAAAGTAATTATTTAATAGACCATTAATTGATTTTCCATAAAACCAGTATTTTTTTATCCATTCATGAATAGTTTTTCTTTGTTTTCCTGTAATTTTCATTACCTCTCTAACCATTAAACCTCTAGATTCTGGATAGTATATCTCTGGTTCTTTCATAACTATTGACTTTATTATCTCCCACTTAATATCTCTGTTATCAATATGCCTCTTCGAATATTCCTGATTGGCTTTAATCAACCTTATATCAGGCTCTAAATTATATGTGCTTGCAACTCCATCTTCAATTAGTTGAATTAAATCTTGATACGAGCGAAAATAGGGAAATTGCATTTTTTTCCTATTCATTATATTCATAAGAACTACTTTACTACGATCCTCAGAAATCCATAATATTCTTTCCAACACTAATTCTTGGTCGGAAATATTTTCAAATTGTATTATGGTATTTTCAAATAATTGCATACAAATTCACCTCATTTTTTTAATACTACTGTCTATCAACAATCAAACTTAGAGGTCTATTTTCCCTTATAAGCAGATTCATATCTGTTTTCCATAACTTATTTACCAACATGTGCTGAACAATATATAAAGATGTACCAGCCTCCAACCCAAGTTTCATATCGCATTTCAAACAATTTTTACTTATAGAATCTTTTGGGCTACAAGAGAAAAGGGTTTTAAGTAAAGGATCAGCAACTAAATCTATAACTTCTGAGTCAACACCTGGCCGTGTACCTAAAAATTTTGCATCATACATCCAGTCTATGTTTTTAATCATATTTATTGGTTTTGGTTTATCAAAAACCATTTTCCAACTTATACCCATCTCTAGGAAATATCGTCTCTCTATTTCAAATAATTCTAATGTTCTCTTTGTAAGCTTAGTCACTGGTTTTATAGTTCTAGCTACATCAGTTATTTCCCCGTCTTCGTTTACTACACTTAACATAAAATCCGTTGACATAATTACCTTCTCACCTTTGTAATGTGGATGGCGAATATTTAATTTATCCGCAATTTCAATAGTCATTTCTATTGGGGTCAACGGATACTGTTCTCTAATATCTACAACACAGTCTGCCCATTCTTGAACAAGAAGAAATTGGTATTCATGTTTGGATAGAGTATGATGTATTCTCCTTGTTTTCCATCCATGCGTCCTTGTCAACCATCCCTCAGAAGCTACCTTATTGTCATTGGCTTGTATAAAAGGTACATAGTCTTTCCCTCTCCCCTGGCCCCTGCCATCACTCAAACGATTTAAATGTGACTTACTAATACTGCTATTACTCATTTAACAACCCCCAATATAATAAAAGGCACATAACGGTATTCCATTATGCACCTCAATAATAGTTTTAATAATTTTCACTCTGAATTTTACTTATCAGAAAAATCTAAATGTTTATTTTATATGTAGTATAATAACCTTAATAGACTATTTTAAAACACTATTTTAAAAATAGTAGGAACTTTAAATTAAAAGATATAGTTTAAGGCAAAATAACGGATTCCTATTTAAAGCATTTGATAAATCCTTTGTTTGCTCCAAGAGTGGGAAACCTTTAATAATCCTTTTGCAAAGTTCTATGTTGAAAGGATAAAAATATTAATACAAATCCTTATTTTATTATGTTTATCTTCTTTATAAATTTTTAATGTAGCTTATAAGTCTAAAGAAAAGGATGAATTGAAAATGTATATCGCTGAATTAAGTATCGAGAATTTTAGAACATTTAATTCTAGAACAACAATTGAATTTCACGAAGGTACTAATGTGATAATAGGTCAAAATAATGCTGGAAAGACAACAATTATTAAAGCATTGCAATTGTTATTTGATAATCAACAGAACAAACGTTTATCTGTTGATGATTTTAATAGAACTATTACAACTACAGAATTAAAAAAGGCTCCTCCAAAAATAATAATTTCAGCAAAATTAGTTGAGTCGCTAGAGGAACCTGAATACTCTGATGACCTTGTAACTGTATCAACCTGGCTTACTAAAATTGAGAGTCCATATGAAGCTTGCATTACTTACGAGTTCTACCTACCAGATAAGGAAGTGGATTCTTACGTAAAAACGATGTCTGACATAGATGTAAATCAAACTGAAGAATACTGGAATGTCATTCGTAACATTTTTTTGAGAAAATACACACAAAAGATTTATGTAGGAAATCCAGAACAAAAAAACCTAATTGATCCAGAAAACATAAATAAATTTGACTTTCAATTCTTAACTGCCATTAGGGATGTTGAACGTGATCTTTTCACTGGAAGAAATACCTTATTAAAAGAAGTAATCGACTTTTTTATGGACTACGAGATTAAGATTGATGAAAAACTTAACAAAGATGAAAAAATAAAACAAATAAAAGCTAAGAAGAAAGCTTTTTCAACTGATGCACAACTTTTGATTACTTCATTGCAAGCTCGGATGAGTGAAGGAAACATTCACATGCTTAAATACGTTGAAGATACTGGAGCTGGATTTGGAGGTATGAAGCCATCTTTTGATGGGACGATATTAGATACAGAACTATATTCTGCTCTTAAACTAATTATAGAAAGTGAAACGGGTATTAAACTTCCTGCTATACATAATGGTCTTGGCTATAATAACTTGATTTACATTTCTCTTCTGCTGGCAAAAATGCAGAAAGATGCGTCAGGGGATTACTTAGGCTCAAATGCAAAGGTCTATTCAATTTTAGCTATTGAAGAGCCTGAAGCCCATTTACATCCTAATATGCAATATAAGTTTTTGAAGTTCTTAAAAGAAAACCAAAGTTCTCAAGTAAATCAAATTTTTATAACCTCTCATTCACCAAATATAACTGCAGCTGTTGAATTGGATGATATCATTGTATTGCAAAAAGAGCAGGAAAATGTTCATGTCGCTTATCCAGGGAGAGTATTTACTGCAAGTACAGAAGACCAAAAATCGAAAAATTACGTAAAACGTTTTATTGATGTGACAAAAGCAGATATGTTCTTTGCAAACAGTTTAATTTTGGTGGAGGGCTTAGCAGAGTTGTTGTTAGTTCCAGAGTTTGCAAAAAAGTTGGATTTTGATCTAGTGGATACTCATACTTCAATCATTAATATTGGTGGTCGGTACTTTGATCACTTTTTAAAATTGTTTGATCAAGAAAAGAGCGAGTATGCTATTAAGAAAAAGGTTGCATGTATTACAGACCTAGATCCCGTCCGAAAAGAAAGAAAAAAGGGTGCTTCTTGGGTTGCTTGTTCACCATTGTTTATTGACGTTGCTCCAAATAACTATGAATATAAATCATATTCGAATACTTTGATTGATAAAAGAAAAAATAATAAACAAGATTTAATTAAAGTATTTAGCCAAAAAGAAAAGGAAAGTTCTACATTTGAATATGACCTATTATTGAAAAATATTACTACTGAAAGCCTACTAACAGAATCAGTCTCTAATATAGAAGAAATAAAACGATTAATGAGCGCTTTAAAGGATGGGAAGTCGATTCAAGATATTACAGATATATTAAGCGAAAATAATTATGGAAAGGAAGTTAGAGAATATGTTAGTGGTGAAATATTTAATGAACCTAAAAAAGCGGAAAAAATAAAAGCTAAAATAATAGCCGGACGATATTTAAATTCTATAAAAAAGGGCCAAGTAGCACAGGAATTAGCTTATGTTGTTGCTACAAGTAATAAAGAAAAAATTAGTCCCCCAGACTACATTAAAGAGGCGATAACATGGATTTGTCAAAAGCAGTAAAGCTAAACGATAGTAATGGAAATATACCAATTGACAATCACTTCAAGCTTTATGCAGGTCCAGGTGCAGGAAAAACCACGTTTCTAACTCGTCATATTCACTGGATTTTAAATCAATCAAAAAAGCTATCGAAAGTTAAAAAAGTTGCTTGTATTACTTACACTAATATCGGTGTAGAAACCTTAAAAAGTCGTCTGAAAGATACAGCTGAAGATGTTGAGGTAAGCACTATACATAGCTTTCTTTACAAACATGTTTTAAAACCGTATTTGTGGATGTTAGATGATTGTCCTTTTCCTGTTGAACATTTAGACGGGCACGAAGAAGTTAAATTAGGAAGGTCTTTACTTCAAGAATACAAAACTAGAAGTAAACAACATTTTGATGAGAGTCTCAATAAGGATCTAGCTCATTCTTTGGGAAATTTAATGTGGATGTTAAATGGAACTACAATAGAACTGAATTTTCTCAAAGTATACCAATCCAAGGTTGGACGCTATAATATCAAGAAAAATTCATACTTAGTTTATAAAGAATTATGCTGGGAAAATGGACTTTTGAGTCATGATGATGTTCTATACTTTTCATATTTGCTTCTACTTCAAAAAAATGAAATAAGAGAAGTTATTAGAGCAAAATTCCCTTATATTCTACTAGATGAGTTTCAAGACACAAGTCCTCTACAAGCTGAAATCATTAAATTAATTGCGGAGAAAGAAACGGTAATCGGGGTTATTGGAGATCCTTGTCAGGCCATATTCTCATTTCAAGGTACTGATGATAATTTGTTTGATCAATTTAAACTTGATGGTATGTCCCTTCATTATTTAGAAAACAATCATCGCTCTACTGAACAAATCATCAAAATACTAAATCATATACGATCCCAGAGAGACTTTAATCAATGTAGTCCAGACAAAAAGGTTGGCGAGATTCCAGTATTACTAATTGGAAGTTCATTTACAGCACATAAGTATGTTTCTCAAACTCTTGGGATTAACAGTTTCTATACATTGGCTTACCGAAATAATGAAACTAATGCTATTAAATATGATTTCAAGGGTAATAACACGGAGGGAATCGATTTGATTTTTGGAGATAGTTCTAGAGGATGGATGATTTATTATATTATCCATGCAATTGAATACGGGAAGCAATTAAAGTTACAAGATGCCATCAAATTTATGAAAAAAGCTTACAGAAAGATTGATGGATTTTCAGATAAGAAAGCATTTAGCAATCTGAAAAGACTCTTAGAAGCATATAATAATTTTTGCGATGGAAATATTAAAGATTTTTATAACAATTACATTTTTGGTCATTATGGAGTTAAAGGAAAAATTTCGAGTGGAAAGGTGAAAGGCTACTATGAACAATTACTTTATAAGAGAGCAGCAATAGAAGTCAAAATTTCTGATGATATAAGTGTGTTTAAGACTATCCACAAGTCAAAGGGCGATGAATTTGACAATGTTCTTGTTGTGATTCCAGAGACCAATAGTGAAAAGAGCCTTGAATTTTTGCTTACACCTGATATGAGTAAAGAAGATCACCGCGTTTACTATGTCGCATTAAGTAGAGCAAAAAAGAACCTATTTATTAATGTTCCTGTTATTTCTAGTGAAGTACTTCAGGAGTTAGCACATCTAAATATAGACCCCATTTACTTATAAGCAAAAAAAGGACTCAATTTGGTCCTTTTTTTTGTGGATGTGGCCTCGACGCTATTAATAATTAACATAAACAAATAAAAATATTTCGGTTAAAGAATAAGGAGTCTATTAATGGACAATAAATATTGTAAATAGGAGGGAAAATTATCTATGTTAAAAAAAGATGATGATAAAGTAATCTATTGCTACAGTTGTCGTAAAAAGAGCATATTTACTCGGAGAGATGTAAGTAATAATAACGGTGTAGAAAGTCATTGTAGCGAGTGTGAATATGTGTGGTTTGAATGGCAAAACCGAGCAGTAGAGCGAGAAAAAGAAAAATGGCTGGAATACAATGGAGGATTAAGAAGTAAGTTTAAACTCCCCAATCAAACTTCATACAATAACTCCTGATATTTATTTTTTTCTCTTTAAGTACGATTATATCATTAACTTTTAAATCCTTTACATGCAATATTGATTAGGTATACTACCCAATTTTTAATCTGGTTCTACTATATTTGAGATATTTTATTAAAAGAAAAAGGAACTAGATTTTTTTGAGTCCTTTGTGAAAGAGAATTGTAGCGGGTTTTCACCAGGTCCCCCAAAAACACAAGTACCTCTAACAGAAGTTTAAGGTCTTATGAATTCGTTCTACTCGTAATTACATCCTTCATGCAACATCATCCAAAATCACGCTTGAAGTGTTCGGTTTGTTTGAAATTGGCGATGAATATCACACCATGAAAGAATAACACTTTTCTGTTGTAACTTTAAAATAAAGTTTGATTAAAGATATCCTTTTAACCCTAAAAAAAGCAAATAAACAAAGTAACCCGTCTTGATTTAAAATATCAAACTTTATTTAATACTAACACTGAAATGGAAAATAAAGACAGCCTGTGGTTTTGTAGCATCCACAGGCTGTCTTTAACAATAATTTTGTTATATAGATTTCTAACCATTTTCATGCTTTAATATATTATTTTGAAATAGTAGTATCTATCTGCTTGAGTTACCAACTATGTTGTAAAGTTACTAACTATGTTGTAAGGTTACCAACTATGTTGTAAAGTTACCAACTATGATGTAACTGGACAGACAAAATATAACTTCTAACACCTTTTCAAATGGGGAAATTTACCGATTGTGAAGATATCGTCAATTCCTTTGCCGTCAGCTTCATTCCATATTGCTATATTCACCAAATATCCTAATCTTTTTAATTCCTCCATCATTTGTAGCGAATGGTACCTTACATCTGGATTAGACATAACATCCATATCAATTGCCACATTCACCCGTTCGACACCCATTTCTTCTAAAGCAGGAAGAATAGTGCGCCATGTATTAATTCCAGGTGTTCCAATCACGGTAGAACCTACATCCATTAATTCTTCTGCATCATACACATTTTTTATATGTTCTGCTGCAATATCCGCTTTTAAGCCACCTTCTGTAATCCACACTGCTTTTGTGCTGTGTAAATTACCTGATTGCCAATACTTCAATTGTTCAGTCGGAACAGCTACATGATATGGCAACGGATCTCCTGCTCCTGTACCGTTCGGCTTGTTTGCAGAACTAAACCAAAAATATTTTTGACCATCGACTAAGGATACATGACCATATTTTCCGTCTTGATAAACACCATAAGCATTATCATTCTTTTCTAGTCGAACTTCTTCAATGATTTCGCCATCTATAATGATTTGTACCAGATTTGATTGTTCAATAACCCGTGCTTGCAAGTTATCGAAAGAACCTGGAATAACTTTCACTTCATTAGGTACTACATCTGCTCGTAGTTGAAAACCAATAATTTGATTTCGCTCATTACGATAAGGAATAAAGAACCCATTTCCTCTAGTAAAACTCCACCCGAATTCATTCTGATAAAAACCAGGAACACCTTTTAGTTCTTCCGGTTGCATATGCTTAGCCATTTGCTTTACCGTTATCCATGGTTTTTCCGAAGTTGTTTTATACCCTCTGATTTCTATTTGTTCACGACTCATTTTTCGTTTTTCATTCATCAAGTGCATACAATCGGCTTCTTCCAACGTAAGTTGAGCAAGCAAACTTCCATACGCTTTATTCAAGCTTGCTGCTCCCACTTTCTTATTTCCTTGAACAAAATTAGCTTTTGTAACCTTTTTTGGTTCCACAAGATTATGAATCCAACTTGGAAATTTTACAGAGAATTGTACTTTACTTTGATTCCGAATACATACGACCTTTTCTCCGTTTTCATGGATCATACACCCTCCAGTTTTATTGCAGATAGGACATACTTCTCTTGTATATTCATACCAACCAGGTATCTTACTTCTCCTAAGATTACTCATGTATTCTGAACACCCTTTCTCTAAGTCTCTAGATTAAATCACTTGCTTAAATCTCTTTTTGTTAATTGGAGGCATAGCCGTTACTAATGCATACTTTGTTTGTTTGGAAAAATCATTTCCAATGACAACTACCATTGGTAAACCATCAGTATCTACTCCTTCAATAATGGCACATAAACGATTTTTGTAAATTTGTGTATGTGTCTTTTCGCCACTCATAATACACGCAATTAAATCTCTTTTGGTGTATCCCCTTTTTTCCATTCGTGATAGCACATGGCTAGTTAAACGGATTTCCCCTTGCATAAGTGCTTTTTTGATTTCTCTGATTTCCATTTCATCCTCTCCTTTCTACATAATAAAAAAGAGCGGCAATGGCCAAAGTAGTCCTGTACAAAAACTGTACAAATCACTCTAAGTCCAAAGACCGCTCTAATAGTCGTCACCGCAGAACCTATCCGAAGATGGTTTGCAAAAAAAGTTAAATAAATAAGAACTACTGTAAATATAGCACCCTTTTATTAACCCTTCAACGTTTTTAAAAAATTAAACGACCAATTTCTTTTTGCTTTAGCAGTCAACCTAGAGCTTTTCTGAAATTCCTTCCCAAATAGATGTTTACCAATCTCCATATATTTCGGTTCTAATTTAGCACGAACCTCTTGTTTCAAGTACAGTGGTTTATTCTCGTAGTAATTCATCATCGTTTCCTCATGAAGTGGAGGTAATTGAACGAGCAACGGTAATTGTAATTCTTTACATAAGCGAGAAACTTGTGAAAACGGATAAGCTTTGTTGAATACAACATAAATAGGAATATCCACGCGTTCTGTTATTGCTTGTATATATTCTTTCCAAGCTAAGATTTCTTGTGTTGAATCATCTAATACAATCCATAATTCATTTAGATACTGAAGGGAATCTTCTGTATAGGAAGTCATTTTTCCAGTCGGTAGATCTACCAATGTCATTTCAATTTTGTTAGTTGTAGTCATGTAAGCAGCTAATGCGTTAGCATCCCAATGTCGAAGTGTATCTTCTTTGTCTAAAGGTAGAAACATAATATTTTGATATGTCCATTTCCATTCTTCATCTGAATCTACAAGGAGTGCCTGAGCATAACTAATCCAATCACTCGGAACAGATGTATATCTCTCCAGCCAACTTTTCAAGGCATGTTGTTCTGTTAATCCTTCTAAAACCGCTGTTTGTACTTTATTTTCAGCCAAAAACAAGGCAAAGTTTATGATAAATGAAGTGACACCCATACGGTGAAGTGGTGACCATACCCCCACGGTATGATGTCCTTCCCACCTTTGACTAGCCATTTTCTTTTGTATATCTCTTGCTCGACCTTGATATGGTATTTCTTCAGGAAGTATTGGTTCAGTTACTTTCGTATCTATATCCCCTTTCCCCTCTTTTGAGAAAGAAGGAACTTCTTTACCAACACTATTGGTATTTACTTGTCGTGTTACAAGTGTTGGATGAGGAGCAGGCTTGAATGGTTTTTGTTGTACTGCTTCTGTGATAAGTTTGAGATTATCGGACATCTCATTATCGTCCATTTCCTCTTCTGCAGTTGGAAAATTCATCTCCATGTTTTGTTCATTTGTTATTATTTTTATTGGAGTGGAAGTAAGTTCATTTGTCAGTTGTTGTTCTTGTTCTTCTTCTGTATGAGTAGCTAGTTCCTCTGTAGGTTGTTCTTGTACCATCTTTTCAGCTTTTTCTTCTTTAGCGGGTGAAGGACTTGGTAATTCTTCCTTTTGGGTACTACCCGTATTACTTGTCGTAGTAGGAGCAGCAGAAAGATTTTCTGTCCCTAAAACTTTCATTTTAAATTTCTTTGATATTAAAACAGTTATATATTTTATGAATCCTTCATAATCGTTACATTTCTTTACGAGATTACTTTTTTCACTTGTTTTCATTTCAGGTTTTTGGTGATATTTTTCTTTGGTATGTTCACCAAACAAGATAATAACTGCATCCTCTAGCTTTACATCGAGTGCATGAAAATCATCTTCGGATAATTCCATATCAGTTATAAGCAAAGAGGGGTTGATAGAGTTTTCCACTTTTGCCCACGTACGATAATCCTTTGGATTCTCGATCAATTCATACTCAATATTTAAGTTAGTACATATGTTGGTAATTTCTTTTATTTGTGCTGTGTTTAACTGATCAGAAAGATAAAGAAATGCATATCTCTTTCGATGTGTAGACATTCAATCACTCCTTTTTTCCAATAAAAAAACTCATACCTCCCCCTTGTTATAGGTTGGTATGAGCAGTATTTGCTTTGATTGTCTATGAAATTAGTCTTTTAATTACTATATCATAACTCCCAATTAACTTGATAGAGGAAATTTTAAATTCAATTTACAACCCAGGAAAAGTTTGCTAAACTAAGTGTATAACTATTCTTTTATTTTCTTAATGCAAATCCCTCACTTTTCGAGTGATTCTGCGGTGACGAACAATTAATAAGCCTTTGGGCCGATTGAGAACTATAGCATATTTTTATTTTTATGCTATTAAACTACCAATCTGCTTAAAGGCTTTTTTGCGTTCTCTTTTAAAGGAACAGTTAAAAAACTTTGAGAAAGGGTGTTTACGATGGCAAACGCTATCAATAATTTACATGATGTATTGGAGGTACTAAAAAGCCCGCTTAATATTACTGATATTGAGTGGAGAGTACAAAGTGCTACAGAGAAAAACGGAGTCACTAAGGTGTTAGTATTGCCTTATATAACTTCACGAGCAGTAATGAATCGTTTAGATGAAGCAGTTGGTCCTTATTGGCAAGATGCTTATCAAACTATCGGTACTGCCAAAAGCACAGGATTCCGTTGTATTTTGTCTCTGAAAGTTGGAGACGAATGGATATCTCGAGAAGATGCATCAGATATACCTGACATTGAAGAAATCAAGGGTGGTTATTCTAATGCTTTAAAGCGAGCAGGAGCTAAGTGGGGAATTGGACGTTATCTGTATGATTTACAACAGTATTGGGTTCCCTTAAATACTAATGGAGAACATTATGTAGGAGGAAAGTTCACAATAAATAAACAAGAGAAATACATTACTGGTTATTTCAACACGCCTAAGTTACCAAAATGGGCATTACCGAAATTACCTAATTCTCAGAACTCTAACCCACCTGCAAACCAATCAAGTCAAACACAACAATCTAACAAGCAAGGTAGTAATCAATCACCTATGCCTGAAAGCAAAGAAGAGAGACAAAAGAATGCGTTAGCTCATGTAACCGGTGCCCTTCAATACTTAGAGATACCACTTAATTTGGTTCCTCATTTATTAGAAACGGCAAGTGGTTGTAAAGCGTCATTAGAACAAGCATCTGCGGATGATTTAGGAAAACTTTATTCAGCTTTAAATCCTGTTTGTGTCTATGTAAAATCATGTTTACAAATGGGATTGGATAAAGAAGGAATCCTTTATTATGCACAGATCATCTTAGCGAAGCCTTTCCAAGAAATCTATGAGTTACCTTTTAATATGATGAAGGAACAAGTAGAGAAAACACTTGAATTAGTAAGAGCAGACCGTCAGCCAAACAATCAATCACAGGCACAAGGTCAAGCAAGCTAATTCTCTGAGAGACCAAACACGAACTTGAAACGGAAATCACCGTTTCTTTTCGTGTTTTTTTATTACTTTATACCCTGTAAGCCCTCACCTATTTGGGAGGCATGAGCGAGAGGAATTTAATCATGAAATTTACATTACCTAAAGCCATCATCACAGAAGTTATCGGGAAAATTGGTCGTCTTATGACAGCTAAATCGAGTATTCCCATCTTGGCAGGGGTGTTAGTAGAGGTACAAAGCAAAGGGGTTCTTTTTACAGTAAGTGACGGAACAGAAAGTATGATTCATCACGTACCTGTAGGAGATGGAAGCGGAATAATCGTAGAAGATGAAGGGAAAAGTGTTTTTTCAAAAGAAACGTTTGAACTTTGTAAGAAATTAAAAGGAGATATTACGTTTTCTGTAACGGAAACATCAGTAACTGTTACGCAAAACAAAACTTCTTTAGAATTTGCTACTATGGCCGCTGACGAATACCCAAAAATTGAAATTACAAATACATCGAAAGCCATTCGTTTTGAAGGTGAAGATTTTGAAAAAATCGTGAAGAAAACTCGTTACGCAGCATCTACTTCTGATGATCGTCCGATTCTTCAAGGTGTTCACATGAACCTAGGTGAAACAAATTCGTTTATTTGTACTGATAGCCATCGTCTAGCTAAAGTCCTGAATGGTTCATCAACGGAGGAAATACAAATCACTGTACCTGCTAATGTGTTAGAACATGCAGTTAAATCATTTGATTTATCAAATCCTGTTCTTATCTTTCCTAGCAGTAACCAAGTATCTTTTGCTAACGGTACAACGATACTCCTTTCACGTTTGCTCGAGGGTAATTATCCAGACACTAATCGTCTAATACCTACCGAGTACGAAAGTGATTTAGTTCTAAATCGTTTAGAACTTATAGAAGCGTTGGAAATGTTAGCACTACTAGGAATTAATGGTGTAGTGAAATTAACGGTATCTGGTTTATTTGTTGAGTTATCTGCTATTGGCACAGGTTCAAAAGGAAAACGAGAATTAGTGTTTGAATCATGGAATGGAGAAGAAGGATTTTCAATCAGTCTTTCTGCTACTTACCTTGTAGACGCTCTTAAAACGTTCTCTACCAACTCTGTCAAAATCGGTTTTACTGGTAGTATGCGACCATTGGTAGTTACTTCCGGAACTGAACAAGAAACAGTAGATGAATTACAACTAATTTTGCCAGTACGTTCACAATGAATATGTGTAAAAGAAGTATGAATGATTTCTTCTCTTACTAATGGAGGAACTAAAATGTTCAATTTTGAATTGTTTACAGAAAAAATAGAGAAACGAAAAACTGAAGTAGTTCCCGACCATCAATCTGAATCCTATTTGTATCAAGCACTAATCAATAAGTATGGTGCCGAAGATATTAATTGTGAAATGTTTACTCAGCATGACGTGCAATCACTACTTAATACACTTGAAGAATCTGTCACGATGGAAGATGAGGATGGTATCGTGTATTTACATCCTTTTAGTTCTTTCGGACAAATGTATTCATTGGGATACAAATTAAATGAACTGGAAGAGGCACCAAGACATCGATTGCCGACTTCTTTCCGTTTTTTATAGGAGGTATACAGATTATGTTTTCCACTGAGGAATTTTATGCTATGAGAACTTATTTAAATAATCTTCTCTTAATTAAAGTAGCTTTTGAACAAGGTATTAATGTAAAAGAGATTTTAAAAAGTACCTATATATATCCCGATCCTTATCAAATGGATGATACTAACCTCGAAATTTTTTATAAATTGACTTTAGAAACATTCGAGGCAGTTCAATTTTTTGCACCAGGAGAAGAGGAAGAGGATATTGCTTACTGGACTAATTTAGTTGGAGAAACAAAAAGAGATATAAATTCTTGTTACTTGTGGGTAATTCTTGATCCTCTTCTAAGAAATTGTTTAGAGGAAGAAATATTAGGAAATGACGAATTTCTTTACGGTGCCTATACAATCATCCATCCCATTGATGATGGAATTATTCTTATCGCAGATGAGGATTATGGTGTTTGTGATTGGACTTCTGTATACCAACATTTAGCGAGTATTAAAGAGCAGAAGAGATTAGAGAAAATTATAGAAAACGATATGGAGTGTGAACAATATGAAGTGGCAATTTGAGCTTTCCGATTGTCCTATTAACCCCGCTTATCCAATTAAAGCCACACAGCTTTATGACAACGGGGTACAAAAAGGACCATTTCATCTAACTATGGAAGACTTTATTAATTCTCTGAAAGTTGAACCAGATGGACTTCATAATGCTGAAAAGTTGGTAGAAGAAGAGACAAACGTCTCCCCTACTTTCCCTGTAGGAACTATTCGATATAGTTCGGATCCCTGGCACACAAGACAGAGAATCACGATGGAGATTCCGCAAAAACAGTGGGATATAAAATATGGTGACGATGATGAATTTTTTTCTATCGGTTTTCCACGGATGGTCATTCAGTACTTAATTTCTAGTCAAAATGACCAGAAAAAGATGATTGAGACACGTTTATTCGCCGTGTTAAATGATAAAAAGCCAATCGATGACGAAACTCTCCTTTTCCACTTTCCTTATCCTAATGTGGGTAAATCAAATGGAATTGTATGCTGGGGGCGAAATCAACGATTAGAAATTACTCGTCTAACCGAACTAGAGAGAGCTTTTCAATGGTTTATAGCTAGCCCTTTCAACGAAGATCATGGGGTACGTACAACACACGGAATCGCAAATTTCCGGAAGTTAATTGACCGTATTCAAGATAAACCCTTTGATGATGAGTGGCTTATACCAATAAGAAATCAAAGCTTTCGTGATCTATATGTTTAACCAGTGACATTTAACAATGAATATCAATCTGTTAGCCCTCACCTTTTGGGAGGCATGAGAGGAGAAGAATACTATGGGACAACTTAATCTTTTTGCTGATGTAGTAGCTGAAACTTCGGCAGTTCTTCATACAAAACAAATATTGAACTTGGTGTCTTTGAAAATGGTGAAAGAATCTAGCGTTCTTTATGATACACAGTCTATTGGTTCACCTAAAGATGCTTATGCTGTTGTTCGGAAGATTTTAGAAGATGCTGACCGTGAAATGTTTCTGGTTATGGCACTTGATGTTAAAAATCGACCAATCAACATTCAAATTTGTCATATCGGAAGTCTGAATGCTTCTATAGTACATCCGAGAGAAGTATTTAAAATGGCTATCCTAAGTAATGCTGCATCGATTATGGTTTTTCATAATCATCCTAGCGGTTTGACAATAAACATAGTATCCTAAACTAGAGTACTCTAAGTACTTAAAGTTTAGGATTTTTTTAATTCAATACTTTAACTAATGAATAAATATAGGTATTATTTATAGGAGTTAAGGTATTTAAAGGTGGTGGAGAAATGAAAGTTCAAAAAGTAGTTGTTGAGGAAAAATCATATCCATTATACATACTATTAGACAAAAATTTTGAAGTGGTAGAACCGGTTAAGAGATATATAAAGTACTTGGATAATACGGGGAAAGCGCCAAATACGATTAAAACATATTGTTATCATCTCAAGCTGTTTTATGAATTTATGAGCCAAAGAGGAATTAGATTAGAAGATTTGAAATTCGAGGAAATGTCAAACTTTGTGGGATGGTTAAGAAATCCAACGGGGGAGGTAAAGGTAATAGATTTACAACCAAAGAAGGCTAAAAGAGAAGAAACATCTGTTAATGCCATACTTAATGCTGTAACTAGTTTCTTAGAGTATTTAAATCGTACAGGAGATTTTAAAGCTATAGATATGACTAAAGAAGCGAGGGGAAGAAATTTCAAGGGGTTTCTTCACCATATTTCTAAAGGTAAATCTTATCAAAAAAATATTTTAAAGCTTAGGGTCAAAAAGAAACTTGTACAAGTATTAGAACACGAACAAGTTAAAGCAATAATCGATGCGTGTCATACAAAAAGGGATAAGTTACTTATTATGCTTATGTATGAAGGAGGACTTCGGGTAGGAGAGGTATTATCCCTTCGTATCGAAGATATTTCTACTTGGGATAATCAGATTAATATCATGCCAAGAGATCACAACGAAAATGGGGCTTATATTAAGCTTAGAAAAGAACGAACAATCGATGTTAGCAAGGAATTAATGGCTTTATACACCGATTATTTAGTTCATGAATATGGGGAAGATTTGGAGCATGATTATATATTTATAAATCTCAAAGAATCTTATTTTGGGAAACCTCTAAAATATCAAAGTGTATTAGATCTTATAAGGCGATTGGTGAAACGGACAGGGATTACCTTCACTGCCCATATGTTGCGTCATACGCATGCCACAGAACTCATTAGAAGTGGATGGGATGCTGCTTACGTACAAAAAAGGTTAGGTCATGCACATGTACAAACAACACTTGATACATACGTTCATCTTTCTGATCAAGATATGAAAAATGAATATAAAGCGTATCTCCAAGGGAGAGAAACATAAAAAATGAAATTTCCAAGCGTTGCAACAAATCGAAAGCTCGTCACTAACACAGAGATTAATAAAAAAATAGCGGATATGACTAGTGTCTTACAAGGGTTTTGGGCAGCAGATAGATGGGATATAAGAATTTGCCCACATCCTAGTGCGATAGAGTTAAGTAAGAATCCTTCGTTAAGAAATCGTTGGGTAAATTTTGATAAAGTAGAAAACATCTGGTTAAAAACAGAATTAAAATACTTTTATTATGTTCTCTTAAATAATGGAACTTGGAGTGCAAAAACTGTTTGGATTAGAAAAGGAACAGTGATAAGTCGAATGTTGGGGTTTTTAAATTTAAAATATCCCGATATTACCTCTATAACTGAAGTACCTATAGTAAAAGCTTTGACGGAATACCGAACTTACTTAGTAGAACAAGGAATAAAATCTACGACTAAAAATTACAAGCTTGATATAAATCAAAATAAAATTTCTGTGCAAGCGAACTCCTACTACGTTACTAATTTAAAACAGTTTATGGAGTTCTATGAGGATTTCTATTTTGATGGTGAAGAATGGGATAAAGATGTTTGGGATCTAAGAAAACTTTCATTGCCGGAAGATAAGATAAATCCAACGTCCTACGAATATACAATCAATTTCAAGGGTTTTGAAAATGATTATTTTAAAGAAATCGTCAAGCGATATTGTAAGTTAATGTTAAATACACGTAGCTTTTCCCATGTAGTTGATATGGCGTCAAAATTAAGAGAGTTTTTTAATTTTATAAATACAAATTGTGAAGGCATACGAAGGATTCATCAATTAACTAGGAATGAAGTTGAGCAATATTTAAATGAAATTAATTTAAAAGGTTTAAAACCTAGTACTGCGACTGGACGAATATCTACTTTAGAAGTTTTTTTCTCTACACTTCAAAGGTTTGATTGGAAGGATTCGCCTTCCCAAATCCTTATCTTTCGAGAAGATTATCCTAAAGTGCCGAAGGCACAACCACGTTATATAGATGAACATGTCCTTGAACAATTAAATGTTAAATTGGATAAATTGGAACCTTATATGGCTGCAATGGTTATGGTACTTCAAGAATGCGGAATGCGTATCGGTGAACTTTGTACATTGAAAAAAGGGAGTGTCATAACAGATAAAGAAGGGGATTGCTTTTTAAAGTATTATCAGTGGAAAATGAAGAAAGAACATACCATTCCTATTTCTAAAGAAATTGCTGCATTGATATTGGTTCAAGAGCAAAGAGTGGCTTATGAACTTGACGATGGATGTGTATATGTATTTCCACGGAAAGATGGTTCTCCATTGAAGCAAGATACCTTTAGAGTTAAATTAAATAAATTAGCTTATGAAGAAAAGATAAAGGATAATAAAGGAGAGATTTTCCGATTTCATGCTCATGCCTTTCGGCATACAGTTGGCACTAGAATGATAAACAACGGAGTGCCACAGCATATTGTTCAAAAATTCTTAGGGCATGAATCACCAGAAATGACTGCAAGATATGCCCATATTTTTGATGAAACTCTAAAGAAAGAGTTCATAAAGTTTAAGGAAACTTTGGTGACGAATAGCGGTAGCATTCTGGATTTAACCGAAGAAAATACTGAAGCTGACAATACAGATCTTCAATGGTTTAAAAAAAATATCAATGCACAAGCACTTCCTAATGGCTATTGTCGTTTACCAGTAATTGCGGGACCGTGTCCTCACGCAAATGCTTGTTTAGATTGTACGAACTTCTGTACAAGTAAACAATTTCTAAATGAACATGAAGAGCACTTAGACCGAACTAAAGAAATATTAAATAGGGCTAAACAGAACCAATGGCAGCGTCAGGTTGAAACTAACGAACGTGTTAAAAATAGATTAGAGCAAATTATTCATTCGTTAAAGGAGACGAATTAAGATGACTAGAAAGAGTAACACAACTGCCATAATTCAACTATCCAAAGAAAAGTCGGAGAAGACAAGAATTAGGGTTGAAAAGACAATTTCAGAGATGGCACTGAAAAAAGAGAAGATTAATTTTAATTCCGTTGCACAAAAAGCAAGTGTTTCAAAGTCATGGCTGTACAAACAAAAAGACATTAGAACTAGAATAGAGACATTAAGAGGGATGCAAATAAGTGAATTAGTTCCCCGTAAACAGAGTAAAAACCTTCGTTCAGAAGATAGTTTAATTAAGACATTAAAAATCCGAATAAAGGCACTAGAAGAAGAAAACAAACAATTAAGGGATCAAGTTCAAAAATTACATGGCAAGTTGTTTTAGAGGTCTTGTTGAATAAGATAAAATAGTACATTGCAAATTAAAACAAGAAAAGCACTCTGTTAAATATGGAGCAAGGCATTCCCGAAGATCTTCTATGGTTAGACTACAGCTAATGTTACTGGATAGATAACATTCCCTTGGGGAAAAATCAAAATATACAAAAGTAAGTGGAGAAAAACGACTCGTTTTTCTCCACTTACCCTTTATTTTATGATTTTTATAAAAACTTCTCGAAATTTTCCCGAAATAGATTTGTTAATTTTGTTGCTTGGATATCATAAGCCTCTTTATCTTTCCATGTATTGCGGGGGTTAAGAATTTCAGATGGTACATTAGGACAACTTTTAGGTATGTTAAGACCAAAACTCCGTTCCATTTCAAATTCTGTATGTGCTAATTGACCTTCAATAGCTGCTGTAACCATCGCTCGAGTATGGGAAAGGGAAATACGTTCGCCTATTCCATAAGGGCCTCCTGACCAACCTGTATTAATTAAATAAACATCCACGTCATGTTTCCGAATTTTCTCTCGAAGCATTTCAGCATAAACTCTAGGTGATAATGGCAAGAATGGTGCACCAAAACAGGTTGAAAATGTTGCTTCTGGTTCTGTTATGCCCCTTTCAGTTCCAGCTAATTTACTGGTATAACCTGAAAGAAAATAATACATGGCATGTTCTTTTGATAATTTAGAAATGGGTGGTAAAACACCGAACGCATCTGCTGTTAAAAAGAAAATAACATTTGGATGTCCTGCCGTACTCGGATTAAGAGCATGCGGAATGTTATGGATCGGATAAGCTGCTCGTGTGTTTTCTGTTAAACTACAATCATTATAATCTGCCAAATGTGTATGAGGATCGATTATGACATTTTCTAAAACAGATCCATAAGTAATCGCGCGAAATATTTCTGGTTCTTTTTCCTCTGATAAGTTGATGCATTTTGCGTAACAACCACCTTCAATATTAAATACACCTTTGTCTGACCAACCATGTTCATCATCACCAATTAACATACGATTAGCATCTGCTGAGAGAGTGGTCTTTCCCGTACCTGATAAACCAAAAAATAAAGCAACATCTTCATTTAATCCTTTATTTGCAGAACAATGCATAGAAAGAACATCATTAATTGGTAAAAGATAATTCATTATAGTAAAAATCGATTTTTTAATCTCTCCTGCGTACTGTGTTCCTCCAATCAATACGATTTTTTTATCGAAATTAATCACAATAAAAGTTTCGGAATTTGTTCCATGAATGGAAGGTGTAGCTTCAAAATTAGGAACGCAGATTACAGTGAAATCTTCTTTGTGTACAGCTAACTCTTCTTTTGTTGGACGAATAAATAATTGATGAGCAAATAAATTATGCCAAGCATACTCGTTAATGATTCGAATAGGTAGACGATATGCTTGATCGGCTCCAGCGAACCCATCAAATACAAATAGTTCTTTTTCTTCTAGATAATTAGAAACATCCTTTAAAAGAAGATCAAAATTTGCTGACGTCATTTGTTGATTTGTTTTCCAATCAATTGCAAGTTCAGAGGCAAGTTCTTTAACAATAAATTTATCTTTAGGTGAACGGCCTGTATATTTACCTGTTTTCGCTACTATCGCGCCACCAGAAGAAAGTTGAACCTCTTTACGCTTGATAGCGATTTTTATTAGTTGACTAGGTGTTATATTAAAATGTAATTTGAGTGCGTTGTTTAGTCCCATTTTATATCCATCCTTTTTAGTTATCTTTTATTTTTTATATTTCTAGTAATTTAGACTCCTTTTTATCGAGATTTCCTGTATGTGAAAGTTGATTGCATTCATGAAAAGCGAAATGCTTACATCCTAAACATTTATTATGGTTAATTTCTGAGATGGAATAGTCAATGGCTTCGCCTGTACGACTAAATATATACTTTTCACCAATTTCATCATAAAGACCAGACTTTTTCAATGACTTTTTCAAATCATCAACTATACCTGAAAGCACAAGAATTCCACCTTGTTTTTTATAATAATTGACAATATTCTTCAAATTCGCTTCACCTGTCGAATCGATGAACGGTACTTTCCCCATACGTAAAATCAAGACAGTAGGTTCATAATGAATTGTATCCATTATGCGTTGTTCAAACACTTGTGCAGCACCAAAAAAAAGTGGCCCTTCAATTGTATAAATGCTAATTTGTGGGCAGTTATGAGCTTCGTTAACTACATGGGATTGAACAATTTCATTCTTATGAGTGTGGTCTGGTAACACTTTGGAAACAACCAACATATTACTCATGCGTTTTGCGAATAAAACGACAGCTAAGATGAGACCAACCATAACTGCTATCGTAATACTGGTGAAGACAGTTAAAAGAAATGTAACCAATAAAATAAGAGAATCGCCACTTTTCATTTTCAACACATGAAGAAACTGTTTTCTTTCACTCATATTCCAAGCCACTATCATTAAAACAGGCGCCATACTAGCTAACGGAATAAGTGAAGCATAGGGTGCTAATATTAAGAGGGTTAATAAAACAAAAATCCCATGAATAATCCCTGACATAGGAGAAGTAGCACCAGATTTAATATTTGTCGCTGTTCGTGCAATTGCACCTGTAGCTGGAATTCCTCCAAATAAAGGAGTAATGATATTTGCAATTCCTTGGCCCATTAATTCACGATTACTATTGTGTTTACTATTCGTCATCCCATCTGCTACTACAGCGGATAAGAGAGATTCAATTCCTCCCAATATAGCAATTACAAATGCAGGTACTATTAAACGCTGTATTCTTTCCCATGTTATATCGGGAAAGCGAAAATGAGGGAGTTGGCTTGGAATTTCTCCAAAGGTGGAGCCTATAGTTGAAATATTGCCTGAAAAGAATACTGTTGCTATTATTGTTGTTACGATTAAACCAATTAGTGATCCAGGAACTTTCGGCAATAATTTCGGTGTGAGTAAAATGACGAAAAGACACAATATGGCAATTCCTATACTATAAAAATTCATTGTATCAATATGAAAGATAATTTCCTTCATGTTGTCAATGAACTTCTCATGTTTTTCAAGCCCTGTCAGTCCAAAGAAATTTTCAATTTGCCCTGTGAAAATAATAATGGCAATCCCTGAAGTAAAACCAATTGTGACAGGACGAGGGATGAATTTAATCAAAGAACCTATTTTAAAAATCGCCATTAAACACAAGATAATACCGGCTAAAAAACCAGCAAGTAATAAATCTGTATATCCATAAGCTATGACAATCCCAAAAAGAATAGGTACGAAAGCACCAGTAGGTCCTCCAATTTGATATTTCGATCCACCAAATAAAGAAATTAAGATACCAGCAATACATGCTGTGTAAATCCCGTATTCTGGTTTCACACCTGATGCAATAGCAAATGCCATAGCTAATGGTATAGCAATTACCCCTACAATAACGCCTGAAAGAAGATCTTTTTGGAAATGCCGTATTGAATAGTCATCAAATCTTCCTGTAAAAAAGCTTTTCATTATACCCCTTCTTTTTCTATGAATGATTAAAATAGTAAATTGATTGTATATTATTGATTGTTTAGGGAGTTATATCTATTTAAATTTCCATTGATTACTCCGATTCTATGATTTAGAAAGTGTATCTTCTTCATCTAATTCTTCTAACATAGAAAGGGTATCAATTAAATGATTATTGAAGATTTCTCGTGTAACTATTAAAAGTTTTATAATGGATGGGTCGCGAAGTGAATAAACAACTCGTTTACCATTTTTGATACCAACTACAATATTTTTAGAGCGTAATACACTTAGTTGTTGGGAAACTGCGGAACCTTCACTATTAAGAGTGCTTTGAATTTCTGTAACGCTCTTTTCTCCTTCTGACAGTAATTCAAGAATCCGTATTCTTAGTGGATGTGCCAAGGCTTTAAAAAAATCAGCTTTAAATTGTTGTATATCTGTCCACAATCAATTTTCCTCCTTTGACAAATTCGATTATACATATTCAAATGTTTGAATATGTATAATCGAATTATACCTCCAGTTCTTTTGATTTACAAATCATTTTAAGTTAAAAATACAGAAATGTAGTTTTCTATCGTTAATACCTAAATTAATTAGTTAATCAACAATTCCTAGTGCGAAGTATCTTTACAGCGAACGACCAGACTTCGTTTATCCATCCAGTTGGTACAAGTTCCTGTTCTAATAAAGGCAAAACGACATGATCCCCACCGAAAACTAAATTTACAGGGGTAAACGAAATAAAAAGGCGACCACTCATTTGAAGTGCCCCCATAAAGTTAAACAGTTTTTCTTATCTTTTTTGACTAATTCTTTCATAAAAAAGGTAATTTTATAATTTAGTTATGCTAACTCTGAAGACATGTAGTCAAAGCCAAGAGATTGCTTTCATAATATTTCTCCCACTTTACTATTGATATAATCCCAATCCTTCCAGTGAAGATATAGAAGTAACTAGAAGGTTGGAAGAAGCCGGGAGAATTATAGGTGTAGAATTACTGGACCATTTAATAATTGGAGAAAATGACTATTTATCTCTTAAAGATAAAGGTTATGTGTAAGAAATAGCATTTATACAGTAAAAAGTATAAACCTGTAAGCCCTCACCTTTTGGGAGGCATGAGAGGAGAATATAACATGACACAACAAACAGATTTCTTTGCAATGTTTAATATAGTAGATGAGGTAACAGAGAAAAAACGTAAAGAGGAAGAGGAAAAGGCTGCTAAATCGGAAGAAGCACGTCAAGCAAAACTTGCTGAAGTACAAGCTAAGCGTAATGAAGCCAGTGCTTCCGAAAAAATTGAGGGAATTGCTACTAAAAAAACTACAAAAGCCCCTGAAGTGAAAAAAGAAGATGAGTTTAAACCTAATGAATCTACCGTGATTCGATATTATGGAGAATCTTTAGAAATCACTTCGTATTTTTCAACGGAAGAATTGGCAGAAGGTTTGTTAGTAGTCAATTTAGATAAAGATGGAGAAAACGAACGAAGACCGCTAACTGCTGAATTATTACGTGCTCGTATGGAAAATGACTTCCCTGAACTTGTAAAGAGTCATACAGAAATTATCTTTTTGAAAGATAAAAACCTTATCATTCCTACAATGAAGGCAAAGAAAAAAGGAAATTGTATGGAGTTGTCTAATGACAACTCTTTCCCCTTTCCTAAAATTCCATTTGAGATTTTGCGTCAATTCCTAGCGTTAGCAAAACATTTTGGAGATAAATCATTGGAAGTACACGCTGATATTTATTACAACAAAGAAGTAAATAGATACTTTTTAGATATTCCGAAGCAAACGGTACACACGTATTGGGTAGAAGTAACAGAAAGTGGTAGGGAAACAGTTGAACGTGTAATGGATAATATTAAAGTATTAGAAATTCATTCGCACCACGGTATGTATCCTACTCCGAGTTCTCAAGACAACGAATCCGAACGAGTACCAGGTATGCATTATGCTATTGTCGGTAATACGCAACGGTATTTTCCAGACGTATTTTTACGTCAATTTATTTCAGAAACAGTCGGCCATCGTATTAAATCTTTTGAACAAGTATTTGAATGCCCATTTACTGAACTTCCTTCCTTCGATATGAATCAAATTGAGGTGAGCAGCCATGAATGATTCTATTAACATTTTAAAGGCAGCTCAGACTTCATTTATACCTAATAAAGAAATCTTTCCTTACATTATTCAAATAGGTACAGGTGGAACAGGCGGATATTTAACACAACATATCAGTCAATTATTAGGAGTATCGAAAAAAAGAGGAGCTTACACAGTAGTTGACCCTGACGTTATTGAAACCAAAAATTTAGGTAATCAATTATTTCTTCCAGAGGAAGTAGGTTTAAAAAAGGCAGAAGTCCTGGCGCAGAGATATTCATATGCGTATGGTATCGACATTGCAACGTATACAGATAACTATATTGAAAGTGTAGAAGATATTCGTAAGTTATTTACTTCAGAATACCTTCAAGTACACAACTACAGAAGTGATATACTCTTTTTGCCGATATTAATTGGATGTGTGGATAATAATTTTTCAAGGTCAATTTTAAATACATTCTTTGAAACTTCGAAAACATGTATTTATATTGATGCGGGTAATGAATCCACTGTAGTACCAAAAGATTGGCAAGTACGAACTAAATCAAGTTGGACAGAAGAAGAATTAATTGCTTTTAATGAAAGTGGTTGGAGTGGACAAGTTGTTACAGGTGTAAAATTAAATTTATTTAAACAACCACCTGTAGCAGAAGTATTTCCCGATATTTTAGAAGATAAAGATAGTTTTGTTAAACCAAGTGAACTATCTTGTACCGAATTGACAGCAAGTGAGCCACAACGTCTAATCGTTAATAAATTCGCTGCTATGATCATTTCTAACATTCTTACACAAATAGTCGAGGATTATACTATCTCTTCTCATATGACCGTTTTTCATGCAAAAAAGGCTTACATGAGAAGCACCCCTATCCAAAACGTACAAAAAAACGTATACTCCACTAATTCAAATTAGTGGAATATACGTTTTATTTAGATTTAGTTTGTCCAATTTTATTATAGTTATCCCTATTCAACTAAACTGTAGCTTTAATTTAAATGTAACATTTCACAATGCATATCTGAGAACAACTTAATGTTTTGGACATAAAAATGATCATCAAAATGATGGCCATATTTTGCTAAAGCACCTCGTTAGTTCAATAACATGAACTTTCTTTTAAAGTTTCCAGTGAATCGGTCACTGACTTCCATGCCGATGATGACGGATCGATAACCATAAAATGTTCGACTTCTGGAAGTACTACCAAACGAACTTTATCGCCCTGTTCAATAGCCCTACGATGATACTCAATACTCAAATCAACTGGAACATGGCGGTCTAATTCACCATGAATTAAAATTTGCTCGACATTCAAAGGCAGCAATTCTATCGGTGAAGCTAACCTATAACGTTCAGATACTTCTTGGGGTGATCCTCCAATAAAAGAAGCTACGGGACTAATCATCCCTTTTTCCTCATGGATTTCCCACATCTTCTTCAAATCCAAGACCCCTGCCAAACTTATAACGCTCCGTATTGGTATAAGCAAAGTATTGCCGATTTCGTCCGTTTGAACTTTGTTAAAACGGGATGCCAACCAAAGAGCCAAGTGTCCGCCTGCTGAATGCCCAAGGATAACCACCCGAGAGAGATCGAGCTGAAAGCGTTCCTCAAGCTGGGTGAGATGATTTACAGCATCTATAACATCAATAAATGTTCCTGGCCAACCTCCACCATCTTCTCCGACTCGACGATACTCAATATTCCAAGTAGCATAACCACGACGAGTCAAATCTTCATCAATTAGTGTATTTTCTTCAAGTCCGTATTTCAATTGCCAAAAACCACCATGAATCGTAATAACTACTGGACTTAGTCCAGATAAATCCGGCATACGCAATACACCGAATTGGGACGGGTGATCTCCATATGATATATGAAAAGTTTCTGTCAATATAAAACCCCTTTCACTATATTAAGTAACTATATATTCTTCTAAACTACGCTACTTCTTTAATTCAACAAGAAACCCATATCTCCTGTTTTCTTGTTCAACTAACCTGCCGCGTTAGTTTAAGTACATTTCTTCACAATCATTTTATTTACATTAACATAAATATACAGTGTAAAATCATCTAACCTCTAAGAAAACTCAGAAGAGAGATGATTTTAATCAGACTATATTATAAATTATCGATTTTTAATATGAATAATCAATCAAATATGTCCTATTTGCATTCTTTTTTATTATTAATAGTTTTTATTTTTTCATCAACAAGCTTAATCATATATTCATTAATATAAATCTGATTTCTCCTGTTATTATCTGCATTAAAAAATTCTCCTGCAGTTAAATAGTATATAAGAAAGAAAATGATAAATATAATAACAACTACAATTTGATTGAAAATATAAGATATTAACCGGTTACCAAATTCAAGCGTACCTAACTTCGGGATTACTTGTGTGTTGAACATAAAAGCAAATACAGCAGTTACCAGACCGATAAATATTCCTCTCAAACCAAAGTATGCTATTTCTTTTTGGTGTGCTTCTAGATGTTTTTTAATTTCTGTATATGTTGTTAAATCATCTAGTCTTCCTTTTCCGAAATAATCCATTAAAACTATTAATTCATTACTAGCTTTTTCTCTTAACTTTTTATATTTCTTCTGGTTATTTATAATTTTCTTTTTTGTTTTTTCCTTATTCATCTAATCACCATTTTTAATATAGTTGATTAGTTAAAAAACGGCAATATAATTCTGCTACTCTTCTCCGAGTAGGTTATAAAGGGTACTTCACGTTTCTGTCAGACCTCCCCAGGTAAGCACATGCACTTTCATACCATCTATCCTCCTCATCTACCTGATTTGACCTTCGGTAAAAAAGCTTTGTTTTATTTGGCAAACTCACTCACTCATATCTAACCTTCTATAAGATTCGTGTTCCTCGGCCCTGAGATTTGCCTCCAGCTTCCTTCAGCTTCCGCGTCACCACGGATACCCTTGCTCTTGGCTAACCTCTACTTCCGCTTCAAAGTTCGAGACTTCAGCGAAGTTCATGCATGCCGGGCACACCAAAAAACAGAAGATAAAACTAATTATCTTCTGTCTTTCCTGTTTATTTAGAATATAATTTTTCATTAATATTACTGTGATTTATAAGGTAACTTTATTGATATTTAAAATATTTCTTTTCTTATCCTCAGTTTGTGCATCCAGATATTTTGTACCTAAATTCCTCTCAATGAGAAATGTTCTAGGTATATAAAATTGTCCAGAAGATTCTTTTTCAAGACCTAGATGTACATATACATCATGCATAGCGTTATATATAAGTAGCTCACATTCAATGTAGCTACCAGGTACTTTGGTAAAATTAATGATTTCCTTGGCAGCCACTACCAAATGAGGTAATTGATAAAAATAAATAAATTTGTCCTTAACTGATTTAAAAATGGTACTATTTAGGCTTTTTAAAGAGTCAAAAGTCAAAGTATTAGCTAATATGGAATTATAAGCCTCCTGGCCTCTATAACTTTTTAAATCTTGATACTTTACACCACCTCTTTTAGCAATAGTTTCAATGCCTAAAAGGTGAGCAAAATTTTCAGCTGGAAAGCGTAGTGATATAACATTAGATTCTACATCATCTAAGGTATACTGTATTTCAAAAGGTTGTAAATATTTTATCCAGTATTCTATTAGTAATTTAAGATTTATTTCATTGATCTTCGGTTTTTTATCTAATGTATATAATTTTTCGATTGTAGACAAATTAATTCTCCTTGTTTCCTTTTTACTAATTTTAGCATTAAACCAAATATAAAAATACGCATAAAAAAACCCCTCAAAATTGAGGGGCTTCAAAATTTTTAACTTGGCTATAAAACACGCTTTCAAGGGATTAAGGGACCCAGGCAAACCACTCGGAGCCACCGAGCGAGATTTCTCTCCTATTTGCTTATCTTGCTCAACAAAATTTCAATTGATACAAAGAAATAAAATTAAAAATCAAGGCTATAAAACACGCTTTCAGGGGATTAAGGGACCCAGGCGAACCACTCGGAGCCACCGAGCGAGATTTCTCTCCTATTACTTATACTATTCAAAACATCTTTTTTTGATAACTAAAATCAAAATCAATAATCAAGGCTACAAAACACGCTTTCAAGGGATTAAGGGACCCAAGCGAACCACTCGGAGCCACCGAGCGAGATTTCTCTCCTCTTTTATCTTCACCTAATACTATCATTTTTAATACTAAATTTCAATAAATAACATTTAAATTTTCTTGTGTCAAATAATTACTTGTTTAATTATTTATTTTACCTCTTAAATAATCATTTATTCTCCATTAAAATATCAAAACATTTGTTCTTTTTCAAAAATACAGTGTAAAATAGACTTATAAAAAGATAATTGGGGGAATGCTAATGAGACAAATAAACAATTCTTCAGTAAAAGAAATTCAACCGGAGTTAACCACTAACCCCGGACCACTTGTGATTAGAACATTACTTTTAAATAGCAAAAGTAATATATTTGAAGATGCAAAGCAAGAATGGGAATTAGTAACACATATTTCTAATGATACTGAAGATTTTGTTGAAAATTGTGAGTTATGTAATCATAAAAATTATAAGGAAAACTGGTTAATACAAAATCAGCATACACAAGCTTTATTAAAAGTAGGCTCAGACTGTATTAGACGATTTATTCAGCTTGCCGGTACGTCCAGCCAAGCAGATAGTAATACATTCTTTGATAATAAACAGAAAGAAATAAGCGTAGAAATTGAACTTCGAGTACTTTATAAAGAAGTAATTGTTTTACCCTTACCTACAGCAAGACGGGCTAATCGTTTCAAAAAATTACTTCTCGATTTAATCGAAAAAAGGGGACAACTTCAATTAATTGGTAGGATAGAGGGCAGAACTGAGATTCTACATACTTTACTTAAAGTGCCACATCCCACACCTAAAGAGCTTAATAATTTCCAATCATTATTGAATACTCCTTCTACTCTTCCTGTAATAAGGGAGAACAAGAAATTTAAGGAATATAAAGTCAAGGAAGGTTCTACGTTTAAAAAGAGTTCAAAAGTTACTAATGTTTCACTAGCGTATTCAAATGCTTATCAAGATCCAGAGAAGAAATATGATTAATTAAAAAAGAAGAGACTGGCATTACTCTCAAGCTAGTAGATTCTTTCTTTATAGATTTTAGGAATCATCTAACCTCTAGGAAAACTACAGAGGAGAGATGATTTTAATCAAGCTTTATTACAAATTATCGATTTATTATTAATAATCAATCTTTTAAAAAAGCTTCAAAGCAGCCACATAAAATGAGTGTCGCCCAAATGCGATAAATCATCAAACGGATCTCTAATCGTACTGAATTTAATAAAGAGATTCACCCAAATCAACTTAGACACAGCTACGCAACCCATTTGATGAATAATGGAGCTCCTATTGGAGTCATACAAAGTCTTATGGAGCATGAAAAAAGTGAAATAACAAGGAGCAACGTCATAATGACGTTGCTCTATTTTACTAACGCACCCGTTAGCACAATAAGAAAGGACCAAAGAATGGTCCTTTCTTATGGAAATATTCTATCGACCTATCACTCGGTTACATTTTTTATAACTGCCATTTCCTTACCAAACCTATCACCATTATCAATAAATCTCAAACTCGAGTATAAATTATGTGCGCCTAATGGGTTTATAGAATAACTTTCTATTACTTTTTCATTAACTAACTTTTCTTTTTCACTTGCTGTAAATTCAGACGTAGGTACTAAGACAAACACGATAACAATAATATGAAAGCAATCTCTTCATTTTCCACTCTTCTTCTTTTTTTGTAAAACTTCCCTAAATTTACTTTAAAATTTTAATATTAAAGCGAAAAATGGAAAAAAAGTATAGTCCGAAAGATAGGTGTGATCCTAACATATCAACCAAAGTAGATGACTCCCTTCCATTTGTTTGTTTTATTTTTGACAACAAAAAAACACCTATTAGGAAGTATTGGTACTTAAAAAGTACGTTATTCATCCTAATCGGCGTTTCATGTGATAGTTAAAACATAACCTTTCCGCGTGGGTAGGTCAAAAAAGTAAAAAAAAATTATTCTTATTATATCAATTACATTTGTCATTTACTAGCTTAATATCCTTGCTAATATTCATTAAAATCATGCAATGCACTTGTTTGTTATTGATTATTTACTATCTGATAAATAACCCAATTTCAGTTGCTTTTTTATTATAACTTATCATTGACAATTCATCTAAACAATAAATTGGAAAACTCATTTCATAATTCCCAATTATTACAGATGTATCAAAAAAGAAGTTAGAGAAGCATAACTCTCTTACTGATAATTTAGCAAAAAGATTCAATAAATCTTTATTTTCAACTGCAAAAACACTATCTTTTATTTCCATATTTTTTTGTAACTTTTTTAACAATTTCTTATCTATTTCGCTAAAAGTATTAATTATTCCACTGTATGCTTTTCCTCTTAGAGTAAAAATATCTGGACAATATACATATACAGGTTTACCATAATTTAATTCATAAGCATATTGGAAAAAGCTAAGAAATTTAACTTCTTCCTCAAAATATTTGCTTTGTGTTTCTATTTCGCTTGGGTTATAAGATATTATGAGATTATTAGCTTCCTCAATATTTAAAGGTCTACTAAACCTGTCTAGTACTCCTACATAAAACTTACTATGAGGATTTTCTACCTCCTCTATAGTAAATGTACCATATTTATTAATTATAATTTCTTTCTCATTATCTGATATCTTTTTAATATCCAAAAAATCCACCCCAATTATTTTATAATACTTTAAATATCTTACTGTCTATATCTTAATATATTTCCTGATTTATCCAAACTCCAATATGGACGAGGATTTCTTTTGTCCTTCAACTTCCAATAACTTCCTCCGTGAGTACCATTACCACTATTTAGTCCTCTGTCTTTTTCTAATATAAATTTTCCATTACTGCCATTTTTAAATTTTTCAACTTTAACTCTGTTCCCATCAAGCAAGTTTTTATTTATAGCTTTCGTATTGTTGTCTTTTCCGGATTTACCTTTTTTTTCTTTTGATGCAGGAGGTTCTTTACTTTTTTGTTTAGCTAGTAATGCCTGTGCTTTTTTTCCTAACCATGACCCAGCGGCGTATCCAACACCACCAACCACTATTACTGCGCCAGTGACCAAGACTATAACTAGCCCAACACCACTGACAAAAACAGTTCCTGCAGTAGCAGCGTTACCATCAGGATCTACTAACATTACAGGATTATTATTAGCATAAGAATACCCATTTTGAGTATGTATGTCATCATTATCACCTGGATTGGAATCCAACGATAAGAATACTCCTTGTTCCGGGTTGTAATACCTCGCAATCAAGTAATATAACCCTGTTTCTTGGTCGTATTGATATCCCGAATAACGATAAGGATTATCCTTAACTTGGTCCTCTTCTTCTGCTTTTAGGACATTCCCCCAAGCATCGTACTCATAGTTCGCTACCTCTTGTCCACTTTGATTAGTTAAAGCAATGACATCACCGTGCGCGTTGTAATGGTAGAAGAAGGTCTGTGTACCTTTCTTCATCGAGAGCAATGTACCGCTTGCAGAATATGTGTAAGAACGTACAATGTTACTATTATCGTCTGTTTCATATAGGACATTTATGCTGTCCCCATCGTAATGGTAATTGGTGATTGTCCCATTGATATTCTTCTGTATTCGTTTTCCACTTTCATCGTATTGGTATGTTACAAACGGAATCGTTTCATCTGAATTCGTTACAGAAACTAACTGATCGGCATCGTTCCATTCATAGATGTACTTGCCATCTGTCGCTCGGTTACCGTTTGCGTCATAGGTGATTATCTCATCACCAAACTGTTTCAATTGGTTCGCAATATTGTATATTGCGCTTGTACTTGATGTTTGACCATTGTTTGTAACGGTTATTTTCTCTCTGTTTCCAAAACCGTCATAGGCATATTCATTAACCTGTCTATTTCTTAACGTTTCTTTTATCAATTGCTCTTGGTCATCGTAATCATATGATACAAATGTATCATCATTAAGATAGTCTATTTTTTTACGATTTCCATTCGCATCATAGACGTATTCTTCTGTTAAAATGTCTGTTCCATCTGCTGTTCCAATAGAAAGGTTACTCACTAGTCCACGATCATCATAATTAAACGTTGTCCCTGCACCGTTACCCGTTGTGAATGTTTGTACATTTCCTTTTTCATTATAGCCGAAATAATAAGTGTAACCTCCAGCAGTAACAAGCGTGTTCTGATCCAGTTGGTTATATTCGTATTTATTTGTTTGGGTAAAAGCACCATGTGAAAATATGAAATTATCCAACTTATCCGTCTTGACTAGATAGTTAAACTGCTGGTGTCCACCTCGATCTTCTAAATTTGTGATTCGGTTAGATGAATCAAAAACTCTAGATTTCTGTCTTGCTTCCTTTACATACATAACCGACTCTTCGTTGCCATTTGGATCATATTTAAAGGTAAAATACTCTTCATTATTATAAGAAATACTTTTCACTCTATCTACACCGTCATAAGTCCACGAAATAGTGTTTCCTCTTGGGAAAATTGTTTTCTTTGGGTTTCCGTTAGTATCATATTCATTGGTAGTTACATCATACAATGGACCCGTTGTATTGGTCAGATTGTCCAGTTCATCATATTCGTATCCAAAAATTTGTGACTTTCCATCCTTATCGGTAATGGATTTCGATTTCATATTCCCATTTTTATCATATCCGTATTGAATGGATGTTCCATTAGAGAGAAGAAGGTCCTTCAAAAGGTCCGTTGTGTAATAGTTAAAAAATTTCTTCGTCCCTTTCGCATCCGTCTCTTCTTTCTTATTTCCGACAGAATCGTACTCAATGAATGTCGTATATCCCAATTCATCTTCAATTAGATTTGGATATCCGTTACTGTCATAATTAGTTTTAGTAATGACCGATCCTTTTGTCAAACGTAAAGCATCAAACCAAGCAGTACCAGCATAATTTCCCTTGAATTGAAGTGAGACGTCGATTTTACTAATCGGCTTTGTTGAAGGAATGGTAATCGCTGCAAGATTCCATTCTAGATTGTTAACCCAACCTTCCATAAAATCTTTCGAAGTACCATCCGCATAGTGAACTAAAGCAGAGATGGAATAATCTTCTTTACTCACCCCATCAACCATTCTGATATCACTTGTCTTAGATAATCCCGTTAACGTTATTGGAAAAGGTTCATCTGTGGAATTTTGTCCAATATTAATTGTTTGTTTGTAAATACCTGGTTCCTGTGTGGCATATCTTGTTAGTTTTAGTGATTTGTTTCCGTCAAACGCACTCGTATCTACAACACCGCCAGTTCCAGTCCAATTAGTAAGCCCCCCCTCAAAGCTACTGTTTACAATAGGGTTATAGCTAGAAGAAACATCTGTATTTTGTAATTGGATAGCATCAAACCACGCTTCTCCTGAAGCATTTGAATCTTTATGTTCCACTTCTAAATATACACGGATTTTTGTTGTATTTTTAGGTGTTTTGAATGTTAACTGACGGTCTGTCCATGTTCTGACTCCAGTTAATGCGCTAAAGCGATTGTTTACCGATGATATGATGTTATTTTGGCTATCTAAGAATTCGATATTAAACAAAGTATTAGCTTTTGGTAAATTTGTTTTTACTTTTCCACTAAGTGTATAAGTTTTTTCTTGCTCAACTGTTATTTCTTGAGATGCAGCTACATATCCCAATTCATTATTTGGTGAACTGGATGCCACATTTATCTTTAATGTCTTCTCCCCATTCAAGCCATTGGAAGCATTTGTATCAATTGCCATGGTTCCATTGTCATTTTTACGTAGGATCGTCCAAGATGTTGTTGCCTCTTCAAAACTGTTGTTTATAAGCAAATTATTTGATGCACCAATTGGTGTACTTGATTCTAATATATCTCCAAATTGGTTGTACTTAGAAAAAGATGATACGTTTCCACTTAGGTCTACTTCCGAAATTGGATTGTATCCGTCATATGATATTGTTGTCTCTTTTTCCTTTGGATTCTCACCCTCGATTACAACAGATTTTTTGAGGTCGTTATATTCATTGTATTCATACTCAAACTTAAGATTGTCTTGATCAATGGAAGAAGTCTTTACATTTCCATTATCATAGTAACTATATGTTTCGGTTGGATTCAAAGTACTTTGATCCTTAGGGCTTCTCATTTCTTCTAGATTGTTTCCTACATAAACATAGCTAGTGATCAGCTTCAATGCTCCACTTTCATCATTGTCAATCTGTTGAACAGGATTTCCAGCTTCGTTAAACGTATATTGCATTTGTGATTTGTTAGGCTTTGTCAACAATAACTGTCTATTTGATTCGTCGTAGTCTAAAGAATAGTTATATTTTTTTGCATCCGTCACTTTTTCCAAGCGATTGTTTAAATATTCATAAATTGTTACTACTGGTTTAGCAGTGGTATGTGTCGGCTCATATAACTTAATCAATTCCGTATTTGCATTATACTCATATTGTGTTACTTGATCACTGCTATCAATTACTTGCTCAAGCAAATCCGGATTTTCAGGATTATATTTGAATGAAATGATTCTTTGTAATGGATCTGTTATTTTTTCAACTCGACCATTGGCATGGAGTGAAATAATTATCTCACGGGATGTGGCATTTTTGGTTTCATCTATAAATGATTCTTTTATTTTTAATTGATTAGAAGTAAATAGATAATCTGTTGAGTTCCTGTAACGATCCATTATCTTCAATAGTTTTCCTGTACTTTTCGTAAAGTAATAGATTGTCTGGTCTTTTGTTTCAAGCTTATATTGTTCATCTGTTTCTGATAAATCGAGATATATACCAGTAGGGGCTTTATAAGTCCCGTCAATCTGCTTTTTGAATAGATGAATGGTACCATCCTCATCGGTCAATTTTGCATCTTGACCTTGCGGAACAATACTCATTTCCGCGTCACTGTGCCAGCCCTTCCCGAATAATCCAACAGTTGGAGAAAGACTATTATATGTTCGAGATATTCCTAAACCAGGTCCATTTCCAGATATAGAAATATCGTTTGCTGTTATCATTAAATTTCCAGTTGCTGCATTGACTGTCCCATTTGGAACACCAATCATCGTCCAATAATCTTCTGCTCCTAAAAACTCAGCACCTTGAGGCATTTTAGTGATCAATGTATCATTGGAAAATACCGTTTCTCCATGTGCATTATATGCGCTCAATCGGAAAAAATAATTTTTAGAATTGGCATACTTCGTTCCCATTTTTGCATACATCGGTGAAGGATCTACTGGCAGTTCCATCCCTTTGCTGTCCTGATGTAGCTTAAGGGTTTCCAAAGTTCCGTTTGTTACTTCCTCTGCCGTTGGCCAAATACCTTTATTTTGTGTCGTCCAACTAGTTGCATCTTTCACATCAAATGATTCATAACTAAGTCCATTAAAAATCCAAACTTTGTAGCCTGTAGCTCCATCAATCGGTTCCCACTCTAAATTAACATAGCCAGAGTTTGTTTCGATTTGATTGCTATAAGCAACCCCAGTCGGTGCAGGGGGCATATTTATATTAGGAATAGTTGGTACTATAGGATTAGCTTTCGGGCTTTCTCCATTCGCAAACACTGCACTTACAGAGATTGCATAGTTCGTACGGTCGTTATAAGTCGTCCCTCCAGAGGCCTGATAAACAGGTTGTGGATTGACGGGAAGGTTGGTTCCTACTTGTGGCCAAACAGACTTATCTTTTGAAGACCATTTCGTGTTTTTACCTACATTAATCGACTTATATTCTTTCCCGTCGAAAAACCATATGTTGTAGTAAGAAGCCCCTGCTACGGCGTCCCATTGTAAGTCAATATAACCTGTCTCGTTTCCAAGACTATACGTTTCAGCAGATAGATTACTTGGGGATGGATAAAAGTAAGAGATATTCAAGTGTGGACGATAGTCTGCCACACCATGCTCAGAAGAGTAAAACTTTTTCCAAAACGTCTGTCCATTCCCATTTGTGTGTAGTTTAAAACCATTGTTGGGAGTGGTTCCTTTGATCCAATCATTTACTGCATTTTTCACATTAAATGTAGCCCAGTTTCCTTCATAAACACTAGTTGAAGTGAATAAGGAAGAGGCAGGTTTGTTAACCCAGTTTATGGTTTTGGAGTCCCATGGTCCATTCACACGATCAAGCCAGATACCCGTATTAGTTTTAGGATAGTAAGAATGAATGTTATAAATGTTGAAAATAGCTGTTTCAATTGTTGCGTAAGGTAACGATGGAGTAGGTGTTTTCACAAAGGCAAAGTTTTCACCTGTTGCTGAGCTATAATTCCCGGCTTTTAAAATATATCCTCCTAGACCACTGTCCCACTCCGACTCATAATTTGCATTTGGATAAGCAGAAGATACTGAAGCATCTTGATCTGCTTGCACCTTTGTAGTCGGGTCAATATAGACTGGATATATTCGCTCAGAGTCCTTCAGCCAACCTTCGTCAGCCACCAACGTTAATGCATACCCTTTACCCTCTTGCTTCAGTTCATAGTGAACATCTTCGGAGCGCTGAGGTTCAGCAGATTCCGGATTAATATTGGAATCTGTCATATAGGGCTTTGGCAGTGTGTAGATAATTTCATTCTGTTGATCTCTAAACTTGATAGAACCATTTTCTTCAATTTTAGCTGTTAGATCCGTTTCCATAAAAAAATGATAAATATTCGTACCATTGTATTGATTTAATATTATATCTTCCTTAACAGATTCATCAAAAACAATATTACGTAAAGTTAGACCAGGAATAATATCTTTATAGAAAACCTTATTTTCCTCATACATAGCCTCTGTGCTTTTAGCTTTTTGATTACCTGCTTCTCCTGATGCTTCACGAAAAGTATACGCTAACACATGTCCTTTATAAGAAAAAATGGCATATTTGTTTTGATTCAACCTTGGTGAAAATTGAATGTCCAGAAGTGTATTTTCTGTTGCAATTTCTTCTGTAAAATCGCTTGAAAACAACTTCCCGGCTTTTTGTTTTTTAAGGTCAGATTGTATTTCCCCCCAATTTCCACTGTTTTTTCTATAAACAGGTTCTTGGTTCATTTGCATTGTATATGTGCCATCTCCATTGTCCATAACCTTAGATGATTCCGTCCGAAGTTCGGGAACTTCTTTGGGCTTGGTCTTTTTAAAAGGAGGGGCTTCTCCAGATTCAATGGTAGGTAACACATTTTGATTAGGCGATTCCTTATTTACTATTTCTGTATTTTCTGTCGCCCCTACTACCAAATGATTAATAGGAATTGATGTAAAAATTAATACAATTGCAAGAATACTTGCTAAAATTTTGGTAAATACTCTATGATACAATTACTTTCCTCCTAGATTAATTTATTTCCATGATAAGAATATTTTTCTTACCAAAGAAAATAATAATCTTTATAGTTAGAATTTGTTAGTAGTAAAGTATTCATATATAACCATATTGTCCCAATTGTAATTTTCATAAAATAAATAACCTTATTGTCAAAAAACACTATTTAAGCTTATTTGAAAGATAAATGTATAACAAAAAAACTAGTATTCAAGAGAAAATCTCTATTGAATACTAGTTTTTAATGAATCTAATTGTTTTTCAAGATTGTTTTACAAAAGAATGTAAACAAATCCTGTTTTACTAAAACACCTTTTAGTCCAAAAAATTCCATATATTAACTTATTCTAGACAATCATAAAAAATCCTTCTTATTCAACTAAACAGCCCCGTTATTTTAGTAAGACATAAAAATAGCTAATATACCAAAAATAAAACCTATAATAATCAAGATAGCCCCTCTTGAGAATTTTCGAACAAACTTCTTTGAAATACTCCTATCATCATTTGTTGCTTTTTTTAATTCCTTACCAAACCTTGATGTCTGAAAAAGTAAATATACAAATATGCTAATTGAAATTATGGCACATATTATTCTTAGCCAATCCATTATTTTTCACCTCAATTAAAGTGTTTCTCTTTATACATTTCCCTTACAAATGATGATTTCCTCTTGTTCAACTAAACTGCCGCGTTAGTTTAAGTGAAAACCTTCACAATCTCCTTCAAATATTAACATAATCATCCAATTTGGTCTCACCATTCTTTAAACAAATTAATATTTGTAAGATTGAATTTCCAGATCTGATTTTCTCAAACTCGATTGATAACACCCTTTTCTCCCTTAATTCCATCCTATTTGCTTGATTTTCCGTCGTTTTTGCGTTAATCCTTCTTTCCATAACCTCATGTAAATATTAAAACAGCCAAAACTCTTGTCTTATAAGGGTTTTGACTGTTTTAAGTACAGCTGTTAATTTGCGTTAAAGGCTTACATGAGAAGCACACCAATCCAAAACATACAAAAAAACGTGTATTCCACTTATTCATAATAGTGGAATACACGTTTTTTTAATTATCCTTATTTTTTTCGAGAGTTGCGTTAGGTAATAATGTATCTAACTCACTTACACTATATAATCTTATTTGAACTTTATTTCGGTGTTCTTCTGGTAAATGCTCAACCAATCTCTCTGCAATTTCTAATTTTTCATCTGGTGTAATTAAATTTGATAAATTACATTCCAATACATAAATCATTTCATCATCTACTGGTATTAGAGAATAATGGATGCTACCTACCCAAGAATTTACTCGAAGAGCTGACCAAAAGAATAAATCCCAGATTTCGTGTTGTTCCGATTTAAACTGTACTTGTTTAAAGACTTGTGGGGAAATAAAATCAAGATCATATGTGTTCCCCAAGTACAAATCCGTTGTATTAAATTCAAATTCCTTTGAACCTTTATACCGTTCATCTGCAATTAGTGCTTTAAATGCTCCATAACAAGCTAACTCTTTTATAAGCGAGTTAGTAATGTCATAGGCTGGCTCCATATTTGTTAAAACTTCCATACTGAAATTATGACTTACATCTGTTAGAAACCAATCTTGCATCATATCATTAAATAAGCTATCTAACATCTTAGGGATTTCATTACGAGATACTCCTAAAGAAGCCAGCCATGCTTCTGGTAATAACTCTGTTTCATTATCATTCAAGATAACCTTCATTGTGTAATAACCTTGATAATATGAACTACGTACAACATCCTCAATTTCATTTTCAATAAATGAACGGCTTTCATCATTTTTGGCAAACACAAGTAGTTTTCTTCCATAAAAAATCATTAACTCTTCTAATTCTTTGCGAAGTGATTCATTATTGTTAAATTCATCTTGTAAGTGTTTAAATACTTCTTTTTTTGTTTCCTCTATTAAGGTCATAAAGATTACTCGCCTTCTTTGTCTTTAAACTTTTTCTCAATTGTTGGATCTATCACATAAGGTGGAGATGGGCTATCATCAAAAATTAACCATGCATTCTTCTCTTTAATAAATATAGACTCATAGTAAATTTCTTCTTTATCCTTAGTGATATATTTACGATACATAGATGCTTCGTCTACTCGACTTTCCATTTCTACATCTGTTATTTGATAGTCTACGATTGGTGATTTAAGTTGTTTGGTAAACATAGCTTGTAAAGTGTTCATTGTTTCAATTTGTTCTTTTTCTCCTGTAGGCAGCAATTCTTTAAAATTAGTACTAAAATAAGGCGATATCTTTTTATAGAATTCCTCCCCACTTATTTGTGAAGAATGAAATAAGAAAAATAATTGACTACTATATTGAGCTAATTCATTTATATCCGTGAAAACATCTTTTGGAATTGGTATCTTTTTCTCCACAACTTCTCGTATTGGCAAGTCACTATCTGCTACTGCTTCTTCTGCAGACTTTGACATACTATTTTCATCTTTTTCTAACGTTTCTAATTGTTCTTCACTCAATTTAACTTCAGATGGCTCTACATTTTCAGGATTCTCTACTTGATCCTTTTCTTTTTCAACTTTTTTTCGCTCTTTTACGACTTTATCATTTTCTTCAATCTTTTTATCAAAAATTGAATTGGAACAACCTGAAAGAATGATTGCAAAAGAACTAGCGATAAGTGTCCCTTTAATAATTTTGGAAGTTTGGTTAATAGATTTTTTCATGTTCTTCCTCCCAATTTAATAATATGGATTTTATTTTCTTCCGATCTCTATCAGGCAGAAGATAATTTAATTCACTTGTTTCTTCAATAGTTCCTTTACGCTGGTATGAAAAGAGCAGGATATTTGAAAAAGGCATAACTTGAAGATAATCTCCTTTATCTATTAAACGTGTATTTAACAGTGTATAGAAAAAATGTTGCAAGGTAGTTTTTACGTTAACAGGCAGGTGCGAATTAATTAAAACACTCTTTTCCTTTTTTTGACCAAATAGACATAACCACAGCATAAAAAAGTTGCTGTTTAATTTGTTTGGTTCCATTGCCATTACAGAACCGTTAATGGTCCATTCTTTTAATATTCTTGCTAAAGGTACCGATTCCTTAATAATGACATTTCCAGTCTTAAAGTTGATGAAAACATGTTCATTTAGCTGATACCGATTAATATACTTATTTAAAAATGCAATTTTACGTTCGTCCAGGACTACTTTTATTCCACTTTCATTTATATTATTGACCTCTGTATATTCTTGTATAATGAATGAAATTATTAAATTTTCTAAAGGTTGAACATGACTCACTATCTTGCTCCTCTCATGAATATTTGTTATTTGTGCAAAAGTTAATACAAAAAATACCCCATAGTAAAGGAAGATTAGATGCTATCTAAACTTTTCTTTAACTATGGGGTACTCCCAATTAGTAATCTATAGTATTAATTTTTGTATGACTTTTTTCATAATTAGGACGTTCTTCTTTGGTTAGTATAATCTATATCTTTCACTCGGACAAGTGCCTCTTTTAAAATTGATGTAGTTGTTCCTATGTTTGTACCCAAACATTGTTGAATTTCTTCAATTTTTTTATTCTCGTGTACATAAAGATAGTGCACATAAGAAAACCGAACATGTTCAGACTTTAATGGGTATCCTAAGACTTTTGCAAGTGCATCATTGCAATAATTTTCAGAGGAAACTGTTATAGGGACAAATTTATCTTTTTCTTTTTTGGAAAATATATATTCTACATCTCGAAATGTAGCTTTTTCAATCGCTTGTAATAGTACCGCTATTTCTTCGTCATTGCTAAGTTCCAATGTTACGCTTTGCTCGAAAGAGGTATTTATAGTAACCGTTAAATAATTTCCATAGTCGATAATATCTTCTAATTTGATACGAATTGAATCCCTTCTCCTTATTCCTCTCAAATCAAAAATATAGAAAAGTTTTGCTGCTAAAGGTATTTCACTGGTTAAGACATCTGCTCTCTTTTCAAGAAGTTCCATGTAATTCAAATTAATAATGGATGATTTAGGTTTTAGATCTAGCTTCTTTTGATAGTTAAGTTTAGGCATAAAATCAACAGGTACTTTGCCTTCTTCCCACATAAAGTTAAACCAATTTCGTAAGTATACTAATTTGCGATTAATCGTTGAATCCGAAATGTTTTTTTCTCTTTCAGCGTCTAAAAAATTATGAACATCTTTTGGACGTATTTCATGGGGAGCAACGGTTTTTTTATATACCCCATTAACATAAGCTAGAAAGTTTTTAATTAAACTTACTTCGATAACAGTAGTTTTATCACTTATTCCTTTGGCTAGTCTATATTTTTCATATCCATAGGGCATAATCCTTTACTCCCTTCATTTTAAATTATTTTATTACTAATAATATATCATAATTCCTTTTTACAACCATATATAAGAATTTATATAGAATTAAATGAAAAGAATAAATACAGGAACTAATAGAGAAAGAAAAGAAACATTTTTATACAGCTTTGAACCAAGCGAGAGAAAGGTGTAAGGAATAAAAACAAAAAACCACTTATTGGATAATAATCTATAAACTATATAAAGAATTAGAAAGATATTAGATTAATTATTTAAAACTATCAAGGTAATATTTAAATTTTTCATTATTACATAAAATGGGAGTAATACCTAAAAAAAATAGACAAACTTAGCTTATTATGATGATTTATACAAAGGATCCACTTGATTCATAAAATGTTAAAAATTTTAGGCACGACAAAATACTGATGTTGTTTTTAGGCAAAATCAGTGAATTCTTAAATATAAAAGTTTTTTCAGAAATTTATTTGAAAGATTCTATTCTATTTCTAATGATTACTCTTTCAATTGTTCTTTCATAATAGAATATTGCGCTTGCTTAACTTTAGATAGTTTTAGCTCTTTCTCAGCTTTTTTTATCTGGAACCGTGTAGTAACAGCTGTTAATTCTATTAGTCTAGTATCATCATGCAATACTCCATTTATTGCACATGTATACATGAATTCTCTATACTGTTGTGGATTTTCAAAAATCTCAGGTACGAGAATAGATTTGTCTGCGAAGATCTTTTCTTTTTGAGATTTTAGTAGATTCCATTCTTCTTCAGCTACTTTAAAGTCCTTGTAGTTAATGGCATGTTGAAATAAGGATCTGTCTAAATCAATTATATGATTAATAGAACCTTTATCTGTATAGAACATAATGAAAGAACCTATGTATTTAGTCGGGATAATATAGCCGTTACATAGTAGTTCGTTAAATTTTGGTTTATTTGTGTTGTTAATAGAATCCTTTAATGTATTTTGATGTAATGCTGCAGCAGTAATGATGTTACGAATCTCTGGCAAGATGTAGTGATTCATAAAAATATTAGCAGCTTTATCTTTGTGAGCATATTCAACAATTAGATTGTTATTTGCATCAAAAAATTTAACTAACATATTACGATAAATAGTTAATCCAACTTCACCAAAGTGGTTAAATAATGTGTTTTTATAGTTGATAATTAAGTTACGTTGTTTTTTAGGAATGTCTAAGTAAGAAAAATTATTAGCTGAAGCTAAAGTGTCTAGTTCTTTTTCAGATGCCATTAAAGGTACTGTCTGTTCCACTACTTTTTTTGTCACACGAACTTGAATTAGGCGGTTTTCAATAGTTTTATTAGACAAACGTTTTATCTCTTTTATATCTTGTGGGCCAGATAAATACTCCTTACCAAAGAAACGGAAAAAAGAAGTTTCGTTGTCTTTTGTATTTTCCGTTAGCACAGGGGTATTTAATTGGTCAGCTCTATTTACTAGCATAATTTCAATATGGCCGTTTTTAACTAATGATAAAAGTGCATTTGCTAATTGGCGAAAAGTAGGAAAAATATCAAGTCCTCTTTTATCTTGTTTCTTGTTTTTAAATAGTTCCATTACTTTGTAACGTTGCCATTGCGTTGGAGCAATAGAACGAGTCAATATAAAGTTAAATAAACGTTGTTCATTTTTTGTGTAGTTCATGTATTCTGCTGTTGAAAAGACTTTGTAGTTTTGTGTATATGTAGCAACCCCAGCTTTACCAGAAGTTTTAATATGGAAATTAGAATAATAATGTCCACCTTTAAAAAATAATAATTTATGGAAAATTACTTCTTTCAAAATTGATTGAAGTGTTTTTCTTTGTATTTGTAATTGGATTCTAATTGTTTCTAAATCCTCCATTACTCTTTTATCTAGATCTATGTATGGTGTTAAAGCCAATAAAAACTCTACTGTTTTTTTGTTAAGATTCAGTTCATTTGTTGCGGATTTTTGCAATGCTAATCGGTCTATTTTACTTAGTTCTATATTTGGTAATCCCATATTGCGTACCCCCAGTTTCTATCTACAGTTAATTCCCTATAAGTCTTTTTACATCTTAGCTGCGTGTTTTTGTTATCTAGTCCTACATACTACTGTAATAATTTACAGTTGGTTCTTCCCAAGAAAGTTCAAAAGAACGCCACCAAGGAAAGGAAGAACTCTAACAAAATTACCAATAATGCACTTCTTTTTTAGAAAAAATATCGCGCTTAATATTGTTGCAACAAGGGATAACAAGTGTTAGAATAGAAACATCTTACACATACCTTTTTTGACAATAAGAAAGACGCTTTTGAATGGTCCAATTTTTAAAAATTGGTAGTTCCAAAAGAAAAGAAATGGTTATTGAGTTGTTTATTTTTAAAATATCTCCTCGCTTTCCTTTTTCCTTTTTCCTTTATTGTTTCCGGTTAACGTTGGTAGCGTTAATCCAGTCAAGAATACAGTTGGTAGCTGTATGGTATGTTACTCGGTATATTAAGAACGACACTTAGGACTTGTCTGGTAAACAAGTTCTTTTTTTCTGTTTAAAAACAAAAAGTGTTGCAATGATCCAATAGATTACTAATGTTGGTGTATTCGCTTTCTAATTGATAGGTACAGAAAATAAACGAGTGTCTACACTTGTATTCATAGCGTCAATTAAGACAACATTTGAATAAAGTTAGACCTTCGCGTGAAAGTGGACAACTCCATATTAACAAATATCATATACTATCGCAATATTTTATTTTTTTAAAAGAAATTCATATTTCTAGTTGAAATATATTTATAAGCATGATAATATGAGTTCACAACTAAATTAAATACTTCTTTATATTAAAAAATAAAGTGTTGCGATGTTGCAATGATTCATTGATGCATTGGTGCTTTGTTTTCTAATTGGTAGGAAGTGGACAAAAAAACCCCGTTACTTTTAAAGTAACGGGGTTTTTACAATTCTTTTTTATTTGATTAAGTTAATCACGAGCAGTCCAGCTGTGCAAACGATCACACCGATGTATGAAATGATTGCAAGAAAATTTACATTTTTATTAAAAGCCATTCCTAATTTAAACATTAGATCACTCTTCTTCCCTATTAGTTATTTTCTTTGAAGTATCTGAAGCTACATCATAACCAATCTTTTTGATGTTTTCATGAATAGGTTGCAGCTCTTCTTTTAGTTGTTCAATTTCTGTTTTTAAAGATTGCTCTTGTTTATTGAGTTGAACCAATTTACTCTCTATGTCTTTAATGATTTCTTCAGTTTCGCTATTAGAAGAATTAATATTCTTTCCAAATAATTTACTCCATATGCCAGGGTTCTGTTCAGAGTTGAATTTCACCTTCATAATTCGAATATAACCTTCTAAGTTATCTATTTGATTAAAAATGTTATCACGTTTAATCTTTTTTTCTAGTATTAATTCTTTTAGATCAGAAGCTTTATCTTTCTGGAATATTAACTTTTTCATGTTTTTTAATTCGTCAGTTGAATTTGGAGTTACTAATTCTTTTAAATTAGTCTCATTAATGAAAATCTTTGTTTCTTCCGATTCGGGATCTTTCACTAATTGAAATATTCCTGAATTAGCCATGCTCTGAACTATCTTTCCTAACTCATTAATTTTCTCTGTATTATCTTTGATATCTTGAGATAAATCCTCGGGTACAGGTTTATCGCGATAAGGAGTTCCTTCGACACCTATTAAACGCTTTAAACCCTTAACTTTATATTCATCCTTTAATAAAAGAATCATACGTAGTCTAAGAATAGATGTGAAATACAAACGGTATATGTTTTCAGCTATAATTACCTCGCCTTTAAATATGTAATCGTGAAAGTGTTTAAGATAATAACGTAATTGTGCATCATTACTATCAAACCACTCAGCTATCTTAGGTGTACTATAGCTAATAGTTTCGTTAATTTCAGTTAAATATTCATCTTCATATAACAAATAATCAGTATTTGTCTCCAATAGAATTGTAAACAATGGATCATTCTTCAATAGTTCTTGTATTCTACTAATTTGTTCCTCATTCTTTAACATGTTGTTACCTCCGGTCAGATAAAAATCTAATGTACTTACAATACCACAATCCGAAAAGTTCTAACATTGCTATTCTATTTTTCCGTGAAATAAAATTAAGAAAATTATTCTGCGTTGTTTTAATTATATATCCAAAAAATTTAATTTTCGCCATTCCATTCTTCTGAAAGTAGAAAATATAAGTAATTAAATCTTTTCGACATATAAGAACTACTATAAAAGTTACCTGTACATAATACCGAAGGTAAAATGAATTATTTTTCGCCATTCTATTATTCGGAAAATTAATTATTTGGCAGGATAGAATATTTTTCTTTATTTCACTCTGCTTAAATGTCGTTTTTAATTAGAATTCCAAATAAAAGTGTGAGTGTTGAAATTTATGATTAGCGAAGAATATATTTTTGTTAATTTCTTTTAGAGAAAAATATTTTTCTTTATTCTATTCTTCCGAAAAGTTTAATTCAGGTCTTTTTTGAATTTTGTATAAGAAAACATGAGGGATATAACCCTCATGTGTAAATTTGTAAATCTATTTACTTAAATCTAATGAGTTTAATAGTTCATCAACAGCAGCATCATCATCTGCATTATCAAGATTGTCATCAGTCTCAAGGGATAGTTCATCATCACCTAATAAATCACTAATGCCTAGATCATCAAAGTCTAAATCATCTTCGTTTAGTAGTTCGTTTTTATCTCCAATGGATTGAATAGTTGCTTTTTCAAATGTAAAGTTTCTGTTTCGCTCTTGAAAATCCTCATATTCTTTGACTAAACCAGTCTCCAAGCGTTCTGGAAGGGCATCTGTCTTATAGAATGAATATACAGATACTCTAAAATCATTCTTTGACTCTACGTATCCATCAAATACGACACCATTTACAGGAAGCTCTTTATTTGCGATTTCTTTAGCTTTTTCAATAAATGCTCCATTACCAAGTTTCTTACTTTCATCAAGTACTGCTAGTAAACCAACATGATAAACCTTTTTAGAAATGTATTCTCCGTCATGTTCTCTAACGAGCTGAATAGGAGAGTGTAGGTTTGTTTCTTTTAAAGAGCGTTTAAATAATTCAGCTACATCATCATTGTTATTCACTAGATTAGCAGGGACTTCTATTTTTGATAATACTAGACTTCCGTTGAACTCAGTAATAGCACGTTTAAAATCTTCGGCATCAAACGAGAGACTAGAACCACCACTTGTTGTAGCAGTGTTTAATTCATGAAAGATTTCTGAAATTTGTTTATTTGCATAGTCGCGGTAATTATCAATATTCTTCCGTTTGTTTTTTGGAATTGCATTAAATTCGTCATAAAAATGTTGGTTATCTGCGAATGTTACGAATGCTATTCCTTTTGATGGATCACTAGCAATCTTCCATATTTTTTGAGAAAAATCATTTACTTGTCGTAATACATCTGGACCGTCATGACGTAAAGGAAGTGTAACGATAACGCCTATTTTAACGAATTTTTCAGCTGCTTTTCTTGTTGCTTGCACAGCGTATCTCTTAGCATTCTCTTTGAAATCTTCATCAGACACACTCTTCTTGATTTTGATTAATTCCTTACGAATGAGGGGCTTGTTATGATGGTCGTAAAACTCTGAGATTGCTTTGACTATAGTAGAAGTCCCTGTACCACCGCCAAGACCTGCAAAGAAAAGAACTAATTCATCATCGGCTCTAACTTTATCATGTATGAAGTTATTTAGTTTTTCAGCAGCATCTTTATTTTCCTCAAGAGTGATTAATCCTTTTTCGGGATTTTTCGCCATTCCACGCAATCCCAATGACACACGGTTTTCTTCGGGAATATTTTTTAATCCTTCTAAGTCTCCATCATTTGAATTTAAAGCTAAACAGTTATATGACGGTGTACCGTCAGCCTTTTTATAATTGGCAAATTCATCAGCCATTCTTGAACCAGCTTGTCCAAAACCAACTATCGTCATATTAATAGCGGGCGTATTAGTGATAAATGCTTTAGTCATTGGTCATTACTTCCTTCCATTTGTTTGAGTTGTTGAATCTTTGCAAATACGTTAATACCTCGTTTAGTTATATAGAAGAATTTATAAGGTTTCATTTCTTCGAAATATAGAAGAGACATACTTGATAACTTATCGACTATTCGTTCAGCAGCCTTGCGATTAATAGTAGTTAGTTGTTTTTTAAACGATAAAGGTTCATTTTTGGTTTTAGTACCAACTAATCTTTCCAGCGTTATATTCTCTATCAGATGTTGAACAGAAACCTTTTGCTGTTCTCTTTGTTGTGCTGCAATAAACCGTAGAATTTCAATGCTCGCATCATCATCTTTTAGAATAGTTGCAAACATAAGAGTGAGATCGTCTGAAAAGGATATATTTTTGAATTGTTGGTGTAGATTTGCGTCCACTAATTTACCTCCTTCTTATGTAGTTACTAATTATAGTAACTAATATTAGATACTATTGCAAGCGTCGATTAAAAATAATCTTTAAAATCGTTGGTAATACTCATATTTTCATAGTTACTATATACAGTTACTATAATACAATTTTAGTGAATAATATCTTTTTTTGAATGGATATTTTTAAATTAAAATGCTTAATGTCTTAAATTTTACCGAATTTGATTAGAAAATATCAATATTTTTAAGTGGAAATATGAAAATAATCCGCATGGTTACTATATATAGTTACTATTGTAATTCCTTTTATATCAGTATTTTTGAAAGCTTACTTTAGTAATTTTACTAAAAATAAAATACAGTAACTATATATAGTAACTATTAATAGTTACTATATGTTTTCAGTATTATTCTTCTGAGGGGTTAACTAAAGTTTTTGTTTGGAGTTCTTGAATGGCACTGGATGTCACAATACTATTGGCAGTTTTTATAGGATGCGTGGAGTTTAAAGTAGAGAAAAAATAGAAATAATAGATTAATTTTCGCTATTCTATTCTTCGGTAAACAAATCTAAAGTGGAAATATTTTATTTTCTCTATTCTTTTCAATTTTTAGAGCAGGGGTAAAGAAGCAAGAAATAACTAGGTTGAGATTTGTGTGGTAATAAGAACTTGAACAGCAAAAATATCAAATTAACCTTTTTAAATATTAATATTTCACCAGGCGGTAACTGTTAAATTCAACAAACAAAAACGTCGTGGTATTTGTTAATAAATGGATGGTCTATTCACCCCTTATCTATTCACCCCTAATTTTTGCTGTTTTAGGGGTGAACAGAGAGGGGATGAATAGAGCTCACCCCCTAAATGAGAACTTAAAGCCTTGATATGTCTACATTTTAAAATTTTTCAGAACGTAGACTACAATGCAATATAGAAGGTGCAATACCATGTAAAATTCACTTGTTTATATTTACAGTATAAATACATGAAAATGCACTTCTGTATTACATAAAAAAACGTGTTTTATTTAGGAGTATAGTCAAGAATCAGTGGCTATGTTATACTGCTTTCTGAAATAAAAATTTATATAATTGTAACGGGAATACCCCGACAACTTTTTTCAAACAGGTTTATCTTGTTTGTATTTGTTGTCGGGTTTTTTTGTTGGAAAGGAGTTCAAATGTTAGAGTTACTCGAGCAGGAAGATATCCGTGTACCTAAAAATGAACTGTTTAAAGTTGGTGTCATTCTTAAAGCAGAGGAAATACTCATTCTTCATGAGATATTTATTCATTCAACCATGAGAGCAACAAGCATTCATGGGTTATATGAGATGTTCTCTAAGGGTAAGCGGAGTGCAACAGGCATTTCTAATCGAATTAGAAAGCTAGTAGATTCTGGGATGTTAGTACAAATCAAAGAACCACTAGGTAATGGAGATTCTTTGAGTGGTCTTACTTACTACCATTACCGTTTAGGTCCTCGTGGATTAGAAGTGCTTATTACTCTTGGGAAAGTGGAGAAAGAAAAAGGGGAGAGGGCTATTCATTCAGCAATACGTCGTGGAGTGCCTTCCAGCCATTTTAGAGCCACATCTAATCTTGCCAATAAAATAGTTATTCGTATGTTATCGCACTCTCCAACTATTGACTTTACACACATGAGAGGGAGCATTCATGAAGAATTAGGTGCTACAAATGATACGGTTTTCTCACAGCGAGGCTTAATCATTCCCGATTGGGTTTTCGAGCGAGAGGACACGATTATTGCTATTGAAGTGGATACAGGTACACAACGGAGAGAAATTATAAGGCGGAAATACAAACGCTACGAGAAGATGGCTAAGATTTTATTAGCAAAAGGAAAACGTTTATTTGTGATATTTGCAGTTACAGACGGAAGCATTATTGATATATCGGTAGGACAGGATTTAAGGAGAGATACAAGGAGCAGACGTGTTGTTTCCTTGAAAGAAACTTTTCCAATCTTTACAGAATGGCCAGAGAATTTAGAGATTTCCGTAGCCACTGCTCGACGTATACCGTTACTGGTAGAAAGAATCTTAAATAAACTAGCACCTATATCCAAGTCGGAGCAGCTCTTGTATTTAGAGACGTGGGAAGAGTTGATGGAGTCTTATAAACCAAAACATCACGAATTAGTTCTTGAATCTATAAAAGTTGCAGAGGAAAAGGGCCTTACCTTGAAACGTAGTAGAGATATGGATGCTACTTTCCTTATGGACCATAAGATCAATGGAATAAGTGCCTCTCATTATCTAATGCTCTTTGGGGAGGAAGGAAATGTTCGGACATTCCAAATTATCCGCAACAACGTACAGCTCGCAAAATCTTTAAACCACAATCCCAAAATCAATTTGGATTTCCGTGTCTTTATTCTTTATTACTTCAAAGGTGAAGCACTAGAAGATGTATATGGTTTAGATCTGGATGAATGTAGTTTATACACGAGCAATATTGAAACAATGGAGTGGAAAGAGGATGGTACGGAATCAATAGATTATCATCTTAAAATAACTACTCCGTATAGTAGGAAAGAGGTGAAACTATTCGTATGAATAAACAAATTTGGTGGAAACAAAAACTTCCGTTATTCTTGTCCTCCGCGTTTCTGCTCCTAACTGTGTATTTCTTCTTTTGGGCATGGTTAAAAGTCTTTTCGTTTGGTGTCTCTCATTCTAGGGGGGAGGAAGTACGGTATTTATCATTTCTCTTTGGGAAGAGTGATACCGTTTCAATTTTCTTTATACTCTTTATGGGATTGATTAGTATTTTCGGATGGTTGATTAGTACACGGGTGCATTTTTATCAATCAAGAAATATGCGAATTATCTATTTCGGTTTAACTGGATTGGCGATATGGGGAGGCATTGCAGCATATGGAATGTCCCAAGCACAAAAGCATATGTTGCCATTCTTTCAAACGAGATTAGGAAATATCTCAGCTGCTCCAGTGGATACAGATGGATTACTGGAACAATTGGTATTCGGACAGGTGCAAGGGTTCTATCTAACGTTAGTTATCATTCCGGTACTGATCATGTTCTTTACCACTTATTTTTTACTAAATAAGTATGTAGAATTCGATAAAGACCTAAATAAAGCATTTTTTGAATTCCAATGGAGAGGGAAATGGCTACAAAAGCTATCCAAGTTGGAGCAGAAAGAGAAATGGCCAGATATTGAGTTGGGTTTATCATCTGCTCACGAAGAGATGGTTGTATTACCTGGTCGTGATCGCACCCTCAATACCATGATTGTAGGATCAATTGGTACTGGTAAGACAGCTGCTTTGGGGCTCCCTATGATTAACCAAGATTTACACCACATGGTTGAATATATTAAAAACTATGCGGAAATGTATGAACGAGAGGATTTCCGAACGGAAGAGGTAGGGGGTAGGTTTTTAAGTGGTATATCTGTTATTGATCCATCCAACGATTTATGTCAAAAGACACTACAGTTGGTGAAAGCACACAATATACCGGAGGAAGTAATCACCTACATCAATCCGCTTGATCCGAAAACACCATCTATCAATGCGATGCGTGGTCCAGTCGATAAAGTAGCGGAGGTATTTGCACAAGTAATTGCAGGCCTAAATGATTCCAAAGATGGAGGAAATTTCTTTTTCGAGCAAGCGCAGCGCAATCATCTTAAACACTATATCTACCTTTTGAAATTACATGATTTAGAGAAAGAAGTAACACTTGATATGTTACTAGATATGTATAACAACCCTCAGTTGGTACACCAGATGCATGTAATGTTAAAAGCAACAATCCCTACCATGATTGACGAAATTGAGGATAGAGATGAACGGAACTATTGGAAAATCGTTCAAGGGATTGATGAATGGTTTGACCTTAATCTATTACCAAAGGTTACAAGATCAGGTTCCTCCATGGTTGGAGAATATGGCGATGATGGAGAAACGTTGTATTATGATGCAAAAGAAGAACATGTACAGGGCTTACGAAATATCTTAAATGATATCGGTGCCAATCCATTGATAAGACGCGTATTATTTGGAAAGAGTGATTTCGACTTCGATCGCCATATGGAAATTGGTGGTATTTTATTGGTAAATACTGCCAAAGGAGAATTAGTCCAACTTGCTAGAGTACTAGGAAAGGTAGTATTAATGAATTTGCAAAATGCTACATTCCGTCGTCTACCAAACGTATCTTCATTCCACCACATATTAATCGATGAAGCACCTGACTATCTATATAACTCGTTCCGAGAGTTCCCAGCACAGTCACGTAAGTACAAGGTAATCATTACTACCTTGCAACAAACAATTGCTCAGATGGCAGACCAGTTTGGAGAGCATTACATGACTACATTAATCGGTACTATGCGTAATCGTATGGTATACGGGGATGTTCCTGGATATGATGCGAAGTACTTCTCTGAAATGTTTGGAGAGAAATATACGTATGAAGAAGGGCAAACAGAAATGACTGTTTCACCTTTACAGGAAGATCCAGGTTCCCGCTCCGGTTCGTCTTACTCGAAGGTTCGTGATTCATCTATGACAAGTGGAGATATTATGTTCCAAGAAGCGTTCCAGTGTGCAGTGAAATTGGTAGTCAATAACCGTCCGATGCCCGTGGTACAAATTCAAGCGAACTTCGTACCTAAAGAGGAATTTTCGGTTGCTAGTATTCAAGTGGAGGAAGACGAAGCGAATGTTTGGTTGGCAGACCGCAGACGCTATGGTGTAAAAGTCAGCAAAGAAGTAGAAATAGCAATAGATAGTATTGAGCAAACGGAAGTAGCAAATCAAGCATTTTATGATAAGCCAGTATTGGATGAAGCTATGGTAGACCGTGCAATAGGAATTGAAGTCACCAAGCAACCAAGAAGTGAGATAATTTATCAGTCTGGTGTAGAAAAAGAAGTGATTGTTATTCCTTCTTTAGAAGAAATAAAACAAATGCGTAAACCGGTACAAGCAGAGCCTAATCAAACAAGAATGGTAGTAGCTGCTCCTACACCGGTTACTCCTAATACGGAACAGGGAAGAAAGTCGGTTTTAGAAGAACTAGAACTAGAACTAGACACATTGGATAAACAGGAGCAGCCAGTGCCTGAACCAGTTACTCCGTTGGTTCATTCTAAAAACGGGGATAACTTCTTCGATTCTATATTAGAGCCGTATTCCGATGACAATACATCTGCAGCTCCCATCAAAAAGGGGGACTATGAACAAAGTGAACTATCGGAAAATAACATAGCTTTCTTAAAGGACATAGATATAGATGTAGGCAAAACTCCTAAAGCAACAAAATAATACTTGCGTATCCAACTACCTATTTGTAAAATGAATGTAATTGGAACCACCAACAAAATAAAATGAAACACATAAAGGGCGTACCCCTCGTGAAAAACAGATGAACACTATTCATTTGTCTTTTTCGAGGGGTACGTTTTTTTATTTTGTTGTTTCCATTCGATTGTAAAAATCGAAGAAGGAGGAACTTAGCAAATAGCTTACGTGGTTTATCTCCCATGTTCGTTATAGAAATTCAATGAGGTAAACAAGAGGACTGAACAGAACACCAAAAAGTATAAATCGAGAGGATGGAAAAAACATGACCACAATGACATCATGGACAACGGATAAACAACTGGAGGCTCTAACAATAGCTGACCGTTTTGGAGAATTAGTAAATGGACATATTCGTAGCCGTGGCACGATAGAAATAGAAGGTAAGAAGGTAGATGTATTCTACATTGCTTTACCACATGGAATTAATGGTTATTGCCCTGTAGCTGATTTTCGCAGAAGAGGTAACCGTGGGTATGACGAATTTGTCGGAGAAAGCAGAAGCTTTAAAATTACTCGTATCAATCAAGAAATGAAAATTGTCTTTCTATCGGAAAAAGAAGGTAGCGAAATTACAAAACAGAAGTTTTGGGCTGATGTAGTGGAGTTAGATAATAAAGGGGAACTGGAAAAACAGACCTATTCAGGAACTGTTACAGGATATAACCGTTTAAAAGGAATTATATATCTCGATGTTCAAGGGCAAGATTGCTATATGTTCCGTACAGAGTGGTCGTGGGAACGTAATGCGGTTGTAGATGTAATTGTCGGAGAAACATTAGAAGTTAAAATTCAGAAGTTTGATTCAGAAGCACAAGTTGTTCGTGTCTCCCGTCGATTAACATTACCTGATCCTTATGAGTTTGTGAGAACGTTAAAACCTAACCAAGTATTAGTCGGACGTGTAGTAGATGTTCACAAGATACATGGAATCTTTGTTGATATTGAAGATGGGGTGACGTTGAAGGCAGGGAAACGAAGAGTATTAGAAGAACCAGATGTTGGAGACACTGTACGAGTTCGCTTCCAACATTTTGATGAAGCAAAACGAGAAGGGCGAGTTGTAATTCTGGATTATCCAGGCGGGAAACGTAAGAAAAAAGATTTAGGATCATTCCTGTTCGGTTAATGGCAAATATTAAAGAGCAGTCAACTGCTATTCAGTTATTTTATCGGGAGGATGGCACTATATCCATATGGGACCATCCAAACTTTAAGTCCTCTCTAGCTATTCCTGATAGTTACTTCCCGCTAACTCGGGTGGAGCAGGCGATGGAAATGGTGAATACAGGCAAGTTGACAGAAATGAATGTACGCATGTTAAAGGTAATAGGAGATGCCATCTGTGCCAATGAGAATCAGATTAAGCGATATATGTCTAGTTTAATCTCTTCTGGTACAACAAGTAAGCATCTTCGATATTTGATGAAATACGGATTCGTAGAACGACATAAATGCCGTCTAAAGTTCATTGAAGAAGATGGAAAAGAGGTAATTCGTCCTCCAGGTCCTATTACATTAGGAATTGCTGGGTATAAACTGTTAAAACGTTTGCACAGTGAAAGTCAGTTTATGGACCCAGACTCCTGGAACGATAATCCTTATGGCGTTCAACGGTATGTTGCTACTAATGAAATTCGCTGTCTTGCCATTGAATCTAGGAATGCGAGAGCATGGGAATGGCACCCTTCTATTGGAGGGAATGCTAAATATAAAAAACCACTAGCGGTAACTCGTATTGAAACACCTAAAGGAGAAGTACAACTCCTTCTGGAACGTGCGCAAATGTCCCAAGACTTCATAGGTTACTTCCGTACTCGCTTTGAACAGTATCGCTATCTGTTTAATCGTGACAATCGTATTCAAGTAGATGGGTTTCCGGAGTCTTTTGTACAAGTTTTCGTAATATCCGTTTCTTCTATTAGCATGGCTAAGTTTATCCAAGAGCAGATTCGGTTACATACATTTCCGTTTGATGTTTGGTTTGTCGTAGATGAATGGATTGATGCTGAAGGTGGATTGGAAAATGCTTTTGCTTCTGTAACCAAAGAAGGAATTAAACGTTTCCGCGCGCCGTTTTTGCGGAAGCAACAAGTTATAGTGCCTGACAATTAAACTTAGTGAAGTTAAAAAAGAGAAGAAACTACTAGGAGGTTATGAAAATGAAATATAAAGACAATTTCTATAATACTATGCAAGAAAGGTTAAAAGGAAGTGAACCTTTTTTTAAACAACAGATCTTAGAACTCTTAAATAGTATTAATTCAAATATGGATGTTTTCACAAATAATGACCCAGAAACATACTTGAAACAACTCTTACAAGATATTTCTGAACTGCAAGACGAAAGAAATGCCATTGTTACGATACCCTTGATAGTAGAAGGAGAAAAAGAACTAAAATTATTACAACCTGGTAGTGCCTTTTTAAATACTTCTTTCGTAATAACGGGTGCTGCTGGGACAGGGAAATCTTATAGATTAATAAATTTTGCTAAGAAATTAATGCAGCAAGAAAAGTCTGTTGTATTCTTAACGCAAGAATTATCTACTAAGGCGAAAGAAAACCTCTTAGTATTTGCGGAAACAACGGACTACCTTATTATTGATGAAGCGTATCTTGTATTGAGAGATAACTTGCAGCCGGAACTGATCAAATCATTACTTCAACGTACCAATTTGATACTCTCTACGCACTCAATAGAGTCTTTGGAATTGCTACCTGGCTTTGACTTACGCCAATTTAATTACCATCTACATCTTGGAAATAAAGAAGAGATTATTATTAATACACCAGAGTTTCATACAATTTCGGGAAAGTAGGTCTATTGAATCATCACAAAAACCGTTTGACTTCTTTTTGTCCTAGTGGTAAATTATGAGTAACACCTTTTCTCAAGGTTTTTACTTTGAGGAGAGAAGCTATACAGGGTGCGGAAACATCCTGTTTAGTTCCTAAAAAAATTAAAAGTAAATATAAAATTACTATCTATAAATGGGAAAACCCCAATCGATAGAAAAGCAACGTACATTGTTACGTTTCCTTTCTATTGGTTGGGGTTTTTTGTGTTGATAGAAAAAGGAGGGAACTTGTGTCCATTCTTATTGCAGTAGCTGAACCAACACTTGCTGCCATCCTCCGTAATCATTTTGAAAGTGCCCGGTTGGACGTTATTGATAATGATGTACTCCATCGAAAGTATTTAAGTGAAATTATCGAGATTGAAGAACCTGATATGGTGATTTTACACGACACTTATTTACCGAGTGACTTTGAAGAACAGTTAGCAAGAGATGAAGAAATGTTAGAAATCATAAATAAATGGCGAGTGGAATTTAACGACAGTCTTCGAGTGGTTTATTTATGTGAACGGGATAGACGTGATCCATTCCTCGGAAAACTCGTGGCACATAATGTTTTGGACATTTTCAATGAACGTAAGATAATCGTTGAACAGTTCGTAGAACAACTTTCAGCTCCCCCTAAATATGCCAATGTTTCTAAATATGGTGTTGGGGGATTAGAACTTGAATTTGATGAAGTAGTAGAAGTAACCGAAATGGAAGAATCACAAGAGGTAGCTGCTCCTCCAACTGAGAAGATACAAACAGAGAAAGCAGCAAAGCCTAGTGTTCCAAAAGGGCAAAAGACGAAAGAAATTTTAGAGTCGGTTAAAGGTAACTTAAAGTCCGTGAAAGATGCGGGGGAAGAATGGAAGCAGCAACGCATTAAGGAAAAAGAAATGAAAGAATCCATTCCCAAAGAGCCAAAGTCCAAACCAAAACCAAAGGCAAAGCTTATCACTTCTTCAGACATTGATTTTAACGAAATAATTGATCTCATGCCAATTCCGAAAGAAGTCTACAATCGACCTCAAATAGTAGGGACGGTAGTCATTGCGGTAGCTGGTGTTCAACCACACTTAGGGGCGACACACACTGCTATGTCGATTGCTAGTTATTTGCAAAACCAACAGCACAGCGTAGCCCTAATTGAATTAAATGATTCAGAGGATTTTGATCGGATTCACGCTTTATACGAAGGGGAGCAGCATTTCCTCCGGAATGAGAATAAATTCACCTATAAAGGAATCGACCATTACAAATATCGGGAGGACCTTCGCTTAGGGGAAATCATTCCCACCTATGAGTATGTGGTTCTGGATATAGGAGCAATTGAAGAGAGTCGTTATTTTGATGAATTTCAAAGGTCTCATGTTCGTTGTTTACTCGTATCTCCATATGAATGGAAAGGCCAATGGATTAAAGAATTTACCGAACAGATAACGGATCCTGACCAATACATCTACTTAGTTCCATTCGTCGGTAAGTCTCTTGTGAGAGATGTGGAAGAACGGTTTCCACAGTTACAGTTTGTTCGTTTTACTGCAGATGAAAATCCATACAAGGTAATCGAAGAAGGACAAAAAGAAATTATCCATATTTTAGATGGGTTCCTGAAAGAAGATAAAAAAGGCTTTAGTCAAAAAAAGGGTATTCTGATCAGCGTCACAAGTGTTGTGGTCACTCTATTAATCGTTACAGCATTCCAATTTTTATAAAGGAATCGACCAATAGGTTTACCCAGTGCTAAGGAAAAGAGAAAAGGGAGGAACGTAACAAGTGAGCATTAGACTGCGAACGAAAAAATTAATTTGGTCAGGTCTTATAGGAGCTGGCATTATGCTAATAATCGCTACAGTAGGTGGATATTTCTATTACGACCACGTACAAGAACGTGAATTAGCTTTGAAGAAAGAATATAAAAAGAAAATGGAGCTCTTACAAAAAACTGCTGAACAAAATGAACAAGGATATGCCTTAACAGCAGATGTTGAAAGAGGAGAAGTCATTACAAAAGAAATGCTAGTGGAAGTATCTCTACCTGAACTAGCTAAGGCAGAAAATACGATGTCTCTTCCACAATTTGATGCAACTAATTATTATGCTAGAACGGATTTAAAAGCCAATACAGTGATAATCGATTCACTCGTTTATATGGATGAAAATATCGAGAATGATATAAGGGAAGCCGAGTATTCCTTAATCGAATTACCTTCTAAATTGAAAGCAGCTGATTATGTAGATATTCGTATTCAGTTCCCAAATGGTGACGATTATATTTTATTCGCCAAAAAGAAAGTAAAAGAAGTTGCAGGTCTAACCGTTTGGATGGATAACGATGAAGCTGAGATTCTATCTATGAGTTCTGCGATAGTGGATGCCTATATCGAAGGTGCAAAGATTTACGCTTTACCATATGTGGATGGAGAAATGCAGATTGGATCGCAAATTACATATCCAGTTAAACAAAATGTTTTGTCACTAATTCAAAGTTCTCCAAACATCGTAAATATAGCAAAGCTGAATCTAGAAAAACAAAATCGAGCTAATTTAGAAATGGGCTTAGAGGCAATGGAAGAAGAGGAGCGACAAAAGTTAAGAGCTGGAGAAGAAAGCAATAAGGCTGCAGTCGAAGAGCAAAAACAAATTGATGAATTAAATGCGTTAAATCAATTTAACCAGGTTCCACCTGAAACTACTGAAACAGAAGGAGTGACTGGAGAATGAAAGTAATGGAAACGAGTAAAGAAAATACATTAGCTAGGAATAAGCGAAATAAAGAAGTTATTTCTTTTTCGGGAAAACAAAGCAGTGGAAAAAGTAAAGACAGCCTGCATTTCATAAACTTCTATATTCAAGCAATGAGAGAGAAAGGACATGAACAATGAAAACAATCCAACTAGTAGGTTCTCGAAACAAATCTGATTTTACTATTTATCTCAGTCATCTCTTAACGAAATTAGACCAACGAGTATTAATTGTAGACACTACCGAACGTGGTATTTATCAACATGGCATTGCACGATTGAATGGAAATCAGCACTTATACGATTTTCAACAAATCGATATATTAGCAGGCGCAAAAGAGTGGTTAGACGTTGAAGAATTACTACGTATCGAAGGTGAGTCTACCACGAACTACGATACGATAATAGTCGATATGGATAGTGCAAAAATCATTTCCAATGAGTGGCCAATTTTTGAAGAACGTTATTACATTGGGGACGAAGAACGTCTTAACCAAATGCAAGATATTGATTTGCTCCACTTATTGTTTGATGAAACAGAAGATAAAAATATCAAACGTGTGACCTTCAAGTCAGGATACGAATTGTCAGGTGATTATTTCGATAATTTATTGAATAACCGAGCAACATGGAGATCCATGAATCACATGATAGAACCTGATGAATTTATGATTTCATTGCGAATTCAAATGGGACATGACCATATCATTCCATTCAAGAAAGTAAATAAGCAATACAAAGATGTATTATGTGAAATCGTTTCGGAGATTTATGAAATGCATATCAAAGAAGTACAAGATGCAGTGAAGACATCTTTTTTCAAATTCGGTACAAAACGAGTGAAAAAAGAAAAAACGAAAGAACGAGCATTAGCTATTGGAAGCAGTAATTAGTTAAGCGAGCAGAAAGGAGTTATAACATGGGGAAAAAAATTATTATGTGGTCTCCAGTCCACGGACAAAGTGCCACTACATCCAATACAGTTGCCCTTGCTTCTATGTTTGCTTTAGATGAACATTATCATTCGCTTTTGACTCATACACAATTGACGTTCTCTACCTTGGAGCACCTCTATACAAAAGGTGAAAGAGCGGGATTTGATGATGGAGGAATGGAAGCACTAGAACGTTTAGTGAAAAGTAAATTGTTAAAAGCCGAGGCAATACCGGACTATACCGACACCATTTATAAGAACCGGTTAGACTTACTTGTTGGCAGTAAAAAAGAGTGGGAAAACCAAGGGGAAGCAGAGAATATTTTACGCTCCATTTTACATGTTGCTTCGCATCACTACGATACCCTTTGGATAGATGCACATTCGGGTACATTCAATTCCACTACAAGAGCGTTATTAAAAGATGCTGACCTAGTTGTAGTGAATTTACCGCAGAACGCATATGTCATTGATCAATTTTTCTCGGGAGGTTCTTTCCCTGCAGAATTAGAAGGCAAGCCGTATATCGTGCTAATTAGTAACTATGATGATAAATCAGCGTACTCTGTCAAGAACATTAAGCGTTCACATAAAGTGAAAGCACCAATTTACCCAATCCTGTATTCGACTGCATTTCGTGACGCATCTAATCAACGGGGAATATCGGATTTCTTTCTTCGTTCTATGCGAGCTAAGAGAGCGGAGCCTGTCCACGCTTTTATTCAGTCTGTAAGAGATGTGAATAAAACCATCATGAAGCAACTGAAATTAAATCATACGGAGGATGATGATCTATGACCGATGTTTGGTTTAACGCATGGATTATCCTTCTTCTCACCGGAGCTGCATTGTTATTCATAGGTTGGCGGGTATTAAAAGGACGTAAGCCAGATAGTGAAATGGGAGAAAATGAGAGAGAGACCTATAAGTTGTCTGTAATCAAAGAATTTGTGATGAATCGAATGACGGAAATCACCACAATGGACTTGATTAATCTTGGTTTATCAAAGGATGAATTTACCCGTCAGTTGAGACGGAGAGAAGAATTAAAAGAAGCTTTGAAAAAATGTAATACAGGCGATATTTCTTCCAAGACGTATGTCCGTGAATTTATCTACGATTTACTGATGAAAACTTATAACTTTAATGAAGAAAATGTGAATTTGGTTATTCCATTCCAAGCACCTTCACAGTTATCCGCACGAGATGCTTTCGATATTCTACTATTCGTCTATCAAAAAGAACACGGTAAACATGCTTTAGGAGAATTGTTAGATCAATACGGTCTAGCAGAGGCTAAAGAAGATGGTGGCTACCGAGTCTTTGAAACAGAAATAAGAGATATCTATAAAGAAAAAATCACTAAATTACGCTTTGAGGATAAGATGCGAATTATTACCAATCGTATCTACAGTCACTACAAAGGATTTGGCATCATTGATGATATTCGAGATATGAGTATTGATGGTGTTTCTGGTGGTGTCTCAGGGCTCCCTAATCGCATGGAGAATCTAGATGATGAAGACTACATTCTAGGGAAAATGCAAACGGCTACAAGCGGATTAAACTCTATTTGGGTGATGTATAAAGGGAAATCAATTCACTTATCATTCCTCGAATTTGAACATGAAGCAGAAGTCCGCCGAGTAGTAGAGAATATCTACAAGTTTAACTATCCAGGGCAATTATCAGAATCTCGTCCTTACATGATTAATGAAATGGCGGATGGTTCTCGTGTCACGGTAGTAAGGCCAAAGTTTTCCGAAAGTTGGGCTTTCTTTATTCGTAAAAAGTATGACTCGAAGAAAATGGAATTAGAACAATTAATTACGCATCCAAAGAGCGAGATTGCGATAGGACTTATAAAATTCCTTATGAAAGGAAATAGAGTGACAGCAGTTACTGGAGCCCAAGGCTCTGGTAAAACGACCTTACTCATGGGAATGGTTGGTTACATCCATAAATCACTGAATTTACGTATCCAGGAAACAAGGTTCGAATTAAACCTACGAAACATTTATCCCGATAGAAATATCTTATCTTTCCAAGAAACCGATACAATAAGCGGTCAAGATGGACTAGATTTGCAAAAGAAAACGGATGGTGCGGTAAACATATTAGGGGAGGTTGCCACTGACCCTGTTGCAGCATGGATGATTCAAACTGCACAAGTTGCGAGTTTGTTTACCATCTTTACACACCACGCTAAAACATTTAGTGATTTAGTGTATGCCTTACGTAATTCTCTACTAAAAGTAAACATTTTCAACAATGAGACTATTGCGGAACAACAAGTAGTGAGCGTGCTGGAGTTTGATATACATTTGCGTCAAGACTATGACGGTTCACGTTATATCGAACGAATCACCGAATGTATTCCCCTTAGTACAGATTCAAAAGCGGAGTTGCCTGCCTTACCAACAGATGCAACAAAAGAAGATAAAATGGACCAATTTCTAATGGTCGCTACCACATTTTATCATCAACAAACACAACGAAAACAATTTGAGGAACGAAATATTATCGAATTTCAAAACGGAGAGTATGTAGCGAAATATCCAATTAGTCGAGAACGACAAGAGGAAATTACAAAACAGCTTTCTGTTGAAGATCAACAAGCGTTCCGAGAATTTGTGGAACGTGTTTGGGGGGATGTAGCGTGATACAGATTTTAACCCTCGTTGCCTTTATCGGCTTCGGGGTACTGATTGCCCTCTATTTATACGGGAAACAGAGAAACAAGAAAAAGAACAAGAATGCACAACTAGAGTTCGGTATAAACCAAACGACATCCTGGCAATCCAAATACAATCAATTTGCACAAAAAGCGTATATTAAAGCGGGCAGAATTCCAATCATCAAAGGAGTGATTGCACGTATTAGATTACGGATTGAGACGTTATCTGTGTATGACGAATATACGCTCCGTAGAGAAATCATGCGAATTGTCTTTACTATTGGCGGATTTATCGCTTTCTTCTTCTTAGGTGCAGTTCTATTCCGTCCTAGCTGGCTCGTATTGTTTTGGATTACGTTAGGACTGTTATTTCTGTCGGGTGTGTTACTGGACTTCTTTGTCACAAGAGTAGAAACACGATTACTGACACAATTGAAAGAATTTAATAACCGTGTTCGCTTTTACTACCAACAAACCAAAATGGTAGATGAAGCTATTTACGAGTCTATTCAACACGTTGGTCCTGAAATGAAGATACAAGCCAATCGAATCTATTCCATTCTAACAAGCGTAGATCCAAATGCAGAAATGGCCAAATACGAGGAAGTTGCACCTAGTCGCTTTTTAAAAGTAATTGCAGGTCTTGCTGTTCTTGTTATAGACCAAGGTGACATAGTGAATGAAAAGGGTAGTGCCTTCTTGCGAGGTCTTACTAGTGTTAACCAAGAGCTTAATACAGAAATTCTTTACCGCTCCAAGTTAACTTACGAAATGCGTGGTTTAAGTGTATTAGCTCTAACCCCGATATTCTTTGCCTTACCAATAAAGAATTGGGCGACACAAACATTTCCTATTACTCAACAATTCTATGAATCTCGATTAGGTTTCCTAGCAGAAGTTTTAGTATATGGAGTTGCCGTACTGGCTTATGTGCTTATTCGTAAAATGCGTGAGATTACTGAAGCTAAGTATCAGTCTAATGTGAAACGAGTTAAATGGGAACAAACACTATTGGAGAAGGTGCCTTTCTTAAATAAAATCGTCGGTGCTTTTGCTCCGGAGCCTTATACCAAAGAACATTTCAAAATTATGAAGCTGCTAAAAGACGCAAATTCTCCTCTTAAATTAGAGTGGCTAACGTTGAGGCAAATCTTATTAACACTAGGAGTTGTAATTCTATTTATTGGAGGATTTGCCTACGCTCACGAACGTGAAGCGAAATCTATATTAAATACAGCAGTTCCCGAAACACTTTTTGCCGGAAAAATCACGGCAGAAGAACGGCAAGCACTAAATGAAAAATCTGCTTTTGACCGTCGAGTGATCGAGGACATCCAAAGTATGGAGAACTTAACTCCTGAAATGGTACAAGCATATGTAGCAGAACAATTAGGTGTGTCGGATGTGAATAACCAACAGGTCAAACAGGCTACAGAACGAGTTATATCAAAATGGCTTGTGGTGGAAAATTCCTTCTTGAAATGGTGGGAAGTGCTTGTAGCTTTCCTATTCGGATTATTGGTTTGGAACATTCCAACCTTGATTTTACGTTTTCAGCGTTTCTTACGCTTTAAAGATATGGAGAATGAAGTGCATCAACATTTGGTACTGATCAGTATTCTTCGAGAGTTTGACCGCATGAGTGTTTTTACCATCCTTACCTGGATGGACCGCTTTAGCGTGGTATTTAAAGAGCCAATTCAGGAATCCATGCATGTGTATGATGCTGGTCCAGAAGATGCGCTTCATCTATTAGGTGAACGAGTAAGTTTTGAGCCATTTCAACAAATCATTGAACGATTAAAACTGGCGGTTGTCCGTATCAGTATAAAAGAGTCTTTTGACGACATTGATATGGAACGAGAATTTTACTTAGAGCAACGCCGAGAGTCCAATGCCCGTTCCATAAGCGAAAAAGGCACATGGGCAAATTTACTCGGGTTGGTTCCAGTTAACGTTTTAATCTTTTTGTATTTGGTGGGGCCACTTATTTATATAAGTGTAGTGGAAACAAAAAATGTCACTAGTTTAATAGGATAGGTTTTCACAAATAATAAATATTATTTTGGTATCCCAAAGGCTTTTTGCCTTGTTGATGCAATAAAAATTTTACAGACAAAAGGGAGAGATTTACACATGAAAGAAAGTACATCAACTGCGTTACTGTTAGGGGCTGCACTACTATTAACACTAGCTCTAATTGGTCTTTCGGTAAACGTATTCAGTCCAGCAACAGAAGCAGCAAAAACGGCAACAACCGATTTCAGCCAAGCAACAACTGAATTAAAAGATCAAAAGTACTTAAATTTTGATAACACAACTATTTCTGGTTCACAGGTAGTAAACGCTATTCGTAAGTTCGAAACAGAAGGAAAAGCTAACAATATCGGTATCTATGTAAAAACAGGTAAAAATAGTGGGAACTGGTACTACAACCAACTAAGCGGAGATACGCTGACAGTTGCTTCTGCTCCATCAAATGTAAATAATTCGACTAATGCTGAATATATCAATCCATCAGGAATGTTCAAAGCTACAATCAAACGTGACTCTAACTCAGTAATTCGTGCAGTTGAGTTTGTTCAAAACTAAGCTTAACCAATTAAGTTAGAAGGAGGAAGGCGGTACTTCCTCGGGAGTGCCGCCAAATTTCTATTATGAATGAAAGTATTTCCAATGCCTTTTACCTCGCTTTTGCCGCATTGATTACCATGAGTGCATTAGCCTATACATTTTGGTCAATGACCGATTGGTCTGATGCGTATGAACACGTACCATCTGGAGCCACCGTATTTATAGAGGATACACAGATCCCTGCAGAGATCAACTGGACAGGAGATCAAGTCGTGGCCAAACTGTATCGGCTATCTGATGAAAATACTCCGATTGTAGTAAACGGACAACTGTTTCTAACCGATTTAGATGTTAAAAAATTTCAAAGTACGGTTTCTTTGCAAGGATTATATAAACAAACACTTGAATGGGATGCGACTGGAAAGGCCCATAAAATTATTTTCACACAAATATAGAGTAAGCAAAGGAGACGAACATCTTGCCAAATTTCATAGCTAAAGTATTTGCCGTTCTTCTGGGTGTCTTGTTAATGTTCTACGTTCCTGTTTACCAGTCCTATCAAAAGCAAGATGACCTTGTTTACCAAAACGTCAAACAAGCCGTTACTCAATTCGTCGATAATGTTCGAACAAAAGGATATATCACTCCTAAAATGTATGAGGATTTTCAAAATGAAATCTCGGTTGGAACTTATTTGTTCCGTACCGACATAGTGCATGAACAAAAAGTCTATACACCTATTTATACGAACGCCAATATATTCACAGGAGATTATACCGTTGATTATGACGAGTATTATTGGTATCAAATTGAAAAGTTTTTATTTGACGAAACGAATGTGATTCCCAAAAAAGAACGTATGTACAAGCTACAGCAAGGGGACTTTTTTTCAGTACATGTAGAGAATGTGACCAAAACAAAGTCTACTATGTTATTTGACTTCTTAACAGGTGGAGCGGGTGGTAACGATATAGTCATCTCTGTTCCATACGGTGGGATGGTGCTAAATGAAGATTACTAACTTTGCAATTTTCTATATCTTGATTGTCATCTCATTGCTCGTTTTTACCCAATGGAAATCAGAGGATTCTAATACGTTTATTAACCTAAATCATCAATATGATACTGCTATGACAGTCGCTACACAGGATGCAATGGACCAATTACGAACGAATGTGATTCCGACAAAAGAAGCTGGATATAGTTCCTCTAAATTCAACCGAGTGAACCCTGAGCCCGCTTTACAAACATTTCTACATAGTTTATCTATCAACTTCGGTGTAGAAGATGATGTGACACAAGATCTTATGTCTCGTTATGTACCTGCTTTTGCGGTAATGGACTATGACGGGGCTTTGTTAAGTGTCTATCAAGAGATTCATAATTCAAATGGAGAAAAGGAACTGAAGCGAGTATGGTTGCCGAAAATTCCCTTTACTTATCACGATACGGAAGGAAATATCATCTCCTTTACCTTAGAAGAAGATGTAACTGTGTATGATGCCGCCTTAGATGAGTGGATTAATGGTAATCGGAAAGAGTTAGTAAAAGATCCTCAAATAACGATTCCACTTCTCCATGACGAAGATGAATTTCATCGTATTCGAAAAAATACGATTGTGAATGTATTTCAGGATGAACTCGCTTATTACATAAATGAGCATAACGTGTATACCAAACAGTTAGGAGTTACGTACAAATTCACACTACCACTGATAGAACAAGAAGATTGGTACAACACGGTAGATGATATAAGTATTTTTACTTTCTTTCAAGGTTATCCCTACCAACGAGGGCAAGGCACTTTTAATGAGTTTGCTTTAGCGGGTGGACGATTAGAGAAAGTAGATCCTATACATGCAACTACTGTTAATGGCGAAAAGCTATATTTCCGTGAGTCTTGTGGTTTCTCTTATACCGTTGATGAAATTTATTCAACGAAGAAGGAAGCAGCAAAGGCGGGGTATGTGGAAAAATCTTGTTTGAATGAATTTTGATAGGAAAGGGAGATGTAAATTGAAAAGAAATTTCATTATAAAAGTGTGCTTATCGATATCCATAATCTGCTCTATATTAGCTACGGTAAACGCTCTAAATAAAGAAGTTAATATTATGTTCCCTTTAACATTATTCGTTATTTCAAGTTGTATTTTTGCTTCATATGAAAATATCGAAAAGGTAGTTAAAAATAAGAGAGACAAAGGAGATTTACAATGAAACTGAAAAATAATGAACTTCAAACAGTTAAATTAGATACACTTTCATCTAAAAAAGTACCATACAATGTTTTACGAAAACCGGTATATAAAGCCGTGGCTATGTCTTTAGCTATACTAGCTACTAATTTGTTAGGGAATGAAGCTACTACGGTTAGCGCAAATGTAAATCCTATTCAAAATCAAGTCAATCAAACATATGAATCACCAAGAAATCTAGTTACTTCATCATTACTACAAACGAATGGACAATCTACAATATATAGAAGTTTAGCAGCAGTAAATAATTTATTTGCTGGCGGTACGGGAACGTTGGCTGACCCATTTTTAATTTCAGATGCAAGACAATTGGACCAAATGAGGAACTATTTAAATAGTTCCTTTAAACTGACGAACGATATTGACTTAAGTGGAATAGATTGGATGGCAATTGCAGAAGGTGATGTATTTACAGGTAGTTTAGATGGTGATGGGCATACAATTAATGGATTAACGATGAATACTGTTAGTGTAACCTATACAGGATTAATAAGTTCAATTGGTGCAACTGGTGTTGTAAAAAACCTATACTTATCAAATGTAAATGTAGAATCCTCAAAAGCATCTGGAGCAGCTGTTGGAGGATTAGCAGGTTCGACTCTTGGTCTTATAGAAAATGTAATAGTTAGCGGTAAAGTATCGGGAATAGGTATTGCGGGTGGAGTTGTTGGAAACATCTCAGGTGGCTCATTAAATAATGTACTCTCACAAACAGAAGTTACAGGAAAAGGTGCAGGAGGAATAGTTGGTACGATTAGACTAGGGGGTTCTATAAAAAACGGCTTTAATAGTGGAACCGTAACTTCAAGTACCGACCCAGGAGGAGGTATTGTCGGTTTAATAGACACGAATCATACTGGAAGTATTAATGATGTTTACTCCACAGGAGATATAACAGGAAATGTTTATGCTGGAGGTCTAATAGGACGTAACCTATCAAAGAATACAACTGTTTCCTATGGTTATTCTACAGGAAGTGTTTCAGGGGGAGGTATTGTAGGAGGGCTTATAGGCTCAGCGTCTGGTGGTAAATATTCAAACTTGTATGCACTAAATAAAAGTGTTAACACATCTGGAAAGATCGTCGGTAAGGGAATTGGACAAGCCCTAAACAATCCAACAGTTTCAAATATGGTGGCAGCTGATTATATCCAGGGTAATGGGCATTCAACGCTTATTACGAAATCGATAACTCATGATGAGGCTCTTAAAAAAGAAACATACGCTATGAGAGGGTTTGGGTTTGATTTTGGAGATAATGGAACCGATGCAGTATGGGAGATAGAAGAAGGCAAGTCGCTTCCTTATTTATCATTTCTCTCCAGTTTACAGCCAAAGCCAATTAACCCAGATCTTCTTGCATTAGAAGTAGCAACACAGGCAGTAGTTAAAGCTGAAGGAACTAAAGCACAAGCAGATGTAGATTCAGCTCGCACGTTGGTTAATCCGTTACCTGTAGGGCAAGATAAAACGGACTTATCCGATCGTTTAGATGCGATTCAACAAGAGATTGATAATAAAGCATTGGCAGAAAATCCATCTACTGATTTTACCTACACAACAAGTAGTGGGAAAATAACAATCACTGCATATAAAGGAACTCGAACAGATGTAGTTATACCTTCATTAATAGATGGTAAACCTGTAACTGTAATAGGGAATAATGCTTTTAAAGATAAGAATTTAACATCTGCAATTCTTCCATCAACACTGACTACAATAGGCCAAAACGCATTTATGAACAATCAAATAACCACCGTGGAAGTGCCTAAGGGTGTAACTGTGATTAATCAATTTGCTTTTTCCAATAACCTTTTAACATCTGTCAAGATGCATGAGGGACTGTTGACTGTCTCAACTAGAGCATTTGAGAATAACTCATTAAAATCTGTTGAAATACCTTCTACGGTAACTAGTATAGGTTTGAATGCATTTGAAGGTAACCGAACAACACCATCGGATTTCAAATTATACGGATACGATTTACGTACTACATCATCAAGTCATGCAGCTACACATGGCTACACGTATGTCTCTCTAGGTAATAATTATGTTCCTTTAACAGAGAACGTAAGTACCGATTTTGAATATACGAAAACAGCAACAGAAGTAACAATTACAAATTACAAAGGAACAAGTAAAGACATTCGTATACCTTCCATGATAGACGGTTTGCCTGTTACTATACTGGGAGGCTCTTCATTCAGAGGTAAAAGTATAACATCCGTAATCATACCCAATACAGTTAAAGAAATTCAATCATCAGCTTTTATAACTAATCTTCTGACTCAATTAAATCTTCCTGAAGGTTTAAAAACAATAGGGGCTAGTGCGTTTCAAACTAATAATATAAAAACCTTAACATTGCCATCTACACTTGAAGAAATCGGACTGGCAGCATTCACTGGAAATAAAATAAACCATGTAGTTTTACCAGAGGGGTTAAAAACTCTAGGTCAGTCAGCATTTAGTAAAAACGAGTTAACGACGATAAAAATACCAAAAGGGTTGATTTCTTGGGGAACTCAGGTATTTGAAGAAAATATAATTACATCTATAGTTTTGGAAGAAGGAATTACTGATATTCCCACAATGACATTTAGGAATAATTTGTTAACACACATACAATTACCTTCTACTTTAAAAAGTATCGGAGGAAACGCTTTTATTGGTAATCAATTAACAACTGTTGTTATTCCAGAAGGAGTTACAGACATAGGAAGTTTGGCTTTTGCTTCAAATAAATTAGATTCTGTAACTTTACCATCAACAATTGTAACAATGTTTTCATCGACGTTTCAGTCCAATCAAGCAGTTGCTTCTAACTTAATTATGTATGGATATGATTCTCCTACTACAGTTAAGGACTTTGCCGATGCAAGAGGATACACTTTTGTATCTTTAGGTGGAAGTTATACCCCAATTGATACAAAATTAACTGAAGCAACAGCGGAAGTAGTGAAAGCTGAAGGTTCTAAAGCACAAGTAGACGTAGATTCAGCTCGTAATTTGGTTAATCAGTTACCTAACGGAACTGCCAAAACCGATTTATCAGACCGCTTAGATGCAGTCCAACAAGCGATTGATGTTGCAAAAGCTGAAGCACAAAAACTAGCAGACGCAACCAATGCAGTGGTTAAAGCGGAAGGTTCTCAATCGCAAGCAGATGTAGATGTAGCTCGTCCTCTGGTGAATTTGTTGCCGAATGGTCAAGAGAAAACCGGTTTAACCGACCGTTTAGATGCGATTCAACAATATATTGATAATAAAGCATTGGCAGACCAAATTGATAAAGCAACGAAAGCTGTAGAAAAAGCAGAAAACAGTAAAGATCAATTAGATGTGGATGCAGCACTTCCAGAGATAAACCTGTTACCTAACGGTACAGAAAAAACCGATTTAACCGACCGCTTAAACGCTATCCAAAAAGAGATTGACGATGCGAAAGCACAAGCGGATTTATTAGCTAAAGCAACACAAGCAGTTGTAAAAGCCGAAGGTTCTAAAGCACAAGCAGATGTAGATTCAGCTCGCCCGTTAGTAGCTCAGTTGCCTGTAGGTCAAGACAAAACAGACTTAACCGACCGTTTAGATGCGATTCAACAAGATATTGATAATAAAGCATTAGCAGACCAAATTGATAAAGCAACGAAAGCTGTAGAAAAAGCAGAAAACAGTAAAGATCAAATAGATGTGGATGCAGCACTTCCAGAGATAAACCTGTTACCTAACGGTACAGAAAAAACCGATTTAACAGACCGCTTAAACGCTATCCAAAAAGAGATTGACGATGCGAAAGCACAAGCGGATTTATTAGCTAAAGCAACACAAGCAGTGGTAAAAGCCGAAGGTTCTAAAGCACAAGCAGATGTAGATTCAGCTCGCCCGTTAGTAGCTCAGTTGCCTGTAGGTCAAGACAAAACAGACTTAACCGACCGTTTAGATGCGATTCAACAAGAGATTGATAATAAAGCATTAGCAGACCAAATTGATAAAGCAACGAAAGCTGTAGAAAAAGCAGAAAACAGTAAAGATCAAATAGATGTGGATGCAGCACTTCCAGAGATAAACCTGTTACCTAACGGTACAGAAAAAACCGATTTAACAGACCGCTTAAACGCTATCCAAAAAGAGATTGACGATGCGAAAGCACAAGCGGATTTATTAGCTAAAGCAACACAAGCAGTGGTAAAAGCCGAAGGTTCTAAAGCACAAGCAGATGTAGATTCAGCTCGCCCGTTAGTAGCTCAGTTGCCTGTAGGTCAAGACAAAACAGACTTAACCGACCGTTTAGATGCGATTCAACAAGATATTGATAATAAAGCATTAGCAGACCAAATTGATAAAGCAACGAAAGCTGTAGAAAAAGCAGAAAACAGTAAAGATCAAATAGATGTGGATGCAGCACTTCCAGAGATAAACCTGTTACCTAACGGTACAGAAAAAACCGATTTAACAGACCGCTTAAACGCTATCCAAAAAGAGATTGACGATGCGAAAGCACAAGCGGATTTATTAGCTAAAGCAACACAAGCAGTGGTAAAAGCCGAAGGTTCTAAAGCACAAGCAGATGTAGATTCAGCTCGCCCGTTAGTAGCTCAGTTGCCTGTAGGTCAAGACAAAACAGACTTAACCGACCGTTTAGATGCGATTCAACAAGATATTGATAATAAAGCATTAGCAGACCAAATTGATAAAGCAACGAAAGCTGTAGAAAAAGCAGAAAACAGTAAAGATCAAATAGATGTGGATGCAGCACTTCCAGAGATAAACCTGTTACCTAACGGTACAGAAAAAACCGATTTAACAGACCGCTTAAACGCTATCCAAAAAGAGATTGACGATGCGAAAGCACAAGCGGATTTATTAGCTAAAGCAACACAAGCAGTGGTAAAAGCCGAAGGTTCTAAAGCACAAGCAGATGTAGATTCAGCTCGCCCGTTAGTAGCTCAGTTGCCTGTAGGTCAAGACAAAACAGACTTAACCGACCGTTTAGATGCGATTCAACAAGAGATTGATAATAAAGCATTAGCAGACCAAATTGATAAAGCAACGAAAGCTGTAGAAAAAGCAGAAAACAGTAAAGATCAAATAGATGTGGATGCAGCACTTCCAGAGATAAACCTGTTACCTAACGGTACAGAAAAAACCGATTTAACAGACCGCTTAAACGCTATCCAAAAAGAGATTGACGATGCGAAAGCACAAGCGGATTTATTAGCTAAAGCAACACAAGCAGTGGTAAAAGCCGAAGGTTCTAAAGCACAAGCAGATGTAGATTCAGCTCGCCCGTTAGTAGC